>NZ_CP046606.1:600000-1200000 GCF_030408355.1 Corynebacterium afermentans subsp. afermentans
CTGATCGATTACGACGACCTGCTCATCCACGTCGCCGGCGCACTTGAGAACGCGCCCGCGGTGGCGGAGGAGTTTCGCGCGCAGTACCAGTCGTTCGTGGTGGACGAGTACCAGGACGTCACCCCGTTGCAGCAGCGGGTGCTGGAGGCATGGTTGGGCACCCGCGACGACCTGACGGTGGTCGGCGACGCCAACCAGACCATCTACTCCTTTACCGGCGCGACCCCGGACTACCTTTTGAACTTCTCGCGCACGTACGAACACGCGACCGTCGTGAAGCTGCAGCGCGACTACCGCTCGACCGTGGAGATCACGGACCTGGCCAACACCGTCATCGGCAAGGCCACCGGCCGCATCGCGGGCACCCGCCTGCAGCTTGAAGGCATGCGCGGCCACGGCCCGGAGCCGCAGTTCAACGGCTACGACGACGAGCCCGCGGAGGCGCGGGCGGTGGCGCAGAAGGTGCGCAAGCTGCTTAACGACGGCGTCGCTGCCCGCGAGATCGCCATTTTGTACCGCATCAACGCGCAGTCCGCCGCGTTTGAAGCCGCACTTGCGGACGAGGGGATTGTCTACCAGGTCCGCGGCGGCGAAGGGTTTTTCCAACGCGCGGAAATCCGCGAGGCGTTCGCGCAGCTTTTGCGCGCCTCCAAGCGCACGGACCTGCCGGATGATCCGGTGCGCATTGCGCGTGCCGCGCTCGCCCCGCTGGGGCTGACGCCGGAGGAACCGGAGGGCGCGAAGGCACGCGAGCGCTGGCAGTCCTTGAACGCGCTGGTGGATCTGATCGAGGAGATCGTGCGCACCCGCGAGGCATCAACCATGGGGGAGGTGCTGGGGTCGCTGCGCCGCCGCGCCGAGGCGAAGCAGCCCCCGGCCGTGGACGGGGTAACTCTGGCCAGCCTGCACGCCGCGAAGGGCCTGGAGTGGGACGCGGTGTTTTTGGTGGGGTTGGTGGAAAAGACGCTGCCGATTTCGCATGCCCTCAAGGCGGGCGACGAGCAGATCGAGGAGGAGCGCCGCCTGTTCTACGTCGGCGTGACCCGCGCGCGCGAGCACCTGCACATGTCGTGGTCGCTGGCGCGCCAGGAGGGCGGGCACAAAAACCGCACCCGCTCGCGCTTCTTGGACGGGCTGGTGCCGGAGCTGGAGGTGGAGCAATCCCCGCAGCGGCTCAAGCGCGCGAAGCGCTGCCGGGTGTGCGGCAACCAGCTGGGCACGCCCGCGGAGAAGTCCCTGGGCCGCCACGAGGAGTGCGAGCCGAGTTTCGACGAGGCCGTCTACGCTGCGCTGAAGCGCTGGCGCCTGGACGTCTCGCGTGCAGCGGGCCAGCCGGCGTTCGTGGTGTTCACCGACGCGACGCTGATGTCTATCGCGGAGGCCATGCCTGCCGACGAGCGCGAGCTGCTCGGAGTCTCCGGCGTGGGCCCGGTGAAGGTGGACAACTACGGCGCCGGCGTGCTCGAGGTGCTGGGGCAGTTCCGGTAAGGGGGCGTCCGGAGGCGCTCCGAAGCTTAGAAGCACATGGCGCAGTCCGGGTGGGGCGGCAGCGTCGCCGTGGACACGGGTGTCGGCGCGAACGGGTCGACCACCGTGAGCACCCCAGCACCAGGCTTCGGCGCGGAGACCCCGGGCGGGTCCGGCGCGCCCGCCAAACGCCGCAGCGCCACCGCCGCAAAAGCGGCGCCGGCCGTGGCAGCCACGGGATCGCCCTGCACGCTCAGCGGCGCGCGCTGCTCCACCACGGGCCAGTTCGGGTCCCGGTCCAGAAGGTAGAGGCGCATGCACAAAGGGCACGGGCCAGGGCGGGCGCACACGGGGCCCACCACCACGCGCGCGTCCACCTGCGTCACCGGCAGCACCGCGCCTTGGCGCTGCCGGGTCAGCGCGGCGAGCTCGCCGAGTTGGGCGGTGGTGTTCACCGCCGCCACCGGCACCCACTTCTCGCTGTGCAGGAGGAACTTCGACAATGCCTCGTTGCGCGCTTGTGTGCGCACATCTAACCCGCATTCGCGCAGTCTGGCAGTCACCGCCGCCGCCAGCCGTCCATGGCCGACGAGCAGCACCTCGGGCTTGGCGGCTGGCACGAGCACCCGGTAGCTGAGCAAGTCGTCCGTAAGGCTCCGGGCTGCCTCGGCACCGATGAGCGAGATAAGCTGCTCCACCACCCAGCCCAGCCTCCGCGGCCGCATGAGCACCCCCAACAGCGCCGCGACGTCCTTGGCGTGCTCGGTGGTGACCAGGCCCGTGCGCGTGGCGTCGGCGCCGAACTGTATGACGTTGTCTGCGCGCAGAAACGGGTGCGCGCCGTGGGCGAGTTTCACCCGTGTGTTGTCGTTGATCATCCCTGCATCCACCCCCGATGCGGGATCCTACAATGCATTGCCATGGCTGGCAGGCAAACACAGAACAATTCGACGCCGTACCGCGTGATCCGCTCGGCGCGCAGGACGCGCTCGGTGCAGGCGCGGCTGGTGGGCGGTGTAGCGGAGATCCGCATCCCCGCGCACTTCACTAACGCGCAAGAGTGCGAGGCGGTGGCCGAGATGCTGGCCAAGCTCGAGCGCAAGACAAAAGCGCGCCCGCGTGACGACGTCTCCTTGCGCACGCGCGCCGATTCCCTGAATAAGCACGTCCTGGACGGCCAGGCGCGCCTCGGCTCAATCAGGTGGGTGTCCAACCAGCGATCGAGGTGGGGTTCCTGCACGGTGTCCACCGGCGACATTCGGATCAGCGACCGGTTAAAGCAGGTGCCGGATTACGTGTTGGACGCGGTGATCGTGCACGAGCTGACGCACACGTTCATCCCGAACCACAGCAAAGAGTTCTACGAGTGGGCGGACAAGGTGCCGTACGCGGAGCGCGCACGCGGCTACCTGGAGGCATACCAGCGCTTCGGGTGAGGACCGCCCTTAAAGTTCCGTGCCGTCCTCGCGGCCGTCGTCCTTGCCGTCGCCGTCTTCGCGCTTGAGCTCCGGGTTGTCGCGCAGCTCCTGCTCGAGCTTGGCAAACTCGTCGTCGAAGTCGGTGTCCGGCGCGTCGTCGAGCAGCGTGTCGATGAACGCGGCCGGGTTGTCCAGGTGTTCCGCGGACGGCAGGAAGTCCGGGTGGTTCCACACCTGGTCGCGGCGCTTGGTGCCCACGGCGGTGTCGATGCGGCGCCACAGCTCGGCGGCGTCGCGGGTGCGCGGCGCGCCCAGCTCGATGCCTACGATGTTGGCGAATGCCTGCTCGGCGGAGCCGCCGGTGGCGCGGCGGCGCGCCCACGCCTCCGCCAGCTGCGGGGTGGACGGGATGCGCTCGCCGAGAGCCTCGGCCACCACGACGTCGACCCAACCTTCCACCAAGGCGATCAGCGTCTCCAGGCGGGAGGTGGCGCCGGCGTTGCGGGTGCCCACGCGCGGGGAGAGGTCCTCGCCCTGCAGGTTCTGCAGCGCCTCCTGGATCTGCTGCGGGTCGCCGCCTTCCAGGTTGAGGTTGCGGGCGATGTCCTCGATGTGGGAGGTGTCGATCTCCAAACCGGCGGCGTATTCCTCCACGGAGGAGACGATGCGCTCCACCAGCCACGGCACGTGGCGGAACAGGCGCTGGCGCGCGGCCTCGCGGGCGGCGATGTAGACCATCACTTCCTGGCCGGCCAGGTCCAGTCCCTTGGAAATCTGGGTGACGTTGCGCGGCAGTATCGCGGCGGTGCCGGCGGGGGCGACGGGCAGGCCGAAGTCGGAGCCGGTCAGCGCCTGCTGCGCCAGATCCCCCAGCGCGTGGCCGAGCTTCATGCCGAACTGCATGGAGTTCATCTGGTTCATCATCCCGGCCATCGGGCCCATCATCTCCCGGGCCTGCTCCGGCATGGAGTCCAGCTGGGCGCGGTTCATGTGCTCCGCAACGGGGTTGACCAGTCGCTTCCACATCGGCATGGTCTGGTTCAGCCACTGCTCGGCGTTCCACGCCTGCGCCTTCGCGCCGCTTGCGGGCAGGTCCGTGGCCTCGTCTAACCACAGCTCCACTAAGCGCAGGGATTCTTCCGCCGCGCGGGTGTCCGCCTCGGAGACCGGGCTTGCACCGGCGATGCGCTGGCGTGCCATGCGCGCGGCGAGTTCAAAGTTCACCGCGTCGCCCGACGCTTGGGCGTTCATGGACGAGCCCATGCCGGAGAGCATCTGGCCCAGCTGGTTAAACACGTCGCCTAAGCCGCCTCCGCCGGGCTGGCCCCCGCCGAAGCCGAATGCGGCAAACGGGTTGTTCGCGTCACCGCGACCGTTATCGTTGCCGCGGCCGTTTCCGTCGCCGCCCCGATTGTTGCCGTCGCCTTCGCCGTCATCGTTCGAGTCGTTAGGAAAGGAAAAGCCGAATCCGTTAGTCATGCCAGCCAGAATACAGTCAGGCACAACGCTCATGGGTTCGCTGAGAGCCAGCAACAGTGTCAAGCGCCTCCTGCGCTAGAATCTGCGCCCATGTCCAAAGCGCGTGAAGCACGGAACCGGCGGTGGTCGACCCTGGTCTGGGGGTCCATCCCCGTCGTGCTGTTGGCAGGTGCACTGACCGCGGACCACATCCCGGGCACCGATATCCGCCTGACAGTGCCGTACGCGGCGGAAGGGCCGGGGCCTACCTTTGACACGCTCGGCGAGGTCGGCGGCGAGCCCGTCGTGGACATCGAGGGCGCGGAGACGCTGGACACCGGCGGCAAGTTGAACATGACCACCGTGTCCGTGCGCACGAACATGACGCTCGGCCAGGCGCTGGGGCGTTGGGTTGCCACGGACGACACGATCGTGCCGGTGGAGCAGATCATGCCGCCGGATTTGGACGAGGATCAGGTGCGTGAGGTCAACCAGCAGGCGTTTGTCGCCTCCGAGGCGTCTGCGACGGTGGCGGCCATGCATTACCTGAACCGTCCCACCACGGTGGTGGTGCACGACGTGATGGAAGGCAGCGCCTCCGAGGGGGTGCTGCAGCCGGAGGACCTGATCACCGCCGTCGCAGACGAAAAGGTGGAAACGCCGCAGGAAGTCCAGGATGCTGTGCGCGCCAAGACCCCCGGCGAGACGATCGAGATTACCGTCGAGCGCAACGGCGAAGAACGCACCGAGGCGGTGGAGCTGGGGGAGAACCCGCACGAGAAGGGCCAGCCCATGCTGGGCATCCTCATGACTTCCGAGCCGGCCGGCGGCATCAGCGTGAACTACAACCTCAACGACATCGGCGGGCCGAGCGCGGGCATGATGTTCTCGCTCGCCGTCATTGACAAGCTCACCCCGGGCGCGCTCAACGGCGGCAAGTTTGTCGCAGGCACCGGCACGATCAACGAGGACGGCAAGGTCGGCCCCATCGGCGGCATCACCCACAAGATCCGTGCCGCAGAGGACGACGGTGCGGAGCTCTTCCTAGCGCCCGCCGGCAACTGCGACGCCGTCAAACGCGTGGACACGGAGCACATGACGGTGGCGAAGGTGGACAACCTCGCCGAGGCCGTCGAGGCGATGGAGGATTTCGCCGCGGGTGCTGATGTGCCCGCCTGCGAGTAGTTACTGCTTGGCCAGCCCCAAGTCGTAGATACGCTGGCGCGGATCATCCTGCTCGGTGGAGATCAGCTGCTGCATCACCTGACCGGCCTCGTTGTCCACCACGGTGATGATCGCGGAGGTGCCGAGCGTGGACCAGCCCACCACGCGGTCGCCGTTGTCTTCCACCACGCGCGAGGAGCGCAGCTCGGTGAGAAGCTGCGTTGTCGAGGCGGCCTTGGAGTCGGAGTCGAAGAATTGGAACTGGCCGATGCCCTCGCCGGAGCAGTCGAAGGAGCCGCTCAAACCGCCCGCCGCGCAGTCGTCGAACTGGTCGAAGAACTCTTCCGGGGCCAACGTGGAGAAGCGTTCGCGCACTTCCGCCAGCGCGTCAGCTTCCTGCTTCTTTCCGCTTGTCGACGTCGCATCCGCCGTGCCCGCAGCAGTCTTCTTCGACGAGGATTTCGTGGACGCGGCGGTCGTGGACGACTTGGGCGAGCTGGAAGCAGTCTCGCTTCGCGTCGACGTCACCGTCGCAGTGTCAGTCTCGGTGCCCGAGTCGGTCTCGGTGTCGGTTTCGAGACCGGTCTGCTCTGGCTCGCTCGGCGGCGTTTCCGTGGAGGTGATCTCCGGCGCGCGGGTATCGGGGTCCTCGGAGTCGGAATCGTTGGAGCACGCCGTTAGCGTGAGCGCTGCGGCGGTGGCGGCGGCGATGATGGAGACGGAGCGGGACCAGGGGCGGGAAGTAGACACAACTGACATACTAAACCAGCTCGTCCGGGTCCTGCTCGAGGCCGTAGCGCAGCGCCGCCACTACACCCGGGGCTACGCCGGGCCCGCCGCGTAGCTCGATGTCGTCTTGGGCGAACGCGCCGCGCTCCTCCAACTCATCCTCGGTCAGGCGCAGCTGCAGCAGCGTCTGGTCGATGTCTTCTTCCCGCAGCACGCCGGAGAACAGGCGTGCCGGGCGCGGCTCAGCGGCCTCGCCGGCGGAGGCGTCCTTGAACACGATCTCCTGCGCCAAGATCACGCCCTGCACGTCGCGCGGCCAGGCGATGCGGGAGACGTACTCGCCCAGTTCCTCGGAGCCGGGCAGGATGTGCTCTGGGAGGTCTTGGACCACCAGTGTTAACGGGGAAGAGTCGTCGAGGTGGCCCAGCTCGTCGACAAGCAACTGCGTGGGTACCAGGCCGAACAGTGTCGGGGGAGCGTCCCACCCCTCCGCGTGGACGAACTCGACGGCCTCCATCATGGCCTTATTTAATGCTTGCTGTTCGCGCACGGGAACCCTCCGGGCTAGTTTGACGTTGGATTATTTAAGCTTGATGCTTATCTGCGTTGCACACACTAATTCCTAAGGAGCAGGCTTGGCTACCCGCCTCAATCGGCCACAACCACGCGCCAAGAAACCGAACACGGGGTTAATGACCACCATCGGTGTCTTGGGCCTCATTCTTTTCCTCCTGCCAATGGCAGTCGGGCTGTACACCGACTTCCTGTGGTTCGGGGAGGTGGACTTTAGGGGCGTGTTTAACCGCGTGATCCTGGTCCGCGTGGTGCTGTTTATCATCTTTGCGCTGCTCGGCGGCGCGATCACCTGGATTGCCGCCCGACTGGCGTGGCGCGGCAGACCCCAGGAGCAGGCCGCGCCGTTCGACCAGGCCGCGCAGTACCGCCAGCAGGTGCAGCAGTCCGTTCGCGGCATGCTGGTGTGGGTGCCGGTTGTCGTGGCCATCCTGTCCGGCCTGGCCGGCCAGCGCATGTGGCGCGTGTTCATGCTCTGGTTCAACGGCGGCGAGTTCGGTTCCACCGACGCGCAGTTTGGCAAGGACCTGGGCTTCTACGCGTTTACCCTGCCCGGCATTTCCGCGGTGGTGGACACGCTTTCCATGCTGCTTCTGGTGGCGTTTTTGGTCGCGGCGGTAGGCCACTACCTGCTGGGCGGCATCCGCATTGGCAACAAGGTCTCCGGCATCTCCGGTCACATCAGCAAAAACGCGCGCATCCAGCTCGCCGTCACCGCTGGCCTGTGGATGCTGCTGAAGGCTGTGAGCTACTGGCTGGAGCGCTACTACCTGCTCTACAGCGAAAACGACATCTTCACCGGTGCGTCCTACACCACCGTCAACGCCATGCTGCCGGCGAAGATCATCCTCACCGTCATTGCAGTTTTGGTGGCCGCGGCGTTTTTCGCCTCCATCGTCTACCGCGACTTCCGCGTGCCGGTCATGGCCACCGTGCTGATGCTGTTGTCGTCTCTGGTGGTGGGCAACGTCTGGCCGGCGCTGATGGAGCAGTTCTCCGTCAAACCCAACCGCCAGGCCAAGGAGTACGAGTACATCGGCCGCAATATCGAGGCCACCCGTGAGGCGTACGGGCTTACGGACGACAACGTGACCTACCTGGATAACTGGGGCGCTGGCAACACCTCCAACTCCGACGTCGCCTCCGACGCGGCCACGATTTCCAACCTGCGCCTTTTGGACCCGGAGATCATCTCTCCGACGTTTACCCAGAACCAGCAGCTGCGTAACTTCTACGGCTTCCCGGACCAGCTGGCCATGGACCGCTACCAGGTGGACGGCGAGCTGCGTGACTTCGTGGTTGCGGCCCGCGAGATGGATCCGAACTCGCTGAGTGAGAACCAGCGCGACTGGATTAACCGCCACACGGTGTACACCCACGGCAACGGGTTTATCGCCGCCCAGGCCAACACCGTGGACGAGGCGGCGCAGGACGCCGGCTCCACCCGCGGCGGCCTGCCCATCTTCACGGTGTCCGACCTGCAGTCCAACGCCGCCGCAAAGGCCTCCGAGGACGCAGAGGAGCTGGGCATCAAGGTCGACGAGCCGCGCATCTACTACGGCCCGGTGATCGCTTCTGCCGAGGACGGCCTGGACTACGCGATTGTGGGCGAGGCCGGCCAGGGCCCGGTGGAGTACGACACGGACAACTCCACCTACACCTACGACGGCAAGGGCGGCGTGGACATCGGCAACATCTTCAACCGCCTCGCCTACACGGTGAAATACCAGGAGCTGAACTTCCTGCTGTCCGACCGCGTTGGTGGCGACTCGAAGGTGCTCTACGACCGCGACCCGCGCACCCGCGTGGAGAAGGTCGCCCCGTGGCTGACCACGGACTCCAAGACCTACCCAGCCGTGGTGGACGGCCGCGTGAAGTGGATCGTGGACGGCTACACCACGCTGTCCCAGATGCCGTACTCCACGCGCAACTCCCTGCAGGACACCACCCAGGACGCCCTGAACCCGGACGGCACCACCCAGCGTCTGATCACCGACAACGTCGGCTACATCCGCAACTCTGTCAAGGCCACCGTGGACGCCTACGACGGCTCCGTGGAGCTCTACGCCTTCGACGAAACCGACCCGGTGCTCAAGGCATGGCAGGGCATCTTCCCGGACACGGTGCGCCCGGAGTCTGACATCTCGGATTCTCTGCGCGAGCACCTGCGCTACCCGGAGGACCTGTTCAAGGTGCAGCGCGACCTTTTGGCGCGCTACCACGTGGATGACCCGGGCGTGTTCTTCAACAACGACGCCTTCTGGTCCGTGCCGAACGACCCGACCGCCCCTGAGGGCCGCGGACAGCTGAACCAGCCGCCGTACTACGTCGTGGCAGCAGACCCGGAGACGGACAAGGCCTCCTTCCAGCTGATCACCCCGTTCCGCGGCCTGAACCGCGAGTTCCTGTCTGCGCACATGGCGGTGTCCTCCGACCCGGAGACGTACGGCGACATCACCGTGCGCGTGCTGCCGACGAACAAGCAGACCCAGGGCCCGAAGCAGGCGCAGGACGCCCTGATGTCCTCCGACCAGGTTGCCCGCGACCGCACGCTGTGGGAGGGCACCAACGACCTGAAGAACGGCAACCTGCTCACCCTGCCGGTGGGCGGCGGCGAGATCCTCTACGTCGAGCCGATCTACTCGCAGCGCAAGGACCAGGAATCGGCCTTCCCGAAGCTGCTTCGCGTGCTGGTGTTCTACCGCGGCCAGGTGGGCTACGCGCCGACGATCTCTCAGGCGCTTGACCAGGTGGGCATCCACTCCTCGGCCGCCCAGGACATCGAGGTTGTGGACGAGAACGCCGGCGACGACGCCAAGCCGGAAGGTGAGAACCAGGAGGCGAAGCCGGAAGGCGACGCCCAGCCGGAGGATGGCCAGGACGCTCCGCAGGTGAATAAGGACGAGGCGATGAGCAACATCAACGACGCCCTGCGCAACCTGGAGAGCGCTCGCGACGGCTCCTTCGAGGAGTACGGCCGTGCACTCGACCGCCTTGACCGCGCGGTGGAGGAGTACCAGCGGGCGCAGTAAGCACGATCCGCGCCAGCGCGCCACTCGAGCACAAAAACGATAGCGCCAAACCTCCAATGAGCAGGAGGTTTGGCGCTATTAGTTGGTGTATGTATAGTAACTCCACGTTGCCGGTTACGGCGACAGGCGATAATCACATAGACGCCCGACGCGGGGTGGAGCAGCTCGGTAGCTCGCTGGGCTCATAACCCAGAGGTCGTAGGTTCGAATCCTGCCCCCGCTACCAACTTCCAAGCCCCTACCAGGAGAAACACTGGTAGGGGCTTTAGTTATTTCTCTTAAGGCGCACGTCCTGGGACTCAAATCGGGACTTTAGCGATGGCATTTTGTCACTTAAGCCGGTTTGGAAGTGATGGGGTTAAGTGACAATTTTCGATTTTGTGACCTTGGATGACTGTGTCGTTTTGAGGAGTCGTCTGCACGGATTTCAGAAGTCCTCTGTACTATCGCCATCCACTCCGGAGAGGCCGCGGACGTTCGTCCACTTCATCTGGAACGCGATTCGACAGAGCGCATTCAATACGATGGTCTTTTTCTCCCTGCGAAGGATGGGGGCAGTTTAGGGTGCCAGGGTGTTGACCAGATCGAGGAATTCCTCAGCGTAGGCAATTTGCTTGCGTAGCTTTTCGTAGCGGGTGCGCGTCTCCTCACGAATGTCGGCAAGGGTGGCCTTGGCATCACTCCGTGCCTGCTGTGCGGTATCACTTTCCTGCCCGCCATCTGAACTATGAAGAATCTCCGCAGCTTCCAGGAATTCCCGCATCTGATCCAGAGTAAACCCCAGCGGTTTCATCCGTCGCACCAGCAAAACACGACGTACATCAGCCTCACTATAAAGCCTGAACCCACCAGGGCTACGCCCCGATGGGGTAATCAGGCCGACGTTGTCATAATAACGCAAGGTGGGAATCGACAACCCCGTCTGGTCAACGACCTCGCCGATCTTGAAATTACTGTTTTGCATTGCCTGTTCTCCTTCACGGTGATGTTGCCCACGGGTTCCTGTGCCTGGGTTGGCGGTTGAGTAAAACTCCCGCTACCATGACCACCATCACCAAACCTAAAGTTACTAGAGGGTTGGATTCCTTTCGGGCGTTCGCCCAGTTACCTATCCCCTCAAAGATTGGACATCTATGACTGAAACTAGCACGGCGGCCCCCCGCCCCCTCCTGAGTCCAGACGGCGCTGATGCCCCTACCGGGATCATCGCATCCTTCCGTTACGCATTTTCTTCCCCCGCCCGTATCCGTATAGAGATTCTGGCCGGACTGGCGGTATCCCTGGCGCTGATCCCTGAGGCCATTGCCTTTTCCATCCTTGCCGGTGTTGACCCAGCCATGGGTCTGTTTTCCTCGGTAGTCATGGCCATTGCGATCGCCTTTACCGGTGGCCGCCCGGCAATGACCACCGGCGCCACCGGGGCTATTGCCCTAGTCATTGCTCCTGTGGCGCGTGGTTACGGGATGGATTATTTCATCGCCACCGTCCTGTTGGGCGGTGTCCTACAAATCGTGCTCGGCGCCCTCGGTGTGGCGAAACTTCAGCGTTTTATCCCCCGATCGGTGATGCTGGGTTTCGTCAATGCACTGGGCATTATGATTTTCACCGCCCAACTCGAACACCTCATTGATGTGCCTTGGATAGTCTACCCACTCGTCGGCTTGGGTGTGGTGATCATGATTTTCTTCCCCAAGCTCACCAGTGTGATCCCCGCCCCGCTGGTCACGATTATCGTGCTCACCGGTTTGGTCATTGCCGCCGGTTTGACTGTCCCGACGGTCTCGGACATGGGCAAGATGCCGGAGACCTTACCGTCCCTGTTTATTCCGAACGTGCCGTGGACGTTGGAGACCCTGCAGATCATCGCGCCTTATGCCCTGGCCATGGCCGTGGTCGGTCTCATGGAATCGTTGATGACCGCCAAGCTCGTCGATGACATCACCGACACTCATTCCGATAAAACTCGTGAATCCTGGGGACAGGGGGTGGCTAATATTGCCTCCGGTTTCTTCGGCGGCATGGGTGGCTGCGCGATGATCGGTCAAACCATGATCAACGTCCGCGAATCCGGGGCACGTACCCGCCTATCCACCCTGTTAGCCGGTGTGTTCCTGCTGGTCCTGGTCCTGGCACTGGGCGACATCGTTGGCATGATCCCGATGGCTGCGCTGGTGGCAATCATGATCATGGTCTCGGTCGGCACCATCGACTGGCACTCGGTGCATCCACGCACCCTTAAACTCATGCCGGTCTCTGAGACCATTGTTATGGCCGTGACGATTATTGCCACCCTAGCCACCAGCAACCTGGCCATTGGTGTGGTGTTGGGTGTGGTCACCGCGATGATCATGTTCGCCCGTCGGATGGCACATATCGCTTCCATTGAAAAGGTCTCCGAGATCGACGGCGACGGCGATGGCGAGATTGATACTCGTACCTACCGGGTGCATGGCCAGTTGTTTTGGGCATCAAGCAATGACCTGGTTTATCGCTTTGATTACACCGATTCTGCCCGTCATATCACTATTGATCTCACTGAGGCGGAGATCTGGGATGCCTCCACGGTCGCGACCTTTGACGCGATTACGCAGAAGTTCCAGGACAGAGGCAAAACCGTGTCCATTATCGGGCTCGACGGTCCCAGTCAGGACCGGCTGAACCGCCTGTCTGGCCGGCTTGGCACCGGCCACTAACATCCCCCGACTCGAGCACATCGACTTGGCGCCCCAACTTATAACCGGGGCGCCAGTTTATTGGTGCTGTTGCAAAGTTGGGGCATAGGAAGAGCATAAAAGAAGCGTAGCGGTTAACCGCTACGCTGTGTTGTGGGGATTTTTACTTTTTACGGTGCACGTGTTCTAGTTAGTGGTTCGTTTCTTTCCTCGGGTGATTGCGACGGTATTCCTCGACTAAGTGAGCAATACCCGGCGCAGCCTGGGACAACATCCAGGTCATAAGCGCTATAAGAACCCCTATGACGATAAGTGTTAACGCCAACCAGCCCAGTGTTGGGCCGATGCCGTTGGCCTCCTGGACCTGCGCACCGACAACGCCGTGAAAGCGTCAGCGGCTCTGTTTAAAGATGTCGGCGCGCAGGTCCAGGACGACCACGTCGCTTTAATGAGATCCCATGACTGGCGCACGGTGCTCAATAACCGGGCCATCGCGCGAGGGGTGCCCGCCCAGGTGCGTGCAGCCTACTTCGGGCATGACGTCGACGTGAACGCGCGCAACTACACGGATTGGACTGATGTCGACGCTATGCGGGGAGCCTTGAATCTCGGTGAAGAAAGTGGGACTCAAAACGGGACTTAAGAGTCGGTAATCCGCGGTAAGGCGCAGTAAGGCCCAGTATGCTTATACCTCTCTAATCAGCAGGTAAAAGGGTAATAACTGCAGGTGGCTCGAACTTGAGGGTGAGAACCCAGAGGTCGTTGGTTCGAATCCAGCCCCCGCTACCAACGTGATTGCAACCCGGCCAGAGAGAAACTCTCTGACCGGGTTTTTGCATTTGGTTGCTTGCGTAGGCGTAGTCCGCTGAGCAGCCTTTTGCTCCCGAGATTGCGGCATTGCTGTGGGACAATCAGGCGGTTACCAGAAGCACAATAGGGACGCCGTAATGACTGATACCTCAGAGATTCTCGATTCGATCACCCCAAAGCAAACAGCCAAGGTCAACAGCCTGAATGAGTTCCCGCGCGAGGATGCTCAGGGCATGGTCATCTATAACGCCGTGCTGTACCGTTAACCCGTAGCCCAAGGCACGACAGAGCAGTAACCCGTGAGGATCATCCTCATGGGTTTTGTTTGCCTTTATGCGTGCCCCGCGTCAGGACTGCATAAGCGTGCTCTTAATACCTGGTGAATGAAGCGCCGTTGAGCTTTTCAAAGGTCGTGGTCGGGCCGACTGGTAGCTTTTTGTCCAGCGCATCGACGTAGGCGGCGATCTGTGACATGGGAACCAAGTACGTGGGCATGGGGCTGACCATGATGGAACCGGTCTGATCGTAACGATCGATGTGGGCGTTGAGGGCCATGGGGAGCTTGTTGCGCTTCTCCGCCTCCCCGCCGACGGCCATGATGACGGCGCGCGGCCGCGTCGGCAGACAGGACGCTTCGTACAGGCAAGTCGACACTGTCTCCCAATAGGGGGTGTTCTTTGGCAAGTAGGTGAAGTCTCCCGTCGTCGCGGGCTTGAGCTTGTCGCCCCAGACCTTCGAATCGATGAGGAGTAGGCCGCGCGGGGAAATGGTCAAATGGTCGATATTGGCGGATTCGCGCCCATTTTTGTGGATGGTGATGTCCTCCACCAGCGAATATTCGTCATCGAGTCCCTGCTCCAGCATCTTAGAGACCTCGATCTCGCCCCATGCGCCGGTGAGCCAACGCTGTTCATCGGCGGTGAGCTGGCTCGGCTCTGGGATCTTGCCGTTCTCGATTTTGTAGAACTCCTCCCCGGCGACGCGCTTGGCGTCGTTCACCGCGGCTTCCATTGCGGCCTTCTTCCGCTTCTCCAGCTGCGGGTCGTGCGGGGTGATGGATTTGTAGCCGACGACAAAGATGATGGCGTCCCCAATGAAAATCGGCCATCTCAGCCAGGAGCCGGTCAAAATACACAGCAGCCCGATGAATGCGATAAAGCCGACAACGACGAAGAGCAGAAGGAGCTTCGCCACCTTCGGGCCCGGATCGTTTGACCGGTCGAACTGGGCTGCGTAAACCTCGGGATGCAGGCGCTTGACGACGGCCTCTATCACCTCATCGATCGCGCCCTCCGCAACTGACCCGTACCGCTTCGCCATGCTCGCTACTCCTTGAGTCTGAATGAATCCTCCAAAAGACTAGCGCGACGGGCGATGTTTCCTCTGGAAAACATTGGGGTCACGTCCACTACGCACGCTGACCTGGATGCTTCGACCAGACTGATCAGTGATCAGCGAAGTGCTGGACGCAGAAATAGTGTCCCGTCTCCGGGTCTTGCGCGATACCGATACCTACCTTCGGAGCGCGCCCGTTAGTGCCCATGGCACTGGCGTGCCCCGGAGACTGCGAAAACATGGCGACGAAGTACTTGTAATCGATCTGGCTCATTGCCACATTCTCCCGCCCCCTCGTGTTGTACCCCGAATGCCAAATCTCATCTCCCGGAGTCTGCGCCAGTTCGTCTGCAAACCGCTGTGCAGTCGCGTCCAGGGACGGGTCATAGGTGATCGGGCGCAGTGCCTTATCACGAGAACGCCATGCAACCAGTTGCTGGAACTGATCCTGTTTCGCTTGCTGGATCTCGCTCGGAGTCAGGGTCGGGTTCTTCTTGTCGATAGGGTTGTGGAACTGCTTGCACTCCCAGTAGTTCGGAGTGCCATAGACGCACCCATCCGCATCCGCTTTACGTCCACCATTCGACGGGGCAGAAGCGTTGGACTGCTTCCGGGTGTTCGCCGGAGCTGACTGCGCACCCGCGTCGCTACGAGTAGAAGATGAGGACAAATCCTCGCTTCCAAAGAGCAATCCGAGGATCAGGACGATGACGGTGACAGCAGCACCGGCGTACTGCATGAGTTGTTGTGGGTTAGGCACGGGTTTACTTCCTCAGAAAACCAATGACGTGGGGATGTAACGACCCCTTCATAATAGGGGGTGCAGGCGAGACCTCTTATTTTCACGTGGAATCCGAAAGGGGCTTACCCCCACGCCTCCAGCACCGCCTCGCCGACACCGGCAGCGGACGTTGGGTTCTGGCCGGTGATGAGGTTGCCGTCGACGATGACGTGCTTGGTCATCGGGATCTTGGCGGTGGTGTACTCCCCGGCTTGGTCGCGGAGTTTCTCCTCCAGGCTGAAGGGGACCTCCTCGGTGCGGCGGGCGAGTTTCTCTTCGGTCCAGGAGTAGCCGGTGACGTGGCGGCCGTCGAGAAGCATGCGCCCGTTGGCGAGGGTGACGTCGAGCAGACCGCACGGGCCGTGGCAGACGGCGGCAACGATCTTGTCTGCGTCGGCAAAGTGGGCGACGGCCTTTTTCACGTCGTCATTGGCGAAGTCGAACATGGTGCCGTGGCCGCCGATGAGGTAGATGCCGGCGAATTCGTCGAGGTTCACATCCGTGATGGCCGGGGTGTCGTCGAGTTGGTTCATGAACTCGGGGTCCTCGTAGCGCTTGTTGGTGCCGCCGAGCTGGATCACTGGGGTTTTCAGGCTCACCGGGTCGATGGGCACGGCGCCGCCGTCGACGCTGGCGAGGGTGACTTCGTGGCCGGCCTCGGTGAGTACGTCGTAGAAGTGCGTGTACTCGCCCAGCCACATGCCGGTGTGGATGCCGGAGTCGGTGTAGCGGTGGACACTGGTGGAAAGCGCAAGAAATTTCATGCGCCCCATTGAACCACCAGCGCTCCCGCCGGGTAGCGGGCCTACGTGGCCAGGTTGCGGACCAGCAGGCGGTCCACCTGGTCCGCCAGGTCCGGGGCTTGCGTGTCAAAGTCGCCGGGCAGCTCCCGGTCCGCTCCAGCAATGGCGTCCGCGTCCGGCTCACCGGTAGCCATCGCTGCCTTAGCCGCGTCGAGCAGCCGCTGCAGGCGGGGCACGTTGAGCTGGTACGCGCCGTCGTGTTCTGGGCCTTCCACGGGTTGGATCCAGCCCGTGGCGGTGAAGATGAACATGCGGGTTTCCAGCATGTTCGCCTTCAACCCGAGTTTGTCTTTCGGATCTCCCAGGCCTCGCACGTAGCCCCGGCGGGCCTCGCGCACGGTGCCGTCGGTGTCCAGGACAGGTCCTGAGTGATCGTCAGCGTTACACGCGATGTCGGCCAACATATGCAGTTCTCGGGGGAAGAGCGACGGTGGATTTGCGCAGTACACGGCGGCTCTCAATATCTCGCCCAAGGGCGCCTCCTTTATGCGGTTGTGGTGGAACAAGCGGACATTATAAAAACCCGCTCGACGCTTGTGGTGCGATTCGTCGAACGGGTGTGTGATCAGTCGGATTGGGTGGAGCTATCTATTCGCTCCCTGAGTTGGAGGAGGAGTTCAGTTTCTGAATTTAAAGCCTCGCGCCAGTCAGAGACGGCATTGTCTTTTCTATATGGAAGTATTGTGAAGGACGCACCAATAAGAGCTAGTGAAGTCCTGTATGCGAATCGTAAAGACTCAAGCTCTAACGAATCCGGGTTGAGTTCAGGCGCTGAGATTTGGTTGAACGCCTTCCACGGATTGTGATGGGTATAGCTGCTCAACTCGTTGTAAAACTTAGGCCCAATAAGGTCTCCGGCGGTTTTCTCAACCATCTCACTGAACTCGACCTCGTTGTGTTTGAGTTCGGGGATGAAATGCTTCCGAGTGTGGCGTTCTACAACTCTGTTCAAATCCGCGTACATGTCTTCGGCGATGGGCTGTCTGTGCACCTTGTCGATTTTCATGCCCATGCGAAGGGCTCGGGCGTTGCGAACGGTTCGATCTTCGGGGGCCTCTTCTCGGTTGAGGAACATTAAGAGAGCAGAATACTCAACAGCACTTCGTGCTAACGGGGCGACGGTAGCGGGGGAAGTGAAAGGATCTAGTAAGAGCCGACCGATCGTGTGGACGTGTGCTCCAGCGACCTGAATAATGCCGAAAGCCAACTCATCAGGGACTCTAGCTACGTTTTTGACTGACTTGTCCAAAACGCTATTGATCCTGCCAGTGATATCTGGGCCCCACGCAGGTTCCGCCTGGCCAATTTCCCTGGCGGTAATCGCGAGTCCGATACAAAGGCGGGACATTTCGTCTTTGAACTGCTTAATACTTGGGTTCAGTTTCTTTGGATCAGGAATCGTCATGGCGCGATTATTTCAGGGCAACTTAACTCGTTTGGGAAAGTCGAGAAAAGCATCAGTCTGAGAACGGCCACATTGGATTGGGCCCGTCTCTCCAAATGAGCCGCTCTACAATGCGGGATTGAAGCTCTCGCTGGCGGAAGCGCTAGAACTGCTTGTGGTGGTGGCGGTGAAAGCAGCGATGACGCCGCGGAGAAGAGTGCGCATGAGATTCTTCTAGAGCTTGAACAGCACGTGGTTGGTGGCGCCGGCGCGGATGGCCGCGCGGGTGGCAATGTCCGCCACGTACAGGTTGCCGGAGAAATCCGGGGTGATGTAGGCGGAGCCGAGCTGCTTGACCTGCAGCGGGTTCAACTTCTGGGGCGGGTTGGTAAAGCCCTGGTTCCAGCAGTGGACAGCGGCGGCGATGAGAGTGGCGGTGGCAGCAATGGGGCGGTCTTTGTGATCTGCATGGCAAAAGTAGTGCAGTTTATGTCCAGCGTTGCACGCCTCCGGGCAAAGATTTCAAAGAAATCCCCAATGTTTCGGCAAGCGCCCCATGCCTATCGACGAACCCTTCGGAGCGCACACCACCAGCGCAATACACAACAACCTCGTCGCCGGGCGAGAACTGCTCGAGCGCCCTCGGCACCGCTTCCGGGTCCCGCTCCACCTCGCTGAGCGGGAGGTTTATCCCGGGCACGGGCAGATCCGCGATCGCCTTCTCGTGCGGTTCGCGGACATCGAGGGAGGGGAGGCGGTGGGCCGTGAGGGCGTCGAAAAGCGATTGCCCTTCGGTGCTTACCGAGCACGCCTCGGTGTAGGTGCCCAGAGTGGTGGCGAGCTCGCGCGCCGGGTCGCGGGTGACGGTGAAGCGGCGCATCGTGGCGGAAAGGGCGTCGTACATGTGCAGCCTGCCCACCTGAACCTCGCCGATGCCGGCGAGGAACTTCACCGCCTCGGTGGACATGAGTGAGCCGACCACCGAGGTGGTCACGCCGAGCACGCCGGCGGTGGCGCAGTCCGGCACGGAATCCGCGTCCGGCTGGGTGGGGTAGAGGTCGCGAAGTCCCACCCCATCCGCGGGCGCGCCGGGGCCGGAGTGCCACAGGGCGATGTCGCCGCGGTAGCGCAGCACCGAGCCCCACAACAGCGGCGTGCCGGTGACCTCGGCGGCGTCGGCGGCCATGAACTTGGTGGCGAAGGTGTCGGAGCCGTCGATGAGCAGGTCGATGCCGTCGAGCGCCTCGATGAAGTTGTCGGGGCTGAGCCGGTCGTTTACGGCCGTGACCTGGATGTCCGGCTGCAGGGCGCGCAACCTTTCGGCGGCCACGTCGACCTTCCTGCGGCCCACATCGGAAGCGCCGAAGAGGATCTGGCGGTGAATGTTGGTGATGTCCACCGTGTCGTCGTCCCACACCGTGATGCGGCCGACGCCGGTGGCCGCCAGCGTCTGCATGACGGGGCAGCCCAGGCCGCCTGCGCCGATGACCAGCACGTGGGCGTCGTAAAGCCGCTGTTGCTGCTCCGGCCCGAAGCCGGGCAGGCTCATCTGGCGCGCGGTGCGCTTGAGTTCTCGCTCGGGCAGCACTTACAAAACCTCGTCCGCCCAGCTGGCCAATCCCTCGAAGGTGGAGGACGCTACGGCGTGCTCGCGCTTCGGGATCCGCCCGGCGGCGCGCGCCAGGCGCCCGGCCTCCACCGCGTGCCGCATCGCCTGCGCCATGGCCACCGGGTCCTGGCAGCGGTTTACCGCACTCGCCAGCAGCACTCCAGAGCAGCCCAGCTCCATGGCGAGCGAGGCGTCGGAGGCGGTGCCCACGCCGGCGTCGATAAGCACCGGCACCTCCGCGCGCGAGCAGATCAGCTCGATGTTGTGCGGGTTCAAAATGCCAAGCCCGGTGCCGATCGGCGAGCCCAGCGGCATCACCGCCGCCGCCCCCAAATCCTCTAAGCGCTTGGCGGCCACCGGGTCGTCGGAGGTGTAGGCCAGCACGGTAAAGCCCTCGTCGACGAGCATCTCGCAGGCGTCCACGGTCTCCACCACATCGGGAAGCAGCGTGCGGTCGTCCGCAATGACCTCCAGTTTCACCCAGTCTGTGCCCAGCGCCTCGCGCGCCAGCTTCGCCGTGATCACCGCGTCGCGCGCGGTGCGGCAGCCGGCGGTGTTCGGCAGCGGCGCGATTTTTAAGCGCTTGAGCAGGTCGAACACGCTCTCGCCGCCGTCAGTTTTGGCGGAGTGGCGGCGCATCGCCACCGTGGTCAGCTCCGTGCCGGAGGCTTCAAGCGCCTGCTCCAGCATGTCAAAGGAGCTTGCCCCGCCCGTTCCCATGATCAGGTGCGAGCCAAACTGCTTTCCGGCAATCTCCAGCACGTTTAGCCTCCTTGCACTGCGGTGAGGATGTCGGCGGCGCAGCCGTCGTGAAGCTTGCGCCCCCACTGCGAGCGCGGCACGACCTCACCGTCGATGGCCACCGCGGTGCCGTCGGCGGGCGCGCCGACCTCCGCCACGAGTTCCTCTACCGTCGTGGCGGCGGTGGTGGCCGCTTCTCCGTTGAGCGTGATGTTCATGAATGCCTCCTCGGGTCGCACGCGGACAAGTCTATTGAGGGCCCTTGCCTATCGACGAGCTCCGCCCCAACCCTCGCCCCCAACCCCGCCAACAGAATCCCGTGCCGGAAGTAACCGGTGGACACGACCGTGCGCTCGTCGATGCGGCCGAGATAGGGCAGGTCGTCCGGCGTGCCGGGGCGCGCGCCCGCGGTGGCCTCGACGAAGTCGCACTCCTCCAGCGCCGGGACGAGCTCGATGGCATCGCGCAACAGCTGGTGGATGCCCTGGACCTGGGGCTTACCGCGGCCATCCTCGCGGGTGGTCGCGCCGATGGTCAACGTGCCGTCCTTTCTGGGGATGAGGTAGACGGGACGGTCCTCCACAAACCCGCGGACCACCCGCGTAAGCAGCGGGTACTGGTGCTGCGGGACCCGCACGTGCAGCACGTCGCCGTACACCGGGCGCAGGTCCAGGCATTCCACGAGCTGGCTTGCGCCGAGCCCGTTGGCGACGACGACCTGGTCGGCGTTGCCGAGCTGGTCGAGGCTGTCAATGCGGTCGGTGGTGAAGGTGACGCCCGCGGACCGGCAGGCGCGGATAAGCGCACGCGTAAACAGGCGGGGCTGCACCTGGTGGTCGCCGTCGATGCTGACAGCGCCGTTGATGGCGGGGGAGAGCGCCGGCTCGAGCTTCCGGACCTGACGCACGGTGAGCTTGTCCACCGCCATGCCGTGCCGGGACTGGTACTCGCGCAGCTCGTTCAGGTGGGTCTTGTCCGCGATGTCGCGGGCGACCACGAGGGTGCCGTCCGTGCGGTAACCCGTGGGCAGGTCCGTGTACTTCGCGGTGAGTTCGATCAGGTCCGGGTACCACTCCGCGGACGCGCGCATCAGCGGGAAGAGGGGATCCTGCTTGTACACCACCTCCGCAGTCGGGGCGAGCATGCCACCCGCGTGATGGGAGGCCCCGGAGGCGGGCTCAGGGTCGTGGACCGTGACCGTGTGGCCGCGGTCCGCGAGGGTAAGCGCGGTGGCCAGGCCGATAATTCCTGCGCCGACGACCGAAACATTCACGCTTGACAGGGTAGCGCGTTCGTGTCGGTGTGGAAGCGAGTTTCGTGTGGTTCAGCCAGACCTCAGCGACGCCCGTGCGCACAGACCCTGAGGAACAAAGCACGAGTTTGCCCTAATTTCGGCGGCGGGATCAAGCGGTTAATGCGCCACGATTGAATATTTGCTGGAGTATCTCACGTGGGGTTGCTCCGCCGAGGACTTGTCGTGGTGTGTCGTTGAGTTCGTCTTGTACCCAGGCGACGTGCTCGGGGGTTACTTCGGCGAAGTCGGTGCCCTTTTTGTAGAAGCGGCGGCGGATCTCACCGTTGGTGTTCTCGTTGGTCGGCCGCTGCCACGGCGCGTGCGGATCGCAAAAGTACACCTCGCAGCCGTCTTTGATGCGCACACGTGCGGTTTCAGCCATTTCCACGCCTTGATCCCAGGTGATGGTCTTGAGCTGTTCAGCGTTGAGGTCTTTGACCATCTGCTGGATCGTTGCAATCACCGTCATCGATGTGTGTTCGGTGGGCAGATGACCAAGCAGGGTGTAGCGGCTGGTGCGCTCCACCAGGGTAATCAGCGCGCTTTTGCCGCCGGTGCCGATAACAAGATCGCCTTCCCAGTGCCCGGGGATTGCCCGGTCGTCAGCCTCTGGGCTGCGCTTGGTGATTTCAGCACCTTTGATCCACGGCTTACCGGTGAGCACACCGGCATTACGGGGCCGAGCTTTTCGCCGCTTGCCGCCGCGGATGAGCACATCTTGGGTCTTCATCACCGCTTCAAGCTCGGCGCGCAAGCTGCCTTTGCCCTGGATGTACAAGGCACTGTAGATCGCTTCGTGGGAAATACGCATGCTTTCATCATCGGCGAAAGCATGCTGAAGCCACACACTGATGCGCCCGGGCGACCACCGGCGGGCAAGACACGTCACCACCACAGCACGAAGTGCCGGGTTGTCGTCAAGCTTGCGCACCTTCGGCCGGTGCGCACGCGCCTTGGCGCCCAGGCCGGCTTGCCGGGCGTTGTAGTACACCGTGGCCTCACCGTCTTCGCCGGGAACTTCCCACCCGTTGCGGGCGATTTCCCGGCTGATCACGCTATGGTGGCGCCCCAGAAGTGCTCCGATCTGCCTGGCTGACATTCCCTGGCTGCACCCATGTTGGATCGTCAGGCGGTCTTCATACGACAGTCGGACCCCGCGGCCGACTTTCACACGGTCCTCGGCATAGTCGGCAGGCGCGTGGCCTGCCTGTGTTTTCATTGGTGCTGGCACGGAATCAACTTTGCTGTGTGCAGGTGGTTTTACCGTGCAAGCCTCCGGCGTGTCCGCGCGCTGTGACGCATCACGGTTTCCGCCCGCCTTCTCCTGGCGTGCTTGCTGCACCCAGCGATACACCGAATTCGCAGACCGGTCGAACGCCGCCGCAACCTCGTCAACCGGCTCACCAGCCAGCACCCGTGCGACCGCGTCAGCTTTCTGCTGCGGGGTGATGCGGGGCTTTTGCTGCAGTTCGGTGAGCACACCGACTTTCGCCAACCGCTGGTACAACGCCCCTGGTGACATGCCTAACGTCGCAGCCGCATCCGGTACCGACATACCTGAAGCCACCAGCGCCACCGCCTCGTCGATGAGCTGGTCACGTGCACGTGCCAACGCCTTCTTCGGCGGGAGCACGCCTGCTTGCTTGACCCATTCATAAACCGTGGCCTCTGCCACACCGGCCTCACGAGCAATCTCGCCGACATCATCGCCTGCAACAAGCCGCGCCACAGACGCAGCCTTCACATCCTTCGGAGTCCAACGACCAGCCACAACAACCTCCAAGTCGAGGTGGCGCATTCACCCACTGACAACTCCGGCCTTACTCAGGGGTGCTTCCTCTGGGTTTGTGCGTGTGGCTGGCTCGTGGCAGCGCGGGCCTGGGCACCTCGCTCGAACTCGGCGACGACACGCTCGCAGTACGCCTTCGCGTCGTCGGCGTGCATGATGCCGCGCACGATGGCCAGCCCATCCACGCCCGCCCGAGCCAGGTCGTAGGCGTCGTCGGCGGTGACGTCGCCGATGGCCACCAGCGGCAGCTTAGAGGCGGCCACCAAATCCGGGTAGCCGTCCAGCCCGATCGGGGCGCGGCCGGAATCCTTCGTCGGGGTGGCGCGGAACGGCCCGCAGCCGATGTAGTCGATGACGCCCTTGTGCTCGTTGGCGGCCTGGACCAGCTCCAAGGTGCCGGTGGTCAGGCCGATGATCGCGTCCGGGCCAAGCAGCTCGCGTACCACCCGCACGTCCAGGTCATCCTGGCCGACGTGGACGCCGGAAATGCCTTCGTGGCGGAGGGCAGCGGCGACGTCGGCGCGGTCGTCGATAAGCACATGCGTTTGCGGGTTGACGGAGTGGACTGCTTCTGCGACGGCGCGGGAGAGCGCGTAGAGCTCGCGCGCGGAGATCGGCTTCGAACGGACCTGGATCACGCCCGCGCCGCCGGCCACGGCCTGGCGGGCGCGCTCCACGACGTCTGGGCCCTGGCCGGTGACGAAGTAACAGCGCAGGTCGAGGGGCAGCTTAGTCACGCAGCGCCTCGATCAATTCGTCTTTGGTCATCTCGGAGCGGCCCTCGATGTCGAGCTCCTGGGCGCGGGCGTACAGCTCGTCTTTGGTCCAGTCCTCGTAGGAGCCGGACTCGCCGCCGCGCTCGCCGACTGCGGAGCGGCCGTCGCGCGCCGCTGCGTTGGCGATGGCGGCCGCCTTGGACTTGGAGTTGCCCTCGCGCAGCAGGGCCTCGTAGAGCTCGGGATCCTTGATCGAATCAGCCATGGGGACAGCTTATGCGTTTTCGAGGTCCCGGTGGGGCGGGCTGCGGGCGGTGATTTGCGGATCTGCTAGTTGCTCGAAAACGGAACTAGCAGATGATGCTGTTGTTGAAACCGGGTTCCAATATCACCTGGGGAAACAAAAAGTTGGACACTTGATCTGCTAGTTGTCCAAAAACGGAACTAGCAGATCCGCGCGGGGGCTGGAGAGGCACCCGGCAGAAGGGATCCCTAGACCGTCAGCGGGCCGGTGCGGGTGGGATGCCCCAGCGGCTCCACGTGGACGATCGTCTCCGCGCCGCCGAGTGATTCGGCCACGCCGATCTCCACCTCGTCGGCGTGGTCGTGGGCGCGGTCGACCGTCCAGCCGCCGGGGACCTGCATGACCAGGTTGACCATGCGCTCGCGGCCGGCGGCGGTGGTGCGCACTGAGGTGAACTTCACGCCGTTGGCGGCGGCGTACTCATCCAGGTAGGCGTGGACGATCTGGTTTTCTTCCTTCGGCAGCGACTCTGCCAGCAGGCCCAGGATTGCGCCCTTGAGCAGCTTGTAGCCGGTGAACATGATGTTCGCGCCCACGACCAGCGCCACGATCGGGTCCAGAGGCTGCCAGCCGGTCAGCCACACCAGCGCCATGCCGACGATGACGCCGACGGTGGTCCAGACGTCGGTGAGCAAATGGTGCCCGTCGGCATCCAGGGTGGTGGAGCGGTAGTTCTTGCCCGCACGGATGAGCGCCACGCCGACGACGCCGTTGAGAATGGTGGCCACGACGGAAAATGCCAGGCCGATGCCGAGCTGCTCCACCGGCACCGGGTGTATCAACCGGTCCACGGCGGTGTAGATGATCGCTACAGACGCCAGCAGGATCAGCGAGCCCTCCACCTGGGCGGAGAAGTACTCGGCGCGGGCGTGGCCGAAGTGGTGGTTAGCGTCCGCGGGCTTGGCCGACAGCTTCAGCGCCCACAGGCCCACTGCGGCGGCGATGAGGTTGATGCCGGATTCGATGGCGTCTGAAAGAAAGCCCACAGAGCCCGTCACCCATGCGGCAGTGGCCTTCAACACAATGGTCAGTACCGCCGCGGCGATGGAAAGCCACATGAATCGCTCGAGGAGTTTTTGCTCGGTGTTTTCCACGGTTTTCATCCCTCTCACACCCGCGTTGCAGAGGCTGAGCCTAGCAAATCGGTACCGTGGTGCGAACACACCATCAAACTCTCGATAAAGCTAAAGGGAAGGTTTTTCATTATGGGACGCTGGGTCGTCGCAATCGCCGGCGCCGTCGTTGGCGCGCTGTTTTTCGGATGGCTGCTGCAGATGCTGGGGGTGACCGGGATCCTCTACACTATCGGAGTGCTGGTGGGTTCCGCGGTCACGTCCTCTCTCGCCGGCACGCTGATCAAGCCTGGCCGCTAACTCTGCCAAAAATCTAGAGAGGACCAAACATGGCGCGCACACGCCGTTTGCAATCTGATCCCCTTATTTTCTTCTCCGCGCTGGGTTTCATCCTGGTGTTCGTCGTAGCCACCCTGGCGTTCGGCGACCGGGCCCGCCAAACCTACGCGGACATCTCCGGCTGGCTGATGGACCACTTCACGTGGCTCTACGTCGGCGGCGTTTCGGCCACGCTGATCTTCCTCATCGTGGTGTTCGTCTCCCGCTACGGCAACCTTCGCCTGGGCGATGACGACGACGAGCCGGAGTATTCCTACCCCGTCTGGTTTGCCATGCTGTTTGCCGCCGGCATGGGTGCAACGCTGTTGTTCTGGGGCGCGGCCGAGCCGCTGAACCACGCCTACAACCCGCCGCGCGGGGGCTACGACTCCATGAGCCGCGAGGCGATTATCCAGGCGTTCCAGTTCACCTACTACCACTTCGGCATCCACATGTGGGTCATCTTCACGCTGCCGGGTCTGGCCGTGGGGTACTTCGTATATAAGCGGAAAATGCCCGCGCGTATGTCGTCGATGTTCTCGCCGCTGCTCGGTGGCAAGGTGTACGACACCCCGGGCAAGCTGCTCGATGCCCTAGGCATCATCGGCACCGTTTTTGGCCTCGCCGTGTCCGTGGGCCTGGGCGTGCTGCAGATTTCTGCGGGCATGAACATTCTTTGGGACGTCCCACTGGTCACCCCCGTACAAATCGGCATCATCTGCGCGATCACCCTCGCCGCCTCGATTTCGGTGGCCACCGGCCTGGACAAAGGCGTGAAGATCCTGTCCAACCTGAACATCGCCGGCACGATCCTGCTGATGATCTTCGTGCTGCTCACCGGCCCCACGCTGAAGCTGCTCGGACAGATCACCGAGTCCTTCGGCATCTATGCGCAGTCGCTGCCGGAGCTGATGTTCTGGGTGGACTCCTACAACGACAACCCGGGCTGGCACGCCACCTGGACTGCCTTCTACTGGGCGTGGACGATCTGCTGGTCGCCGTTTGTGGGCATGTTCTTCGCCCGCATCTCCCGCGGCCGCACCGTGCGCGAGTTCATCGGCGGCACCTTGCTTCTGCCCACCACCTTCGACCTGATCTGGTTTTCCATCTTCGGCCGCGCGGCCATTGACATGGAGGAAAAGGACCCGGGCGTGCTCACCACCCCGGTGGTGGAGGAGGGCGACACCCCGCAGGCGCTATTTACCCTGCTTGCGGAGTACCCGCTGTACGCCGTCACCGGCACCTTGGCACTTGTGGTGATCGTGTTCTACTTTGTCACCTCCATGGACTCCGCCGCCCTGGTGATGGACATGTTCGCCTCCGGCGAGGAGAACAAGTCGCCCACCTTCTACCGCGTGGGCTGGGTCGTGGCCGTGGGCCTAGTCACCGGCGCGCTGCTGTTTATCAACGACTCCGGCATTGAGGCCCTGCAGCAAGTGGTGATCATCATCGCGCTGCCGTTCTTCTTCATGTACTTCGTCATGATGTACTCGCTGATCAAGGCGATGAACGACGACTCCGCCGCCGCGCGCAAGACCCGCTCCCGCACCTGGGAGAAGACCGACACCGCAGAAAAGCTCGAGGAGGGCGAGAACAAGCCCGCGCCGGGCTACGACTCGGAAGGCAACGAGGTCGAGCGCCCCGAGCTCGAGTACGACGCGGAGGACGATTCCTGGAAGTTCCCGGAGGGCTTCAGGTTGGATCGCAGCGGCGAGAACGAAACGCTTGTCGACGACCGCAGGTCCGACCAGTAGCAGGTTAACCTGCAACGGCGATGCGGCTTGAGCCCCTAGCGGGCCAGCCGCATTGTTCTGTGCGGGACGCCGGTGTCGAGGGACTCGTCGCCCTCGGCAACAAGCCCGAACTGCTCGTAGTAGCCCACCAGGCCGGACTGGGCCTCCACGATGAGGTCGCCGTCGAAGCGCTCGGTGTATTCGATGCCGGTGCGCACGATCTCCGGTCCAAGGCCGGACCCGCGGAAATCAGGGTGAACCACAAACCGGCCGAAGCGCGAGCCGTTCTCGGTGGGGAAGACGCGGGCGCAGCCGGCCAACGTCTCGCCGTCGAAGGCGAGGATGTGACGAGTCTCAGGGGCGGCGTCTTGGTCGTCGATCTCGTTGAAGGGGCAGTTCTGCTCGGCCACGAAGACGTCCACGCGCAGCTTGTACAGCTGGTGGACCTGCATGGGAGTCATCTCATGCAGTGATTTGAGGCTGATCATATTTCGGCTCAATCCTTCCCGTCTTGCCGTAGGAGAGGTGGCGGTGTGCCCACTCGAACGGGCCTTGCTTGCCCGCCCGGTCCAGCACCACCGCCAGCAGCAGGGAAATCAACCACACCACAAAACCGATGATGAGCTTGCCGGTTACCGAGGCATCCAGGCCGATGCCCAAAAACGCCGGGGTGCAAATCGCGATGAAGAAGAACGACTGCGCGAGATACCCCGACATGGATCGCTTGCCCAGCGCCACGAACGCGCGCGCCCAACCCGGGACCTGGTTGTTCAGCTCGTCTGTGGCCAGCGCGAGCAGCGCCAGGATGCCCGGGCCGGTGAGGTAACCGAGTGCCTGGTTGAGCACGAACAGCGGCAGCTCCCACTCGTCCGGCAGCACGCCCGCGGCCGCCAAGCCCCAGGGCAGGCCGACGCAGAGGACGATCAGCCCGGTGATGATGCTCCAGATGATGAGGGTGCGGCGGTGCGCGTGGACGTCGGTAAGCACCTGCTCCCGCGCCCACACGTACCCGATGATGGCAAGCGATAACAGCTGCGCCGCAGCGAACGGCTGCACGGCCAGCAGCCCAAGCGCCATGTCCAGGTTGGACGAGAAATACTCCCCGAAGGTGTCGAAGGTGACGGTGGATTCGGTCTGGTTGAAGCCGCCGGAGGCGTCGAAGTAGAACGAGGCGATGCCGCCAGCGACGCCGAAGGCCGTGAACAGGCCGAGGACGGTGTAGGCGATGATGCGCAGCGTTTTCGAACTGAGCGTGAGCATCGCGGCGAGCAGTATGCCCACCAGCCCGTAGGTGAACATGATGTCGCCGTAGAACAGCAAGAACATGTGGGCCGCGCCGAACAGCGCCAGCGCGCCGTAGCGGCGGTACAGCACGCGCCGGGCCTGCTTGGCGGGGTAGTGCTTGCGGTACAAGCTGGCCGCCACCAGGCCGAAGCCGAAGCCCAGCAGCGTGGAGAACATCGGCAGGCCGCGCACGTGGATGAACATGGCGGCGAAGACGGCGCTTACCTGGTCGATCACGCTGTCCGGGCGCACACCGCCCACGGACCAGCCCACCCGGGACTGGTCCTCAGACCAATCGTTGATCACCCACGCCTGGGCGGCGTTGGCCATCGCGATGCCCAACAGGGCGGTGCCGCGCGCGAGATCCGGGACGATCAGGCGGGGGCGCTGCTGCTGGGGCTGGTGCTGTTCGGCGTTGGTGGCTTCGTGCATGGGCTCAAGGTACCGCCTCAGCCCCGCATCAGCCACGTTTGCGGTTACTGGCCCGCAAAGGAAAGGGATGTGGTTGAATGTCTCTATTGATACTCATGTTGCCAATGTGATTGGGGTTGCTATGCGTCGCTCGTCCGCCGCCCGCCTGCTTACCGCCGCGTTTCTGATTGCCACCTCGGCGGCTATCGGCAGCCCAGCGGCGCACGCCCAGCAGGCGGAGGCGCCGGTGGGCGACCTGCTCAACTACGTGTGGCGCACCGACCCGGTGTCCAAAGCCCTGGCCGGAAAGCCCATGGCGGACAAGGTCCTGCACCGCGTTCCCGGCTCCTTCTTCGACGCCCCGCGCACCCCGGCCGAGTCCGATGAGGCGATGCGACGCGGGCGCGCCCTCTACGGCCCGAGCACCCCGCTCTACGTCGGCTCCGAACCCGGCAAGGAAGTCATGTGCACCACCACGGCTGCCGGCTACAACGACCGCGGCGAGAAAATCGCCGTCACCGCCGGCCACTGCGGCAACGTCGGCGACGCCGTGCGCTCCGCGGACTCTTGGCAGCTCGGCCGCACCGGCACGATCACACACGTCAACCGCGAGCTGGACTACGCGGTGATCACCCTTGCAGACAACACCGAGGTCACCCGCTCCTACAACGGTGTCACCGTCAACCACCTGGGCGGCGCACCGGTGAAGCCGGGCGGCGTGGTGTGCAAGACCGGCGTGGCCTCCGGCACCACCTGCGGCCACACCTACACCGATTGGGAACAGCGCAACACCAACCAGGTCTGCGCCATGCAGGGCGACTCGGGCGCGCCGCTGATGGTGGGCGACCGCGTGATCGGCATGATCAACGGCGGCATCTGGGGCCCGCCGTTCAACGTGGCTTGCCGCACCCCGCTGCAGGGCCCGCTGCACGCGCCGACGGGTGCGCTGCGCATGGACGCCGTGCTCGGCGACATCCCCGGCGGGTTCCGCTTGCCGTAGCCCGGGCAGCTAGCCGCGCAGGCGCTCGGCGACCTCGTCCACGATCCGCGGGTTGCCGGCAACGCACCAGGTCACGCCACCGGCATCGACCTTCGTGCACCGGCCGCCGACGGCCTCGACCAGCGCCTTGCCCGGCAACCAATCCCAGTCCGGCACGGTGTGCTGCAGCCATGCGCCCATCTGCCCGGACGCGAGATTCGACAGGTCAACAGAACCGGCACCCATCATGCGCATCGTCGCCGCGCCGGAGACCACGCGCAGCCACGCCTCGCGCACATCGTCGTTGGCCATGAAGGTGGGGTGCAGGTAGGTCACCACCGCGCTTTCGCTTAACGACGACTCCGCCAGCCCCCGAAGCTCCACCCCGTCGCGCGTGGCCGTGCCGTCCGCCGCGATCCACGTGGTGGCCGTGGCGGGCCGGTGTACGGCGCCGATGGCGGGGGTGTGGGCGGAGTTGTCGTCTACAAGCGCGAGCGCCGAGCAGAAGTAATCCGAGCCCTGCGAGAAGTTGTAAGTTCCGTCCACCGGGTCGATCACCCACGTGCGGCCGGTGGCGGACGGGCGGGAAGCGCCCTCCTCGCCGATCACGCCGTCGTCGCCACGCAGCGCCTGAAGCACCTCGGCCACGAAGCGCTCCGCGGTGCGGTCGGCTTCCGTGACCACGTCGGAGACGGAGGTTTTCACCTCCGCGTCCAGGCCCTGGCCGCGGATGCGCAGCGCGAGCTGGCCGGCGTGACGCACGAGCGCGGCTGCGAGCTCGGCGTCGGAATCGTTGCGGTGGTCGGAAATAAACTGCTGCGTATCGGTCACGCGGCCATTATGGCGCAGTCGGGGACTCCTCGCCCTCCTTGAGGTACACGTTCGAGCCCAAGTCGCGGAATTCGCGCGCCATCTCCTGCTCGCCCTCACGCGCGTCGGAGGATGCGGCCGGGGAGTCGGCGTCGAAGTCGAACGACGGCATGCCAAGGTCCGCGATCTGGTCGCCGAACTCGTCGCGGATGTCCTGCGAGATGCGCATGGAGCAGAACTTCGGGCCGCACATCGAGCAGAAGTGCGCCGTCTTCGCGGGCTCCGCCGGCAGTGTCTCGTCGTGGTAGGACTGCGCCGTCTCCGGGTCCAAGGACAGGGCGAACTGGTCGTGCCAGCGGAACTCGAAGCGGGCCTTGCTCATCGCGTCGTCCCAGTCGCGCGCGCCCGGGTGGCCCTTGGCCACATCGGCTGCGTGGGCGGCGACCTTGTAGGTGATCACGCCAGTTTTCACGTCGTCGCGGTTGGGCAGGCCCAGGTGCTCCTTCGGGGTGACGTAGCACAGCATCGCCGTGCCGCCAGCCGCGATGTTGGCCGCACCGATGGCGGAGGTGATGTGGTCGTAGCCCGGCGCGATGTCGGTGACCAGGGGGCCGAGCGTGTAAAACGGCGCGCCGCCGCACCACTGCTCTTCTTTTTCGTTGTTGACCTGGATCATGTTCAGCGGCACGTGGCCGGGGCCTTCGATCATCACCTGCACGTCGTAGTCCCAGGCGCGCTTGCACAGCTCGCCGATGGTTTTCAGTTCCGCGAACTGGGCGGCGTCGTTGGCGTCGGCCACGGAGCCGGGGCGGAGGCCGTCGCCAAGCGAGAATGCGACGTCGTACCGAGAGAAGATCTCGCACAGCTCGTCGAAGTTTTCGTACAGGAAGGACTCCTTGTGGTGCGCCAGGCACCACCCGGCCATGATCGAGCCGCCGCGGGAGACGATGCCGGTGACGCGCTTGGAGGTCAGCGGCACGTACGGCAGGCGCACGCCGGCGTGCACGGTCATGTAGTCCACGCCCTGCTCGCACTGCTCAATCACGGTGTCGCGGAAGATCTCCCAAGTCAGGTCCTCTGCGACGCCGCCCACCTTCTCCAGCGCCTGGTAGATCGGCACGGTGCCGATCGGCACGGGGGAGTTGCGCAGGATCCACTCGCGGGTGGCGTGGATGTCGTCTCCGGTAGACAGGTCCATCACGGTGTCCGCGCCCCAGCGGGTGGCCCAGCGCAGCTTGTCCACCTCTTCGCGGATGGAGGAAGTCACCGCGGAGTTGCCGATGTTGGCGTTGATCTTGGTCAAAAACGCGTTGCCGATGATCATCGGCTCGCTTTCCGGGTGGTTGACGTTGTTCGGGATGATGGCACGCCCCGCGGCGACTTCTTCGCGCACCTTCTCCACGTCGCAGTGCTCGCGCAGTGCCACGAACTCCATCTCGCGGGTGATTTCCCCGCGGCGCGCGTACGCCATCTGGGTCACGCGTTGGCCGTCCTTGGCCCGCAGTGGCGTGCGGGATTCGCCGCGCCATTCCTCGCTGGCGGCGCCGCGTTTGACGGCCGCGCGGCCGTCGTCAAGCAAATTGCGCTCGCGGCCTGCGTATTCCTCCACATCGCCGCGGGCGGTGATCCACTCGCCGCGCAGGCTGGGCAGGCCCACCTCCGGCTCCGCGTGCGGGCCGCGGGTGCGGTAGATCTTGAACGGCTCGTTTGGCCCGGTGGGGGAATCATCCAGCTGGATCGCAGTCTCCGGAACCTCCAGCCCGTCTTTCACAATCGGGGCGTAGGAGTGCTTCGGGTGGATTTCATGGGCATAGATGTCGTGAGCCACGACCTTCTCCTTCCTTCGCTGGCGCTAACCAGACAGGTTCGAACGGTGCTCGCGCGGGCATAAGCGCGATCTCAGCCCGGTGCCCCGGGCGCCCGTGTTGGGTCGCAGGCCACTGTATCCCGTTTTGGTGGCCGCGTCAGGCGGTTCGCTAGACTTTGCCCCTATGCAGCCGGAAACTCAGACGCGGATCAAGGACTTAAGCTCCACACTTTCCACCATTGAGAAGGTGATGGACCTGGACGTCCTGCGCGAGCGCGCCCGCGAGCTGGAGGCGCAAGCCGGGGATCCGTCGCTGTGGGACGATCCAGCGCACGCGCAAAAGGTCACCACCGAGCTGTCGAATGTGCAGGCGCGCTTAAAGAAGGTCGCCTCGCTTCGCTCGCGTATCGACGACCTGCCGGTGATGTACGAACTCGCCGAAGAAGAAGGCGATACATCCATGGCCGACGAGGAGCTGGAAGACGTCGCCGCGCAGATCGATTCGCTGGAGGTGCAGACCATGCTCTCCGGCGAGTACGACGCCCGCGAAGCCGTGGTGCACATCCGCTCCGGCGCCGGCGGCGTCGACGCGGCCGACTGGGCGGAAATGCTCATGCGCATGTATGTGCGATGGGCGGAAAAGGCAGGCCACAAGGTGGACATCTACGACATCTCGTATGCGGAGGAGGCCGGCATCAAGTCCGCCACGTTCGTGGTGCACGGCGAGTACCTCTACGGCCAACTGTCGGTGGAGCAGGGCGCGCACCGGCTCGTGCGCATCTCGCCGTTTGATAACCAGGCGCGCCGCCAGACCTCGTTCGCCGAGGTGGAGGTGCTGCCGGTGGTGGAGCAGACCGACCACATCGACATCCCGGACTCCGACATCCGCGTCGATGTCTACCGCTCCTCCGGCCCCGGCGGGCAGAGCGTGAACACCACCGACTCCGCAGTGCGCATAACCCACATCCCCACCGGCATTGTGGTGACCTGCCAGAACGAGAAGTCCCAGATCCAGAACAAAGCCTCAGCGCTCAACGTCTTGCAGTCCAAGCTGTTGGAGAAGAAGCGCCAGGAGGAGAAGGCCGAGATGGATGCGCTCGGCGCCGGCGGCAACGCCAGCTGGGGCAACCAGATGCGCTCCTATGTCCTGCACCCGTACCAGATGGTCAAGGACCTGCGCACCGACTTTGAGGTCGGCGACCCGCAGAAGGTCCTCGACGGCGACATCGACGGATTCTTAGAGGCCGGCATCCGCTGGCGCATGGCGCAGCAGCAGGAGGCGTAAGGGGAGGGGCGCCCCGGCGGTGACGGATATGACATCGCCTTTTCGCGCGACCTGGGGAGAGTGACAAATACGACAAGCCGAATGTCGCATCCGGCACCGGCGAGCGCGGCCAGGTCCGCAGACCAGCCCCACCCCGCCGCCGACAACCACTACAGTCACATCGGTAACAGGTAAGGTGTGTCGCGTGATCCGATTCGACCATGTGACCAAGGCGTACCCGACGTCCACGCGCCCCGCGCTCGACAACGTCACGCTCGATATCCCCGACGGCGAGTTCGTGTTCCTCATCGGCGCGTCCGGCTCCGGCAAGTCCACCTTCCTGCAGCTGTTGATCCGGGAGGAAAACGTCTCTTCAGGCGACATCTTCTTCAACGACTTCCACGTCAACGCCCTTTCCGGCAAGCAGGTAAATAAGCTGCGCCAATCCATTGGCTACGTGTTCCAGGACTTCCGCCTGCTGCCGAACTTGAGCGTCTACGACAATGTCGCGTTCGCGCTCGAGGTCATTGGCAAGCCGAAAAACCGCATCGCCAAACTCGTCCCCGACGCGCTCGAGCTCGTCGGCCTCGGCGCCAAAGCCAACCGCATGCCGCGGGAGCTGTCCGGTGGTGAGCAGCAGCGCGTGGCTATTGCGAGAGCTTTCGTGGATAAGCCCAAGCTCATGCTTTGCGACGAACCAACGGGCAACCTCGACCCCGGCACCGCCGACGAAATCATGGCCTTGCTTGCACGCATTAACCGCATGGGCACGACTGTGGTCATGTCCACGCACAACGCGCGAGCGGTGGACGAGATGCGCAAGCGCGTGGTTGAACTGCAGCTGGGCAAGATCGTGCGCGACGAGGACAACGGCGTGTACGGAGACGTGAGGAGGTAGCCGTGAACTGGGAGTTTGTTTTCCGTGAGGGTGTCAAAGGCCTGGGCCGCAACCTCACCATGACCATCGCGCTGATCATCACCACTGCGCTGTCGCTGGTGCTGGTGGGCACCGGCGTGCTCATTTCCAAGGCCACTACGCAGACGAAAGACCTGTACCTGGACCGCGTAGAGGTGATGGTGGAGTTGGATGAGGATATCTCCGCCAGCGACCAGGACTGCTCCTCGGACCGCTGCAAGCAGGTTCGCGACACCTTGCAGGCGGACGACCGCGTCGAGCAGGTGACTTTCCGCTCCCGCGAGCAGTCCTACGAGCGCTTCAAGGAACTGTTCCAGGAATCCGAGCCGGAGCTGGTGCGCGAGACCGCCCCCGACGCCCTGCCGGCGGCGCTGCACGTGCGCCTGGCGGATCCGACGGACACCTCGCCGCTGGACAAGATCCGCGACATGGAGCAGGTGGAGGTCATCTCCGACCAGGCGGACACGGTGCGCTCCGCCGCCGGGACGCTGAACACGTTCCGCAACGTGGCCTTCGCCGTCGCCGCGGCGCAGGCGCTGGCCGCGGTGTTCCTCATCTCCAACATGGTGCAGCTGGCCGCCTTTAACCGCCGCGAGCAGATCGGCATCATGCGCATGGTGGGTGCCTCGCGCTGGTTCACCCAGGCGCCGTTCGTGCTGGAGGCGGTACTGTCCGTGCTGATCGGCGCGGTGCTGGCCACCGTCGGTGTGTGGGCCGGCAAGCAGCTCATCGTGGACCCGTTGCTGGGGGACCTCTACGCCAACCAGCTCATCGCGCGCGTGTCGGACAGCACCGTGTGGGCGGTCATGCCGCTGGTGGGCCTGGTCGCCATGGTGCTCGGCGGGCTGGCCGCACAGGTGGCGCTTCGCTCTTACGTGCGCAAGTAGTACACTTGGCGCTCTTATGTCCAAGAAGAACAAGAAGCAGAAGCTTTCCAACACCGGTGTGCTAGCCACCAACCGGAAAGCTCGCCATGACTACCACATCTTGGACACCTGGGAGTGCGGGCTGGTGCTGCAGGGCACCGAGATCAAAGCACTGCGCGAAGGCAAGGTCTCGCTGGTGGAGGCGTTTGCCACCATCGACAACGGCGAGGTCTGGCTGCGTAACATGCACATCCCGGAGTACTCCCGCGGCCACTGGACCAACCATCCGCCGCGCCGCACCCGTAAGCTGCTTTTGCACCGCCGGGAGATCGACTCGCTGGAGGGCAAGGTCCGCGACGGCAACCGCACCCTGATCCCGCTGTCGCTCTACCTCAAGGACGGCCGCGCGAAGGTCGAGCTGGGACTTGCGCAGGGTAAGCAGGACTACGACAAACGCCGCGACATCAAGCGCCGCACTGAGGACCGCGAGATCACCCGCGACCTGGGCCGCAAGCTCAAGGGCATCAAAGCTTAAACTTCGCATTCGCTACGGTGGGTGCCTATGAAGAAGGCACTGATTACTGGAGCATCCCGCGGCATCGGCCGCGCCATCGCCGAGGACCTGGGCAAGGACCACCACATTTACGCCGGCGCGTCGAAGGACGCCTCCGACATCGTTTCCTCCCTGCCCAGCGCAGAGCCCTTCGAGGCGGACCTCACCGACACCGACGCCGTCCTGGAAGCGGCCTCCAACATCGAGGAGCTGGACGTCCTCGTCCTTGCTGCCGGTGTGATGGACGGTGGCCCTCTGGAAGAGCTCACCGACGACACGTGGCGCGAAATGATGGAGGTCAACCTCTTCGCCCCCGTCACGCTCACCCGTGCGTTGCTTCCTGCCTTGCGACGTTCCTCCGGCCTCATCATCACCATCAACTCCGGCGCCGGATTCCACGGCATGGCTGAAAACTCCGCCTACTGCGCGTCCAAGTTCGCCCTGCGCGGCTTCACCGAGTCCCTGGCGCAGGAGGAAGCAGGCAAGGTGCGCGTGACCTCCCTGCACCCGGGCCGCACCGACACCGACATGCTCGCCGGCGACAACGGCAGGCCGAAGATGGCGGCCGACGAGGTTGCCAAGGCGGCCCGCCTCGCCGTGGATGCCGGCCCGGACGCAGTGGTGGAGTTCCTCCGGGTGCGTCCGGCGTTGACGTCGTAAAGCCTCTTGCGCTTCTCGGGCGCCTGCGGTAAAGTTCCATCTCCTACGTTTCTTCGTAGTTGAAGGGGTCGATTCTGGTTTCGACTTCATCTACTTAGCCAGGGGAAGCGTGCCGGTGCAGGCAGGAGACCACCGTAAGCGTCGCTGTAACTAATAAACGCAGAGAAGAACTCTCAGCGTGACTACGCCCTCGCTGCCTAAATAAAAGGTTCAGCGACCTGCGTGTCCGTCAGGCCGGGGATGTCCCCGACCCGGTACCTGGCGTCGACTTAGGGGACTTGCCTTCCGGCTCTGTCAGTGGGGCCTTGGAAGGGACACCTTTCACTGACTGGGCCCGTCATCCGGACATGTTCGCCTGATCCGGAGGGTCGATGAGAGGCACTGCGCGAACTGCGCACGGAGAAGCCCTGGCGCGGTGATGAAGGACCCGGGTTCAATTCCCGGCGGCTCCACCGAAAGCGGACGTTTTACAAGGTAGAACGTCCGCTTTTCCGTTTCGTGGCTCAGTCAGACTTTCTGCGGGGCTGGAGACGTTTTCTTTGGGAGATCAGTTTCCGATCCGCTTCTTGAAGTGCCTCGACGAGGCTGCGGTCTGCTTCGCGGACCTCGATTTCTTTGCGCCCCTGGTCATAGAGACCGTAGCGGTCCTCGGCGAGCTTGTCCGCGTCCTTTCGTGCAATGCGGCCGTGGTCGTTTAGCGGTTCGTAGTCGTTGAACTCGATGAACTGGTCTGCTTTGGTCAGCCAGTCCGACATGTGGACGACCTTGCGGCGTTCGGCTTGGTCTTGGGCATAGTTCAGGAAGCCAGACACGAGGAAATTCAGCCTCTGCAGTTCATCATCCGTGAGGTAGTTCTTCGCAGTGGTCACGTCACCTTTGCGGACCACTTCGCCCTTCCAGTTGGTCAGACCGAGATTGTCAGCAGACGGATCGCAGCGCGTGGCGATGATTTCGGCTGCCGTGTTGCCTGTGATGGCGTAGTGCAGCTTGTCCTGGATCTTCGCGAAAAGGCGGTGAGTGGTCTTGCTGCTGGCGTCGTAGTCATCGGCCAGGGCAATGATGTTGCGCAGCTCCAAGTAGAGTCGCGCCTCGCTGGAGCGGATATCCCGGATGCGTGCGAGGAGCTCGTCAAAGTAATCCGTGCCGAGGGGGTCTTTCAGCTTCTCGTCGTTTAGGGCGAAGCCTTTAACAAGATATTCCTTGAGGACGGTAGTTGCCCAAGCGCGGAACTGGTTGCCGCGTGGGCCACGTACGCGGAATCCGACGGCCATGATGGTGTCGAGATTGTAATGCTCTAGGGTGCGTCCATACCCTGCGTGACCTGGCTCCTTTCGGAATTTCCGAACAACCTCATCACGATTAAGTTCACCAGTGTTGAAGATAGATTTAAGGTGCTCACTAACACCGGAACGGCTGATGTCGAAAAGCTCTGACATTTCGGCCTGGGTCATCCAAACTGAGCCATCAATGAGGCGTAATTGGACCTCGGTCCGTCCGTCCTCCGTGTTGTAGATGACGAACTCGCCGGTGGAGTCGGTGTGCGTCGTGAGGGGTGCGCTTGGATCCTGCATTACGGTTTGGGTCCTTGGAGGAGAGCTTTCGGCGGTCGGGGGCGTCGGAAGATCTAGGGATCGTCCTTACGGGCCGTCATGGTAGTCATGCCGCCGAGGCCCGAGACTTAGTCGATCGGGTAGCCGGTGACAGGGCCCTCGGTGTTGGGCTGCCAGCCTAGCGCGGGGGCGACGTGGGTGGCGAAGTTCTCCAGGATCTTTACGTTGACGTCCACGCCCATGCCTGTGGGAATGGTGATCAGCAGCGTGTCGGCGGCCATGACAGCCGGGTCGGCCTTGAGCTGCTCGATGAGCTTGTCCGGCTCGGCGGCGTAGGTGCGGCCGAAGGTGGAAGCACCCACGTCCGGCAGCATCCCAACTTGGTCGGAGCCGGAGGCCTGCATGCCGAAGCGCTGCATGTCTGCGCCGTCGACGATGGGGAAGATGGAGCGGGACACCGACACGCGAGGCGTCCAATCGTGACCCGCTTCCTTCCAGGCTGCGCGGTAGCGGGCGATCTGGTCCGCCTGGATCTCGCTCAAGGTCTCCGCGGTGGTCTCGGAAACCAGGGTGGAAGACATCAGGTTGAGCCCGTCCTTGGCGGTCTGCTCCGCCGAAGCGTGGGTGCCCGAGCCGTAGAAGATGTGCTTCCGCAGCTCAGGTGCCATGGGGAAGACCGGCAGGGCGGATCCGGGCTGGAACATGTTGGGGTACTGGCGGTCCAAGGGCGCGGCGGTGGCGAAGCCGTTGCCGTCCACCGCGGCCATGAAGGTCTCCAGGTGGGCGCGCGCCACGTCCGCGCCGTTGGGGGCTTCGCCCTTGTAGCCGAAGGCCTCCCAGCCGCGTTCCGCTACCTCGGGGGCGCCGCGCGAGACACCCAGGGCTACGCGCCCGCCGGAAAGTTGGTACAGGGAGGCGGCCTCTTCGGCGAGGTAGAGCGGGTTTTCGTATCGCATGTCGATCACGCCGGTGCCCACCTCGATGTGCTTGGTGGTGGCGGCGACCGCGCCAAGCAGCGGCATCGGGGCGGATGCCTGCGGCACGAAGTGGTGGACGCGGAAGGACGCGTTGTTCACGCCGATCTCGTCGGCGGCCTGGGCGATCTCCAGGTGGATCTTTGCGATCTTCTCCGCGGACGGGTCGCGCTGGCCGCCGAAGGCGTAGTGCCCGAAGCTTAGGAAACCGAATGCCTTCATTGCGCAACACTCCTTTTTGGTGACGTGTCAACGAGTAGGGTGGTACTTCGCCCGCAGATTGACACGGGCCGCGTCGGGCAGCGCGACAGACCCGGAGCAAGAGCCCTAGAGCAAGGCCCAAATTAGCGCATACTCAGGAGGGCTTGCTCAGGGTTTGCGGGGCGGTCGCAGGGATTTTTACGCCTCCTCAAAACAGCGCCGAAGCATCGGGCTTTAATCTCCTGTGGCATGAACCGCAACGCCATCGCAGCACTCGCCGCTACGACTTTCTTGGTCGTCGGCTGCAGTGGCGCGCCCGAGGTGCAGCACGTGACGGTGACCGAAACCGTGGAGGCGCCGGAAGCGAAAGCGCCGGAGCTTGAGGAGCCAGCGCAACAGACTGACGCTGCTGCGGCGGGGGAGGCGGAGCACGTCGAGAAGCAGGGCGAAATCCCCGGCGCCCCGCTGGCGTACCCGGGTGCCGGCGGCCCCGTCCCGGACAACGCGCGGCCGATCAGAACGCTCAAGAACATCGGCGATAGTCCCGTGCAAAACGCGCTGTTTGTCACCCCGTCCGGCAACATCGGCTGCATGATGAATCTGGCGGATAAGCCGATGTTCGACTGCGGCGTGAAGTCCTTTATGGAAAGCGAACAATTTGGCATCGGTGAGCTGGGTACGCCGAGGTGGATGATGGAAATTCTCGGCGGATACCCGCGCGAGCAAACTGAGCCGCCGCTTTATGACGACTCCGTCTGGCCCCCGGGCAGCGAATCCGCCGAAGTTGTGCAGTACGGCGAAGTGGTCAACCACGGTCCCTTCGTGTGCGCGGTGGAAGAAACTGGCGTGACCTGTTGGGACTCTGAAAGCGGCAAGGGGGCGTGGCTGGAGCGCGACGAGGTGGTGTTCTTCTAGGCCGCCCTAGCACTCGCTGGCCGTTGGGTTAAAGGAGTGTCCAGGTTGCTTAAAAGCTTCGTAGGGGCCCTTTTGTGCTGCTAAAAGCCAGGTAGGTTGGCGCTCATGACCTCAAAGACTGCAAAGACGTTGTCCGCAGCAACCGCTCTCGCCGCCCTCGCCGGCGGCTTTATTGGCGCAGGCACCGCCAACGCGCAGATGTCTTCCAACGGTCCCGCCGACATTGAGGGCTGGACGCAGATGGGTTGGTCTGCGTTTAGCGACTCCGTGATTAACAAGGGTGGGTCCCACATGCTGCTGAAGAACCTGCCGGAAGGCGCGAAGCCACTGTCCGCCGAGAAGGCGAAGGCTGCCCTGGAGGGGCCACTGCCAGTCAAGGGTGACGCGTCCATGACGGTCACCTTCGGCCCGGACGGCAAGCTGTCCTTCTTCGACGGCTGCAACGCCGGTAGCGCCGGGTACTCCATCGACGGCGCCGGGGGCGTGAAGGTTGGTGCCATCGCTCAGACGCAGCGCCTGTGCGACCCGACCAACATGAACAAGGCGGACGAGCTGAAGTCCATTCTGCGTTCGAACCCGTCGGTGTACCGCTTCGACAACGAGACGATCGCTCTGGCGGCCCAGGGCAAGGCCATCGAATTCTCAAAGGCGGCTGCGAACTAATCCACGCCACTTGCATCTCCCGCTGCCCACCTCTGGGCAGCGGGTTTTTGGTTTTTGCAGAGCGCTAGTGCGTATGGCGAAGCTATGAGCTGCGTCAACACAAGTGTGCAGTTGCATTGAAGTTCCCTTGAGCCCCTTGTTCGCCTGAAATCACTCGGTAGCGTGATGGCCATGGTTACTTCGACCAAGACCCTAAGGAAGTTGTCCACAACGACCGCAGTCGTCGCCCTCACGGGTGGCCTGCTCGGCGTCGGAACTGCCGACGCCCAGGAGCGCCCAGAAGCCTCCAGCATCGACCAATTCGTGCAGATGAGCTCGAACCTGTTCGGTGGCCTCGGCGGCACACCCGCACCGGCCCCAGCGCCGGAGAACCCAGCTGGCTCCGAGCTGATCCAGCAGCTCCCAGAAGGTGCAGACCAGCTCAAGGACGAGCGCCTCACCGCTGCCCTGGACACCACGCTGCAGGCGAAGAAGAACAACACCATCACCCTGGACTTCCGGGAAAATGGTGTGCTCCACTTGAACGACGGCTGCAACTCCGGCACCGCTAAGTACCAGATCGACAACACCGGCGCGCTGCACCTCAGCGACTTCACCGAGACCAAGATGGCGTGTGAGCCGGGCGCACAGAAAGACGCCGACGACCTGAAGATGGTCCTCCAGTCCAACCCGCAGCTGTTCCAGATCGACGCGTCAACCCTGTTCCTCGCGGGCCAGGGCCACGGCTTTGAGCTTCAAAAGATGCACGGCCGCGACTATCAGTAATTGTTGTTCGAGCGACGCGAAAGCCCCAGGCCGCAACGGTGATCTGGGGCTTCGCGCTGCGTTTGGGGGAGGCTCTGTGGGGGCGAGTTTGGTACTAAAGTTTGGTTAGCCTAATGTGGGTCAGGTAACCCTTACCTTATGGACCGAAAGGAAGGACGACCGTGACCCGTTTCGCCCGTACCCCTCTCATCGCTCTCGTCGCGGCCGGCGCCCTCGCGCTGGGTGCATGCTCCACCAGCGAGTCTGGCACGGATGCCGCCGCTGGATCGGAATCGGTGGCGACCGAAGGAGCGTCGGCAAGCAATGATGCTTCCGAAGGCACCGTGACCGTCACCGACAACTACGGCGAGAAGACCGTGCCCATCCCGCCGAAGCGGGTGGTCGCTCTGGATAACCGCTCCTTCGAGCTTCTGGATTCCTGGGGCATCAAGCCCGTCGCCGCGCCGCGCGACATCGTGCCGAATTCCATCCCGGGTATCGCGGACGACGAGGACATCGTGAACATCGGCAACCACCGCGAGCCGAACCTGGAAACCATCGTCGCCGCCGACCCGGACGTGATCATCTCCGGCCAGCGCTTTGAAACGTTCGACGACGAACTGCAGAAGCTGGTCCCGGACGCCATGTTGCTGGACTTCGAGCCGCGCGATGGGGAGCCGATTGACCGCGAGATCATCCGCCAGACCCTGGAACTGGGCGATGTCTTTGGTAAGCAAGCTGAGGCTGAGCAGGCAGTTCAGGAATTCACCGAGGCTGTCCAGCGCGCCCGCAACGCCTACGACCCGGAGCAGAAGGTCATGGCACTGAACGTCTCCGGCGGCGAGATCGGCTACGTCGCCCCGGGTGTGGGCCGCGTGTGGGGCCCGCTGTTCGACCTGATTGGTTTCACCCCGGCGCTCGAGGTGGAGAACGCCTCCGACGACCACCAGGGCGACGACATCTCCGTCGAAGCCATCGCCAGCGCCAACCCGGACTGGCTGCTCGTGCTTGACCGCGACGCGGGCGTGAAGTCCATCACCGACTCCCCGGAGGCGCTGTCCGTGATCAATGACTCCGCGCCGCTGAAGAACGTCACCGCAGTGAAGGACGGCCACGTCTACGTCGCCCCGGCGGACACCTACACCAACGAGTCCATCTACACCTACACCGAGATCCTCAACCAGATCTCCGAGCAGCTCGAGGCCGCCAAGTAGTCTGTCTTCGATGACTGATACAACGACCACCACCCGCCCCAAGCTTCTGGACTGGAAGCTCGGGGCGGGTGTCGTCCTTGTTTTAGCCCTCCTTGCCGCGTCGCTGATGGTGGGGCAGTACGACATCCTGGGCACCGAGGACGGCTGGGAAATGTTCCGCGCCACCCGCGTGCCGCGCACGATCGCGCTGGTGCTCGCCGGTGCGGCGATGGCGATGAGCGGGCTGATCATGCAGATGCTCACCCAGAACCGCTTCGTCGAACCCACCACCACTGGCACCACCGAGTGGGCCGGGCTGGGTCTGCTCGCGTCGTTTCTGCTGTTCCCGGACGGCTCCGTGATGACGCGCATGCTCCTCGCTGTGGGCGCTGCCTTCGTCGGCACCATGGTGTTCTTCGCGTTCCTGCGGCGCGTGACGTTGCGCTCCAGCCTGGTGGTGCCCATCGTGGGCATCATGCTCGGCGCGGTGGTCAGTGCGGTGTCCACCTTCATCGCGCTGCAGACTGACCTGTTGCAGTCGCTCGGGGTCTGGTTTGCCGGCTCGTTCACCAGCGTGATCGCCGGACAGTACGAGATCCTCTGGGTCGTGCTGCTCGTGGTCATCGCCGTGTTCTTCTACGCCGACCGCCTCACCGCCGCTGGTTTGGGTGAGGACATCGCCACCAACATCGGCCTGAACTACAACCGCATCGTGCTCGTGGGCACCAGCCTCGTCGCGGTGGCCACCGGTGTGGTCACGGTTGTCGTGGGCAACCTCCCATTCCTTGGGCTCATCGTCCCCAACATCGTGAGCATGCTGCGTGGCGACGACCTCCGGTCCAACCTGCCCTGGGTCTGCCTCACCGGCATCGGGGTGGTGACGCTGTGCGACCTGCTCGGACGCATCGTCATCGCGCCGTTCGAGATGCCGGTGTCCGTGATCCTCGGCGTGGTTGGCGCCGCCGTGTTCATCGCGTTGATTGTGAGGCGGGGTAAGAATGCGTGAGGTCGGGGCGTTCCAGACGTCGCAAAGCAAGAGGCGCTACTGGCTAGTCGTAGGCGCGCTGGTGGTGGCCGCGCTGCTGTTCACCGCGGGCCTTTTGTCCTGGGGAAACCCCATGGAGTTTGGCACCCGCGGCTACTGGCTGATCGCGCAGCGCCGCCTGAACTCCGTCATTGCCATGGCGGTGGTGGCGCTCTGCCAGGCCGTGGCCACAGTGGCGTTTCAAACGGTGACGAACAACCGCATCATCACCCCGTCCATCATGGGGTTCGAGTCGCTGTACGTGGCCATTCACACCTCAACCGTGTACTTCCTCGGCGCAGCCGGGCTGAATAACGCCCGCACGCTGGAGATGTTTGTCGTGCAGCTGGTCTTGATGGTGGGGCTGAGCCTGATCCTCTACACGTGGCTGCTCGCCGGCGATAACCCGAACATGCACGCCATGCTGCTCGTCGGCATCGTGCTCGGAGGGGGACTGGGCAGCGTATCGACGTTCATGCAGCGCCTGCTCACACCCAGCGAGTTCGACGTGCTCACCGCCCGGCTGTTCGGCTCGGTGAACAACGCGGACCCGGCTTACTACCCGCTGGCCGTGCCGCTAGTGCTGGTGGCGGCCGGGTTGATGGTGTTGAACTCGCGCCGGCTCAACGTGCTCGGCCTCGGCCGCGACGTGGCGGTGAACTTGGGCGTGAACCACAAAAAGCACGCGGTGTTCACGCTGGTCCTGGTCTCGGTGCTGATGGCGGTCTCTACCGCGCTGGTCGGGCCGATGACTTTCCTCGGGTTCCTGGTGGCCACGCTTGCGTACCAGTTCGCGGACACCTACGACCACCGATACGTGTTCCCCATGGCGGCGCTGCTCGGCTACTGCATTCTGGCGGGCGCGTACTTCGTCATGAACCACATCTTCTACGCCCAGGGCGTCGTCTCCATCATCATCGAGCTGGTCGGCGGCCTGACGTTCCTCATCGTTGTCCTACGGAAGGGGAGACTGTGATCGAGCTCAACGAGGTGAGCAAGGCCTACGGCGACGACACCGCCATCGGGCCGGTCTCACTGCAAATCCCGGCAGGCGGCATCACCGCGTTGGTGGGGCCGAACGGCGCCGGCAAGTCGACGCTTCTGACCATGATCGGCCGACTTTTGGCGCTGGATTCCGGCTCCGTGCACATCGGACAGATGGACGTGTCCTCTTCGAACCCGAAGGACCTGGCCAAAGTGGTCTCGATCCTGCGGCAGGAGAACCACTTTGTCACCCGCCTGACAGTGCGGCAGCTCGTCGGCTTCGGCCGCTTCCCATACTCGGGCGGGCGCCTGACCGAGGCGGATGAGGAGATCATTTCCCGCTACATCGACTTCTTCGGGCTGCGCGAACTCGAGCACCGCTACCTGGACCAGCTTTCCGGTGGTCAGCGTCAGCGCGCATACGTCGCCATGGTGCTTTGCCAGGAGACGGACTACGTGCTTCTCGACGAGCCCCTGAACAACCTGGACATCTCCCACTCCGTGGAAATGATGCAGCACCTGCACTCCGCCGCCCGCGAGTTCGGCCGCACCATCGTGATCGTGCTGCACGACATCAACTTCGCGGCCCGCTACGCGGACTACATCTGCGCAGCGAAAGACGGGCAGGTCTTCGCCTTCGGCACAGTGGAGGAAATCATGCGCGACGATTTGCTCACCGAAATTTTCAATACCCCGGTGCAGGTGATTGATGGTCCGCATGGGCCAATCGCCGCGTACCACTAAAACACCGGTTGCGCTGCTGATTTGTGTGCTTTTTAGCTTCGTGGTTATATATCCATCCGTTGCTTCCGAGCGGTTCGGCCGGTTGGGAGGGACGAGTTAATTTGAATAGGGGTTACGTTCTGGTTAACCGGGGTTTAACGTGAGTTTGACTTGTGGTTGGTTGGTTGTGTAGCTTCTGACGAAGCCGCTTTTTCCGGCTGGGGCCGTGTTTGGTTCTGGTTGGTGGGTGTGCTGGTGTTGTTTGAGAACTCGATAGTGTGCCAATGTACTTTTGTTGCGTGGGTGTGTTTGCCTGCCTTTTTGTGCACTGTGTGGTGGACGCCTTTTTGGGTGTGTGCCGGTGGTGGCGTGGTTGAATTCCAATGATGGATCGCGTCATCTTTTGGTTCATGGTGTGCGTGGGGTGTGGTTGAACATGTTTCACGTATTTTGATCGGCCCTGTTTTGCCCCGTCGGGTTGGGGTCGGTTGTTGAACCTTGTAATTTTTGGATTTTTGCCAGTCCGGCGCCTGTTTGGGTGTTGGTTGGTTTGTTTTTGGTTGGGTATTGGGCTTTTCACGGCCTGTTTCTTTCTGAAACATTTTTTGTGGAGAGTTTGATCCTGGCTCAGGATGAACGCTGGCGGCGTGCTTAACACATGCAAGTCGAACGGAAAGGCCAGTGCTTGCACTGGTACTCGAGTGGCGAACGGGTGAGTAACACGTGGGTGATCTGCCCTGCACTTCGGGATAAGCCTGGGAAACTGGGTCTAATACCGGATAGGACCACATTTTGGATGGTGTGGTGGAAAGTTTTTCGGTGTGGGATGAGCTCGCGGCCTATCAGCTTGTTGGTGGGGTAATGGCCTACCAAGGCGTCGACGGGTAGCCGGCCTGAGAGGGTGTACGGCCACATTGGGACTGAGATACGGCCCAGACTCCTACGGGAGGCAGCAGTGGGGAATATTGCACAATGGGCGCAAGCCTGATGCAGCGACGCCGCGTGGGGGATGACGGCCTTCGGGTTGTAAACTCCTTTCGCTAGGGACGAAGCTTATTTGTGACGGTACCTGGAGAAGAAGCACCGGCTAACTACGTGCCAGCAGCCGCGGTAATACGTAGGGTGCGAGCGTTGTCCGGAATTACTGGGCGTAAAGAGCTCGTAGGTGGTTTGTCGCGTCGTTTGTGTAAGCCCGCAGCTTAACTGCGGGACTGCAGGCGATACGGGCATAACTTGAGTGCTGTAGGGGAGACTGGAATTCCTGGTGTAGCGGTGGAATGCGCAGATATCAGGAGGAACACCGATGGCGAAGGCAGGTCTCTGGGCAGTAACTGACGCTGAGGAGCGAAAGCATGGGTAGCGAACAGGATTAGATACCCTGGTAGTCCATGCCGTAAACGGTGGGCGCTAGGTGTGAGTCCCTTCCACGGGGTTCGTGCCGTAGCTAACGCATTAAGCGCCCCGCCTGGGGAGTACGGCCGCAAGGCTAAAACTCAAAGGAATTGACGGGGGCCCGCACAAGCGGCGGAGCATGTGGATTAATTCGATGCAACGCGAAGAACCTTACCTGGGCTTGACATACACCAGATCGCCGTAGAGATACGGTTTCCCTTTGTGGTTGGTGTACAGGTGGTGCATGGTTGTCGTCAGCTCGTGTCGTGAGATGTTGGGTTAAGTCCCGCAACGAGCGCAACCCTTGTCTTATGTTGCCAGCAATTCGGTTGGGGACTCGTGAGAGACTGCCGGGGTTAACTCGGAGGAAGGTGGGGATGACGTCAAATCATCATGCCCCTTATGTCCAGGGCTTCACACATGCTACAATGGTCGGTACAACGCGTTTGCGAGCCTGTGAGGGTGAGCTAATCGCTGAAAGCCGGTCGTAGTTCGGATTGGGGTCTGCAACTCGACCCCATGAAGTCGGAGTCGCTAGTAATCGCAGATCAGCAACGCTGCGGTGAATACGTTCCCGGGCCTTGTACACACCGCCCGTCACGTCATGAAAGTTGGTAACACCCGAAGCCAGTGGCCTGTTATGGGAGCTGTCGAAGGTGGGATCGGCGATTGGGACGAAGTCGTAACAAGGTAGCCGTACCGGAAGGTGCGGCTGGATCACCTCCTTTCTAAGGAGCTTTTATTTTGTGTGCCCACAGTTGTGGGCGAATGTGGTTGAGTCGCCGAGTGTGTGACTGCCACTGTTTTTGTTTTTGCCGGGTGGAGGCATACCCGCAGGTCGCCGTGTCATCGAAGGTGGTGATGGTGGTGCCTGTTGGGGTGTGTGCTGCGTGGTGTTGGGTTGGTGGATACACCAGAATGCGTGACAAAAGGGTTTTTCGTTGGTGCACTGTTGGGTGTCTGGGGCAGCACTTGGTTGTTCCTGTTGGGCCCTATGCGTACACGACTGCAGTGTTGTGGTTGGTTGTGTGTGGGGTTGTGTTGTGTGAGAACTGTATAGTGGACGCGAGTATCTTTCTTTTTTGTGTTTTGGTGTTTATACCTGTTTGTTTGTGTGTCCGTGTGTTTTGTTACGGGCGTATGGTGGATGCCTTGGCATGCTGAGCCGATGAAGGACGTGTGAGGCTGCGTTATGCCTCGGGGAGTTGCCAACAAAGCGTTGATCCGAGGATGTCCGAATGGGGAAACCCAGCACCGGTTGTGTGGTGTTACCCGCAGGTGAATTCATAGTCTGTGTGGGGGTTGACGCGGGGAAGTGAAACATCTCAGTACCCGTAGGAGAAGAAAACAATTGTGATTCCGTGTGTAGTGGCGAGCGATAGCGGATGAGGCTAAACCGTGTGCGTGTGATACCTGGCAGGGGTTGCGTGTGCGGTGTTGTGGGGCGCAAATGTTGCAGGCTGCCGACTGCAAGCGCAACGCATATGCATCAGCGGAAGCATCTGGGATGGTGCACCGGAGTAGGTGAATAGTCCTGTACGTGAAGGTGTGTGTGGTTGTGTTGTTTGTGTTCCCGAGTAGCAGCGGGCTCGTGGAATCTGCTGTGAATCTGCCGGGACCACCCGGTAAGCCTAAATACTCAGTGTGACCGATAGTGAATGAAGTACCGTGAGGGAATGGTGAAAAGTACCCCGGGAGGGGAGTGAAAGAGTTCCTGAAACCATGCGCTTACAATCCGTCAGAGCATGTTTTTGTGTGTGATGGCGTGCCTTTTGAAGAATGAGCCTGCGAGTCAGCGGCATGTCGCGAGGTTAACCCGTTTGTGTGGGGTAGTCGTAGCGAAAGCGAATCCGAATAGGGTGGCAAGTGGCATGTCCTGGACCCGAAGCGGGGTGATCTACCCATGGCCAGTGTGAAGCAGCTGTAAGAGGTTGTGGAGGCGCGAACCCACTTAGGTTGAAAACTGAGGGGATGAGCTGTGGGTAGGGGTGAAAGGCCAATCAAACTCCGTGATAGCTGGTTCTCCCCGAAATGCATTTAGGTGCAGCGTGATGTGAGCTTGCCGGAGGTAGAGCTACTGGTTGGTTGAGCGGGACTATCATCTTAGCGACGTCAGCCAAACTCCGAATACCGGTTATAGTGGTGCATTGCAGTGAGACTGTGGGGGATAAGCTTCATAGTCGAGAGGGAAACAGCCCAGATCGCCGGTTAAGGCCCCTAAGGGTGTGCTAAGTGGAAAAGGATGTGGGATCGCGAAGACAGCCAGGAGGTTGGCTTAGAAGCAGCCATCCTTGAAAGAGTGCGTAATAGCTCACTGGTCGAGTGGTTCCGCGCCGACAATTCAGTGGGGCTCAAGCACACCGCCGAAGCCGCGGCAAACAATTTTGTTGTTTGGGTAGGGGAGCGTCGTGTGTGGGGTGAAGCCGTATCGGAAGGAGCGGTGGACTGCATGCGAGTGAGAATGCAGGCATGAGTAACGAATGGCAAGTGAGAATCTTGCCCGCCGGATGACTAAGGGTTCCTGGGTCAAGTTCGTCTTCCCAGGGTGAGTCGGGTCCTAAGGCGAGGCCGACAGGCGTAGTCGATGGTCAACGGGTTGATATTCCCGTACCCGTATGTGCGCGCCCAGTATCGAAGCGGTGAGACTAACCACCCTGATCTGCCGATCGTTGCCATCCCTTCGGGGATGGTTGGTTGGTGGTGATGCGTGGGGCCTGATCCGTGGTAGGTCAGTGATGGGGTGACGCAGTGAGGTAGCTAAGCCGCTTATTGGATTGCGGTGCAAGCGTGTGGCACGACAACATTGGTCAAATCCGGTTGTCATCAAGTGTGAGGCGTGATGCGTAGCCCGAATCGGGTGATGTTGGTGATCCTGTACTGCCGAGAAAAGCCTCTAGCGATGTGCATGTACGGCCCGTACCCATAACCGACACAGGTGGTCAGGTAGAAAATACTAAGGCGAGCGGGTGAACTGTGGTTAAGGAACTCGGCAAAATGCCCCCGTAACTTCGGGAGAAGGGGGACCACAACCGGTGACACACATTCGTGTTGAGCTGGTTGGGGTCGCAGAGAAGAGAGGGGAGCGACTGTTTATCAAAAACACAGGTCCGTGCGAAGACGGTTAAGTTGATGTATACGGACTGACGCCTGCCCGGTGCTGGAAGGTTAAGAGGACCCGTTAGGACATTGTCCGAAGCGGAGAATTTAAGCCCCAGTAAACGGCGGTGGTAACTATAACCATCCTAAGGTAGCGAAATTCCTTGTCGGGTAAGTTCCGACCTGCACGAATGGCGTAACGACTCCCCTGCTGTCTCAACCACAGGCCCGGTGAAATTGCAGTACGAGTAAAGATGCTCGTTTCGCGCGGCAGGACGAAAAGACCCCGGGACCTTCACTATAGCTTGGTATTGGCATTCGGTGCGGTTTGTGTAGGATAGGTGGGAGACGTTGATGCATGCACGCCAGTGTGTGTGGAGTCGTTGTTGAAATACCACTCTGACCGTAGTGGATATCTAACCTTGGCCCATGATCTGGGTTGGGGACAGTGCCTGGTGGGTAGTTTAACTGGGGCGGTTGCCTCCCAAAATGTAACGGAGGCGCCCAAAGGTTCCCTCAGCCTGGTTGGCAATCAGGTGTCTAGAGTGTAAGTGCACAAGGGAGCTTGACTGCGAGACTTACAAGTCGAGCAGGGACGAAAGTCGGGACTAGTGATCCGGCACCTACTTGTGGATGTGGTGTCGCTCAACGGATAAAAGGTACCCCGGGGATAACAGGCTGATCTTCCCCAAGAGTCCATATCGACGGGATGGTTTGGCACCTCGATGTCGGCTCGTCGCATCCTGGGGCTGGAGTAGGTCCCAAGGGTTGGGCTGTTCGCCCATTAAAGCGGCACGCGAGCTGGGTTCAGAACGTCGTGAGACAGTTCGGTCTCTATCCGCCGCGCGCGTTGAAACTTGAAGAAGGCTGTCCCTAGTACGAGAGGACCGGGACGGACGTACCTCTAGTGTGCCAGTTGTTCCGCCAGGAGCACGGCTGGTTGGCTACGTACGGGAGGGATAACCGCTGAAAGCATCTAAGCGGGAAGCCTGTTTTAAGATGAGGTTTCATTTGAGGTTCCCAGGAGACTACTGGGTTGATAGGCCGGACCTGGAAGCACAGCAATGTGTGGAGGCGACCGGTACTAATACACCAATAAACACCAATCACACACCAATAGGTTGTGAACACCGCGAAGAAACACACAAGCTTGTTGCTTGCGTCCACTGTGCAGTCACTGACACAACACACCACCGGCGATACAACCGGTTGGCCAACAATAATTGCATCACGCTGATTGTTAATCAGCCGACCATGCCCCATAGGTGTGTCGGTGGTTGATGGCGGCGGGGAAACGCCCGGTCCCATTCCGAACCCGGAAGCTAAGCCCGCCCGCGCCGATGGTACTGCCCCCGGGAGGGAGTGGGAGAGTAGGTTACCGCCGACCCAACAACTTCACACAACACACCCGCCGCACCAACACTGATGGTGCGGCGGGTGCTTTGCTATGCCTGGCCCGAACCCACCTGGCTAGACTCCGCATTGCGGACAACACCAGATACACCAACTATTGGCGCTTACCCACGAAAGTCCGGGGTGCAATTCCGCCTTGCGGACAACCACACCCGCACCCATCATTGGTGCACACCAACCAATTCCGTGCCCGGGCCTCACTCCGCATTGCGGACAACCACGGCGGCACCCATCATTGGCGCACACCCATAAAATCCCCGCGGCGGAACCACCCGGCGGGCCGCGACCTGCCAACTAGGGGCCACATAGGTCGCGGGGACAGCACACGCAGCCACGATGACGCCGACAGTGGGGCGAAAGTCGAGTACCGGACGTCGAGTACGCCCGCGTACACCGACGGACTCGACCTCCACTACTCGACCAACAACGCACCCACAACAACCCAGGTACGGTCCACACTCCGTATTGCGGACAACCCCAGATGCACCCATCATTGGCGCACACCCATGAAAACCCCGGGGCGAAATCACCCGGCGGGGCGCGACCTTCCAACTAGGGGCCACATAGGTCGCGGGGACAGCAGCAACGACGATGCCTACTGCGGGACGAAAGTCGAGTACCGGACGTCGAGTACGCCCGCGTACACCGACGAACTCGACCTCCACTACTCGACCAACAACGCACCCATGAAAGCCTGGGGCCGGGCCCGACTCCGCATTGCGGACAACTGCGCCTGCACCAACAATGGGTACCCACCCACGAAAGCCTGGGCCCCACCAAAACCCGCATTGCGGACAACCACGGCGGCACCCATCATTGGCCCACGCACACGAATGCTTAGCCCGGCACTCCCAGCGCCGGTACCCCACGAACCGGCGGGTGATCGATCAATCGCCCCGACCGAATTCTCCACCCACGGAAACAGAGGCGCTAGAGCTCCACGAGGGAGTTCTTGGATTGCTCCAAGAGCTCGCCTTTCTTGCGGGCGCGCTCTAGCGTGGACCACTGGTCCTGGGGGATCGACTTCCGGGCCGAGGTGACTACGGCCTCGTCGGGCGTGCCCCAGGCGATCGGCATGGGTGTGATGGTCTGCCAGTGCTGCTGGTCGCGGGCGGCGCGCTGAGCGCCCACGGCGGCGACCGGCACCTTGGTGCCCACCTTGTCGGAGGTGTTCGGCAGCGGCTGCATCACGCGGGAGGTGATGGCCCAGCGCGGGGGAAGGGCAGGATCCACGTTGAGGTTCACCAGCGCGGTCAGGGTCACCGTCGTGCCGGCGCGTTCCGTGATGATGGCGGGGGCGAGGGGGTTGGAGTCGTAGATCTCCTGGGTCTTGCCCACGCTGCGCGGAATCAGAAGCGCGACCACAAGCATCAAAATGCCGAACAGTACGGCGCCGAAACTGCCCAGCCAGTGCCACGGCGAGGACGGGTCCACCAGGAACCACACGGCGACGCCGACGATCAGGGAGATGACAAAGATCGCGATGCCGGATGCGACGAGGCTGCGGGTGTCGCGCACCATTTCGTTGTGCTGCTTCGCAAACTCCTCGTCGACGTCGAACTTGAATACCTTCATGCCACTCATGGCATACAAGTCTAAAGGTCGGCGGCGTCGACCAATCGGTACGCGTAGCCCTGCTCGGCGAGGAAGCGTTGGCGGTGCATGGCGTACTCGGAGTCCAGGGTGTCGCGGGCGACGACGGTGTAGAACACCGCTTCCGCCCCGTCGGATTTGGGGCGCAGCAATCGTCCCAGGCGCTGCGCTTCTTCCTGCCGGGAGCCGAAGGTGCCGGAGACCTGGATGGCCACGGCGGCTTCGGGCAGGTCGATGGAGAAGTTGGCCACCTTGGACACCACCAGGGTGGAGATTTCCCCGTCGCGGAAGGCTTGGAAGGCGTCTTCGCGCTTTTTGGTGGTGGTTTTGCCGTCGACCAGCGGGGCGTCGATGCGCGCGGCGATCTCCTCGAACTGCTCCACGTACGCGCCGATGATTAAGGTCTGCTGCCCTTTATGCGTTGCAAGAAGCTTGTCGACGACCTCCAGCTTGCCCGCCGAACACGCCGCCAGACGGTAGCGTTCACGGGTTTCGGCGGTGGCGTAGGTGAGGCGTTCTTCGTCGGTAAGCGTGGTGCGCACCTCGACGCACTCGGCGGTGGCGATGTAGCCGGCCATCTCGAGTTCTTTCCAGGGTGCGTCGTAACGTTTGGGCCCGATGAGCGAAAACACGTCGTCCTCGCGACCGTCCTCGCGCACGAGCGTGGCGGTAAGCCCCAGGCGGCGGCGCGACTGGAGGTCTGCGGCCATGCGGAACACCGGCGCGGGCAGGAGGTGGACTTCGTCGTAGATGATGAGGCCCCAGTCGCGGGAGTCGAAAAGCTCGAGCGCGCGGTATTCGCCCTTGGTTTTGCGGGTGACCACCTGGTAGGTGGCGATGGTGACAGGGCGGATCTCCTTTTTCTCGCCGGAGTATTCGCCGATCTCCTCGGGGGTAAGTGTGGTGCGACGCAGCAGTTCGTCGCGCCACTGACGGCCGGCGACGGTGTTGGTGACCAAGATCAAGGTGGTGGTCTGCGCCTGCGCCATCGACGCCGCGCCGACGATGGTTTTACCTGCGCCGCAGGGCAACACCACCACGCCGGAGCCGCCCTCCCAGAAGGATTCGGCGGCGTATTGCTGGTAGTCGCGAAGCTGCCAGCCGTCGTGGTTCAGCGCGATCGGGTGGGATTCGCCGTCCACGTAGCCGGCCAGGTCCTCCACGGGCCAGCCCAGCTTGGTCAGCTCCTGCTTGATTTGGCCGCGGGCGGAGGGGTGGACGGGGGCCGTGAGGTCGTCGATAGGCTTGGCTATGAGCGGCTGGATCTTCTTGCTTCGGGTGACCTCGGTGAGGATCGCGGTGTCGTCCGCCTCCAGGATCAGACCGTGTGCGGGGTGCTTGACCAGCTTCAACCGGCCGTAGCGGGCCATGGTTTCGGCGACGTCGACGAGCAGCGCCTGCGGCACCGGGAAGCGGGAGTAGCGCTCGAGCACGTCCACGGCCTGCTCGGCGTCGAAGCCGGCCGCGCGAGCGTTCCACAGCGCAAGTGGAGTGATGCGGTAGGTGTGGATGTGCTCGGGCGCGCGCTCGAGCTCCGCGAACGGGGCGAGCGCGGCGCGGGCCTTGGGCGCGTCCGGGTGCGCGACTTCGAGCAGGACGGTCTTGTCCGACTGGACGATCAGTGGGCCGTCGCCGAGAGCCATGCGATCTACTCCTAAATGTTGGTAGCGTGCCGTGTATGGCTAAGAACACTTCAGTTGTACTCGGCGAACGTTACGACACGTTCATCGCCCGGCTCATCCAGGACGGCCGCTACGCTTCCGCCAGCGAGGTCCTGCGCGAGGGGCTGCGGCTGGTGGAGGAGCGGGAGCTGAAGTTCGACGCGTTGACACTCGCCGTAGAAAAAGGTGAGCTCGGCGCCGAGTTCGACGCCGAGCAGTTCATCGCTGAGGTGCGGGCGCGCTAGCCCCTGCGCAGCACCAACTAGCGAGGTTCTTTCGTTTTCTCAGATCCCAGCGAAAACACAATAAGTGCTAGGGAAGCCAACGCGAGAGGAACAAGCATAGGGGCAGAATCCGTCACGAGAATAGAAATGGCAGCTAGAGCCAAGACCAAACTCAAAATATTAGTCGTCTTCAAAAAGTCCTCCTGAACTGTGATCTCGGATGTCGACGATACCGGTTGGCTCAAAGCGCAAACGGCTACACGCTAGCCCCTGCGCAGCAGCTGCGACCACTTGGTCACGCTGCCGTTGTTCAGGATCGAACGCTTGTAGATGCGGGCGGCGACCCACACCGCCAGCGCCGTCGCGAGTGCTGCGAGGGCGAAGGAGCCGGCCAGCTGCGCCGCGGTGAAGTCCCCGGCCGCATATGACAGCGGCGCGGCGAAGATGGAAAACGGCGGGATCCAGCTCATCACCTGCATCCAGGTGGCATCGGTGCTCATCCAGCCGAAGCCGGGGATGTACGCGGACGCCATGATCAGCAGCAGGATCGGCATCTGGGTGGACTGCAAGTCCTCGGTGCGCTGCACCATCGCGCCCGCCGCGGCGTAGAGGGCGCCGAAGAACAGCATCGCTAGTGTCCACGCGATCAGCAGGATGGGGACGACGGCCCAGTCGAACTCGATGTCGTCCACGAGCCCGGAGACCTTCAGCCCAACAACGCCGACAACTAGGAGCACGGCGGTGGCGACGAAGCCCAGCACGAGGGTGCCCAGCAGCTTGCCGGCCAAGAAGTCCAGGGGGCGCACCGACGCGAGCACAAGCTCGACCACGCGGGAGGACTTCTCCTCGGTGACGCGGCTGCCCACCTGCGCGGCGAAGGTGATCACGGTGAAGATCACCACCATCAGCGCGATAAACGTGGTGAGCAGTCGCAGGAGCTGCTGCTCGGTGTCGCCGCCGTCGTTGACGTCTACCGGTACAACTTCAATCTGTGGGGAGGCGGCTTCGTAATCTGCGGCAGTGATGCCCAGGTTGTCCAGGGTCTCTGCACGCGAGTACTGCTGCGATAGTCCCTCGAGTCCGGCGAGGATGCTCGTCGACGGCATTCCGTCGCTGACGACCTCCCAACGGTTTCCCTCGACCACCAGCGCGGCCTTGACGTCGTCGTCGCGGACGAGTTGCTCGGCTTCGCTACGGTCGGCGGCGGCGCGCCCGTCGTAGCCGGCGTCGTTGAGCAGCTGCGCGTCGACGCCCACCGCGGCGACTGCCGGGCCGGCCTCGCCGGACTCGTCCTTGTCTTTTTGCCAGGTGGCGAAGCCGATGACACCCAGTATGGCCAACAGGAGGATCACCAGTGTGATGATGGTGCCCTTCTTCAGCAGCAAGATCTGGACTTCGCGTTTGGCGGTAGTAGTGATCGTGTGAATGGGGGAGTACGGCTTCATTACTGCACAACCTCCTTGAACAGGTCGGCCAGATCTGGCACGACGCGGGTGAACTCGTGGACTGGGCCGGCGGCCATGGCGGATTGCAGGATGCGTTGGTCGTCCTGGGCACTTGGGGCTTCGAGGATGACGTGGGTGGCGGAGTCGTCGATAAGCGAGATGCCCTCGGGGATCCATCCGCGTTCGCGTGTGCCTACCCGGTAGCGCACCGGCCCGCCCGAGCGCAGCTCATCGACGGTGCCCTCGGCCACCATGCGGCCGCGGGTGACAATGCCGACGCGGTCGCACAGCCGCTGCACCAGATCCAGCTGGTGGGAGGAGAAGATGACAGGCACACCTGCCCGGGCGCGGTCGGTGAGCATCGTGCTCATCACGTCCACCGCGACGGGGTCGAGGCCGGAAAACGGCTCGTCCAGGATGAGTATGTCCGGGTCGTGGATAAGCGACGCGGCGAGCTGGACGCGCTGCTGGTTGCCCAGGGAGAGGTCGTCGAGCTTGTCGCCCAGGCGCTCGCCGAGACCGAGCTGCTCGAGCAGCTCGGTGCCGCGCTTCTTGGCGGCTTTGCCGTCGACGCCGTGCAACTTGGCCAGGAAAACAAGCTGGTCCAGGATCGTTTCCTTGCCGTACAGGCCGCGTTCCTCGGGCATGTAGCCGATGCGGCGGCGGGTGTCGTCGTCAAGCGGGCGCCCGTCGAGGAGCACCTCGCCCGAATCGGCGGCGAGCACACCGAGGGCGATGCGCATCGTGGTGGACTTGCCGGCGCCGTTGGAGCCGACGAAGCCGTACATCTCGCCGTCGTGGACGGTAAAACTCATGCCGTCGAGGGCTTGGACGTCGCCGAAGCGCTTGTTCAGATTGCGGATTTCTATTGTTGTCACTTGTCTTCCTCCTTGCGGTTGAAGGTAACGGCATAGCCGACCATTGGCAGTGGGGTGGCGATAAGTTGTGTGGCCAACATGAAGTAACCGGCGGCGATCAGTCCGAGGTCGAAGTCGTCGCCCATAAATAGGCCCGCAGCAAGAAACGCAATCCCGCCCAAACCGACGAGAGCGGAGAACAGCTTGAGGGAGCGCTTCCGCCACGTGGCTAGTACCACCCGTTCGTACTCGTCCAACTGTTCCTCGGGTGCGGTGTCTTTCATCTCGTTGGCCGAGCGAAGAAAGGTCCACGCGCACATGCTCACCGCGATGCTTACCAGGCACATCGCGTTCGGCCACCAGTTGAAGCCGAATGCGATTTGGTATGCCATGCAGGAAAAAGAGACGAGCATGCCCGCAAAAACCACCGTGATCAGTAACCGGGTGTCGCGAGGATTGCGGAACCGTTTGGCATTGAGCGGGTCTTGCTCGCGGACGGTGTCGATGCGACTCATTTTGCGTACAGCTCCTTCGACATAGGGGCGAACTCGGTGCGCGAAAACACGGCCTCCACGGGCAGCCCGAAGACCTCGCAAATACGGAAAGCGAGATCCAAGCTGGGGGAGTGGTCGCCGCGCTCGAGTGCACCGACGGTTTGCGGGTTGACGTTGATAAGTTCCGCGAGACGGGCGCGTGACATGTCGTGCTCCGCGCGCAGCACGCGGACCCGGTTATAGATCGGGTCTTTGGGCAGTTTCTTCGGCGACACGCAACACAGTGTTGTATAAACCCAACGATGTGTCAAGTGTATCAGCTGACGCACAGCCTATCCTCAGGAGCATTAGCATGGACCCATGACCACAACCATTTCCTCCCCCGCAGAGCATTTATCCCGCGGACTCGGCTCCGACCAGGCGCTTTCCACCCGCCCGATCGACCGGATCAAGTACGCCCACGACGCGTCGCACTTCCTCTACACCCCAGACGTGGTGGTGGAAGCCCGCACCGCCCACGACGTGGCGGCAGCCTTCCGCGCCTCCGCCTCCTCCGGCGCACCGGTAGTGCTGCGCGGCGGCGGTACCTCGCTGTCCGGCCAGGCCGGCGGCGCGGGCATGCTCGTGGACGTGCGCAAGCACTTCCGCGGCGTGGAAGTCCTCGACGGCGGCGCGCGGGTGCGAGTCCAGCCCGGCTCCACGGTGCGCCAAGTCAACGCCCACCTCGCCCCGTACGGCCGCAAGATCGGCCCGGATCCGGCCTCCGAAGGCGCGGCGACGATGGGCGGCGTGATCGCCAACAACTCCTCCGGCATGGCCTGCGGCACCGAGTTCAACACCTACAACACCATCGAATCGATGACGTTCGTGCTGCCGTCCGGCACCGTCATCAACACGGCGCATCAGGATGCGGAGGCGCAGTTTGCGCGGGAGGAGGCGGAGCTCGTCGCAAAGCTGGAGCGCCTCAAGCGGCGCGTGCGCGAGAACAAGGAATCCGTGGACACCATCGAGCGCCACTTCGCGCTGAAGAACACGATGGGCTACAGCCTCAACGCGTTTGTGGACTACGAGTCGCCCCTGGACATCTTCATGCACCTGCTGGTCGCGTCCGAGGGCACGCTCGCGTTCATCGCGGAGGCCGTGCTGCGCACCATCGAAGTGCCGAAGCTGAAGACCACCACCATCGCGGTGTACCCGACGCTGGACGCGGCGACGCGCTCGCTGCCCGCGCTGTTCGACTCGAAGGCCGCCACGCTGGAGCTGATGGACTCGCGCTCCATCAAGGTCGGCCGCACCTTCGACTCAGTGCCGGAGCAGATCACCGGCTTCGAACTGTCCGGCCAGGCGGCGCTGCTCATCGAGTACCACGCCAACGAGGCTGATGAGCTGCGCGAATACGAAGCCGACGGCGCGAAGCTGCTGGAAGGCTTCGACCTGCAGACCCCGGCGGCGTTTACCACCGACGCCGCCGAGGCCACCAAGGCATGGGCCTTCCGCAAGGGCCTCTACGCCCAGGTCGCGGAGGCCCGCCCGTCCGGCACCACGGCGCTGCTCGAGGACATAGCCGTGCCCGTGGGCGACCTCGCGGACACGTGCGGCGGATTGCAGCAGCTTTTCGACGCTTACCGCTACGACGACGCCGTCATCTTCGGCCACGCCAAAGACGGCAACATCCACTTCCTCATCACCGACCGCTTCGAAGGCGACGAGAACCTCTCCCGCTACGACGGCTTTAACGAGGAGATGGTCGACCTCGTGCTCGGCGCCGGCGGCAACCTGAAGGCCGAGCACGGCACCGGGCGCGTGATGGCGCCGTACGTGCGCCGCCAGTACGGCGAGGAACTCTACGAGGTCATGGTGGAGCTCAAGCGCGCCGCCGACCCGCGCGGGGTGATGAACCCGGGCGTGATCATCACCGACGACGAGCGCGAGCACATGAAGAACTTCAAGCTCAACCCGCAGGTGGAAGACGAGATCGACTCGTGCGTGGAGTGCGGCTACTGCGAGCCGGTGTGCCCCTCGCGCGACATCACCATGACCCCGCGCCAGCGCATCGTGGTGCGCCGTGCCCGCGCGAAGGCGATCCAGGAAGGCGACACCGAGCTGGTCGCGCACATCGACGAGGCATATCAGTACGACGGCATCGACACCTGCGCCGTGGACTCGATGTGCGTCACCGCCTGCCCGGTGAAGATCGACACCGGCAAATTCATCAAGTCCCTGCGCCGCGGCCAGGCGGGAGCTGCGGAGTCCGCCGGCTGGGCGGCCGCAGCGAAGGCGTGGGGTCCGGGCAATACGCTGGCCTCGGCGGCGTTGACCGGCGCGTACTACATGCCGACGAAACTGGTGCAGAAGGTCACCGACGTCGCCCGCGCCCTGGTGGGCGAGGACACGGTGCCGCAGTACCGCCCCGAGCTGTCCAAGGGCGGGGTGAAGCGCTCCAAGGCATTCGGCACCCGCATTGGCGCGCCGGGCGCGGAGCCGGCGGGCGTGTTCGTCCCCGCCTGCGTGAACTCCATGTTCGGGCCGCAGGGCGAGGGCGTGGGCGCCTCCGCGGCGTTTGCGAAGCTGGTCGAGCGCGCCGGGCTCGCGCTGACCGTCCCGGAGGGCATCGACGGGATGTGCTGCGGGACCCCGTGGGCGTCGAAAGGCATGAGCACGGGCCACGACATCATGCAGCGCCGCGTCAACGACCAGCTCATCGCCGCCACCGATGGCGGACGCCTGCCCGTGGTCGTGGACGCGTCCAGCTGCACCCACGGCTTCCGCGACATGGCCGAGGGAATTGGCATCACCGTCATCGACGCCATCGAGTTCGTCGAGGACCAGGTGATTGGGCGCCTCGAGGTGAAGCAGAAGGTGGACTCTGTGACATTGCACCCGACGTGTTCGGCGACGCACCTTGGGATCGTCGATACGCTGGCACGCGTCGCTGGTGCCGCGGCCGAAGATGTGCGCGTTCCCGCCGAGTGGAACTGCTGCGGCTACGCGGGCGACCGCGGCATGCTGCACCCGGAGCTGACCCACGCCGCGACGAAGCGCGAGGCGGCGCAGGCGACGGAGCTGGGGTCGGCCTGCCATGCGTCGTCCAACCGCACCTGCGAGCTGGGCCTGACCGCGGCGACCGGTGAGGACTACGAGCACATCCTGGAAATCCTGGAGCGCGTCAGCCGCTAGGCCAGCACCACTTTGGTGATGCGCGGCAGGGCGATGCGCACAACGCGATCGGCGGCCTCGTCGAGTGCGTCGACCTGCCCCGCGCTCACGCTGAGCGGCAGCACGGTGAGCGTGCGGCCGCGCCCTTGCTTATCCACGAAACCTACGGCCACATGCCGCTTCGCTCGAGCCGCCGCCCGCAGCGTTTCGAAGATGTCGCCGGCCCCGGCGTCCGCGTCGGAGCCGGAATCGGCGCGCAGCTTGAATACGATGGCTTCGACCTGCTCCTCGGTGGCCTTCGGAGTCCGCGGCAGGGCGGACGGGGTTGCGGCGACCAGCGCGGGTTCGGGCGCCATGTTCAGCGTCGCGCCGGTGTTGTCCTCCGCGGTGGGCTGCATCCCGGCCGCTCGCAGCTGCGCCATGAGCTTGGTCAGCGGCTGGTCCGACACTGCGACGGTGGGGGCGAGGACGCGCAGGCCGCAGCGCTCGGCGGCGGTGGCGATCAGCGCCGGGTCCGCGGAACGGATGTAACTCAGTGCGCTGCCGGCGCGGATGGCGCCGTGGGTGCGGGCGGTGTCGTCGATAAGAAACGCGATTGCCTGCGGCACCTCGCCCATGACGTGCCGGCCCAGCCAGGCGTGGACCTCCTCGGCGGTGAGCCCGCCGTCCAGGCCGCGGCGTACCGACGCCTCCGTGACCCGCCACACGCTGGCCAGGCCCGGGGATTCGAGCTCGGCGATGCGCTCCAAAAACGACGCCATGTCCGGCTCGAGCGGGCCCGGGGCGAGCATTGTCATGTCGCCCTGGGCAATCAGCGTGTCGACGGACGCGGGCACGAGCTCCTTGGCCGCTGCGGCGACGTCCTCGCTGCCCAGCAGCGCCCGCAGGGGAGAGGACTGCGCCGGCTGCGGGGTGCCGGCGAGCGCGCCGACGAACTGGGCCTCATCCACCACCGCCTGGATGAGCTGCGGGGAGAAACCGCTGGCCTCCAGCGGGGCGTGGAACAGCAACTGGTCGGTGCGGCCGGCGTGGCGCAGGATGGTCAGCCGTGCGTGGCGCACCGCGGGCGCGTGCATATCCGCGGACAGAAGCTTCGCGGCGGTGTCGGCGCGCCACGGGGAGGCGGCCCAGCCGACCAAGAGGATTGCCCACTGGTCCGAAAGCGTGGCGTCGATCCACGTCAACGCGTCGCGGGTGGCGGCGAGCACGTCCTCGTCGTCGACGTTGCCGCGGCCGACAAGGCCCGCCGCCTCGCCGATGGTGATCAATAACCTCGGGTCGAAGCCGAGTTCCTTTTCCAGGTTCGCCGCGGCGCGCACGCCGACGGTGCCGTCCTTGTTCAGCGCGACCGGGTGGTCCATGAGCGCCATGACCAGCTGGCGCATTTGGCGCACGGCGTCCAAGCCCGCCGAGGGCGCGGCCTCGTCCACCGCGGACTGGTCCACCTCGGGCAGCGCGGGTGCTTCCAGCGGGAACTCACGCGGCTGGATCCCGCGCATCGCGTCGCGCACCGGCCGCGGCAGCCGCACCGTGTTCGCGTCCACCCGCACCAACAAACCGGCCGAAAGCAGCTTCGCCACGGGTGACGCGGGGTCCGCGTCGGGCCCGGCCGCCGCGGTGGTGCCCACCCCGCCCGAGGAGGCCAGGGTCTCCAGCACCTTGCACTCGCGGGCGGGCAGTGCCTTCAGCGCTTCGGCCGCGCCCGCCGGCAGGCTGTCGGTGACGCGCCAGCCTGGGGGCAGCGCGGTGAGCGTGCCGGGGGAGATCCGCAGCTCCTCATCGGGCCCGTAGACCAAAGCGAGTTCCCGCAGGTGCGCCACCTCGCCGAGTTCGCGCGCGTCCACCGGGTCCAGCTCTGCGCCGGCGTCGGCGAGGCGCTCCAGTACTGCCAGGTCGGCGGTGGTGAGCTGGCGCAACGCCCGCGACGCGGAGCCGGGCAAGCCCAGGCGCGTGGCCAACGACTCGGCCGAGGGCGGGGCGGGGAAGAAGGCATCTGGCCGGGTGCGGATGAGCAGGCGGAGCTGATCGTCGCTAAGCGACTGCAAGAATTCGGGGAAGGTAGACATTGCGGGGGTGAGTTTACGTGCGTTTTCATCCCCGGCGTGAAAGAATGAGGGGCATGGCTAAAGATGTAGAGAAGATCGGTCGCGCGAACCCGGCGTGGCCCACGCACACCCCTGGTAACGGTCACCCGGTCACCGAGATTTCCTCCAAGCTCACCGGCGCCGCGAGCCCGTTCGGCGACGAGCTGATCCTGCCGCTGAAGGCGGAGGAGACCGGCTACGTCCACCCGACGACGCGCATCAACCGCTAGCTTTCGCTTAGCGACGGCACCAAAGGTGGCCCCCGTGGCGGGGCCACCTTTTTCGTGTGTTTGAGAGTTTGGGCAACTAGCAGATCAAGTGTCCAACTTTCCGTTTGCCCAGGTGGTGTTGAAAACCGATTCCAATTGTGGGCTCATCTGCTAGTTCGGTGCCGTTGCCGGGCTGGACGAACTAGCAGATCAGCGATGTGGGTAAAAAGAAACCCCGCCCGGAGGCGGGGTTTCGGCGTTTCGGGGCTTCAGCTCTTAGCGCGGCAGGTAGGTCTGCTGCAGGGAAGCCAGGGTGTCGTTGACCTGGGTGCTGAAATTGGAGCCGATGAGCTGGGCGACCTTCGCGTAGTCGCCGGCCAGCGCGGCGTCCGCCAGCGGCTGGTTAGCAGCGTAGAACGCGTTGTAGTCGTTGCGGTTTGCGGCGTAGTTGTCCTGGACGGTAGCCGGGACCTGGAAACCGAGGGCGTTGATGGCGTCGCGCAGCTTCGCGTACAGCTCATCGGTCTCGTTTCCGGTGGAGGAAGTCTGGGCTGCCGGTGCTGCAGCTGCCGGGGCCGGGGCGGGAGCCGGCTTCGGTGCCGGAGCCGCCTGAGCCGCCTGCGCGTCGCGGTTGGTCGGCGCGGAGTTCAGGCCGTAGCGCGCGGAGCAGGCCGGCCATGCGCCCCAGCCCTGCTGGGCCAGGGTGCGCTCGGCGATGATGATCTGCTGCTCGCGGGTGGCCTGGTCTGCGGTCGGGGCGAACTCGCCGCCGCCGTACGCCTGCCAGGTGCCGTAGTTGAACTGCAGGCCGCCGTAGTAGCCGTTGCCGGTGTTGATGGACCAGTTGCCGCCGGACTCGCACTGTGCGAGCTTGTCCCAGTCGGAATCCGGTGCTGCGGTTGCCTGCGGGGCGATGATGCCTGCCAGTGCTGCAACTGCTGCGGTACCTGCCAGAGCCTTCTTGCCCGTGGAGGTGGTCTTCTTGGAGTGGCGTCCCATGATTCGTTTCCTCTCGTCGTTGACCGCCAATTCTCGGGATAGCCTAACCATTTGTAACGATTGTGTCACGCAAGCGGCACGGAACGGTGTTCGTATGACAGCAGAGCTCAACGTTTTCCCAGGTCGCGTCCCTCATGGCGAGTTTTGGTGTTCTGGGTCACAGTCGCGGTTTTCGGGGCGAAGGTGTAGTGTAAAACCTTTATTTTGGCCTGCAATGGGCGGGCCATGTACCGGAACCTTAAAGGAGGATGCCATGCCTATTGGAAAGGTGAAGTGGTACGACACCGAAAAGGGCTTCGGCTTCGCGTCCAATCCGGGCGACGACGACGTCTTCATCGGCAAATCCGTGCTTCCCGACGGCGTGGACGAACTGGTCGCAGGCCAGCGCATCGAGTTCGATTTCGCTGCCGGCCGCCGCGGCCCGCAGGCGCTGCGTGTGAAAGTGCTCGATGAGCCGAAGCGTCGCCCCGTGCACCGCCGCAAGCCGGAGGAGCTGGGCAGCATGCTGGCGGATGTGATGACGCTGATTGAGACGCAGGTCCAGCCAGCGCTGACCAACGGCCGCTACCCAGACCGCAAGGAGGGCCGCCAGGTTGCGGGGATCCTGCGGGCGGTGGCCCGGGAGCTGGATGCTTAGCGACGCACCTTCGGCCTAGTCGAAGCCGACAGACCACGTGGCGATGACGGGAGATTCTTCCCCGTCATCGCCTTTTTCAATATCCAAGGTCGTAATCTCTGCGACGACGAGCTTCGCGCCGGATTCGGTCACTGCCGGGACGGTTTCCTCGCCGGACTCGCCGGAGGTGAACACGCGCTCGGTGTTGGCGGCGGGGTCGTCGTAGATGAGTAGCAGGCGCCAGCTGTTGCGCTCGATCTCGCCGGGCACGGTGAAGGTCACGTCCCCCTGATCTGGCAGGCGCATGCGCGGCGGCTCGCCGCCGGGGCACTCCACGTCCAGCTCGCACACTGTGTATACGGGCACTTGTTCGGTCTGCCCGGCGGCAGCCACGGCGACTCCGAGGTCGCGCACCGGGGTGCCCGGCTTGTTCTGCTGGTAGCTCATAAAGGCGTAGACCGCCCCCACCAGCACCACCACGCCAACTAGGGCGATGGCCAGGACTTTCCACTGCTGGGTTGCTGCGCGTTTGGGTGCCATGGCGCAAGATCCTACTTGGCGGCGGTCTCAGGCTTAAACGTCACGTGGTACATGTCCGGCCAGCGCTTGCCGGCGAGGTAAAACTCCTCGGTGCCAGGGATGTGCGCGATGCCGTTGAGCACGTTGTTCGGGTCGGGCGCGGCGTTGTTCTCCAGCGCGGAGGCGTCGATGACGGCGGTGACCTTCCCCGAGTCAGCGTCGATGCGCATGATGTTGGTGGTGGTGAAAACGTTGGCGTACACCTCGTCGCCCACGCACTCGAGCTCGTTGAGGCCCTCCACCGGCTGGCCGTCCATGGTGACGGTGAAGCGCTCGCGCTCCTCGAAGGTTTCCGGGTCCATGCGGCGCAGCTCGGCCGTGCCGTCGGAGAAGATCAGCTCGTCCTCGTCGGCGCGGGAGCACAGGCCCCAGCCTTCGCCGGCGTAATTCTCCCGGCCGGTTTCTTCTAGTGTTGCGGCGTCGCGCTTGATTGCGGTGCCGTGAAGCCAGGTCAGTTGCCACACCGTGCCGTCGTGAAGCGTAATGCCCTCGCCGAAAAACTCCGGATCTAAATCGATGGACCGCAACTTTTCGCCCTCGGGGGTGCGCGTGTACAGGCGGGATTCGCCCTCCTGGCCGGTGCCGACGTAGATGGTGCCGTTGTCGGCGACTTCCAGGCCCTGGGTGAAGCTGGTGTCGTCGAAAGGCAAGCGCTCCTCGACGTGCACGGTGAGGCGCTGCGTGTCCGGCCCCGCGGTCTCGGGGGAGGAACAGCCCGACAAGACAGTGAGCGCGGAACAGACGGCGGCAAGCGTGAATCGACCCATGGCAACCATCCTGCACCACGTGGGCAATAATGGGGAACCGTGTCACGATCCAACAACCGATCCCGCAACCCCCGAAAGCGTAGCCCCCTGCTGTCCACCGACGCGGTCGCCACCGCACGGGAGGCGCTGGCCGAAATCGCCGACGGGGAAGTCGGCGAGCACATCGGCGTGATGGGGCTCGGCCGCAACGTGGCCACCCACCGTTTCGCCGCCGACGTGCCCGGCTACGCAGGCTGGGAATGGAACGCCGTGGTGGCCTGCGCCGACGGCGCAGACTGGGTCACCGTCAACGAGGTCGCGCTCGTGCCCTCGCAGGGCGCGCTCGAAGCGCCGGACTGGGTGCCGTACTCCGACCGCCTGCGCCCCGGCGACCTGGGCCCGGGCGACATCATGGAGCTATCGCCTGACGACGACCGCGTCACCGACGACTCCTTCTCCCGTGAGGCCGTCACGTTTACCGGCCGCGAAACCAAACGCTACCTCACCACCTCCGGACTGGAGGACGCGAAGAAGCGCTGGCGCACCGGCGAGTTCGGCCCCAACAGCGAGTTCGCCGAAAAGGCCGCGCTGTCGTGCCGCTCCTGCGCGTTTTATATTCCGCTGGAGCAGCCGGTGGGCGAGAACTTCGGCATCTGCGCCAACGAGTACTCCGCGGACGGGCACGTGGTGGCCTCCTCCTACGGCTGCGGGGCGCACTCGGACACCACCGTGGGGGAATAATCGTTGGTGAGCCCCAACGATTGGTGTTTTCGCAGGCAGGGTGCGACACTAATGCGACGTGAGTACCACCACCGGAGCAGAACTGCATAAGGACCAGCCGCAGCCGCGCGGCGCGCTGGACACCTTCTTCCACATCAGTGAGCGCGGATCCACGGTCGGCACCGAGGTGCGCGCCGGGGTAGTGACGTTCTTCGCGATGGCCTACATCGTGCTGCTCAACCCGCTGATCATCGGCACCAGCCCGGACCGCGAAGGCGTCGTCCTGGGCATCCCGCAGGTCGCCGCCGCAACGGCGCTCGCCGCCGGCGTGATGAGCATCCTGTTCGGCGTGATTGCCAAGTACCCGTTCGGCATCGCCACCGGCCTGGGCATCAACACCCTGGTCGCGGTGACCATGGTGGGGCAGCAGGGCCTGACCTGGCCGGAGGCCATGGGCCTGGTGGTCATCGACGGCATCATCATCGTGCTGCTGGCCGTCTCCGGCTTCCGCACCGCCGTGTTCAACGCCATTCCGGATTCCATGAAGGTGGCCATGAGCGTGGGCATCGGCATGTTCATCGCCACCATCGGGCTTGTGGACGCCGGCTTTGTCCGCCGCATCCCCGACGCCGCCATGACCACCGTGCCGGTGCAGCTGGGCACCGGCGGCTCCATCTCGTCCTGGCCCACGTTCGTGTTCATCATCGGCCTGTTCATCTGCGGCTTCATGGTTGCGCGCAACATCCGCGGCGGGTTGTTCATCGGCATCTTGCTCACCACCGTCATCGCCATGGTGGTCGAGGCACTGACGGGCGCCGGCTCCTCCGCGGACAACCCGGAGGGGTGGGGCATGGCGGTACCGGGCCTGCCGGACAGCTTCGGCGGCATCCCCGACCTGTCCATCGTGGGCAACGTGGACCTGTTCGGCGCGTTTGTGAACCTCGGCGTGATCTCCGCGTCGCTGCTCGTGTTCACCCTCGTGCTGGCCAACTTCTTCGACGCTATGGGCACCATGACCGCACTCGGCCGCCAGGCCGGGCTTACCGACGAACACGCCGTGCTGCCGGACATGAAGCGCGCCCTGGTCGTCGAAGGCTTCGGCGCTGTGGTCGGCGGCGCGACCTCGGCATCGTCGAATACCGTGTTCGTCGATTCCTCCGCCGGTATCGCGGACGGTGCGCGCACCGGCCTGGCCAACGTTGTCACCGGCGTGCTGTTCCTCGTCGCGATGTTTTTCACCCCGCTGTATGAGATCGTGCCTATCGAGGCCGCAGCCCCCGTGCTCGTGGTCGTCGGTGCGCTGATGATGATGCAGGTCGGCCAGATCGAGTGGTCCGAGTTCACGATCGCCCTGCCGGCGTTTCTGACCATCGTGACCATGCCGCTGACCTACTCCATCGCCAACGGCATCGGCGTCGGCTTCATCTCCTTTGCCCTGATGAGCCTGTTCGCCGGCAAGGCAAAAGAGATCCACTGGATCATGTGGCTCATCTCCGCGCTGTTCGTGGTGTACTTCGCGCAGGGCCCGATCATGGCGGCGCTGAGCTAAATGCTTGTGCCTATCGACGACCCGTCGGACCCCCGCCTCGACGACATCCGCGACCTGAAGCATTCGGACAGGGAAAAAGGGCTCGTCTTCGCTGAGGGGCCGCTCGTGGCCGGACGGCTGGTGGAATCCCGATTCCCAGTTCGCGCCGTGTTCGGCTTCGGTGGGCGGCTGGAGTCTTTCATGGCCGATTACGGCGACGAGCTCGAGCGCCGCGGCGTGCCGGTCTACCAGATCACCCGCGGCATCATGGGGGAGGTTGCCGGCTACGACATGCACCGCGGGTTGCTGGTCTCCGCCGACAAGCCGGAGCCGCTGTCCGTCGCCGAGGTGCTCGACGGCGCGCGCACCCTCGTGATTCTGGAAGGCGTGGGCGACCACGAGAACATCGGGTCCATCTTCCGCAACGCCGCCGGCATGGGCGTCGACGGCGTGCTCTTCGGCGCCGCCACCGCCGACCCGCTGTACCGGCGCAGCGTGCGCGTGTCCATGGGGCACGTGCTGCGCACCCCGTTCGCGCACCTCGACGGCACGACGACGACGTGGCAGCGCTCGCTGGAGCAGCTGCGCGAGGCCGGCTGGTGGCTCATCTCGCTCACCCCGGCCGACGACGCTGTCGAGCTGAAAGACGCGATCCAGGGCCACGACAAGGTGGCCTTCCTAGTCGGTGGGGAGGGCCCCGGCCTGACTCCGCACGCGATGCGCGCCACTGACGTGCGCGCCAAGATCCCCATGGCGCCGGGGACGGACTCGCTCAACGTCGCGACGTCCGCCGCGATCGCGTTCTACGAAAGGAATCGCTAGCGGTCGAAGTGGCGGATGCGCTCCGAAAGCGCCTTCCACAATTCCGTCGCGCGTGCGCGCAGGCCCCGGCCGACGCGTTTCGCGGCGGCCACGGAGGCGTCGGCAAGCTCGGCGAACTCGTCGCCGCGCTGGTCGTCGGGGGCGTCCTCGTAGTCGTCGTACGCCTTCGACTTCTCCGCGAACTTCGCGGCCACTGCGTCCACCGACTTCACCGCGGGCGTTTTCTTTTCCTCGATCTTCGGCTCGGGGCGGCCGTCCACCGCGTAGCCGACGACGTTGATGTCGGGGCCATCCTCGCCAATGTCCACGCCCAGCCAGTGGCGCTCAGCCGACAGCGCTAGGTCGCGCGGCTCGAACGGCAGTGAGATGCCGCCGGCCGCCTCGGCGCGCTCGCCCGCCCAGTACGGTGCCTCGAACGGCTCCGGCAGACCGAGGTCCTCGATGACCTGGGTGCGGGTAGCGCTGAAGCTGCGCACCGCGGTCTCGCCGGTGAAGTGCGCGAACCCGCCGTAGTCGCTGTCCGTGCCGGTCGCGATGACAAACACGTCAGAGGCGGGAAGGACCGAATGCCACGGGGTTGTGGTGGACAGGGCCGAGGCGTTGTCGACAAGCATCCGCACCACCGAGACCCCAGGAAAGCCCGCGATGTAGAACTCGTCGCGGCTCGGCACCGAGGAGCGGTTCAGCGGAAACGAGCCGATCGGGGTGATCGGCCATGCCGGGTTGACCTGGGAAAGCAGCTTGCGGCCGAACCCGCGGTCGGCCTTCGGCTCGCGCTCGAGCACGCCGGCCGGGTCGGCGGTGTTGACAAACCAAAGCGTAAGAACCGCTGGGAAACTCATGCACACATCCTAAGGTGCTCAGCGCTTCGGGCGCTTGGTGTTCGTGCGAACCCCCAGCAACACGTCCTCCCAGTGCGGGGTGACAGCCTTGCGGCGGCGCTTCTTCGGCTGCTTCTCCTCGTCCGGGTGGCGCAGGAAGTCGCCCTCGAGCACATCGTCTCGCGTATCGACGACCTCCGGGTTGCCCTCCACCGGCAACTCCGTGACATCAGCTTCTGGGGCTGCTTGAGGCCCAGTGGCGCTGGTGGGGTCGTACACGTCGTAGTCGCCGCCGTCGTCACTGACGTCGGCACGCACCGCCGACAGTGAACGCACCGGCTGCGCGAAATCGGGATCCGTCAGGTCCGCGGCCATGGCGTTGCGCGCCTCCGTTTGGGCGGCGGAGCCCATGGAACGCTTGAAGGTCCACAGCGCCTCGTTCTCCGTCAGCCCGGCCTTCCAGGTGACGTGGACGACCCAGCTGTCGCCTTGCTCGCGGGTGGCGTCCCATTCCGCGTCGCTGATCGAGTGCCCGCGGGCCGCGAACGCGGTGGCGAGGATCTCGAACAGGGTCTGCTTCGCGGGGCCGTCCTCGCGCACCGGGTGGGACTGCTTCGCAGCCTCCGCCACCTGGGCGCGCTCCAGCAGCACCGGGTGGGCGTACACATCGAGGCGGCTTTCGGCCACGCCCATCTCCTCGGCCAGCGCGGCGGCGGTGGCGCCGGCGCGCAGGCGCGCCTGGATCTCGTTCGGGCGCATGGACAGGGGAGTGGCGTAGAGCGGGTCCGGCTCCGGCAGGGAGCGCTCCACCGGCGCGGGCGCTGGCTTTTGGGCAGCGGGTTCCTCTACTTCGGCGGATTCGGTCTCGGGCTCGTCGGCGGTCGTGTCCAACGTCGTGTCCAACACGGTCACCCCGGTGTCGCGGTCGGGGGTGGAGGGGGAGGTGGTAGAAGCGCCGTCGATAAGCGAGGGCTCAAGCTCGGTGCGCGCCAACTGGTAGCGCATCCCGTTATCGTCGCGGAGGACGAAAAACGTCTCCGTCGACTCGTCTTCCAAGAAGTACAGCTCGCGCATACGTCACCTTTCCGCCGGGCAGATACCCGACCAGCTTAACGGACAAGCTCGCACCTGCGGGCGTACCCGCCCGGTTCTCTGTGGTGTGTCCAGGGAGCTGCCGTTGTTGTCAGACGCGTCACAAACTTTGATACAGTGCCTTACGTAAAAACAGGTTGCCGGGAGCTATCCCAAAGACAGCCGAGAAAACTACCTGGAAGGGGACATCAGTGGCTACTGAGAACAAGGATAAGGCCGTACTCCACTACCCGGGCGGCGAGTACGAGATGGACATCATGCACGCCGCCGAAGGCAACGACGGCGTCGTGCTGGGCAAGCTTCTCGGCGAGACCGGCCTGGTCACCTTCGACCCCGGCTACGTTTCCACCGGCTCCACCGAGTCCAAGATCACCTACATCGACGGCGAGGCAGGCATCCTGCGCTACCGCGGCTACGACATCGCCGACCTGGCAGAAAACGCCACCTTCAACGAGGTGTCCTACCTGCTGATCAACGGTGAGCTGCCCACCACCGACGAGCTGGAGCACTTCAACTCCGACCTGCGCCACCACACCCTGCTGGACGAGGACTTCAAGGCCGCATTCAACATCTTCCCGCGCAACGCACACCCGATGGCCGTGCTCGCCTCCTCGGTGAACATTCTCTCCGCCTACTACCAGGACCAGCTTGACCCGCTGGACGAGGAGCAGCTGGACAAGGCAACCGTGCGCCTGATGGCCAAGGTGCCGATGCTCGCCGCGTACGCCTACCGCGCATCCCGCGGCAAGCCGTACATGTACCCGGACAACTCCCTGAACCCGCGCGAGAACTTCATGCGCATGATGTTCGGGTACCCGACCGAGGACTACCACGTCGATCCGGTGCTGACCAAGGCCCTGGACAAGCTGCTCATCCTGCACGCGGACCACGAGCAGAACTGCTCCACCTCCACCGTGCGCATGATCGCCTCCGCCCAGGCCAACATGTTCGTCTCCATCGCAGGCGGCATCAACGCCCTGGCAGGCCCGCTGCACGGCGGCGCAAACCAGGCGGTGCTGGAGATGCTCGAGGACATCAAGAACAACCACGACGGCGACGCCACCGACTTCATGAACCGCGTGAAGAACAAGGAAAAGGGCGTGCGCCTGATGGGCTTCGGCCACCGCGTGTACAAGAACTACGACCCGCGCGCGGCAATTGTGAAGGACACCGCACACGAGGTGCTCGAGCACCTCGGCGGCGACGAGCTGCTGGACCTGGCCATGAAGCTCGAGGAGATCGCGCTGAACGACGAGTACTTCATCCAGCGCAAGCTCTACCCGAACGTGGACTTCTACACCGGCCTGATCTACCGCGCCATGGGCTTCCCGACGGACTTCTTCACCGTCCTGTTCGCCATCGGCCGCCTGCCGGGCTGGATCGCCCAGTACCGCGAGCAGCTCGAGATGAACACGAAGATCAACCGCCCGCGCCAGATCTACACCGGCTACCAGCAGCGCGACTTCGTGCCGCGCGACCAGCGCTAGGCGCAACCGAAGGGCGTCGATAAGCAGCATGCTTCGGTGCTCCACCGCCGAGAACTGAGCTTCCCTTATAATTTCGGGAGGAAGTTCTCGGCGGTTTTGTATTGGGCCGCATAACTTGCCCACATAATTTGCAAGGAGTTTCAACGCTATGGAAAAGCCGTTCATCGACAAGCCGGAGGGCCCGGCGCCTGCAGACCTCGTTATTGAGGACATCACTGTCGGCGAGGGCGCAGAGGCCGTGGCCGGCGGTTTTGTCAAGGTCCACTACCTTGGCGTGGACTTTGAAACGGGCGAGGAGTTCGACTCCTCCTGGGACCGCGGCGAGGCCGCAGAGTTCCCGCTCACCGGCCTGATTCAGGGCTGGCAGGAAGGCATCCCCGGCATGAAAGTCGGCGGCCGCCGCCAGCTGACCATCCCGCCGGAGAAGGCATACGGCCCCGCGGGCGGCGGGCACCCGCTGTCCGGGCGCACCCTCGTGTTCATCATTGACCTGCTCGACGCCAGCTAGGAGGCTGCCATGCGCATCCCGGTCACCACACTTAACGACGGCTACGATTTCCCCCTCCTCGGCCTCGGCACCTACAAGCTGACCGGCGACGAGGTGGAGCCCATCGTGCGCACCGCGATCGAACTCGGCTACCGCCACATCGACACCGCGGCGCTCTACGGCAACGAAGTCGAGGTGGGCAAGGCCATCAACGCCGCCATCAAGGCCGGTGACGTCACGCGCGAAGAGCTGTTTGTGACCACCAAGCTGTGGAACGACGACCAGGAGCGCGTGGCCGATGCCTACCAAGAGTCGCTCGAGCGCCTCGACCTGGAGTTCATTGACCTCTACCTCGTGCACTGGCCGTGGCCGCAGCACGGCACCTACGTGAAGGCCTTCGAACAGATCGCGGAGCTGCAGGGGATGGGCCGGCTGCAGTCTGTCGGCGTGGCCAACTTCTACCCGGAGGTGCTCGACGAGATCATCGAGGCAACCGGCATCGCCCCGGTGCTCAACCAGGTGGAGCTGCACGCCGGGTTCACCCAGTCCGAGCTGCGCGCCTACCACGACGAGCACGGCATCTTGAGTGAGGCGTGGGCGCCGCTCGCCCGCGGCTCGAACTTCGACGACCCGGCCATCCAGGCCGTCGCCGACAAGCACGGCGCAACCGCTGCGCAGGTCTCGTTGGCGTACTTGATGCAGCTTGGCTGTTCCGTGGTGCCGAAGACCTCCAACCCGAAGCGCCTGGAGGAAAATCTCGGCGCGGTGGGCGTCACGCTGGATAGCGAGGACGTCGCCGCCCTCGACGGTGTGAAGGGCGAGCGCCTCTCAGGCGACCCGTTGACGTTCCCCGGGTAGGGGAGCGGTTTTTCACCACCCGGTTGCGTTGCTCGCAGCCGGGTGGTTTTTCTTTGCGCGAAAAGTGAAAGAGAGTTGTGGAACACCACATATGCGACTGTGTGGTAGGTTACATTCACATTGTTGAGTCGGAGATCACATAATTCCGGCGCGGCAAAGACCATCTATCCGTGCACAAGAAAGGATCGAGGCCATGGCCGGTTCCACCGCTGTTCCGCAACGCCGCGAGCCAACTCCTGATGAGTTCGTGGCCATGCAGCAAAGCCCCGAATTCCAGGACCTGCGAGGCACGTTCCGCGGATTCACCTTCCCGGTGATGATCGCGGCGTTCCTCTGGTACGTCTTCTACGTCGTCTTCGCCACCTTCGCCCCCGACGTGATGGCCAAGGACTTCCTCGGCCTCAACGTCGGCCTCTGGCTCGGTTTGGCGCAGTTTTTCACCACGTTTTTGATCACCTGGATCTACGTCTCGTGGGCGAACAAGAACATCGAGCCGCGCGCGGCTCATATCCGCGAAGAGATGGAGGGCTAAACCATGCAGACCCACCTGTTTGCAGCCGACGCCGGGGAAGCAGCCGGCAACCCGCTGCTCAACATCGCCATTTTCGCCGCCTTCATCGTGGTCACCCTCTACATCGTGACCCGTGCCGGCAAGACCACAAGCGAATCCGCGGACTTCTACACCGGCGGTGCGTCGTTTAGCGGCACGCAAAACGGCCTCGCCATCGCCGGCGACTATCTTTCCGCCGCATCCTTCCTCGGCATCGTCGGCTCGATCGCGCTCAACGGCTACGACGGCTTCCTGTACTCCATCGGCTTCTTCGTCGCGTGGCTGGTTGCGCTGCTGCTGGTGGCGGAGCCGCTGCGCAACGTCGGCCGCTTCACCATGGCCGACGTGCTGTCGTTCCGCCTGCGCCAGAAGCCGGTGCGCGTGGCCGCGGCGTTTGGCACCCTGTTCGTGTCGCTGTTCTACCTCATCGCCCAGATGGCTGGTGCGGGCTCCCTGGTGTCCGTGCTGCTGAACCTGCACTCCTTTACCGCGCAGGCGATCTGCGTGGGCATCGTCGGCGTGATCATGATCATCTACGTCCTCGTCGGCGGCATGAAAGGCACCACGTACGTGCAGATGATCAAGGCCGTGCTGCTCATCGCCGGCGTGCTGATCATGTCGGTGCTGGCGTTCATCATGGCCAAGGGCGGCCTGACCGCGGTGTTCGACCAGGCCATCGACACCCACTCCGCGTCCAGCTACCTCGCGGAGAGCGGCTACGAGGCCGAGGAGATTATGAAGCCGGGCCTGAAATACGGCGAGACTACCACTTCCAAGCTGGACTTCATCTCCCTCGGACTCTCCCTGGTGCTCGGTACCGCAGGTCTGCCGCACGTGCTCATGCGCTTCTACACCGTGCCTACCGCAAAGGAGGCGCGTAAGTCCGTGACCTGGGCGATCGTGCTCATCGGCTCCTTCTACTTGCTCACCCTGATCCTGGGCTACGCCGCGGCCGCCTTCGTCGGCCCGGATCGCATTCTCGCAGCCCCCGGCGGCGCGAACTCGGCGGCCCCGCTGCTCGCATTCGAGCTCGGCGGTTCCATCTTCATGGCGCTGATTTCCGCAGTCGCCTTTGCGACGGTGCTTGCGGTCGTCGCCGGCCTGGCCATCACTGCCTCCGCATCCATCGCCCACGACATCTACGACGCAGTGCTTCGCGACGGCCAGGCCACCGAGGAAGAGCAGGTCCGCGTCTCCCGCATCACCGTGGTTGTGCTGGGTATCGTCTCCATCATCCTGGGCATCCTGGCGATGCAGCAAAACGTGGCCTTCCTGGTCTCCCTGGCGTTCGCCGTCGCGGCGTCCGCGAACCTGCCGACCATCCTGTACTCCCTGTACTGGAAGCGCTTCAACACCACCGGCGCGGTGGCGTCGATCTACACCGGCCTGATCTCCGCCCTGGTGCTGATCGCTCTGTCGCCGGCGGTCTCCGGCAGCCCGACCGCTATGTTCCCCAACGCCGACTGGTCCATCTTCCCGCTGACCAGCCCGGGCTTGGTGTCTATCCCGCTCGGCTTCCTCGCCGGCATTGTCGGCACCTACCTGGGCAAGCCGGACAACTTCGATGAGCTGCAGGCCGAGATGGAGGTCCGCTCGCTGACCGGCGTCGGCGTCGAGGCCCCCGTCGACCACTAAGGCTGAGCGCTAGCTCGAAAACAAAAACGGCCCGGAGGTTCCGGGCCGTTTTTCGTTGCGCTACCTCAGCCAGGAGGACGACATCTGGCTGCTGCCCTGGAGCAGTGCGGACCAGTCGCCCGGCGTCAGGTTGGTCAGCGGGGAGGGCTGCCCAGGGGTCCATTGGCCCCAGTCAGAGGCGTAGACGTTGTTGATGTCCACCTGCACGCCCTGGATCGTGGCCTGCTGCCCGGCGACCTGGTGGAGGTTCGCCCGCGGGTGGACCTTGCCGCGGGAGCCCCAGTCGTGCTGCCAGAAGTAGGAGCCGATGCCGTCTTCGAGGCACCAGGCGATGGTGTAGTAGTTGCCGTACACGCCCAGCTGGTAGCCGGCGGCGCTGAAAGTGGCGCCCATGGCCGTCAGATACGGGTTGATCTGGTTGTTGAACTGCTCGATGGTGGGGTTGTCGTCGATGGCTACGTAGATCGGGCGACCGGTCGGCCCGCCCGCCGCGGTGTGCAGCGCCATCGCCTTCGGGGCGTGGGCGGCGGCGCCGAGCGCGCCGCGCTTCCAATCGGCGGTCTCGGCGCGGCCGAACTGGTACACCGAGGCGACGGCCAGGCCGTTGGCCTTGTAGTCGCGGGTTTCGGCCGCGGTCACAGGCTTGCCGCGCATCCACGCGGCGCCGGGGCGGCGGTCGGAGACGTACCGCACCGCGCCCATGTGGCCGGCGGCTTTCACGGCGCTGGCCTGCGGCACGCCAGCCGAGTAATCCACCACCGTGCCGAGCACCCGGCGCTGCTGGGCCCGGGCGGCGGGAGCGGTGATGCCGGCGAAGGCGACTGTGGTTGCGGCGGCTGCGGCGCCCGCAGACTTGAGGAACGTGCGGCGATTAAAGGTAGTCACATGCGCCACTCTAGTCTCAGTGCGCCACAACCACCATCCAAATGGCGACGAGGTGGCACACGGCGGCGACAACGGTCGCGGTGTGGAAGTGTTCGTGGTAGCCGAAGTAGCGCGCGGAGCGGCCCGGCCACTTGAAGCCGTAGACCAGCGCGCCGAGCGTGTAGACGACGCCGCCGGCGAACAGCAGCCACACCACGGCCGGGCCGGCGGAGCTCCACAACGTCGGCAGCAGCGGCACGATGATCCAGCCCAGGCCCACATAGACCACCACGTCCAGCCAGCGGGGATGGTTGATCCACACCAGGTTCAATACGGCCCCGCCGATGCCGCCCGCCCAGGCCACGGCGAGCATGATCGCGGCGGTGCGCGGCTCGAAGACGATCAGACATAGCGGGGTGTAGGTGGCGGCGATGAACACGGAGATGGTGGCATGGTCGGCGCGGCGCCACCACTGCACCGCCTCGACCGAGCGCCACGGCCACCGGTGGTACATCGCGGAGACGGCGAACAACAGCACCACGCCGGCGCCGTAGATGGTCACGCCGAGGGCCTGCGGCCACGGCAGGGTCATCCACCCGAACGTGATCAGCACGGCCGAGGAGACGGCGGACAGGGCGGCGGCCACGAGGTGGAACCAGCCGCGAACGGCTGGGCGCTCGCCGCGGTCCGCGACCACGTAGGTGCGCTGGATTTGGCCTGTCTTGAGGGCGGTCATGGGCACCTCGCAGGGGTAGAGGAGTTTTAGAACCAAACCCTACCGGACCGTAGGTAGCGGCGGAAGGGCCCACGAGCCTGTTTTCGACGCGCGCAACGGCTGGGGTACTCTTACGCCATTGCCCTAGTAGCTCAGTGGATAGAGCACGGCTCTCCTAAAGCCGGTGTCGGAGGTTCGATTCCTCTCTGGGGCGCAAATTTTTTGCGAGGGTTTTGGTTAACTTCTCATTCATTTCGGAAATTCCGCGAGAGCGACATTACTCCTCTTGAAGGGGTTCACTATCAGCCCGCCCTAAAGCGAAGGCTCATTGTCTGCCTAGATGTCGCCGCCAGAGGGCTAGCTTGCGTTCTTTTGTCTCCTAATTTCCGAATGCGTTTACCCAGAAACGCACTGTTGGGATTGGGTTAGACTTTCCAATAGCCAAGGTGATTGACACGGAGTTGACGGAGGCACGTTGTACGACGTCGTAAGGAATGCTTATGCAAAGCGCGCTCCCGAATACGTTGAAGCCTTGGGGTCCATTCAGGATATGAGTCCGCAAGATGTAGCACTGATTTCTGAATGGGGAAGAGCTGTCGATGGTCCGGTGCTGGATGCGGGGTCGGGTCCCGGACACTGGACGGACCTATTGCGAACTTTGAAATGTGAAGTAGTCGGGCTAGATATGGTCCCAGAGTTCATTGAGATTGCGAAGAATAGATTTCCCTCAACCAACTTCGTTTTGGGCGACTTGTCGAAGATACCCCTTAAGGCCTCCAGCCTCGGAGGGATTCTTGCCTGGTACTCATTGATTCATTTGCGGCCAGATGACTGGGGCTTGGTCCTGAGTGAATTTGCTAGAACTCTTAGGCCTGGTGGATCTCTTCTTCTCGGAGCGTTTTTGGGGGAACAAGGGGCTCCGTTCGAGCATGCAATTACTGAGGCTTACTACTGGTCAGAGCTAGAGCTACGAAAACAGTTGAAGTCGGCTGACTTTCAAGCAATCTCTGTTCACTCTCGATGCGTGGCCGGCATTAGGCCGCATGTGGATGTTCTCGCACAGCGTTGTTAGATGGGGTCACCTTGGCTTTTTGGACAGTTACCGTTGCGGCAGCACGTCCATAGAAGCCACGAACAAGTGAACAACACTCCCAAGCAGAGGTGCCCAAAGAGAACAATGCGCGGTCGTTTTGCCAACCGGCGCAACCGCGAGTGCTCCATGAGTTAAAAATATTAGAACTAATGTTCAGTGTCTCGGTAGTGAATCACGCCAGTGTGAGACAATCAATGCTGTCCGGTCCATTCCTCCCTAAAGAAGGTGACACGATGGCCAAAGACAACAACCAGAACCTCGGTGTAGCATGGTTCGACAAAATTCAGGGCAACATTGCTAGTGCTGTCCTTGGGAATTCGCTAGCTATCGCACAACGGGCCACAGGCCTTACTAGCTCTTTGGAACTTGCTACAGCATCGAACAGCGCACTCGAAAAGATCGGTGCGATGCAGACGGTCACACACGCACACGAGATCGCTGACCGCATCTCCGGCGTACTTGAAGAGGAACAACGTCAACAGTTGAATATGGTCGGAGTGCTCCGCCCCGGCATGGTCGTAGGTATGGACCCCACAAATTGGCAGCAAATCACTGGGCTAAAGACTTCCATTGATGCTGTAGCGAAGCTCGATATGCCAATGGCAAATATTTCTGCCCTCACCGAAGTTGGCAGAATTACTCCCCCAAAAGGCATGATCGACGAGATCGGTATCACCAGAATTGGTCAATCCGTAACCGACGCACAGACCCGAATGATGGCTGTTCCACGCGGACTGGCCCCCGCAATCGAGCAAGCAACCAAACACCTCACCGCCTCTCAGCAGCTGCTTAAACAGATGCAGAATGTGTCAGCAGGAATGCCGGTGGCCCTTGAGGGGGCTGCAGTAGCGTTGCCCGATTTCGAGAAATTCGCGGCGGCATCAAGAATCGTCGGCGGACACTTCAACAAGAACAATGTCGACAACGTTCTACGTCGCTTCGAACAGCTCGAGAAAGAGCTCAACCTCGACATCCCAGTTAAAGCCACTGACGATATTGATGACTTGGTTGAAGATGCCAAAGCCGTTGAATTCGTTGAAAGCCAGATCATCGAAGATGGAATTCTCAAACCATCAATTTCGCAGGCATTGCTTGGTTTCAACCTCAGTGATCTTACCCTCACGCAATCGGGCACCCTGGTTGCATTCGGAGGATCTGTCGCTACCTATCTCCATTATGTTCTTGGGGAATTGCTCGATGAAAACATCACCGCAGCACGATTTCTCACCATTGCGATTGTCTATTTCCTCCCCGTTTATGGCGCCGCAATGGCCGCAGATGGAGCACTTAACAATGGTCAGGATTCACCGGCTGCATAGTGGCCATTTGTAGCCGGCAGTCTGGTTCGACTCCATTCAGCCCGCCTCGTAGCGTCATTTGAATGAATTCGACTCACGGATACACCCAAAACACCAACATCCGTTCCGGCACACGTTTGAGCAGAAATCGGCAGGGCAGCTGGCGTACGGAGATATGGAGGTTGATGACCTTGAGGTGCTGCATCATCTGCCGGTCAGGACCGTGCCAGTGCTTATAGGATGGGATGCTGCATTTAGAGATAGTAGGGCTGACTCGCACAGGTTGGGTGAGTTCCTCATTTACCCACGCTCGACAAGAAGGAGCGATCTTGTCTCTAAGTGCCTGAAAACGATAGTGATGCTTAATGGGTTACAACCACCTAACATGCGTCGAATGCGAACCACATGGATAGTGGGTCACCTCGAAAATCACGTTCCATAAGTTGCGATCTGTGAAGCGGTAGGCAATACGAGCCCACGTGAGATCCTCTCCGAGGGCATCTCGGTGCTTCTGGCTTGAGGAGGTTTCTGAATGGGATCCAGGTTTGAAATGGGCTTCGGCGGGGCACTTGCCGCGCGAGAGGAAAATGGAGCGCCATGGGTTCCGCCATGGTGGCAGAGTTTCGTCATTGTGCCTCTTGCAGTAATCGCCATGTACGTTGTGTTTCCTGTTAGCGAGGGTTCCGACACTTGGCTTTCAAATGTGTTCATTCCAGTCGCCTGGACTCTTGGCGTGTACTACGTCTTTATCCTGCCCATCTTTCACTTCCGCAGGTATCGATGGAATAAGAAACACGGCGAATAGGCGGTCACGCGTCACCTACCTGCGCAAACTACCGGTTGAACGGCTGGGAGACCCACGTGAACGGCCGGTCCAGAAGGGTGGTGCCGAGCTTGGAGGGGGTCAGCTCGAAGGCGTCGGAGGTGCCGTCGATAGGCGAAAGCTCGAGGCCATCGCCCTCGGCGCGCCAGGTGAACTCCATCGTTTCCTCGACGGGGCCGCGCGGGGCGGCGTTGACGCCGTCGTCGGTCATGGGCGCGGTGAGCTGGATAATCACCCGGTCGCCGTCGAGGGTGTAGAAGCCTTCCTGGAGGTCGCCGGAGGCTCGTCGTAAGGCAACGAGCCCATGGAAGGAGCCCTCGGGGGTCTCGGCGCCCTCCACTCGGTAGAAGCTGCCGGCCGCGGGGCCGTCGATGGAGCCGAACGCGATCGCCGCCCAGCGCTGGTCGTCGGACAAGGCGGGAGCCGCTTCGATGTCGCCGCCGGACACCGCATACAGGCCGGAGAGCTCGGTGCCCTCGCGGTCGAGCGCCTTCGGGATGCCGGTGAACATGGCAAACCCGGCCGCGCCGAGTACGACCACGGCGGCGACGGCGGGGAAGAAACGGGTCACGCGGTGGACCTTGTCGCTGGTGATCACCTGCGGCGCCTCGACGGCCTCCGTCGCGCGCCCCGCGAGGAAGCGGAACAGCCGCGGCAGCCACGGCGCCAGCACCAGCAGGTACAGCAGCGCCTGGAGGGCCGAAGGGATCTTCACGGGCACGTCGAACGTCATGTTCAAAAGCCACACCACAGCCAGATCAATGAAGCCGATCAGCCCGCCCAGCCAGGCGGTGCGCCGCCACAGCAGCAACAGAGCGGCGACGAATTCGGCCAGCCCCGCGAGGAACTGCACGACGGGGGAGAACCCCATGAACGTCCACAACAGGCCCATCGGGGACTTCTCACCGAGGGTGATCAGCAGCTCCGGGAAGTCCGGCCGCGACATTTGCATCAGCCCGAGTTTGAACCCTGCGTACGGCATGAGCAGCACAATCGCCGCCATGCGTATGACCCAGTGCAGTGCCCATCCAATTTGTTTCGTGTTCATGGGCAGCAGTCTAGTTAGAATTGGCGGGGTGAAACCTCGGGCAGTTGTCGTCGGCGCCGGGCCCAACGGGCTCACGGCCGCCGCGCGCCTCGCGGCCAGCGGCTGGCGGGTGGAGGTGCTCGAGCGCGCAGGCAAAGTCGGGGGCGCGGCTGCGACGCAAATGCTTGACGACGCCACGCTGGTCGACCTCGGCGCCGCCTGCCACCCCTTCGGGGCCGCCAGCCCGGCTTTCCGGGCGCTGCAGTTGGAGGACTACGGGGTGCGCTGGCTGCGCGCGCCGTACGAGATGGCGCACCCGCTCGATGGCAGCGCGGCGGTGCTGGCAGGCTCGCTGGAGGACACCGCGGCGGGCCTTGGCATCGACGAGAAGGCCTGGGCGCGGCTGCACAAGCCGGTGGTAGCGCGCGTGGACGATTTGCTTGAAGACGTGCTCGCGCCGATGCCGCGCGTGCCCGGCCACCCGCTCGCGCTGGCGCGGTTCGGCGCGCGCGGGCTGTGGCCGGCCACGGCGCTGGGGCGGGCCGCGCTGCGCACCGAGGAGGCCCGCGCCCTGCTCGCCGGCAGCGCGACGCACGCGATCACCTCGCCGTCGCGCCCGCTGACCGGGGCGTTCGGGCTGCTGTTTGGCGCGCTCGGCATGACACGCGGGTGGCCGGTGGCGGAAGGCGGCTCGGGCGCGGTTACGGCCGCTCTGGCCAAAGTTGTCGAGGAGCACGGCGGTCAGGTGCACCGCGGCGAGGAGGTCCGCGCCCTGCCCGATGCGGACGCGGTGATCTTGAATCTCACACCACGGCAGGTGCTGCCTCTCGACGGCACGTCGCTGCCCGCCCGCCGCGCCCGGTCCATGCGCCGGTGGCGTTACGGGCCGGGCGTGCACAAGGTTGACTTCTTGCTTAACGCCCCAGTGCCGTGGGCGGATCCCCGGGTGGGGAAGGCGGCCACGGTGCACGTCGGCGGCACGGCGGAAGAGATCGTGCGCGCCGAACGAGACGTGGCCAGCGGGATCATGCCCGAGCGCCCCTTCGTGATGGCGGCGCAGCAGTACGCCGCCGACCCCTCGCGCGGGCTGGTGCTGTGGACCTACGCCCACGTCCCGCATGGCTACCGGGAGCGCTACCCGGGTGAGGTGGCTGAGAAAATCACGAAGCAGATCGAACGGTTCGCGCCGGGCTTTCGCGCTGTGGTCAAAGAGAGAATTGAGACGCCGCCGCAAGAACTGGAGGCGTGGAACCCCAACCTCGTCGGCGGCGACATCGCGGGCGGCGCCATGGACGGCACCCAGCTGCTCATGCGCCAGCCGCACCGGCTGCGCAAGGGGCTGTACCTGGCCTCCGCGTCGACGGCGCCGGGCGCCGGGGTGCACGGCATGCCCGGCTGGTGGGCCGCCGAGGCGGCGCTGCGGGACTTCGGGGCTACTCCTCGCCGGTGAGCTCGCGCAGCTTCGCGCGCACCGCGGAGGCCTCCGGGTTGGTGGCGTGTGTGCCGTCGGAGTAGAGCACGGTGGGCACGATGCGGTTGCCGTCGTTGACGGACTCGATCCAGGCGTTGACCGCGTCCATGCCGTCGGCGTCCACGTCGACCAGGTCGTAGGGGGTCTCGGTGCGGTCGAGGCGCTCGCGCAGCTTGCGGCAGAACGGGCACCATTCTGCGGCGAAGATGGTCACGTGCGAGGAGGTCTCAGGTGCGGCAACGGTCATGTCAAACCCTTTCAAAACGTTGGAACTTGTAGCGCAGGCCGGTCGTGGAGGTCTGCCATTCGCCGTCGCGGACCAGCTCGAAGGCGTCGTCGATGCGGGGCGCGTGGACGGCTGTGTTTGCGGGGAGGTCCGGATGGACGTCGATAAGTGTGCGCTCGATGACATCAACCTCATCCAGGGTGGCCTCGTAGACCTGGGCGCCGCCGATGATCCACGCGTCCGACTCCAGGTCCGGGATGTCGCGGCACACCGACGCGCCGTCCGACCACTCGTCGGCCTCGCGCGAGGACAGCACAATGTTTTTGCGGCCCGGCAGCGGGCGCACGGGAAGCGACTCCCAGGTGCGCCGCCCCATGATGATGGGGCTGCCCAGGGTGGTTTCCTTGAAGTGCTTGAGGTCCTCGGGCAGGTGCCACGGCATGCCGGCGCCGTCGCCGATCACGCCGTCGAGGCTTTGCGCCCAGATTGCGCCCAGGGTCATACGGACACCTCCGCCTTGATGGTGGGGTGCGGGTCGTAGCCCACAACCTCGATGTCGTCGAAGTCGTAGTCGAAGATCGACGCCGCCTTGCGCAGGCGCAGCTGCGGGTACTCGCGGGCGTCGCGGGAGAGCTGCTCGCGCACCTGGTCGAGGTGGTTGTTGTAGATGTGGCAGTCGCCGCCCGTCCAGATCAGCTCGCCGACTGCAAGGCCCGCCTGCTGCGCGAACATGTGCGTCAACAGCGCGTAGGAGGCGATGTTGAACGGCACGCCGAGGAACATGTCGGCGGAGCGCTGGTACACCTGCATGCTCAAGCGGCCGTCGGCGACGTAGAGCTGGAACAGCAGGTGGCACGGCATCAGCGCCATCTTGTCCAGCTCGGCCACGTTCCAGGCGGAGACGAGGTTGCGGCGCGAATCCGGGTTCTCGCGCAGGGTGCGTAGGACCTCCTCGATCTGGTCGATGTGCCCGCCGTCGGGGGTGGGCCAGGAGCGCCACTGCACGCCGTAGACCGGGCCGAGCTCGCCGTCATCGTCGGCCCACTCGTTCCAGATGCGCACCCCGTTGTCCTGCAGCCAGCGCACGTTGGAGTCGCCGCGCAAGAACCACAGCAGCTCGCCGACGACCCCCTTGAAGTAGACCTTCTTCGTGGTCAGCAGGGGAAAGGACTCGGACAGGTCGTAGCGGATCTGGCGGCCGAACACGCTGCGGGTGCCGGTGCCGGTGCGGTCGCCCTTCTCGGCGCCGTTTTCTAAAACGTTGCGCAGCAGGTCCTCGTACGGGGTGGAAATCACTTAGCTACTCCTTCAAAGGTGCCGTGCTCGTCGTGGTAGCGGGAGGCGGCCTCCAGAATGTCGTCGGCAAGTTCGGGCCGGCAGATCACAATATCGGGGATGTAGGTGTCGGTGTTGTTGTAGCGCAGCGGGGTGCCGTCGAGGCGCGAGGCGTGCAGCCCCGCCGCGAGCGCCACGCCCACCGGCGCGGCCTGGTCCCACTCGTACTGGCCGCCGGCGTGGACGTAGGCGTCGTAGTCGCCGAGCAGCACGTGCATCGCCTTCGCGCCCGCGGACCCCACGGGCTGCACCTCGAAGTCGAGGGTGTGGGCAACATGCTTCGCGACGGCCGGGGGCCTGTTCCTCGACATCGCCACCTTGCCCGCAAACGGCCCGGAGACGTGGCGGACATCGGACGACTTGAACACCACACCTAAGTCCGGCAGGCCCACCGCGGCGTGGGTGGGCACCCCGTCCTCCACCAGCGCAACGTGTACCGCCCAGTCCTGGCGGCCCGTGGCGAACTCCTTCGTGCCGTCGAGGGGGTCGACGATCCAGACCCTGTCCTTCGACAGGCGGTCTTGGTTGTCGGCGGCCTCCTCCGACAGGAAGCCGTCGTCAGGCCTGTGCTGCGAAAGCACCCTGGAGATCCAGCTTTGGGCGAGCTCGTCGCCCGCCTCGCCGAGCTCGCGGCCCCGCAACAGGCCCACGCCGCGCACGCCTTTGAGGATCTCGCCGGTGCCCTCGGCGATGAGGTTGGTCAGCCGGGAATCCGAGTACTGAGCAGTCATGCACCCGACTCTACCGCTAAGGTGGGCGTGATGAACGCGCCGATCCTCAGCCGCTTCCACCCGCAGGTGGCCCAGTGGTTCGGGGACGTCTTCGCCGCGCCGACCGCGGTGCAGGAGCAGGCGTGGCGCGCGATCTCCGACGGCGAAAACGCGCTGGTGGTCGCCCCCACCGGCTCCGGCAAGACGCTCGCGGCATTTTTGTGGTCGCTGAACTCGTTGGTGGAGCGCGCCGGGCAGCAAGCCCTGCCTATCGACGGCGCGAACAGCTCCACCCACGGCGGCGTGCGAGTCCTCTACATCTCGCCCCTGAAAGCGCTGGGCGTGGACGTGGAGAACAACCTGCGCGCGCCGCTGGCTGGCATCGCGCGGGTGGCGCAGAAGTTGGGCCGCGACATGCCGGACATCTCGGTCGGGGTGCGCTCGGGCGACACCCCGCAGTCCGAGCGCAACCGGCAGGTGCGAAAGCCGCCGGACATTCTGATCACCACGCCGGAGTCGCTGTACCTCATGCTCACCTCGAAGGCGGCGGGCATCTTGAAGACGGTGGACACGGTCATCGTGGACGAGATCCACGCCCTGGCTGGCACGAAGCGCGGCGTGCACCTTTCGCTCTCGCTGGAGCGGCTGCGGCGGCTGGCGGGTAACTTCCAGCGCATCGGCCTGTCGGCCACGGTGCGCCCGATCGAGGCGGTGGCCAACTTCCTCGGCCCGAAGACCACCATCATCAATCCGCCCGCCGAAAAGCGCTGGCAGCTTTCCGTGAGCGTGCCCGTCGAGGACATGAGCGACCTGCCCGTGCCGGAGGACGCCTCCACGATCGGCGACGCGGTGTTCGACGACGCGCTGGAAGAGGCGGAGCCAGTCCAGCCGCCGGGCGCGGTGAACTCCATCTGGCCGCACATCGAGCGCTCCATTTACGACGAGGTGATGGCGCACCGCTCCACCATCGTGTTCGTGAACTCGCGCCGCACCGCCGAGCGGCTGACCAGCCAGCTCAACGAGCTGTGGGCCAAGGAGCACGACCCGGAGGCGCTCTCGCCGCAGACGCGGCGCCCGCCGGCGCAGCTGATGAAGTCGGTCGACACCGCTGGCCACGCCGCGAACGTGATCGCGCGGGCCCACCACGGCAGCGTGAGCAAAGACGAGCGCGCCCAGACCGAGACCATGCTCAAGGAGGGCACCCTGCGCGCGGTTGTGTCCACCTCCTCGCTGGAGCTGGGCATCGACATGGGCGCGGTTGACCTGGTGATCCAGGTGGAGTCGCCGCCGTCGGTGGCCTCCGGGCTGCAACGCGTGGGGCGCGCCGGGCACACCGTCGGCGCGGTCTCGGAGGGCACCTTCTACCCGAAGCACCGCTCCGACCTGGTGCAAACGGCGGTGACGGTGCCGCGGATGCGCTCCGGCCTCATCGAGGAGCTGCACACCCCGCGCAGCCCCCTGGACGTGCTGGCGCAGCAGACCGTCGCGGCGGTGGCGGTCGAGGACCTGGACGTCGACGAGTGGTACGACACGGTGCGCCGCGCCTGGCCGTACCGGGACCTGGCGCGCGAGGTATTCGACTCGGTGATCGACCTGGTCGTCGGCGTCTACCCGTCCACGGACTTCGCCGAGTTGCGGCCCCGCGCCATCCTGGAGGGCTCGGTGCTGAAGGCGAGGCCCGGCGCCCAGCGGGTCGCCGTCACCAACGCCGGCACCATCCCGGACCGAGGGATGTTCGGCGTCTTCCTGCTCGCAGGCGCCGAGGACAAGGCTCCCCGCCGCGTCGGCGAGCTCGACGAGGAGATGGTCTACGAGTCTCGCGTCGGCGACGTGTTCACCCTCGGCGCCTCCAGCTGGCGCATCGAGAACATCACCCGCGACCAGGTGCAGGTCTCACCCGCGCCGGGGCACACCGGCCGCCTGCCGTTCTGGACCGGCGACGGGCTCGGCCGGCCGTACGAGTTGGGCAAGGCGGTGGGCGCGTTTCGTCGAGAAGCAAAGAGCTCGCTGGACAAAAGCCTGGACGAGCGGGCGCGGACCAACCTGCTGCAATACCTCGAGGAGCAGGAGGAGGCCACCGGCATCCTGCCGGACGAGACGACGCTGGTGCTCGAGCGGTTCACCGACGAGCTGGGGGATTGGCGCGTGGTGCTGCACACCCCCTTCGGCAAGGGGGTGAACGCGGCGTGGGCGCTGGCCACCGGCTGGCGGGTGGCGCAGGAGACCGGCATGGACGCCCAGGCGGTCGCGGGCGACGACGGCATCGTGCTGCGCCTGCCGCAAGGCGACAAGGATCCGGACGGGGCGGTCTTCCAATTCGACGCCGACGAGATCGCCGACATCGTCACCGAGCAGGTGGGCAACTCCGCCCTGTTCGCCTCCCGGTTCCGCGAGTGCGCCGCCCGCGCCCTGCTTCTGCCGCGCCGCAACCCCGGCAAGCGCGCGCCCCTGTGGCAGCAGCGCCAAAGAGCAGAGCAGCTGCTGGACGTGGCCCGCAACTACCCGTCGTTTCCGATCATCCTGGAGACGGTGCGCGAGTGCCTCCAGGACGTCTACGACCTGCCCGCCCTGCAGGAAGTCATGCGCGACATCAACACGCGCCGGGTGCGCATCGCCGAGGTGACCACGGACCAGCCGAGCCCCTTCGCCTCCTCGCTGCTGTTCAACTACACCGGCGCGTTCATGTACGAGGGCGACACCCCGCTGGCGGAGAAGCGGGCCGCGGCGCTGTCGCTGGACCCGTCGCTGCTGGCCAAGCTGCTCGGCACCGTGGAGCTGCGCGAGCTCTTGGACGCCGACATCATCGCGGAGGTCGACGCCTCGCTTCGCCGGCTCGGCCGCGCCGAGACCTCGGAGCAGTTCGCCGACACGCTGCGCATCGTGGGGCCTTTGCCTATCGACGAGCTCCGCCTCTACACCACGGTGCCCCTCGAGTCCTTGGAGCAAGCTTTGGGCGCGCGGATGATGCGGGTGCGCATCGGCGGGCGCGAGCACGTCGCCCAGGTGCTCGACGCGCCGCTGCTTCGCGACGGCCTCGGCGTGCCCGTCCCGCCCGGCGTGGCCGCCCAGGTGCAGACCATCCCCGACGCGCTGGCCCAGCTGGTCGGCCGCTGGGTGCGCACCCGCGGGCCGTTCACCCTGCGCGACCTGGCCGACGCCTTCGGCCTGGCGGTCGGCGCGGCGCACGCGGCGCTGCAGCCGCTGGTGGACAAGGACAAGGTCATCCCGGGCCGCTACCGGCAGGGAATCGAGGAAGAGGAATACGTCGCCGCCGAGGTGCTGCGGATCATCCGGTCGCGCTCGCTGGCGGCGGCGCGCGCCCAGACCCGCCCCGTTTCGCAGTCCGCCTACGGGCGCTTCCTGCCCGCGTGGTCGAACGTCGCCCCGGTGGGGGTGACCCCGGCGCTGCGCGGGGCGGACGGGGTCTACTCGGTGCTGGAGCAGCTCGCCGGGGTGCGGCTGCCGGCCAGCGCGTGGGAGTCCCACATCCTGCCGGCCCGGGTGGGCGACTACTCGCCGGTGATGCTCGACGAGCTCACCGCGTCGGGGGAGATCACCATCGTCGGCGCCGGCAAGGCGGGCGCGCGCGACCCGTGGATCATGCTGCTGCCGGCGGACTACGCCGCTCAGCTCATGCCGCAGGTCGACGAGCCGCTGCTGTCGCTGACCCAGTCCCAGGTGATGGAGAAGGTGCGCCGCGGGGGTGGGTTCTTGTTCAGCGATCTCCTCGAGCCCACTACCACGACCGAGGAGCTGCGCGAGGCGATGTGGGACCTGGTCGAGGCTGGGTTTTTGGCCCCCGACTCGTTCGCGCCGATCCGGGCGCGGCTCGCCGGAGGCAAGACGGCGCACAGGGCGCGCCGGAGGCCGTCGCGAAGCAGGGTGCGCTCGGGGCGGACCTCGTTCGCGGCGAGCGTGCCGCCGGACATGGTGGGGCGGTGGTCGCTCACACCGACGCCCGACGACGACGCGACGCGGCGGTCGGTGGCCCTCGGCGAGTCGCTGCTGGACCGCTACGGGGTGGTCACCCGCGGCTCGGTGGTGGCCGAGGACATCCTGGGCGGGTTCGCGCTGGCGTACAAGACGCTGTCCGGGTTCGAGGCCTCCGGCAAGGCGATGCGCGGCTACCTGGTGGAGGGGCTCGGCGCGTCGCAGTTTTCCACCCCGGCGACCATCGACCGGCTGCGAGGCCACCAGGATTCCGACGACGTGGTCGGCTGGCCCTCGGGCGCCCGCGAGCCGCACGTGCACGTGCTCGCCGCCACGGACCCGGCGAACCCGTACGGGGCGGCGCTGCCGTGGCCGGCGCAGGGACCGACCCGCTCGGCCGGCGCGATGGTGGTGCTGATCGATGGGCTCCTGGCCGCGCACGTCACCCGGGGCGGGAAAACGATGACCACGTTCTTCGACTTCTTCCCGGACGGGGTCGACGACCCGATGCCGTTGGTTGTCGGCGCGCTCACGGACGCGGTGCGTGCAGGCCGGATGCAGCCGTTGAGTGTGGAAAAGCTCGACGGTGGGCCGGCCTTTTCGCTCAAGGAGTACGGGGCGACGGCGACCCACAAGGGCGCGAAGATCGGCGGGCGTGCCTCGGCGCCCCCGAAGCGGCGCGGGCGCAGCGTGGCGGAAGCGCTGGGGGAGCTCGACGGCAATGAAGGTGCCGGACCAACCTTCGACGACTAATTCACGTTGGAAGCGCATGGCTTTTAGGGCCGCATCGGCATGCGGTGGGTGGGTCGATGGTTGGCCTGGCCCGCGCGCCCCGGTGGTGGCGGTGGGGAAGTGGGCCAGTGCGTTTCTGCAGGTGGTGGAGCCGACGTCGAGTTCCGTTTCGCCCGGATCCGATTGACCGCCGAGTGCATGGCGGGATCCGTGGTGTTGGTGTGGCGGGTACCGTCGGCCTTTACCAGGACGGCGCCGCCGGTCTCCGGGTCGTAGTCCATGTACCCCTTATTAAAGGAGCCGTCCCGGTGGTCGTTGTTGCACCTGTGGTGGGTGGGGCACAGGCCGGTGAGGTTCTCGATGTCGGTCGCGCCGTAGCGTAGCCAGGAGATGATGTGGTGGGCCTCGCACTCGCTCATTGAGGTCGTGCAGCCGGCCCAGGAGCACACGCCCTGCACCGCGAACATGGCGATGCGCTGGCCCACCGACGCGAGCCTCCGCGACCGGCCGAGGTGCAGCGGCACCCCGGAAAGCCCGTCGACGGTGAGCAGGAAATCGCTCGTGCCGCCCATTCCTAGACGAACCAGATCGAAGGCGTCGAGCTCCACCCCGACGTTGGTCTGGAACAGGGTGTTGGCGTCGGCCCCGGCGAGGTCGTCCAACGTGATGGACACGACCACCGACGCCGCGCCGCCGTTCGCGGCCTGCTGCCCCTCCTCGTACTGGCGCAGGATAGCCATGTACTGGTCGTAGCGGCGCTGCCCCTTTGTGCGCGGGTCGCGGTCGCGCTGGAGCTCGGCTGGGATGTTGGCATTCGGCGACAGCCCTTTGTCGGTGAGCGCCTTGTACAGCGCGTAATCGGCGCGGGTCATGGACAGCGTCACGTCGAAGGTACCGTCGCTGTTCTCCCTGCCCAGCGAGGCGTCGCGCTTTTCAAAGCCAGCGTTCGGGTTCGCCTTCACGTGTGGCTTGTTGGCCTCGGCGACCAGGCGCTTCACAAACAGCCGCAGATCTTTCTCGTCGCGGTACTTCGCCTGCTCCATCGCGCGGGCGTAGATGCGCATCCGCTCGCCTTCGGCTGCCTTGAGCAGCTTGTCCAGCTCGCGGCGGATGATGTCCTGCTTGGCGGCCGGGACCTCGTCGGCACGCTTGCGGGCCTCCTCCTGGTCCTTGCGGCGGCGCTCGGCTTCCTCGTCGGCGGCCTTGCGTGCGGCCTCCTCCGCAGCGGAGCGGTCCTCCTCCGAACCGTCCTCTGCGTCGAAGAGGTCGTCCAAATCCGGCTCGGGCGGAGGCGGCGCGTCGAACAGCGCCTTCGCCCTCGCGAGGCGGTTGTACGCTTCCCCGCGGGAGATTCCGAGCTTCTCGGTCAGGTAAGCGTCCGGGTGGTTCGCTCCGACCAGCTTGCCGGCGTCCGCCAGCACGCACGCCTGCGCGAAGGCGGCGTCGACGTACGCCTTCTTGTCCATCGCGCGTTCGAGGCGCGCGATGTCGCGGGTGATGGTGGCGAGGGGGAGGGCCGAAGGATCGTCCAGAAGCTGGCGCAACTGCGACAGGCCGTCGGTGACCTGGTCCACGAGCTCGGCGATTCCGTTCATGACACACCCTCCTTCCCGCAACATTTCTCGGGTGTTGGGTGTCAATGTATCGGCGCGTCCGACACGCCAAATCAAAAATAGAACAGGTGTTCTAAATTAGCTGCTTGACCAGGTGGTTAGCAGCCAAAAGGCTGAGTCGTGGGTTCGCTTCACGTACGTCTTTCACTGCGCGCACGAACTGCGCTTTGGGGTCGGTGCCGGTCTCCGCGAGCACCCCGCGCGCCCACTCGACAGCGGCGTCCATGTCCGGGAAGAAGCCCACCAGCGACTCTTCCGGCGTCGGCCCGGTGTTAACAGTGTTGAAGATTTTGCGTAGAAATTGGAACATAGACCCCACTATGCCCGAAGGTGATTCCGTCTATCAGCTTTCAAAACGTCTGCAGTGGATGCAAGGCCGCGAGGTCACAGCCACCAGCATTCGCGTTCCGCGCTACGCCACCGTCGACTTCACGGGCATGACCTGCGAGCGCGTCTGGCCGTACGGCAAGCACCTGTTCATGCAGTTCGCCAAAGACGGCTACCAGCCGCAAATCCTGCACACCCACCTGAAAATGGAGGGCACGTGGTCCATGTACCGCGCCGGCGCCAGGTGGAAAAAGCCCGCTCACGCCGCCCGCGTGGTGCTTTCGCTTAGCGACGAACCAAAGGCCGACATCGAACTCGTCGGCTTTTGGCTCGGGCTGGTCCGTGTCTTCCCGGCCAGGGAATACCAACAAGAGATGGGCTACCTCGGACCAGACCTGCTCGACCCCGACTTCGACCTCCACGAGGCGGTGAGGCGCATCGAAGCCGAGCCCGGCCGCGAGATTGGCCGTGCGCTGCTAGATCAGCACAAACTCGCCGGCATCGGCAACGAGTACCGGGCGGAGATCAACTTCTTGGCTGGAACGCATCCGGCGGAGTTGGTGCGTGACGTGGACGTCGAGAAGCATGTGCGTCTCGCCCGCAGGCTGATGTGGGCGAATAAAGATGCCCCCGTCCGCGTGACCACCGGGATCAAGCGGGCGGGGGAGACGAGTTACGTGTTTGGCCGCAACAATAAGCCGTGCAGGCGGTGCGGCACCCTGATCACCAAGGGATTCCTCGGCGGGGAGGGCGACCTGGAGCGGGTTATTTGGTGGTGCCCGCGGTGTCAGCCTGCACCTTCGCCGCGTTTTTCTCGCGCACCGCACGGCGGATGAAGAACACCAAAAAGCCCAGGATGATCAGGAGAAGCACCACGTAGATCACGTTGGAGTAGGTGTCGGCGTACTCGGTGGCCTTCTCCCAGTTGTCGCCGAGGACGAAGCCCAGGTAGATCAGGATGGCGTTCCAGATGCCGGAGCCCAGGGTCGTCCACAGGCCGAAGGTGACCAAGTTCATCTTGCCCAGGCCGGCGGGGATGGAGATCAGCGAGCGCACGCCGGGGATGAGGCGGCCGAAGAACACGCTCGGCTTGCCGTATTTGGTGAAGAAATTCATGGCGGCGTCCACGTCGGAGGTGCGCACGAGCCACATCCAGTCGGCGATTCTGCGCAGTCGCTCGAGTCCCAGCCACACGCCGACCCCGTAGAGCACGTATGCGCCGATGACGGACCCCAGCACGGACCAGATGAACACGTTCAACATGTTCAGCGACCCCTGCGCGACGGTGAAGCCGGCGAGTGGCAGCACCACCTCGGACGGGATGGGCGGGAAGAGGTTCTCCAAGAGGATCGCGATGCCGACGCCGGGTGCGCCGAGGGTCTCCATGAGGCCCACAATCCAGTCGATGATGCTCTGCATTGGGCCTATCTTGCCCTACTCAACCTCAAGCGTCCAAGTGTGCACCGGCGCGTCTGCCTGGGAATTTTTCATGTACTGGCGTAAAACCCGCGCGAGTCCATCGGCGTCGCCCATCAGCGGTGCTCCCGGTACCAGGCGATCAGGCTGTCGGTGGAGGAATCGCCCGTGTCCGGCGCCTCTTCGCCCGCGACGGCGGCGGCCAGGTCGTTCGCCTGCGCCTTGCCCAGCTCCACGCCCCACTGGTCGAAGGCGTTAATGCCCCAGATCGCGGCCTCGACGAACACGACGTGTTCGTACAGCGCAATCAGCGCGCCCAGGCTGAACGGGGAGAGCTCCTTCGCCAAGATGGTGGTGGTGGGGCGGTTGCCCGGCATCACCTTGTGCGGGGCCAGTGCGTGTGCCACGCCCTCGGCCTCAATCTCCTGCTGGGTCTTACCAAAAGCCATGACCTTCGTCTGCGCGAAGAAGTTGCCCATGAGCAGGTCGTGCATGGAGCCCTCGCCGGTGGCGGTGGGCAGGTCCGCCCGCGGCTTGGCAAAGCCGATGAAGTCCGCCGGCACAAGCGTGGTGCCTTGGTGGATCAGCTGGAAAAACGCGTGCTGGCCGTTGGTGCCCGGCTCGCCGAAGTAGATTTCGCCGGTGTCGTGGTCGACGCTTGCGCCGTCGATACGCGTGTGCTTGCCGTTGGACTCCATGGTCAGCTGCTGCAGGTACGCGGGGAAGCGGGCGAGGTCCTGCGAGTACGGCAGCACCGCGTGCGTCTGCGCCTTGTGGAAATTGCGGTACCAAATGTTCAAAAGCCCCATCAGCACCGGCACGTTCTCCTCAAACGGAGCGGTGCGGAAATGCTGGTCCATGGCGTGGAAGCCGTCGAGCATGCGCATGAAATCCTCCGGGCCGATGACGGCCATAAGCGACAGCCCGATCGCGGAATCCATGGAGTAGCGCCCGCCTACCCAGTCCCAGAACGGGAACATGTTGGCGGTGTCGATGCCGAACTCGGCCACCTTCTCCGCGTTGGTGGACACGGCCACGAAGTGCTTCGCAATCGCGGACTCGTCGCCGTCGAACTGCTCGAGCAGCCAGCGCTTCGCGGCGTGCGCGTTGGCCAGCGTCTCCTGGGTGGTAAACGTCTTGGAGGCGACGATGAACAGCGTTTCTTCCGCATCGACCTCCGCGAGCACCCGCGTCATGTCCGCCGGGTCCACGTTGGAGACGAACTCTGCGGTAATTCCTGCGGTGGCGTAGGTGCGCAGCGCTTGCGCAGCCATGGCCGGGCCCAGATCCGAGCCGCCGATGCCGATGTTGACCACCTTGGAAATCGTCTTGCCGGTGTGGCCCACCCACTCGCCGCTGCGCAGCTTGGTGGCGAACTCTCGCATCTGCTTCAGTACCGCGTGCACGTCCGCGGTGACGTCCTGGCCGTCCACGGTCAGCTCGGTGCCTTCGGGGGCTCGCAGGGCGGTGTGCAGCACCGCGCGGTCCTCGGTGGTGTTGATTCGCTCGCCGCTAAACATCGCCTCGATGCGGCCTTTCAGGTCCGCTTCTTCCGCGAGCGTGAGCAATTGCTTTGCGACGTCTCCGTCCACCAAGTTCTTCGAAAGATCCACCCGAAGCCCGGCCGCGTCGAATGTGTAGCGCTGCGCACGCTCATCGTCCGCCCGGAACAAATCCCGCAGGGTGGTGCGGGACTTTTCCGCGTGGAGTTTTTCCAGCTTGCCCCAGCTTTCGGTGGACGTGATGTCGTGCATGTCAGCCTCCCAGGTGGCAGTCCAGGTCGCGGTTGGGTTGTCCTTGTTCAAAGGTAGCCAAAACTCGCAAGGAGCGTCCGTGTGACGGGAATGCATGGATAATGGCTGCCATGAGCATTGTGAAAATCAACGCGATTACTGTCCCCGAGGGCGCCGGAGAAGAGCTGGAGCGCCGGTTTGCCGCCCGCAAGCATTCCATCGACGGCCACCCCGGATTCGAGGGCTTCCAGTTGCTGCGCCCGGTCAAGGGCGAGGACCGCTACTTCGTGGTCACCCGCTGGGCGGACGAAGAGTCCTACAACGCGTGGTGGGAAGGCGCCGGCCGCGCCGGGCATGGAGAAAACGCGGGGGAGAAGCCCCGCAAGCCGGTGTCGCAGTCCGCGGACTTGCTGGAGTTCGAGGTCGTGCTCGACTCCACCGACGGCGCAACCACCGCCGGTGAGGCGTAACGGGGCCTTACCCCAGCTTGCCCCGGCCCAGGCGCAGCAGGATCTGCGCTAAGCCGGGGCCTTCCTCACCCAGTTCGTCGCGGAACTGGTTAATTATGGCCACTTCGCGGGTATGCACCAGGCGGGTGCCGCCGGAACCCATGCGGGTTTTGCCGATGGCGCGGGAGATTTCGCTGCGGCGCTTCACCGCGTCGAGGATCACGCGGTCGAGCTTGTCGATCTCTTTGCGGTACGCCTGAATCTCCGCGTCCGAGAGTGGGTCGTCTGTGCCGGAAGGCATGCGGATTTCAAGCTCGCTCATGACTGATCATTATGCCAGTTCGAACACCCGCACGGGTCGTGTCGGAGGCGTTAGTACAGTTACGGCCATGACTGATCTGACCCTGGGTTTGAATCCGCAGCAGCAGGCCGCCGTCGTCCATGAGGGCAGCCCGCTGCTCATCGTTGCGGGCGCGGGCTCCGGCAAGACGGCGGTGCTCACCCGCCGCATTGCGTACCTGCTGCACAACCGCGGTGTGGCGCCGTGGCAGATCTTGGCCATCACCTTCACCAACAAGGCCGCCGCGGAGATGAAGGAGCGAGTAGGCCAGCTGGTCGGTCCGGAGGCGGAGCGGATGTGGGTGGCTACGTTCCACTCGGTGTGCGTGCGCATCCTGCGCCAACAGGCGCAGCTGGTGCCGGGGCTGAAGACCAACTTCACCATCTACGACTCGGACGATTCGCGTCGGCTGCTGGGCATGATTGCCAAGGACTTCAACCTTGATTTGAAGAAGTTCACGCCGCGCACCCTGGCCAACGGCATTTCCAACCTCAAAAACGAGCTGGTCGGCCCGGAGCGTGCGCTGGCGGACGCGGAGCGCACCCACAACCCGTTCGAGACCACCGTGGCCAAGGTCTACGCGGAGTACCAGCGCCGCCTGCGCCAGTCCAACGCCCTGGATTTCGACGACCTGATCGGCGAGGTGGTGCGCATCTTCAAGGAGCACCCCCAGGTCACGGACTATTACCGCCGCCGCTTCCGCCACGTGCTGGTGGACGAGTATCAAGACACCAACCACGCCCAGTACGAGCTCATCCACACCCTTGTCGGCGACGGCCCGGATGCGCCGGAGCTTGCGGTGGTGGGCGATTCGGATCAGTCCATCTACGCGTTTCGCGGCGCGACCATCCGCAACATCGAGGAGTTCGAGCGCGACTACCCGAACGCCACCACGATCATGCTGGAGCAGAATTACCGCTCCACGCAGAACATCCTCGGCGCGGCGAATGCGGTGATCGCGCAGAACGAGGGACGCCGCCCGAAGAAGCTGTGGACGGATCAGGGTTCCGGCGAGAAGATCGTTGGCTACGTCGCAGACAATGAGCACGATGAGGCGCGCTTCATCGCCTCCGAGATCGACACCCTGGCCGATAGGGGAGTGCCGTACTCGGACATGGCGGTGATGTACCGCACCAACAACGCCTCCCGCGCGCTCGAGGACATCTTCATCCGCTCCGGGATCCCGTACAAGGTTGTCGGCGGCACGCGCTTCTACGAGCGCCGCGAGATCCGCGACATCGTCGCCTACCTCAAGGTTCTGGAGAACCCGGACGACACGGTGAGCATGCGCCGCATTGTCAACGTGCCCAAGCGCGGCATCGGCGACAAGGCGCAGGCGATGGTGGCGCTGCATTCGGAGAACAACAATCAAAGCTTCGGGCGATCGCTTGTCGACGCCACCTCGGGCAACGTTGACATGCTGGCCAAGGCCGCCACAAACTCGATCACGCGCTTCGTGGACTTGATCCGCCAGATACGAGACGACATGCCGTCGATGCGCAACGAGGTCACGGGCATGCCGGACTTGGGCGCGTTGATCACCCGGGTGTTGGAGGACACCGGCTACCGCGCCGAGCTGGAGGCGTCGAACGACCCGCAGGACGGCGCGCGCCTGGACAACCTCAACGAGCTGGTCTCTGTCGCCCGGGAGTTCTCCTCTGAGGCCGCGAACCAGGTGGCGTACATGACGGACGAAGAACTCAACGAGGTGATGCAGGAAGGCGAACCCGCCCCGGGCTCCCTGCAGGCGTTCTTGGAGAAGGTCTCCCTGGTGGCGGACGCGGACCAGCTGCCGGAGCACGAGCAAGGCGTGGTCACGCTGATGACGCTGCACACGGCGAAGGGCCTGGAGTTCCCGGTGGTGTTTGTCACCGGGTGGGAGGACGGGCAGTTCCCGCACCTACGCGCCCTGGGAGACCCGGCGGAACTCGCCGAGGAGCGACGCCTGGCGTACGTGGGTATTACCCGCGCGAAGGAGCAGCTCTACCTGACGCGAGCGATCCTGCGCTCTTCATGGGGCTCCCCGGTGACCAACCCCGCCAGTCGCTTCCTCGCAGAGGTCCCGGAGGACCTCATCGACTGGCGGCGGTTGGAACCGGAGCGTTCGTTCAGTTCTGACGCGTGGGGCGCGACCACCCGCTCCCGCCCGCCGGCCCGTTCCCGCCGGGGCGGGTCCGGGGCCAAGGTGCACAAGAACCTCAACCTGGCGGTGGGGGACCGGGTTAATCACGCCAAGTACGGGCTTGGCACCGTGATGGCGGTCGAGGGCTCGGGCGTTCGGGAGACGGTGACGATTGACTTCGGCTCCTCGGGCACCGTCCGCCTGATGACGATCGGCGGCGTGCCCATGGAGAAGCTCTAGCCCGCTAGATCTTGATCCCTTGGGCGGCGAACCACGGCACCGGGTCTACCTGGTTCACGCCGTCCGGCTTGATCTCGAAGTGGAGGTGCGGGCCGGTGGACTGGCCCTCGTTGCCGATGGAGGCAATCTTCTGTCCGGCGGTGACGCGCTGGCCCACGGAGACGTCGTAGTGGCGCATGTGGCCGTAGACGGACACCTCGCCGCCGTCGTGCTTAATTACGACCCAGTTGCCGAAGCCGCGAGCCGGGCCTGCGGAGATGACGGTGCCGTCCATGACGGAGTAGATCGGGGTGCCCAGGTCATTAGCAATGTCGATGCCCTGGTGCACGGTGCCCCAGCGCGGGCCGAAGCCTGAAGTGAAACGGCCGGATGCCGGGGTGACTACGGTGCGTCCGTCGGCGGTGCGGCCGCGCTGTGGCGCCACCCAGTCGCTGCCTTTCGCAGGAGCAAACGCGGCGGCGAGCGGAGCCTCGAGAGCGCGGGGGTCGTAGACGATCTTGTAGTCGCCTGCGGTGATCGTCGCGCCGCTTTCCTTGATGGCGCCTGCGGCTTTCGCAACTGCGCCTATAGCTTGGCCCGCGTCGGAGATGGTTGCGCCGCCCACGGTAACGGTCAGGGCGGTAGCAGGCGCGGGGGCCAGGGTGAGCGCCATTGCCGCTGCGGCCGAGACGGCTGCGATGCTCGAAGTGAGACGTCGGTTCATGTTTGGGGGATACCTTTTCTAACTCTGTAGAGGGCTAGGCGCGGTCTCGGCCACGCACACATGCAGAGAATCTAACCGGCAAAACGCCCGCTGGCAATGCTGTGACGTGCACGTTTGTTCGAATCTGGAGAAAAACTTAGGTGTCTGTCCAGCTCACCCGGCGTGTTACTGCTGTGAAAATTGTTACGCATGGTATTTAAGGTCGGGGGTGGTGTATTTACCCCCGTCAAAGAGGCTGTGCGCGTCAACTGCGCAAAAACGGGGCCTCCCGCACGTCGAAAAGCGAGGAAGGCCCCGTTGGAAAAGGGCTGAAAAGTTTAGAGGCCGATGCCTCGGGCTGCCAGCCAGGAAGCCGGGTCGGACGGGGTGGCGCCGTCCGGCCAGATCTCAAAGTGGAGGTGGGAGCCGGTGGAGAAGCCCTCGCTGCCCATGCCGGCGATGAGCTGACCGGGCTGCACAACCTCGCCGACGGCCACGTTGAGGGTCTGCATGTGGCCGTAAACGGAGATGGAGCCGTCCTCGTGGCGGATACGGATCCAGTTGCCGTAGCCCTGCGCCGGGCCAGAGTCGACCACGGTGCCAGCGGCAACGGCGCGGATCGGGGTGCCTGGGGAGTTGGCGATGTCGATGCCGTTGTGCATCGAGCCCCAGCGCATGCCGAAACCGGAGGTGAAAGCGCCCTCGGCCGGCTTGGTAAACAGTGGAGCGCGGGCGGCTTCGTCCAGGCGGGCAACCTCGTCGGAGTGCTGGATAGCCTTGTCGAGCTGCTCGGTGAGGTTTTCCACCGGCTTGTACTCGGCGATGGCCAGGATCTGCGGTGTCTCTTCGGCGGAAGCCTCGGTCACTCCCGGATCCGCGCTCTGCAGCTCGTCGGCGTCTGCGGCGAGCTTGATGTTCTGTCCCTGCTCGGCGACCTGGTTGCTGGTGAGGGCACCTGCAACGAGGCCGGAGAAACCAGCGGTGGACACAGCGCCGGTGGCTGCTGCGACGACGGCAACGCGCCCCTTGTTAGGGGACTGCTTGCGGTGCTTGCCGCCCTGCTTCTTAGAGTTGAACATGAGCCCTCTTTGAGATCTTCCGTTGGCCGTTCCTCCCGCTGTTCACGGCGGAATCGTAACCTTCCTGTTATCTACGAGAGGTTACTGTAACGAATTGGTTTCGTCGGAGCAAGACAGAAGCTGAAATATTTCTTAAATCGAGCTTATTGGGGTGAACGTTACATCCCCGTCTTTTTGGAGATGCGCGCCACGCCGTTGCGCGGTGAAGGTGCAACGCCGCTTTTTGCCAGGTGGCACGGGCACGTGGCGGGGCGTGCGGGTGTCATTGTGGTGGGTGCTGAGTCTGGGGTGGCAGAGTGGGACACGATGAGCACCACACCCAACCAGAGGCCGCGTCAGTCGGATGCGCGCCGTCAGCGTCGCAAAGGCGCAAGCAAGCGCAAGATCACGGGCATCAAACGCCCGGCTGCGAACGACAAGGTTCCTGCCACCGCGAAGGAGCGCGTGCGCCACTACCTGCCGTACGCGATCGTGCCCAATTTGGCGTTGGTGCTCGGGCTTGTCGCGTTGTGCTTCGCGGTGATCCTCATCGCTGGTTGGAGCCTCACGTATTTCCCCGGTGCGGTCGGTGAGGCATGGTTCGCGCTCCACGGCGTGCCGTTGCTTATCGACGGCGTCTCGCTCACCGCAATGCCGCTGCTGCCCGCAGTGGGTGTCGCGGCTGTGGTGGCGGTGCAGGTACGAAAAGCCACCGCGGGCCGCGTCAGTGTGCTTGACCTGCTGACTCTGCTCGGGCTTGCGCTCGGCCTGCCGCTCGTGGTCAGCGCCATCGCGTTGTTCATGGTCTTCGACGCCTCGAATGTGTACCCGGTTGGCACACCGCCTGTCGTCGCGGCGTTCGCTTACCCGCTGATCGTGCATCTGTTGGGCTTCATCATCGGTGTACGGCGCGTGGTGTGGCACGCCCTGGCAAAGCGCAGCGGCATCCCCGCCGAGACTGTCGACGCCGGGGCCAACGCGGCGAACCTCATCCTCCGCCTGCTCGCGGCGGCGGCCGTCGTTTTCCTTATCGTCCTTGCCTTCGGCTACGCTCGCGTCGGTGAGCTGGCCTCGCAGTTCCCGCAACTCGGCGTCGCTGGGGGAACCGCTTTGGCGGTGCTAAGCCTGCTGTACCTGCCTAACGCGGCGGTCGCACAGCTGGCGGTGCTCCTCGGCGGCAGCTTCGAGGCCGCCGGAGCGGGTGTGAGCCTGTTCGCCGCCTCCAACGTCGCGTACCCGCCGCTGCCGCTGTTCGCGGCTATCCCGGCGCAGATGCCGCAGTGGGCTCCGGTGCTGTTGGTTGTGCCGGCGGCGGTGCTGGCGCATGCCTTCGTGGCCAAGCCGATGACGCTCGAGGGCGTCGCGGCGACCGCGACGTGGGCCGCACTCATGGGAGCGCTGCTGGGCATCTTCTCGGCTGGGGGTGCCGGTGCCTACGGGCTCGTCGGAACTGATCCGTTCGCGCTCGCATTGTCGCTGTTTATCTGGGTGGCGCTAGCCGGCGCGCTTGTGCGCGGGGTGGCGCTGGTGAGGCAACGCGCATCCGCGCGCAGCGGTAGTTAGACTTAAGCCCGTGAGTGACTCTGCGAAATCGGTGGCCGTCCTCGCGTCGGGCACCGGCACCCTGCTGAAAGCGATCATCGATAACCAAGAGAACCGCTACCGCGTTGACATCGTGGTGGCGGATCAAATTTGTCCAGCGCTGCAACGGGCTAAAAACGCTGGCATCCGCACGGCCGTGGTGCCGATGGAAGCAAACCGCAACACCTGGAACGACAAAATGGTGGCCGCTGTGGCCTCCGTCGAGCCGGACTTGGTGGTTTCCGCGGGGTTCATGCGGCTGCTCGGACCGGCGTTCGTGCAGGAATTCGAGGGGCGAACGATTAACGCCCACCCGTCGCTTTTGCCGTCGTTCCCGGGGGCGCACGCGGTGCGCGATGCGCTGGAGCACGGCGTGAAGGTCACCGGCTGCACGGTGCACTACGTGGACGCCGGCCTGGACAGCGGCGAGATCATCGCCCAGCGCGCCGTTGAGGTGCAGCCGGGGGACACAGAGAGCGAGCTCCACGAACGCATTAAGAAGGTGGAGCGCGAACAGATCGTTCACCTGCTCCGCAACCTCGAAATTGCAAACGGAAAGGCTGTATTTAATGTCTAAGCGGGAAATTAAGCGCGCGCTGATCAGCGTCTACGACAAGACCGGGCTGGAGGAGCTGGCACGGGCGCTCGGCCAGGCGGGCGTGGAGATTGTCTCTACCGGCTCCACCGCCAAGCGCATCGCCGACGCGGGCGTTTCCGTCACCGAGGTCGCGGACGTGACCGGCTTCCCGGAGGTGCTCGACGGCCGTGTGAAAACGCTGCACCCGCGTGTGCACTCCGGCATCCTCGCGGACCTGCGCAAGGACAGCCACGTGGATCAGCTACAGGAGCTGGGCATTGAGCCGTTCGACCTCGTTGTGGTCAACCTCTACCCGTTCGAAGAGACCGTTGCTTCCGGCGCCACCTTCGACGAGTGCGTCGAGCAGATCGATATCGGCGGCCCGTCCATGGTCCGCGCCGCGGCCAAGAACCACCCGTCGGTCGCCGTGGTCACCTCGCCTGCCCGTTACGGTGAGGTCGTCGAGGCCGTCAAGGGCGACGGTTTCGACATCGAGCAGCGCAAGCAGCTCGCACTCGAGGCGTTTACGCACACTGCGCTTTACGACGCCGCGGTCTCCTCCTGGCTGTCCAACCAGCTCGGCGCGGACGCCTCCGGCGCCGGCGAAGGCACCACCGACTTGCGCTACGGCGAGAACCCGCACCAGGCCGCCCGCCTGGAAAACGAGGGCTGGGGCCTTGCCGCCGCCACCCAGCACGGCGGCAAGGAGATGAGCTACAACAACTACCAGGATGCCGATGCTGCATGGCGCGCCGCCTGGGACCACGAGCGTGCGTGCGTGGCAATTATCAAGCACGCCAACCCGTGCGGCGTGGCCGTCTCCGATGTCTCCATCGCGGACGCGCACAAGAAGGCCCACGCGTGTGACCCGGTCTCCGCCTACGGTGGCGTGATCGCCTGCAACCGCGAGGTCACCCTGGAGCTGGCAGAGCAGATCAAGCCGATCTTCACCGAGGTCGTCGTCGCACCGTCCTATGCCGCGGACGCGCTCGAGCTTTTGCAGACGAAGAAGAACCTGCGCATCCTCGAGGTCGAGCCGAAGCAGCAGGACGAGGAGCGCAAGCAGATCGCCGGCGGCTGGCTCGTGCAGGAGCGCGACCGCTTCCAGGCAGAGGGCGACAGCGCCGCCAACTGGACCCTGGCGGCCGGCGAGGCTGCCGACGAGCAGACCCTCGCGGACCTCGAATTCGCGTGGCGCGCAGTGCGTTGCGTGAAGTCGAACGCGATTCTGATCGCGGCCGAAGGGGCGTCGGTAGGCATTGGCATGGGCCAGGTCAACCGAGTCGACTCCGCAAAGCTCGCCGTGGACCGCGCCAACACCCTCGACGAGGGCCGCAACCGCACCAACGGTGCCGTCGCCGCCTCCGACGCGTTCTTCCCCTTCGCGGACGGGTTCCAGCTGCTGGCTGACTCCGGTGTGAAGGCCGTGGTCCAGCCCGGCGGCTCCATCCGCGACGAGGAGGTCATCGCCGCCGCCGAGGCCGCCGGCGTGACCATGTATCTGACCGGCACCCGCCACTTCGCCCATTAGAAAGATCGTTTCCCGTGCCCTCTAAAGTTGCAGCCCTGGCCCTGACCGCGGGCCTGGCGTTTCCCATGTCATCGGTACCGACGTACACGGCGATCGACCAGATTCCCGTGATTGGCCAGCCGATCGTGCAGGCCTACAACCAGCTGCCCCCGCAGGTGAAAAACGCCATCCGCCTGCCGCTGCCGCTGACCACCCCGAAGCCCGGCAAGGCGCAGCATGTCGCACCGGCCGTGGACGTCCAGGCACAGCTGGACCGACTCGTCGCGGACGTGGTGGGGCGCCATGGTGGCCGCGCCACCGTGGCGGTCGGCCCCTTCACCGCGGGCGACAACCGTCCGGAGCCGGCGTTTTCGACCATGAAGGTGCCGCTGGCCATTGCCGCGCTGCGCCAGGACCAGGCGTTTTACCCGGACGCTGAAGCCGCTGTGACCCGCTCCGACAACCCCGCCGCGCACCGCATGTTCGGCCAGGTGCCGGCCGCGAGTTACGAGGGCGTGATCCGCGAAGCGGGTGCCCGTACGACCACCCCGGCCGGCTACCAGATGGGTACGATGTGGACCACCAGCGACCAGGCCGAGTTCGCCTCGGGCCTGCGCTGCGTTGCGGGGCACGAGCCGGTGCTGGACATGATGGGGCGGATCGTGGACTACCAGCACTGGGGCCTGGGCCGCATCGGCGGCGCCCGCTTCAAAGGCGGCTGGAACCACCACGAGGGCGGGCACCTGGCCCGTCAGTTCGGCCTGATCCCGGGCCCGCACGGCGACATCGCCGTGGCTATCACCGCCCACAGCCCGAAGGGCCACGAGGGCAGCTTCGCCATGCTGAACGAGCTCGCAAACGGGTTGAACGCCATGCGCGGCGACCTGCCCACGTCGCGCTGTTAGGGGTGTGCCATGACCAATCAAGGCTCCAGCAAATGGTCACCGGACCAGCCACACTTCACGGATCCGGACGTAGGACACACACAGCAGTTCAGCGCGGTGCCGCAGCAGCAGTACGGCCAGCCCAACGACTACCAGACGAGCTACCAGCCGCCTGAGCCGGCGGACAAGCGCGGCGGTCCGAGCCCGTGGCTCTACGTGCTCGCGGCGCTGCTACTCGCCGCACTTGTCGGTGTGCTCGCCTTTATGGGCGGTTCCGGCGCGTTCAACCGCTCCAGCGAGCCGGTGACCAGCACGGTGGTTGAGACTCGTACGCTGCCGAAATCGGAGGCTCCCGAGCAGCGGCCCAGTGAGCCGTCGAAGCGCACGTACTCGCAGTACGCCCCGGATACGGAGGTGACCTCCGCAGGGTTTGCCGCCAATGTGTACGAGGCGTTCCAGGGTACCTACGCCCGCACCGGCACGACGGATATGACGGTGTCCGTGTACAGCCCGGCCACCGAAATCACCTACCGCATGACCTGCTCTGGTGGGGAGACGGTGTACTGCACCGGCGGCAACAACGCCCGGGTCAAGATTTGGTAGCTCGCTGGCGCTTGGGGCTCGCCGCAGCCGGCGCACTGTTGTTGTCCGCCTGTTCGGGCGGCCAGGAAACCGTGACCGTCACCTCCGTGGTCACCTCTGAGGTCACGGAGGCGCCGGCCTCCGTCCCCGATGCGCAATTGCTTCTCGACGCCACGGTCGCCCACGTCGAATCCATCTACGGCGGGCAGCTGGGCGTCGCCACGGTAAGGAATGAGGAGCCGGTAGCGGCCGGATTCACCGCCCCGAGCCCCGCCTGGTCCACCATCAAGGTGCCAATCGCCATAGCCGCCATGCGCGCTTTTCCCGGACTCGAGGAAGACGCCCGCGCCGCGGTGAGCGCGTCGGACAACGCGGCGGCGCAACGCCTCTACGACGCCGTCGGTGCAGGCCCCGTCGACGGGGTCCTTGACCAGGTCGGACTTGCCACGGGATTGAACACGGAACCGCTCCGGCCCGAGTTTTCCACTTACGGACAAACCCAGCTCAGCGTGGCCGACGAAGCCGTGCTTGCGGGGCAGCTCGCCTGCGTGGAAGGCGCTGGGCCCGTGCTCGCGCTCATGGGGCAGATCGACCCTTCGCAGGCGTACGGACTGGGAACGATCGGGGCGCTGTTCAAGGGAGGCTGGGGTCCGGACACCGCGGGTGCCTACCAAGTACGGCAGTTCGGGCTCGTCCCGCGCGGAGACGGTGCGCTGGCACCGGTCGCGATCACGGCGCTGCCCGCGGACGGGACCTACGAGACGGGCCAGGCCATGCTGAGCGCTGCTGCGGAAACACTCGCCGCCGGTCCGATGCAGTTGCCGGTTGCGGCCTGCCAGCCCTAGTCCTGCTCGTTCTTGCGTGAGACCAAGTCCACCAGCTCGAGCATGCGCTCCGTGCGGCGGTCCGGCAGGTCCGTGTGGAGGACGTCCAGCACGGCGTCGGCGATGGTGACGGCGGGGGCGGGCAGGGCGTCGTCGACAAGCGGGAAGGGCGCGGTGCCTGTGTTGTCGCGCATCTCGATGGCCGCGAGCGTCATGTGGAACGGCAAGTCGATGCGCGGGTCGTCCTCGCCGACGATCTGCCCCGACAGCTTGCGGAAGATCCCCTCCAACTCTTGGCGCGCCTCGTGGTACTCCGCGAACTCCTCCGACAGCAGCACCGGCAGCTGGTAGAGCCTGCCGATGTTCCAATTCGACGACAGCAGGATCCGCGACTCCGCGGCCACCAGCGCCCACAGCTTCACCGCCGCCGACTCGTCGGTCTCGGCCAGATCCGACGCGAGCGCCAGCGCCGGCTGGATCGTGCCCATCAGCAGCGTGAGAAAGATGTCGCGCTTGGAGGGGAAGTGGTAGTACAGCGAAGCTTGGCGCATGCCCACCGCGTCCGCGATGTCATGGGTGGAGGTGGTGGCGAAACCCTTGCGGGTGAACAGTTCGGAGGCGGCGTCGAGGATCTCCTCGCGCGCGGTGGCGCCTCTTCGGCGGGGGCTTTGCTTGCGTGGCCGTCCGACCGGTTTCGCCATGCCTTCCGTCCTTTCTGGGGAGCTCGCTGTTTGCGGTTGCGCGGGATAACTATAGACGAAAAGCACCCGCTCTCGACCCTCCGGGGAGGGGAGTGCGGGTGCTTCTTTTGAGCCGAAGACTCTACGCTGTCATCGTCAACCGGCTAATTAGCGGGTGGTGAACGGCAGAAGAGCCATCTCGCGCGCGTTTTTCACAGCGGTAGCGACCTGGCGCTGCTGCTGCGGGGTCAGGCCCGTGACGCGGCGGGAACGGATCTTGTGGCGGTCGGAGATGAACAGACGCAGGGTCTCAACATCCTTGTAGTCGACCGACTCGATGCCCTTCGCCTTCAGCGGGTTCTTCTTCGGGCGGCGGGACTGCTCAATGCGCGGCTTACGCGAATTGTTGCGCTTCATAATGTGAGTCCTCCTTACCACGAAGACTTACGGACGCCAGGCAGCTCACCACGGTGAGCCATCTCGCGCATACGGACACGGGAAACACCGAACTTGCGGAGGTAGCCACGGGGGCGACCGTCACGCGAGTCACGGTTGCGCACGCGAACCGGGGAGGCATCGCGCGGCTGACGGTTGAGCTCGAACTGGGCGTCAAGACGGTCCTCGTCAGAGGTCTCCGGGTTCTTGATGATGGCCTTGAGCTCGTTACGACGCTCCGCGTAGCGGGCGACGATCTCTTTACGCTGCTCGTTCTTAGCGATCTTGGACTTCTTCGCCATGGATTATCGCTCCTCGCGGAATTCGACGTGCTTGCGAACAACCGGGTCGTACTTCTTCAGCGTGATGCGATCCGGGTTGTTGCGCTTGTTCTTGCGGGTCACATAGGTGAAACCGGTGCCCGCAGTGGACTTGAGCTTGATGATCGGGCGGATATCGTTACGTGCCATTAGATCTTCTCACCTCGTGCGCGGATCTTGGTGACGACGGACTCGATGCCGTCGCGATCGATGATCTTCAGACCCTTGGTGGAGACGTTCAGGGTGATGGTACGGCCCTCGGAGGGCAGGTAGAACCGGCGCTTCTGCACGTTGGGGTTCCAACGGCGCGAGTGGCGGCGGTGCGAGTGCGAGACGGTCTTGCCGAAAGACGGCTTACGTCCCGTGACCTGGCAATGTGCCGACATGGGTTAGCTTCCTTACTCTTCTTGCCGCCCACGACACGATCGCTATGTGAGGAAAAGCGCCAGGTGAGAAGCGGAGTGAGGGTCCGCGACCAGCGCAAGTGCAATCGGTTGACGCAGGCGTATACGTGTACTTCGACAACAGCGAGGAATCACCCTACCGTCTTAGGCCTCTATCTCATAATCGCGTCTGGCTGGCCTTTCGATCGCCCGACGCTAGCGACGCCCGGGGAGGGGCCACCGGGCCGAGGGGGCGTCGATAGGCGGAATGTGCAATTAGGTAAACGCGCACGTGAACTGTAAGATACTGCGGGTTATCCGGCGACCGCCGGATGCAAAGACCATTTCGCACCCAACTCGGGCACGATCTTCGCGCTCGCTTCTCGTCGCGAGAGGCGCGGAGAACCGACCCGTAGTTCAATCCTGAGGGAGACGAATCAAATGAGGAAAGACATTCACCCGGATTACCACCCGGTGATTTTCCAGGACGCAAACACGGGCCACAAGTTCCTGACGCGCTCCACCCTGACCTCCGCACGTACTGAGCAGTGGGAAGACGGCAACGAGTACCCGCTCGTGGTCGTGGACGTCACCGCTGAGTCCCACCCGTTCTGGACCGGCGCGCAGCGTCTCATGGACACCGCTGGCCGCGTGGAGAAGTTCAACCAGCGTTTCGGCGGCATGGCCCGCCGCAAGAAGAAGGCCAACTAGAGGGGATAAAGGAGACTCGTCATGGCAACACCGAAGTTCAAGAAGTCCCGCGCGAACACGCGTATGCGTCGTTCCCAGTGGAAGGCCGACAACGCCGACCTGCAGACCGTCAAGATCGACGGCCAGGAAGTGCGCATCCCGCGCCGCCTGGTCAAGGCTGCTCAGGCCGGTCTGATCGACGTCGAGCAGTTCTAAGCTTCTAAGGGTCGCATTAGACCCATCGAAGGAACCGGGACCCCCAGGTGGGGCCCGGTTTTTTCAGCTTAATTCAACGCTGAGGAAAATATAAGTCATAATAATCCTATGAAAATTCTCGTAGCCGACGACGAGCAGGCTGTCCGTGAGTCGCTGAGACGCTCACTGCGCTTCAACGGATACGACGTTGTGCTCGCCGTAGACGGCGAAGATGCGCTCGACCAGATCCGTATTGAACAGCCTGATCTGACCATCCTCGACCTCATGATGCCCAAGCTCGACGGCCTGGGTGTCTGCCGTACCCTGCGATCCTCCGGGTACGACGGCCCGATCCTCATGCTCACGGCTCGCGACGGAGTGTCCGACCGTGTGGCCGGCCTGGACGCGGGCGCGGACGACTACCTGCCCAAGCCCTTCGCCTTGGAGGAGCTCCTGGCGCGTGTTGGCTCGCTGCTGCGCCGCACCCGCTCCGAGGCTCGCAAGGCCGCGGGCAAAGACCAGACCCGCCTCCAGTTCGAGGACCTGGTCATGGACACCTCCACCCGCGACGTCACCCGCGGCGGCCGGGCAATCTCGCTGACGCGTACCGAGTTTGCGCTGCTGCACCTGCTGCTGCAGAACCCGCGCCATGTGCTGGCCCGCCAGACCATCCTGGAAGAGGTGTGGGGCTACGACTTCCCGACCTCTGGCAACGCGCTGGAGGTCTACATCGGCTACCTGCGCCGCAAGACAGAAGCGGGCGGCGAATCGCGCCTGATCCACACCGTTCGCGGCGTCGGCTACGTCCTTCGGGAGACCGCTCCGTGATTTTGCGGCGTTTCACAGGCGAAGCTGCTCTGCGGGGACAGGCCAATACCGGCCGGTCGCTGCCCAACAGCTTGGCCGTACTCGCCGGCGGCATCGTCGCCGTGGTCATTTTGTTGACCGCGCTGTTTACCTACCGGCTTTCAGAAACGACTCGTCTGACCGTCATGGACGATGACCTGCGCACCCGCACCTACGGCGTATCGCTGCAGTTGAAAGACCTGGACACGGACGATCAGGATGGCTTTGAAAAAGCCCTCGACGACTTCAGCCGATCCAGCCCGTGGGTGAAGGTCTCGGCCGCGCCCGCTGGCTCCAACGTGTTTTACGGCGACCCGGTGCCGGTGGCGGGGCCGTACACGGCGACGTCTTCAGGCGACATGCTCTCCCAACGCACCGTGGCGGGGGAGCGCGTGGTGGTGCGTCGCAGCGCCTCCGGTGTCACCGTGGCCATCGCAAAGCCGTTGGACGTGTTGAGCATCGTCTCCGGCAGTTGGGGAGCGGCCGCGCTCGTCCTCGCCGGCACAGGCGGGCTACTCGCCTGGATTGCGGGCGCGGTGATTTCCGCCGTTGGCCTCCGACCTGTGCGCCGGCTGCACCGAGCTATCGACGCCGCCAACGAGTCCGACCAGCTGACAGAGCTGCCCGTCGACGGCGACGACGAATTCGCGGACATCACCACCTCCGTGAATAAGATGATCGCCACGCTGGAAGACTCTAAGACGCGCCAGGCACAGCTGGTGGCGGACGCCGGCCACGAGTTGAAAACCCCGCTGACCTCGATGCGCACGAACATCGAGCTGTTGATGATGCTGTACAACTCCGGACAACAAGATCAGATCTCGGAGCAGGACCGCAAGGACTTAGAGCGCGACGTGATGGCGCAAATGGAGGAAATGTCCATCCTCATCGGCGACTTGGTGGATCTGACGCGAGACGAAGCGCAGCAGGGCGCCGAGCCCGAGGATCTCCGCCTCGACGAGGTGCTGGAGGAAGCACTCGACCGCGTGCGGCGCCGCCGCCCGGACCTGGCGTTCCAATTCGAAGCGGACCCGTGGGTCATCACCGGCGACCGGTTCGCCATGGGCCGCGCCCCGATCAACCTCATCGATAACGCCGCGAAGTGGTCGCCGCAGGGCGGCACCGTGCGCGTGTCGCTGAAGGCGGCGAAGCGCAACGCGGTGCTCATTGTCGACGACTCCGGCCCCGGCATCCCCGAGGACCAGCGCGAGAAGGTGTTCGAGCGCTTCTACCGCGCGCCCGAATCCCGCTCGATGCCGGGGTCCGGTTTGGGCCTGGCCATTGTGAAGCAGGTCTTTGACCGCCACAACGCAACCATCGTGGCGGAGGAGTCCGACGACGGCGGCGCACGCTTCCGCGTGGTGTTCCCAGGCCGCCCGCCGCAAACGGACAACGAGGATGCTGACGCCACAGCCGCAGAAACCCAGGCGCGTGTGATTCCGCGCAAGAGCTACAGCTAGACCCGCAGGCTAACGCGCACAGCAATTGTTCAGGAATTGTTACGAAACGCGGTGCATGCCCTCAAGTTCTGCCACAGGGCGGCGGGGCATAATGGCCCGTCATGAGTGAAACGAACTTCCCGGAAGACACTTCCAGTTTTCCGTCGAACAATGGCGTTTACCAGGTGCCGTCTCAGCCCCAGGCGTACAGCCGCCGTGCCAACGACGGCAAAGGCGGCAAGGGCATTGCAGGGGCATTTGCCGTTGCGCTGGCAACGGCTCTCGTTGCAGGCGGTGGCGCGGGCTACTTCGCCGGCTCGACCCAGGCGGGCAAGGGGACGCAGAGCGCGCTGGAAAGTGCTCCGGACAGCTCCTCGGAGGATTCCCGGAATGGATCTGGCGGTGTGTCGTCGCAAAGCGAACTGCGTAACCCGACAGTTGCGGACCCGGCCGAGGCCCCCGAAGGCTCGGTAGAGCAGGTGGCCGCCGCGGTGCTGCCCGCGGTGGTCTCCATCGAGGTGGCCACGCCCCGCGGCAGTGCGGAAGGCTCCGGCTCCATCATTTCCGCAGACGGCTATGTGTTGACCAACCACCACGTCATCGCCGGCGCCGACACGCCCGGGTCGAAGGTGCAGGTCACGTTTAACGACGGCTCACGCCGCAGCGCACAGTTCGTCGCCTCCGACGTCAACACGGATGTCGGCGTGCTCAAGATCGACGACGTCAACGACCTGCAGGTGATGCGATTCGGCAACTCCGACGAACTGCGCGTGGGTCAGGAGGTCGTCGCCGTGGGCTCGCCGCTGGGGCTATCCGCCACTGTGACCAGCGGCATCGTCTCCGCGCTCAACCGCCCGGTGCGCGCCTCCCAAGGCGGTGGGGAAAGCTCGCTGATGGACGGCATCCAAACCGACGCCGCGATCAACCCGGGCAACTCCGGCGGCCCGCTGGTGGACCGCAGCGGCAACTTGATCGGCATGAACTCCGCGATTGCTTCGCTGTCCGCGGGCGGCATGGGGCAGGGCGGCCAGGGCGGCTCCATCGGCCTCGGCTTTGCCATCCCGTCGAACTTTGCCAAGCGGGTGGCGGAGCAGCTCATTGAAACGGGCGAAGCGACCCAGCCGATGCTCGGTGTGCGCGTGAGCGTGATGCAGGGCTTCGGCGGCGGTGCCGTGGTGGCGGGGGTGGAGCCCGGCAGCCCCGGCGAGAAGGCCGGCCTGAAACCTGGTGACGTAATCACGCGCCTGAACGACCGGCCCATCGACTCTGCCGACGCCCTGATCGCCGCGACGCGTTCCAAGGCGTTCGGGGAGACAGTGACGCTGCAAGTGCAGCGGGAGGGGGAGTCTCAGCCGATTCCGGTAGAGGTGACCTTAAGTTCCGAGTAACTTCATATCTGACCTATCCGCCCCGTTATGTCTTAAGGGAGTCTGACCACGATGCCGGAATTGTTTGACGCGCTCGACATCACCGAGCCGGACGATGCGACGCTGCGCGCGTCCGAGCTGGAGAGCGATTCCCCGACGTCGCCGGGCGCCATCGTCGTGCTGGTGGGCGACCGCCGCTACGACGCGCCGGGCGACAACACCGACGAGATGGTGGTGGAGCTTTTGCGCGAGGCTGGCTTTGTGGTCGATGGCGTGGTGCGCGTGAAGTCCAAGAAGTCTGAGATCCGCAAGGCCATTGAAACTGGCGTGGTCGGCGGCGTGGATCTGGTGCTCACGCTGGGAGGCACGGGCGTCGGCCCGCGCGATAAGACGCCGGAAGCGACCCGCGCGGTCATCGACAAGGTGGTCCCCGGCGTCAGCCAGGCCATCCGCTCGTCCGGCCAGGCGTGCGGTGCAGTGGACGCGTGCACCTCCCGCGGCATCTGCGGCGTGTCCGGTTCCACGGTCGTGGTCAACCTCGCGTCCTCGCGCCAGGCGATTCGCGATGGTGTGTCGACGGCGACTCCGCTGGTACGCCACCTCATCGACGAGCTGAACCAGCACTCGGTATAACCCCGGCGCAGTACAGCAGGCAGATGGAACGCAAACGTAGGCGCGCCGTGCGCAAAGCGGACGTGGAATACGACCGGTCCGCGGACGCCGCGCCAAACACACAGGCAGAAGAAAACCCGGCCCTGGACGCTGAGCGCGAGGTGCTGCTCGGCGACGAAGAGCCGGGTTTGACGGGCCGCGATTTCTATGAGGCGGAGCGGCCTCCGCACTACGGGGAGTAGCTTTCAGCCAGTCCCGCTCAAGGACGAACTAGTTCAGCGGCTTGTGAACGTTGTTCGGGTTCTGGCCTGCAAGCAGGTCGCGGATCTCCGTGAGCAGCTCGGTGTCGGTCGGCTCCGGCTCATCCGGGTCGATGCCCTTGCGCCGCTTCTGCGCCTCGTCCAGCTTGTTCATCGGAGCGACGAGCAGGAAGTAGATCACTGCGGCGATGAGCAGGAAGTTGATGATGGCGGTGAGGACGGCGCCGAAGTCGACGAAGGTCGCCTCGTTGCCCTCGCGGACGAAGAAGCCCAGGCCGGAGTAGTCTAGGCCGCCGAGGGCTGCGATGAGCGGGTTGATGATCGCGTCGGAGAACGCGGTGACAACTGCGGTGAATGTCGCGCCGATGACGACGCCGACGGCAAGCTCGATGACGTTGCCGCGCATGATGAAGTCTTTAAATCCTTGAAGCATGCTTCGGGATATTAAACGCGCGCTCACGGTTGCTCAATACCAGCGTGAGCGGTTCCGACAGGGAAGCGGCGGCCACGGCTGCAGCCTCACCCTGTCTGAGCAGCACTAACACCGCGTCACCTTCTCCAGATGTGACGACAATCCCATTTTTAGCAACCACGCGGGGCCCTTGGCCCACAACGTCAACTTCTGCCCCGTGATGCAGCATGGGCAAAATGTCCGGTTCCGCCAGCGGCACTGGAACCATGGAGAACTCCTCGCCGTCCGGTTTGTCCTGGGTGAGCAGGCCCGCCAGATCGGGCCCGACTAGGCGCGTGGCCGTGACTACTTCGCCGCGGGAGGCGGCCGCCGCGAGCAGTTGCCCCTCCGCCAACGCCGCGTCGTCGAGCGCGTTGTCGGGCACCGACTCCGCCGGGAGCCGCCGCAGCTCCAGGTCGTCCGCGCTGAGCACGGTGCCGGGGGCGACATCGCGGGAGAAGGTCAGCGCTGGCGGGTCGGACCGTGAGGCGTCGATAAGCACATGCAGCACAGCGGCGACGACGAGGAAGACGGCTATCGCCCTGCGGATGAGCACGGAGCGGCGGTAGCCGGGGGAGCGGAGGTTGTTGAAGCGCGCGGAGAGGTCCATGGGAATAAGACGGCGTAAAGCGCGCCTCGGTTCCCTAGACGCGGAAGAAACCCTCCGGCGTGATCACGGCGTCCACCGCCTGGTCGTGCGCGTCATGCGGCACAGCGTCGACAACCTCCCAGTCGTAGACCACTGCCGCAACGGGAACATCCAGGTTCGACAACGCTCGGTCGTAGTAGCCGGCGCCTTTGCCCAATCGCATGCCCTGCCTATCGACGGCTAACGCCGGCGCCACCACCAGCCCGCAGGAGCGCAACACGTTTGAGGTGAAGCGCGGGCCCGTCGGCTCAGTGATCCCCAAGGCGCCGGCCGTATCCGCGGCCCCGAGCTGCGCCCAAGCGAGCACCCCGCCCGGTAAAGAAATGGGTAAAAACGGCGTGCGCGCCACAGCGACGAGCTGTGCCGCGAAATCCGCAGGGCCAGGCTCGGAGGCGAGCGGGTTATAGGCGGCGATGTTGGTGCCGCGCGCGTTGAAATCGTCGATGCACGCCAAGGTGGCCGCGACTATTGCCTGGTCGAGCTTTTGTTTTCGTTCCGTGCCGCGTAGCTCGCGCCGGTTGGCGAGGTGCGCCGCACGCATGGCGGCCTTCCGGGATTGGGTGGTTGCGTCCACTTCGGGGTGCTTACTCCTTGCTTCTTACGGGTCGCAGCCCGGTTGTGAAGGTTGGGGGCTGTAGGCTTTGCGTTTATGCAGAATTCTACTGACCTTCCCGTTGATGCTGCGAACGCTTCTGTGAAGACTGTTGTGGTTCCGGCGGCGGGTATGGGGACTCGTTTTTTGCCGGCGACGAAGACGGTGCCGAAGGAGCTTTTGCCGGTGGTGGATACCCCGGGCATTGAGCTGATTGCTGAGGAGGCTGCGGCGGCTGGGGCGCAGCGTTTGGCTGTGGTGGTCGCGCCGAATAAGGAAGAGATCATGCGGCACTTCGGCGAGTTTTCGGACTTGCAGGACCTGATGGTCGCCCGCGGCAAGCAGGCCCAGGCGGACAAGGTCGCCCGCGCCAACGGGTTGATTGAGGCTGTGGCGGTCACCCAGGATGAGCCGCTTGGGCTTGGCCATGCGGTTGGTTGCGCGGAAGAAGCGTTGGACGACGACGAGGATGCGGTTGCTGTGATGCTGCCGGATGATCTTGTGTTGCCGGCGGGTGTGATGGACAAGATGGTCGCTGTGCGCAATGCACTCGGGGGTTCGGTGTTGTGCGCGTTTAACGTCTCGCGCGAGGAGGTGTTCAACTACGGCGTGTTCGACGTGGAGGATGCCCAGGCTGATGTTGATGGCGTTGAGGTGCTCAAGGTGCGTGGCATGGTGGAAAAGCCTGCTGTTGAGGATGCGCCGTCGACGCTGGTGGCTGTCGGTAGGTACCTGTTGGACCGGGGGATTTTTGATGCGTTGCGGCGTATTGAGCCGGGTAAGGGTGGGGAGCTGCAGCTGACTGATGCGATTGAGTTGATGATCTCTGAGGGGCATCCGGTGCATGTGGTGGTGCATGAGGGCAAGCGTCACGATCTGGGCAACCCTGGTGGCTACATCCCGGCGAATGTGGACTTCGGTCTGCGCGATGAGAAGTATGGCGCGGCGCTGTATACCGCGGTGAAGAAAATCATCGCCGACTTCGAGGCAGAACACCCCGAGGTTGCCGCAAAGGCGCAGGACAACGCGTAGACGAAAGGGGCACGGGCCATGCGCAGCGTAGAGGACCAGCTTGCGGCTGTAGTGGACGCGGCGACCGCCCCCGAGCCGATCCGGGTGGCGCTGACGGACGCGCTCGGCCTGATGTGCGCCGAAGAGGTCACCTCCACCACGCAGGTTCCCGGGTTCCCTCAGGCGGCTGTGGACGGCTTCGCCGTGCGCGCGGTAGACGTGGGCGGCACCGCCGGGCTGCGCAGGCCCGAGCGCCGCGACCGCAACGAAAACGACCACAACGAAAACGACCAGGACGGTAACGGCGAGGAAGCCCCCGCCGCCCCACAGCCGAATCGCGAACGCGCCCTTCCGGTGGTAGGCGAGGTGCCCGCCGGCTCCCAGAAACCGCTGCGCCTACAGCCGCGCCAAGCGGTGCGCGTCGCTACCGGCGCCCCGCTGCCCACGCTCGCAGACGCGGTGCTGCCGCTGGAGTGGACGGACCGGGGCCGCAAGCGCGTTACCCCGCAGCGCCCAGTGCGAACTGGTGATTTCGTGCGTCGGCCCGGCGACGACATTCAGCCCGGCGACATTGCTGTGCGACAGGGCGCGGTGCTCGGCCCCGCCCAGATCGGCCTCGCCGCCGCCGCGGGCCGCGACAAGCTCCTGGTGTACCCGCGCCCGCGCGTAACGGTGATGAGCTACGGCCTGGAGCTGGTGGACTTGGATCGCCGCCCGGGCCTGGGGCAAATCTTCGACATCGCCTCCTACGTCGTGGCCGCTGCCGCCAAGGAGGCGGGCGCGGACGTGCACCGCGTCGGCATTATTAACGCCGAGCCGCGCCGCATGCGCGAGACGGTGGCCGGCCACATCGCGAAAAGCGAGTTCGTCATCATCACCGGCGCCGTCGGAGGCTCCGGCGCGGCGCCGATCCAGGAGATTTTGCGTGAGCTCGGGCAGATCGACACTACACGCGTGGCCATGCACCCCGGTTCCGTGCAGGGCCTCGGCCTGATGGGTGAGGAGCGCATCCCGGCGTTCCTTCTGCCGTCCAACCCGGTGAGCGCGCTGGTGATCGCGGAAACGTTCATCCGCCCCGCCATCCGCCGCTCCCTGGGCAAGACCGCGGTGACGCGCCGCACCGTCGAAGCCCGCTCCTTGCGCGAGCTCAGTTCGATTCCGGGCCGCCGAGGCTACATCCGCGCCCGCCTCATGCGCGATGCCGACACCGGAGACTACTTGGTCGAACCGCTGTCTGCTCTGGAGGCCGGGCCCGCGCACCTGTTGGCCGGTTTTGCGGAGGCCAATGCCATGATCTGCCTGCCGGAAGATGCCGTGCATGTGCGCCCCGGCGACATCGTGGACGTCGAGTACCTCCGGCAGCGCAGCTAGGCGCCACCCCGTGTTCGCGATGTTTCGCCAGCCCACCCCGGGCTGGCCTGAGTCCACGCCGACGGCCACGCTTCCCGACGGCAGATCCGTCCGCCTCCGTCCCCTGACCTCTCGCGATGGGGAGGATTGGGCGGGCACGAGAAACGTCGATAAGCAATGGCTCGAACCAGTCGAGCCAACCGTAGACGGCACCTGGGAGGACGCGCACTCGCACGCGGCGTGGCGCAACACCTGGCTAAACCTGAAGCGGCTGGCCAACCAGGGCACGGCGGTGCCGCTGGTCATCGAGGTGGACGGCGACTTTGCCGGACAGGTCACCCTGGGCAACATCCAGCACGGCATTGTCTCCGAATGCTGGGTGGGCTACTGGGTGCACTCGCCGTTTATGGGCCGCGGGGTGGCCACTGTCGCCTGCGCGTTGGGCGTGGACCACGCGTTTTCCCGCGTCGGGCTGCACCGCGTGACCGCCACCTACCTGCCGCACAACCCCGCGTCCGGCCAAGTGCTCAAGCTCAACGGCTTCCGCGAGGAGGGCTACCTGCGACGCAACCTGCACATCGACGGGCAGTGGCGCGACCACCACTTCGTGGCGTTGAACGCCGACGATTTCCCCACCACAGCCGTGCAGCGCCTGCGCGAGGCTGGCCGGGTGCGCTAAGGGCGAAAAACACCTGCGCTCCACCGGCGCGCCGACCCGTTCGCCTGCGCAAGTGCCGATACCGTGGACTCCTGACTTTAAGGGTGCAACTGACGCGGAAAGGTGGCATCGCCCATGGGCAGCCCGAGCTTAATGATCATCTTGATCCTGGTCGTGTGGATCATCGTCCTCGCGCCGTTGATGATCGGCAACAACAAGCCGATCCGCCGCTCCGGCGACGGCTACGACGAAACGCGCGTGCTGCATGAGGGCGGCACCGCGCCGATGGCTGAGCGCCGCCGCCCGAAGCTCACCGCCGCCGACATCCACCGCCACAGCGAGGACACCGACTATGAGGTTGTCGAGGCAACAGATGCCGAGGAGCAAGTGCTTATCGACGACGCTCCCGCCCTGCGCACCCTCTTCCGCCGCCCCGGCGCCGAGGATCAGGCCGACCACATCGACGGCGAAGTGATCGAGCACGTCGACGACGAGGCTGAGCCGGTCGAAGCTGAAACGGCTGAAGATGAAACGGCCGAAGATGAAACGGCCGAGGGCGGCTCAACCAAGGTCGTCGCCAGCGAGACCGGCGGCGGCTCCACCTCTGTAAAGATCCTCGCCGCGGAGGATGCTGCGGAGGACGATGCTGAGGACGCTGTGGCTGAAGCAGAGGCCGACCGCTACGAACTGGACGAGTCCTACACTGCACCCGAGGACTTTGGCTATGCGGGGGAGACCGGAGGCGTCGAGAAGCAGAGCGCCCCGGAAGCGGGCGTTGAGGAAGCACCGGAAGATCTCGACAACGAGGTCGACACCGCGGAGGCGGCCGAAGCGGGCGACGAGGACCTCGCCTTCGCCGCTGCGCGCCGCGGCCGCGGCGGATTCGACCCGGAGCGCGAAAAGAAGAACACCGCCACCCGCTTCCAGCGCCGCCAGCGCACCCTGCTGGCGCTGATCGCCGCGTGCGTGGTCACCTTCGTCATCGCGTTTGTCGCAGGCGGCTGGACCTGGGTGCTGCCCGCCGTGGCAGTGGGGATGACCGCATGGTTCATGGTCGCGCTGCGCCGCGTCGTGTTGCAGGAGCGCGCGCTGCACGCCCGCCGCCTGCGCCAGCTGCGCCGCGCCCGCATGGGTGTGGCCATGAGCAACCACACCGAGCACCCACGTGACGCACGCCTGCGCGCCGGCTCCGTCGTGCTGGACCTGGACGACGAAAGCCCCGACTTCGACACCCTGCCGTCCGCCCGCTACGCGCCGGAAAACGACCCCGGCTACGACGACTACGAAGACCTCGGCGGCTACGGTACCCGCGCCTCCTAAAAACCGTGAGAACCTCCACTGCGCTGGCGATTTAACCGGCGCGTGGGGGAGGAGTAACGTAACGAGGTGCCCAAGGGGCTATAGCTCAGTTGGTAGAGCGTCGCGTTCGCAATGCGAAGGTCAGGGGTTCGATTCCCCTTAGCTCCACAGTTGTCATGAGTCGCGTCATGCTTGACGCATGAGTCGCGACATGCTGGACGGACCGGCATCCCAGTTGTTTTTGTTCTGGGGTGCCGGTTTTGTTCATTCGGGGGGGCAGTGGTGGGTCGCCGTGTTTCCAGTAGGCCTTTTGGTAGTCGCGGGCGGTGATGATGTCGTTGCGTAGTGCTTCCGGCACGGCGTGCGGGTGGGTGTGAGGGGCGCGTGATTTCGGTGCGATTGCTTCGGCGCCGCCTGCGTCGTAGGCGTTGAGGATCTGGTGGACGCGTTGCCGTGAGATGCCGAAGCGTTTGGCGACGCTGGTGGGTGTGCCGCCTTGATCTCTGACGGCTCTGACGATGGCGATGTTGCGGTTAGGATTGTTCATAGTGTCAAACATGTCCCGACTCACCAGTCAAACATCACCGACACGACTGAGGTAACCCTAAGTGTCAACAATGACGCGACTGACCTGTCAAGGATCACAACGTCTTCCGCAGGCACACCCCGTCAAATATGTCGTGACTTCAGACACCCTTAGCTCCACAGTTCGATAAAATCCCTGGTCATGTTTGGCCAGGGGTTTTGTTGTATCTACCCTGGTAGGTGCACTATTCCTGGTGCTGTTGCAAAGTTGGGCGGGGAGCCGAGACGACCCAGTTTCTCATTTCCTGATGGCCGCTGCGTGCCGGCGTTCTCAGGCCGTCTCGAAGGCCCGGTTGACGATCACCGCGTCCGGATTGGGGTGCCCATAAGCAAACATCGTGCCCTGACCTTTCCACAATGAATGCATCGCTTCCATCCCTTTCAACGTCCGGTGGGCAGACGTCCGATTTTTGAACGCCCCCTCCGGTCCCAGGATTCGTTTCAACCGGCCATGATCTCCCTCGAGAACGTTGTTCAGGTATTTCACCTGACGGTGCTCCACCGTCTGAGGGCAGATTCCCTCCGCCTTCAGCTCGGAGATCGCCTTGGCCAGGGAGGGTGCCTTATCTGTATTAATTACCCGCGGGGAACCGGCTGTCGTATTCGATCGCAGCGTCTTGGCCAGGAAACGCTTGGCCGCCGCGACATTGCGCTTCGGAGAGAGATAAAAGTCCAGGGTCTGCCCACCGGCGGTAATAGCCCGGTAGAGATAGCACCACGTGCCGCCGACCCGAATATAGGTCTCATCCACCCGCCAGGACCGGGCCTGCCAGTCGGGTACCTGCCGGTACCACCGAGTGTGCTTATCCAACTCAGGGGCGTATTTCTGCACCCAGCGGTAGATCGTGGTGTGATCGACTGGCACACCCCGCTCGGCCATCATCTCTTCGGGATCGCGGTAGCTCACGCCGTAGCGGCAGTACCACCGCACCGCCCACAGGATGATTTCACGGGGGAAATGCCGACCGGAGAAGATGCCCATGGCCGTGATTATTTCACGCCGGTCTTTCTACTGCCCCAACTTTGCAATAGCACGCTAAAGCGTATGCCGTGCCATATGCCTAAACATACGGCATGTACTGTGGGGCGTATATTCACCCGCCCCATCGCGGTAGCTATGCGTTTTTCAACGCCCGATACACCGTAGGGCTTGAACGGAATTCATGTAGGCGCAATCAGGGGCTATAAAGTATCGCATTACTTGCATCCAAACCTGTACATTCAGAGAATTGCCTTGGACTGGCGGTAACAGGTACCAGATATGCGTTCGTAAAATTCGCGCGCGTTAATGTCGCTCCACGAAGGTCTGACTCGCTAAGAATTGCGTTCGTAAAATCTGCGTCGGTGAAATCTGCCGATTTCAAGTTAGCCCATGCCACCATGGAGCCGCGAAACGAGCATCCTTTGCATATGCTTCCTTCGAGATTGATATCCGTCAGGTCATAGTTGGACATATCTTTCCCGGAAATGTCTTTCCCAGCGAGCTCCGTGGCCCACGATTGAGGCATCGTTTTGTACATTTGCTATTTAATCTGCGGTGAATTGATAATCCATTGCGGGCAACGGCCTTGGTAGTCAAGACAGTGGGTGGTTGCAACAGCACCATCTTATCGGGGTGTGTGCCCTTGACTGCCGCGTCTGGTGCGCGCCGGATGCCGCAGAGGTAGTGGATGGTGCCGTCTGCCTCCTCGTGGTGGATGATGTGGCGCAGTGGGGTGCGCTCCTCGGGTGCCCGCCGCGCCGGGCTGGTAGTGGTTTTTGGGGAAAGCATGGGGTGCTCCTCGGGTCGGTTTTCGGTGCGATAAGCAACAGTTACGCAACAGATGCGGGCTCAATGGTTGTAAATAGTGCGTCTACCGGCGGGTTAATGGTTATCGTCGTGGAGCCCCCTTAGCTCCACTTGATTGCGGGACCCGGTCGAATACGGCCGGGTCCCGTTACGTTTTGCCGATCGGCAAAGCTGCCTCCCGTTGAAACTCAGGCATAAAGGAGCAGCTGAAGTGGAAGATTCGTTGGGCGCGCAGAAGATCCGTCGCGCGGTGCTGATTGTGGCGCTGTTGAACCTGGCCTACTTCTTCGTGGAGTTTGCCGGTGCGGTGGCCATTGGGTCGGCGTCCCTGTTCGCGGACTCCGCCGACTTTCTCGAGGACACCGCGATCAACCTGCTGGTGTTCTTCGCCGTGGCGTGGCCGGCCGCGCGCCGTCGCACCGCGGGTAGCGTGCTCGCAGCGCTGATCCTCATCCCGGCGGTGGCTGCGATTGTCACCGTCGTCACCAAGATCATGAACCCGGTCGCACCGTCGCCGGAGGGCCTGACCGGCATCGCGGTCGGTGCCCTGGTAGTCAACGTGATCTGCGCGATCCTGCTGATGCAGCTGCGCGGCGAAGGTTCCTCGCTTGCCACCGGCGCCTGGCTGGCTGCGCGCAACGACGCGCTGGCCAACCTGCTCATCATCGCCGCCGGACTGCTCACCTTCGTGTGGGAGACCGCCTGGTTCGACATCGTCGTCGGCGCTATCATCGCCGCGATCAATCTCTCCGCCGCCAAGGAAGTCTGGGAGGCATCCCGCGAGGAGCACGACTCTGTCGAGGACGCCTTCGCGGACATGGATGACGATTAAACGCCGCCTAGACGCCGCTTAAGCCCACACTCCGGACGCACCGCGGCGCCAGGTGCCCACCAGGTTGGTGTCGACGATGCCGGTGGATTCCATCAGCGCGTACATGGTCACCGGCCCCACGAAGGTGAAGCCGCGCTTCTTCAAGTCCTTCGCCAGTTGCTCGGACTCGGCCGAGCGAGTCGGCACCTCCGCCATGGTACGCGGCACTGGGGTGTGCTCCGGCTGGTAGGACCACACGAACTCGCCCAGGTGCGTGCCCTGTTCCCGCAGGTCAAGCGTTGCCTGGGCGTTTTTCACTGCTGCTTCGAGTTTGCGCCGGTTGCGGATCAAGGAAGCGTCGTCAAGCAAATGCTCGATGCTCATCCCCGCGACCTCCTCCGGGTTAAAACCGCGGAACGCCGCGCGCAGCGCCTCGCGCTTTTGCAGGATCAGACGCCACGACAACCCCACCTGGAAGCCCTCGAGGCAGACGCGCTCGAACATGCCTTGCTCGTCGGTGACGGGCATGCCCCATTCGGTGTCGTAGTACTCGCGCAAAAGCGGGTCGGCGGCGGCCCACGGCGGGCGGGCTCGCCCGTCGTCGCCGATGACGGGCCAGCCGGATTCGGGATCGGTCTCTGGTGTGGTGCGAAAATCAGTCATACGTATTGGACTCAGTTCTACCCCGTTTGGTTCCACGGGTACGCTAATCGGCATGAATAGGCCCGCCGTCCGCGACTTTGCGCTGCTTGTACTCCGGCTCGTGCTGGGCGCGGTGTTTGTGGCGCACGGCTACAACCACTGGTTCGAGATGGGCATGGCCGAAACCGGCCGCCAGTTCGCGGCGCTCGGGGTGCCGCAACCACAGCTGTCTGCCTACCTCACCGGCACCGTCGAGCTCATCGGCGGCGCGTTTTTGGCAGTGGGGCTCTTAACCACGATCACCGCGTCGCTCCTCGCCCTTATCGTTTTAGCCGCCGGGTACTTCGTGCACCTGGGCAACGGCTTTTTCATCGAGGCCGGGGGAGTGGAGTACGTGCTCGTGCTCGCCGCCGCGCTGTTTATCATCACCGTCTTCGGCACCGGCCGTGCCAGCCTGGACGGGGTGCTCACGCGTGGTTAGCCACGAGGAGGTCCAGGCGGCGCTGTCCGCGCGAATCGACGGCGAGAAGGCTGAACTCGACGACGCCATCGTCGACGCCCACGTGTCCGGTTGCGCGGAGTGCCGGGCGTTTTTGGACCGTAGCCTGGCCCTGTCCCAGTCACTCGGTGGGGACAGTGCAATGGCTCCGCCGCAGGACCTGTCTGCCGCGATCCTCGCGGGCGTGGACAACGAGTGGCGCCGCTTCGCCCGCCGCCGCGAACTCGGCATGGGCGTGGGGCGCCTGCTGCTCGGCGTTATGGCCGTGGTGTGGGTGTTGTGGGCCGTGCGCCTGATCCTCTCCGGCGGAGAGGAGCCGGTCGTGGCGTCCGCCGCGTCCGTTCGCTTCGGCGTGGCGCTGGCGCTGGGCTTTACTGCCTGGCGCCCGCAGCAGATCCCGGGCGTGGTGCTCATTGTGGGCACGATGTTCACCTTCACCGTCGGGTTCGCGGTGCGCGATTTCGTGCTGGGTACCGGCGCGTTCGAGCTCGCCGGGGTGCTCATCCCGCTGCTGAGCTTGGTGGCCCTGGTGTGGACCTGGGTGGCCGACCGGGGTGGAGCGTGGCGCCGGGCGTGGCAGATGCTCGACGCCCGGCCGTACTAGCTACTTCCAGCTGGGCAGCCACATGATGGATTCGTACCAGGCGTCCGGGATCTTAAAGCCGTAGAGGATGGGCGACCAGTAGATGAAGCTGGCCACCACCAGAGCGATGTAGACCGCGGCGGCGAGCTGGCCCCAGCGCATCTCAAAGCCTGCGACCTTGTTCACCCAGGACCACGTCACGGGCCGGCCCTTCTTGGCCAGGTTGCCCAACGCCAAGGCCAGCAGCACAGCGGTAAACGGCACCAGGGCGGCGGCGTAGAAGAAGTACATCTGGCGGTCGAAGGCGGCCAGCCATGGCAGGAAGCCGGCGGCGAACGCGATCACCGGCACGATGACGCGGAAGTCCTTGCGGGTCAGCCAGACCCAGCACGCCCACAGCAGCACCGGCACGGTCAGCCACCAGATGGCGGGGGTGCCGAACATGTAGATCATCTCGCGGCACTTGCCGTCGCCGGGCGCAATGGAGCACTCGAGGTCGGTGGCGGAGTAGTAGAGGATCGGGCGCGCCGAAACCAGCCAGGCCCACGGCTTGGAATCCCAGGGGTGGGAGTGGCCGGAGGACGACGTCAGCGAGGCGTGAAAGTTCAGCACCGAGAAGTGGTAGTAGAACCAGCCGGCGATCGGCTCGGGCAGGTTAGCCAGCCAGGGCCAGTCGGAGCCGGCGATGGTGCCGTCTGTAAGCGAGTGGCGGTACACGGAGGTCTCAGAGGCGAACCAGGCGCGCCAGGACCACAGGTACAACACGGCGGGGATGAGCACGATGGAGGCGAGGGCCGACGGGACGTCGCGAAGCAGGGTGCCCGAGATCGGCTTCTCCACGCCGTAGCGGCGGCGCAGGAACAGGTCCCAGAACGACGACAGCAGGCCGAAGAACATGATGTAGTACAGGCCGGACCACTTCACTGAGAGTGTCAGACCGAGCAGCACGCCGGTGGCGAAGCGCCACCAGCGAAAGCCCATGCGCGGGCCGAACGGGCCCGCGTCCTCGAGCTTGCCGGCCAGCCACGCGTCGTGCCAGCGGTGGTGCACCTCGCGCATGTCGCCGGCCAGGGTCCACGCCGCCATCACCACGAACAGCACCTGGAAGACGTCGAGCATGCCGAATTTGGCGGAGACCAGCAGGACGCCGTCGAAAAGCGCGATGATGCCCGCGATGATCGCAATGTTGGTGGACTGGCTCAGGCGCCGCGCGAGCAGGAACACGAACACGATCACAGCAGTGCCGAACAGGCCGGTCATGAGGCGCCAGCCGAGTGGGGAGTAGCCGAAGAGGAGCTCGCCCAGCGCGAGCAGCTGCTTGCCCAGCGGGGGGTGCACAACCAGCCCGTAGCCGGGGTTGGACTCGATGCCGCCCAAGACCGGGTTGAACCAGCTTTCCACCATGTCCCATGCCTGCGGTGCGTAGTGCTTCTCGTCGAAGACGGGGGTGCCGGAGCTGGTCGGTTGCACTAGCCCGATAAAGCGGGTGAGCAGCGCCAGCACGCCGATGACGGAGGCGGCGATAGTGTCGCGGCGAGTCCACGGCACAGTCACGGGTGCCTCGGGGGCAGGCTGGGCGGGCCGCAGGGAACGCGTGGTATCTGGTGCCGCCTCGTCGGCGTCAGACGGCGGTCCGGCGGGGTTCGGGGTGCTCGTGGTAGTGGTCACGACGCAAGATATTAGCGCCTTGGGCGTAAGCTCCCGTGGTATGTCCGCCGAGCAAGACAACCTGACACAGAACCTCCCGGCCGGAGTTGTGCTCGCGGCCACCCCGCTTGGTAACGCGGCAGATGCGTCGCCACGGCTGGCGCAAGCGCTCGCGGCCGCGGACGTGATCGCCGCAGAAGACACACGCCGCACGCGCGCGCTCGCCGCGGCGCTCGGCGTGGAAGTCGCTGGGCGGGTGGTGTCCAACTTCGACCACAACGAAGAATCGAGGGTGCGGGAGCTTCTCGACGCCGCACGCGCCGGCACCGTCGTCGTTGTCACCGACGCTGGCATGCCGCTGGTGTCCGACCCCGGCCACTCCATCGTCGCCGCCGCCCACGACGCCGGCATCCCCGTCACTTGCATCCCGGGCCCCTCCGCGGTCACCACGGCCCTGGCGTTGTCGGGGCTTAACGTGGGCCACTTCATCTTCGACGGCTTCGCGCCCCGGAAGACCGGCGCGCGCCGCGCGTGGTTGGAAACACTCGTGCACGAGCGCCGCGCCGTGTGCTGCTTCGAGTCGCCGCACCGCATTGAGCAGTTGCTTATCGACGCCGCGGACGTTCTCGGCCCCGAACGCCGCGCCGCGGTGTGCCGCGAGCTGACCAAGACGTACGAGGAGGTCAAGCGCGGCACGCTGGGGGAGCTTGCCGAGTGGGCTGCCGACGGGGTGCGCGGGGAGATCACGCTGGTGATCGAAGGTGGCACCGGGCAGCAGGCCGAGCCCGAGGACTTAGTCGATCTGGTTTTGGAGCTGGTCGACGGAGGCCAGCGCATGAAAGATGCGGCGAAACAGGTGGCGAAGCAGTACGGAGTGAAGGTCAGAGACCTCTATGCTGCCGCGTTGGATGCGCGAAGCTGACGTCGATAAGCAATAGTTCCCTGCGCGCGAGCTAGCACAATGGTGTGATCTGCGCTAGCCTGCTTGGGTTCTTGAAAACCCCTGAAAATTTGCGAGGAGAACTATATGTCTCAGCGTGATCTCCAAAGGGATCCCCACGATCCTGATGTGGAGCCGCGGAGTACGGATCCCATCAAGACTGCAAAATCTTCCGCAGTTGGCGAGATCGCCGCACTGCTGCGCGCAGACCGCGACGGCGCGCAACCCGATTACACAGACCCTGAGGAAAGCGTCGTTAGCGAAGCCGACGCAGATGACGCCCCGATCAACTGGGGCATCGTCATTCCTCTGGCAGTGATTGTCGCGGCGATCGTCGGCTGGGGCCTTGCCGCGCCCGACAACTTCTCCAACTTTGCGGACAGGGCGTTCGGCTGGGTCATTGACAACCTGGGCTGGGCCTTCGTCCTCGGCGGCACCATCTTCGTCGCCTTCGTCATCGTCATCGCGGCGTCGAACTTCGGCACCATCCGCCTCGGCACCGCCGACGAACGCCCAGAGTTTAAGACAACATCGTGGATCGCCATGATGTTCGCCGCCGGCATGGGCATCGGCCTGATGTTCTACGGCGCTGCCGAGCCGCTGGCGATGTACCTCGACGGTGTGCCGGGCCACGACGAGCACGAAGTCGGCACCGCGATGGCGCAGACCATGTTCCACTGGACGCTGCACCCGTGGGCCGTCTACGCCATCATCGGCCTGGCTATCGCGTACTCGACGTTCCGCCTCGGCCGCAAGCAGCTGTTGTCCAGCGCGTTCATCCCGCTGATCGGCGAGAAAGCAGCCAACGGCTGGCTGGGCAAGCTCATCGACGCCTTCGCCGTCTTCGCCACCATCTTCGGCACCGCCTGCTCCCTGGGCCTCGGCGCGCTGCAGATCAGCTCCGGCCTGGAAGCCTCCGGTTTCGTGGAGAACCCGTCCAACAAGCTGATCATCGGCATCGTGGCTGTGCTCACCCTGGCGTTTTTGCTGTCCGCAATGTCGGGCGTGTCCAAGGGCATCCAGTGGCTGTCCAACACGAACATGGTCGTTGCCGCAATCCTGGCGATCTTCGTGTTCGTGTTCGGCCCGACCGTGGCGCAGCTGAACATGCTGCCGACCGCTGTTGGTAACTACCTGCAGAACTTCTTCGAAATGGCTGCGCGCACCGCTGAGAGCCAGGACGGCGAGGCCGGCGAGTTCCTCTCCGGCTGGACCATCTTCTACTGGGCTTGGTGGATTTCCTGGTCCCCGTTCGTGGGCACCTTCCTGGCGCGCATTTCCCGCGGCCGCACCGTGCGCGAGTTCTGCCTCGGCGTGATGCTGGTTCCGGCTGGCCTGTCCACCGTGTGGTTCGCCATCTTCGGCGGCACCGCTATCAAGATGGAGCAGGCTGGCGAGTCCATCGTCGGCGGCGGCTCCAACGAAGAGCAGCTGTTCAACCTGCTGCACTCGATGCCGGGAGGCTACGTTATGGGCGTGTTTGCCCTGATCCTTCTGGGCACCTTCTTCATCACCTCGGCGGACTCCGCGTCCACCGTGATGGCGTCTATGACCCAGTCCGGTAAGACCGAGGCGAAGCCGTGGCTCGCCGCAATGTGGGGCCTGGCCACCGCATTCGTCGGCCTGACGCTTCTGATCTCCGGTGGCTCGGACGCGCTGAACTCGCTGCAGTCCGTGACCATCGTGGCCGCAACTCCGTTCTTGATCATCCTGATCGTGCTGATGTTCGCGATTGTCAAGGACATGTCCAACGACACGATCTACCTGGACAAGAAGGAGCAGGAGCGCTTCAACCGTCAACTGGCTATCGAGCGTCGCATGCACCGCGATCAGCAGCAGCTGGAAGAGCGCAAGGCGCAGGTGAAGAAAATGCTCAATCCGCGTTCGCGCTAGGAGCTTTCGCTTTTCGACGAACTAAAGTTGCGGCCCCGCCAAGCAGTGCAGTGCTTGACGGGGCCATAACTTATGCTGTGAGCCATGACTTCTTCCGAGACCAACAACAACGTTCTTGTGTGCGTTGCGTGGCCGTACGCCAACGGCCCGCGCCACATTGGCCACGTCGCCGGCTTCGGCGTGCCGTCCGATGTCTTCGCCCGCTACCAGCGAATGACGGGCAAGAACGTGCTCATGGTCTCCGGCACCGACGAGCACGGCACCCCGCTTTTGGTGCAGGCCGATAAGGAAGGCGTGACCGTCAAGGAGCTGGCGGACCGCTACAACAAGCAGATTGTGGAGGACCTGGCGGGCCTGGGTCTGTCCTACGACCTGTTCACCCGCACCACCACCCGCAACCACTACGCGGTGGTGCAGGAGCTGTTCCGCGGCCTGAACGAAAACGGCTACATGATTCGGGAGACCACCCAGGGCGCGATTTCCCCGTCGACGGGCCGCACGCTTCCGGACCGCTACATTGAGGGCACCTGCCCGATCTGCGGCGCCACCGACGCCCGCGGCGACCAGTGCGACACCTGCGGCAACCAGCTCGACCCGGCGGACCTGATCAACCCGGTGTCCAAGATCAACGGCGAGACCCCGGAGTTCATCGAGACCGAGCACTTCATGCTCGACCTGCCCGCGCTGCACGACGCGCTGGAGCAGTGGCTTTCCACCCGCGAGGACTGGCGCCCGAACGTGCTGAAGTTCTCCCTGAACCTGCTGGAGGACATGCGCCCGCGCGCCATGACCCGCGACATTGACTGGGGTATCCCGATCCCGGTGGAAGACTGGCAGGACAACCCGTCGAAGAAGCTCTACGTCTGGTTCGACGCCGTCGTTGGCTACCTGTCTGCATCGATTGAGTGGGCGCACCGCTCCGGCAACCCGGAGGCGTGGAAGGACTTCTGGCAGGACCCGGCCACCGAGGGCTACTACTTCATGGGCAAGGACAACATCACCTTCCACTCCCAGATTTGGCCGGCGGAGCTGCTCGGATACGCGGGCAAGGGCGCCAACGGCGGCACGGTCCGCGAGCTCGGCGAGCTGAACCTGCCCACCGAGGTCGTCTCCTCCGAGTTCCTCACCATGTCCGGCTCCAAGTTCTCCTCGTCCAAGGGCGTGGTCATCTACGTCAAGGACTTCCTCGCCGAGTTCGGCCCGGACCCGTTGCGTTACTTCATCGCCGTGGCCGGCCCGGAGAACAACGACACGGACTTCACCTGGGACGAGTTTGTCCGCCGCGTGAACAACGAGCTGGCGAACGGCTGGGGCAACCTGGTCAACCGCACCGTGTCCATGGCGCACAAGAACTTCGGCCAGGTCCCAGCACCCGGCCCGCTCGAGGCGTCCGACGAGCGCATCCTCGACCTAGCGGCCGAGACCTTCACCACCGCCGGCGAGGCCCTGGGCAAGGCGCACTTCAAGTCCGCGATCACGAAGATCATGCACGTCGTTGGCGAGGCCAACGCCTACATCGCCGAGCAGGAGCCGTGGAAGCTGGCCAAGGACGACTCCCAGCGCGAGCGCCTGGCTACCGTGCTGTGGACCGCGCTGCAGGTCGTCTCCGACTGCAATGCCATGCTCACCCCGTTCTTGCCGTACACCGCGCAGAAGGTCCACGAGACTTTGGGCCGCACCGGCATCTGGGCCGCCGAGCCGCGCGTCGAGGAGGTCGGGGACGACGAGGAGTTCAACCTCGTCGGCGCTGGCCTGCCGGAGAAGGGCCAGACCTACCTGACCATCACCGGCGACTACTCCCAGCAGCAGGCCGAGTGGAAGCGCGTGGACGTCACCCCGGGCACGGAGCTGTCCAAGCCGCAGCCGCTGATTGCCAAGCTGGACCCGGAGCTGGGTGAGACCGGCCCGGAGTGGGCGCCGGTGCAGTAGCCCCGCGCGGCACCATTTCCGCTAAACCCAGCTAGTAGGATCCAGCTATTCTGCCCCAGGGGGTCAATAGCTGGGCCCTACTAGCTGGATCCGCGCTTTTGGGGCGCGGGTGCCGGACGCAGCGCGGCGGGGTGCTCACAAGAACTGCCCCAGGAACTTGGTCAGGGTGCCGGGCTCCTCGTCCTCGAAGCGCTGGTCCACCACCACGAGCGGGGCGGTGTATTTCTCGCCCGCGCTGCCGACGTCTTTGGCGACGACGAGGTCGGTGCCGTAGTCGTCGATAAGCAATTGCCACTGAAACCCCTCCCGCACGAGCGCCTGTCCGAGCGCGGTGCCGTAGAGGCGCGCGGTGTCGCCGCGGGGGAACGCGCGGCGCACGTCCGGCGGGAGCGCGAGGTAGTCGGCGAGTTCGGCTTCGAAGGACTCCACGATGTCCGCGGGCGAGCCGTTGATGCCGCGGCCGGCGGCTTCGGCGAGGTCCGCCTCGATTTGGGTGGTGGTGGCTGAGTCGATGTCTTCAAATGCCATAGGGTGCATCGTATGAGCAAAAAGAAACCGCGTCCCACACCCGTGCCCGCCGAGCCGATCGCCGGGCTAATCGACGCCCACACGCACCTCGCGTCCTGTGGCGCACGCACCAAGGATGAGGTGGACGCGTTCGTCGAACGCGCCCTATCCGCCGGCGTTGAGCGCATCTGCACCGTCGGCGACGGCCTCGAGGAAGCGGAGCTCGCGCTTCAGGCCGCCCACCTCAACGAGCGCGTGTTCGCGGCGTGCGCCATCCACCCGACGCGGGCGGACGAGCTTGACTGCGACGCTCGCGCCCGCCTGATCGAGATGGCCGCCGACGAGCGTTGCGTGGCGGTGGGCGAGACCGGCATCGACACCTACTGGCTAAAGCACGACGCGGAGGGCACCGCACCGCTAGAGGTGCAGGAGGAGGCGTTTCGCTGGCACATCGACTTAGCCTGCGAGACGGGCAAGGCGCTGATGATCCACAACCGCGAGGGCGACGCCGACATGATGCGCATTCTCGATAGCGCGCCGCGGCCTAAGCACGTGATCCTGCACTGCTTCTCCTCGCCGTTGGATGTGGCGCGCGAGGCGATTGAACGCGGCTATGTGCTCAGTTTCGCCGGCAACGTGACGTTCAAGCGCAACGATCACCTGCGCGAGGCGGCGGCGCTGGCGCGAGTGGGGCAGCTGCTGGTGGAAACGGACGCGCCGTACATGACGCCCGAGCCGTACCGCGGGGCGAAAAACGAGCCGGCGTTGATCGGGCATACGGCGAAGGTTGTGGCGCAAGCGCGCGGCATGGAAGTGGCCGATGTGGCGCGTGAGATTGCAGAGACGTTTTCGCGGGTCTACGGGGTGTGACCTGGCACGTCCGTCCTTGAAACCCCGCGGGCGTTACCGTATCGTTACCCGGGTTATTAGCTGAAGCACTTTCAGCTGAGCCGACCCGTGAGGAAACACATGTCCCGTCAGATCAAGCGGATCAACCCGAAAAGCACCGCCACCAAGCGCGCCGTCGCCGGCACCGTCGCCGGCGCCGTCCTGGTCGGCGGCGCGGGCACGGCACTCGCCACCCAGAAGCAAGTCACCGTCGACGTCAACGGCGAGGAAACCAATGTGCGCACCTACGCCTCCGACGTGGCAGGCGCGCTTTCTTCCGCCGGTGTCGATGTCGCGCCGGACGACCTGGTCTACCCGGCGCCGGGGGAGGAGCTGTCCAGCGGCGACACCGTCACCGTGCGCACCGCGAAGCCGGTTGCCGTGGTCATCGACGGTGTTGCACAGGAGATCACGTCCACCGCCGGCACCGTCGGCGAGCTGATCGAGCAAGCCGGCGTGGCCGGACACTCCGCTGTGGACGTGGACCGCGACCAGCCGATCACCCACGGCATGAACCTGGACGTGACCACCCCGAAGATCGTCGCGCTGCGCGACGGCGGGAACCTGACCTACGTCTCAGCCGCCGCGAAGACCGTCGGTGACCTGCTTGCCGCCCGCGGCGTCACCTTCGACACCGACGACCGACTCAACGCCGCGCTCACCGACGCCATCGAGCCGGGCATGGAGATCGTGCTCGACCGCGTCAGCACCGTGGACCGCCCGGAGACCGTCGTCGTCGAGGCCCCGGCTGAGTACGTCGACGACGACTCGCTCGAGGAAGGCACCGAGGAGGTCCGCGAAAAGGGCGAACAGGGCGAGACCGAGGTCATCCACCGCACCGTCACCGTCAACGGCAAGGTCGAGTCCGAAGGCGTCGCTGAGGAAAAGGAAGTGAAGAAGGCCAAGCCGGCCCTGATCGCCCGCGGCACCAAGCAGGCCGGCAACACCGGCGCGGCCGCCCCCGCGGTGGCCTCCGGCAGCGTCTGGGATTCGCTTGCGCAGTGCGAATCCGGCGGCAACTGGGCCATCAACACCGGCAACGGTTTCTACGGCGGCCTGCAGTTCACCCCGTCCACCTGGGCGGGCCACGGCGGCACCGCGTACGCGCCGAGCGCGAACCTGGCCACCCGCGAGCAGCAGATTGCCATCGCCGAGCGCGTCCAGGCATCCCAGGGCTGGGGCGCTTGGCCGGCCTGCACCGCCCGCCTGGGTATCCGCTAGATGGCGGGGGCGCAACTCCTCGGGCCAGCCGAGATCCGCGACCTCGCCGCCGAGCTGGATGTCACGCCGACGAAGAAGCTGGGGCAGAACTTCCTGCACGACCCCAACACCGTGCGCCGCATCGTCGCGGCCGCGGATCTTTCTGCCGACGACCACGTCGTGGAGGTCGGGCCGGGCCTCGGCTCGCTCACCCTGGGGCTGATCGACACCGCCGCGAGTGTGACCGCGCTCGAGATCGACCCGCGCCTGGCCGGGCGCCTGTCCACCACCGTGGAGACGTTCGCCCCGCAGTACGCCGAGCGGCTGTCCGTGATCAACACCGACGCGCTGAAGGTCGCCCGCGCCGACTTTGACGTCGCGCCGACCGCGCTGGTGGCGAATTTGCCCTACAACGTCTCGGTTCCGGTGCTGCTGCATTTGTTGGCGTCGTTGCCGTCGATACGCAGGGTGCTCGTGATGGTGCAAAAGGAAGTTGCCGACCGCCTCGCTGCCCAACCCGGCTCGAAGACCTACGGCGTGCCCAGCGTCAAGGCCGCGTTCTACGGCGACGTCTCGCGCGCCGGCACGATTGGCAAGCACGTGTTCTGGCCGGCACCGAACATCGAGTCGGGGCTGGTGCGCATCGACGTCGCGGCCGACGCCCCACGCGAGCTTCGCGACACTATCTTCCCGCTGGTGGACGCCGCATTCGCCCAGCGCCGCAAGACGCTGCGCTCCACTCTGGCCGGCATCTACGGCTCGGCCGCGGCCGCCGAGGACGCGTTGCGCGCCGCCGGCATCGACCCGGGCCTGCGCGGCGAGAAGCTCACCGTCGCAGACTTCATCCGCCTGGGGGAGGCCCGCCATGGTGCGTGAGATCGTCGCCTCCGCGCCGGGCAAGGTCAATCTGCACCTCGGCGTCGGTGAGGCGCGCACGGACGGCTACCACGACCTGGTCAGCGTTTTCCACGCGGTGGACCGGCGCGAGGTGGTGCGATTGCTTCTCGACGGCGACCCCGTAGCCGGCCCAGCAGTCGAGTCCATGCACACCACGTTTTTCGTGGACGAGCCGGACGAGGACATCGACGGGCCGAACAACCTGGCGTGGCGCGCCGTCGAGGCCGTGGTGGCGCGCGCGGGCGTGGCGGTGCCGCGCGTGCGCATCGAGGTGGACAAGCACGTCTTCGTCGCCGGCGGCATGGCGGGCGGCTCCGCCGACGCGGCCGCCGCGCTGGTAGCGGCCAACGCGCTGGTGGCGCAGTTCGGCGAGCCGTTGCCGGACGAGGCGCTGCACGAGATCGCGGCGTCGCTCGGCGCGGACGTGCCCTTTTCGCTCATGGGCGGCACGGCGCTCGGCACAGGCCGCGGCGACGAGCTGGTCGAGATGCTCTCGCGCGGCCGGCTGCACTGGGTGTTCATCAACCCCAAGATCGGTATCAACACTTCGGGAGCGTTCTCGCTTCTCGACGACCTCCGGCACGGCAACCCCGCCCTCGTGCCGCATTTGGACGCCACCGAGCTGTCCCAGGCGCTGACCTCCGGCGACGTGGCGCGCGTCGCTGCGGCGCTGCACAACGACCTGGAGGCGCCCGCGTTGTCGATGCGGCCGGTGCTCAAGCGCGTGCTCGGTGTAGCCGCAGAGGCTGGCCGCCGTGCCGTCGTCTCCGGGTCCGGCCCCACCGTGGCCGTGCTCTGCGATGATGCCAACGCCGCGCGGTTCGCCGCTGAGCACTTGGCGGAGCAGTTCGACGGCTACGAGGTCTTCGTCGCCGAAGGCCCCGACCACGGCGCGGTGGTGGGGAAGGTGGGTTAACCGGAGGCGTCGTTACGCGTGCGCCTGCGTAAGATTGCAAGCCATATGGCTAACCTGATCAACCTGGAAAACGTCTCCAAAACCTGGGTGCTGAAAACGCTTCTCGACGGGGTCTCGCTCGGCGTGCAGACCGGTGAGCGCATCGGCATCGTCGGCGTCAACGGCGGCGGCAAAACCACCCTGCTGGAAGTGCTCACCGGCATCGAGCCGCCGGACGCAGGGCGCGTCTCGCACACCTCGGATCTGCGCATGGCGGTGGTGACGCAGCGGTTCACACTGGATAGCGCGCTCACGGTCGGCCAGGCCGTCGTCGAGCCGCTGGGCCTGCAGACCTTCGAATGGGCCTCCAACGCCCGCGTGCGCGAGGTGCTCCAAGGCACCGGTGTGGCGGAGCTTGGCCTGGACACCCCGGTGGGGCAGCTCTCCGGCGGCGAGCGGCGCCGCGTCAACCTCGCCGCCGCGCTCGTGCAGGACCTGGACCTGGTGGTGCTGGACGAGCCGACCAACCACCTCGACGTCGAAGGTGTGCAATGGCTTGCCGACCACCTGCTCTCGCGCAAAGTCGCGGTCGTGGTGGTCACCCACGACCGCTGGTTCCTCGACACCGTAGCCACGCTGACGTGGGAGGTGCATGACGGCACGGTCGATGTCTACGAGGGCGGCTACAACGACTGGACCTTCGCGCGCGCCGAGCGCGCCCGCCAGGCCGACGCCATCGAGCAGCGCCGCCAGAACCTCGCCCGCAAGGAGCTGGCGTGGCTGCGCCGCGGCGCACCGGCGCGCACCTCCAAGCCGCGCTACCGCATCGAGGCCGCCGAAGCCCTGATCAAGGACGTCCCGCCGCCGCGCGACACCGTCGAACTCATGGCCTTTTCCAAGCAGCGCCAGGGCCGCGTGGTCATCGAGCTCGAAGACGCGCGCATCGACGCCCCCGACGGCCGCACCCTGGTCGACCACCTCACCTGGCGCCTCGCGCCGGGCGAGCGCATCGGCCTGGTCGGTGTGAACGGCTCGGGCAAAACCACCCTGCTGCGAACCCTGGCCGGCGAGTACCCGCTCGCAGCCGGCAAACGCATCGAGGGGCAAACCACCCGCATTGGCTGGCTGCGCCAAGAACTCGACGACCTCGACCCGGAGCGCCGCGTCATCGACGCCGTCGAGGATGTGGCCACCTACATCTCCCTCGGCAAGAAGGAGCTGTCCGCCTCCCAGCTCGCCGAACGCCTCGGCTTCTCGCCGAAGCGCCAACGCACCCCTGTGCGCGACCTCTCCGGCGGCGAGCGCCGCCGCCTCCAACTCACCCGCGTGCTCATGAGCGAGCCGAACGTTTTGCTTCTCGACGAGCCCACGAACGACCTCGACATCGACACCCTCCAAGAGCTGGAAAACCTCCTCGACTCCTGGCCCGGCACCCTGGTGGTTATCTCCCACGACCGCTACCTGATTGAGCGCATCGCCGACAACACCTACGCGCTGTTCGGCGACGGCAAGCTGACCAACCTGCCCGGCGGCATCCAGCAGTACTTGGACACCCGCGCCGACCAGGCCCGCACTGCCGGCGTGCTGGATCTGGGGGAGGGGAAACCGGAGGGCGTCGAGAAGCAAATGAGCTCCCAACAAGAGCGCGAACTGCATAAGAAGATGAAGGCCCTCGAGCGCAAAATCGCCAAGGAAAACGAGCGGGCGGAAGCACTCGAAACCGAAATCGCCGAGCTTTCCGAAGCCGGCGAATTCGACACCATCGGCGCCAAAACCAAAGAGCTCAACGCCGTGAAGGACGCCCGCGAGGAGCTCGAGATGGAATGGCTCGAACTCGGCGAACAGCTCGAAGGCTAGGGTGGGGCGCATGATTTTGATCAACGTGCGATTCAAGCCCCTGCCCGAACACGTCGACAACTTCCGCGAACTGGTCAAGGACTTCACCGACGCCTCCCGCGCCGAAGAAGGCAACATCTTCTTCGACTGGTACCGCAACGAAGACAACCCCGACGAATACCTGCTCATCGAGGCATTCCAAGACGACGCCGCCGAAGCCCACGTCAACTCCGACCACTTCAAGGCCGCCCAGGAATTCTTCCCCACGATCCTCAAAGAGACCCCCACCATCATCAACACCCTCATCGAAGGCAAGACCGAGTGGGACCAGATGGCGGAGTTCAAGGTCTCCTAGGGGTAACCCCAGAGGGGCGCAATGTTTCCTGGAGCGCATTCATGGCTTAATATCTCCCCCGTCACATTTTCCTAGAACGTGAAAGGGGTGTCCCCAGTGACCGCTCCAGATCCGACCCAGAGTGGGTCCACCGCGGCCGACGTGCCCGCGAAACCACCAGCCGCGGCGAGGGGGATCGGCCCCATGATCGGCGCCATCTTCCTCATGGCCACCTCGGCCATCGGCCCAGGATTCCTCACCCAAACATCCGTCTTCACCGTGAAGATGGGCGCAGCGCTCGCCTTCGCGATCCTGCTGTCCATCGTCATCGACATCGCCGTGCAACTCAACGTCTGGCGCATCCTCGGCGTATCCGGCCTGCGCGCCAGCGAACTCGCCAACAAGGTGGTGCCCGGCCTCGGCTGGGCACTCGCGGTGCTCGTCGGCGTCGGCGGCTTCATCTTCAACATCGGCAACGTCGCCGGCACGGGCCTCGGCCTGCAGGCACTCGCCGGCATTGAACCGCGCATCGGCGGCGCCATCTCCGCCGTCATCGCCCTGGTGGTGTTCCTGTCAAAGCGCGCCGGCGCCGCACTCGACGTCATCGTCGGCATCCTCGGCGCGATGATGATCCTGCTCATGCTGTATGTCGCCATCTCCTCGAACCCGCCGGTGGCGGAGGCCATGCGGCAGACGGTCGCGCCTGAGGCGATCGACTTCAACGTCATCACCATCCTCATCGGCGGAACCGTCGGCGGATACATCGTGTTCGCCGGCGTACACCGCCTCATCGACGCAGGCCACACCGGGCCGGAAAACATCGATTACCTCACCCGGTCCTCGGTCACCGGCATCATCGTCACCGGCATCATGCGCGTGCTGCTGTTCCTCGCGGTGCTCGGCGTGGTGGCCACCGGTGTCACGTTGTCCAAGGACAACACTGCCGCCGACGTGTTCTACCAGGCCGCCGGCGAGTTCGGCCGCCGCGCGTTCGGCCTCGTGCTGTGGGCCGCTGGCCTGTCCTCGGTGATCGGCGCGTCGTTTACCTCCGTGTCGTTTATGACCAAGCAGGGCTTCGACCCGAAGAAGCGCACGATGTTCACCGTCGCGTTTATTGTCGCCTCCGCCGCGATCTTCCTCGCGCTCGGCGGCACCCCGCCGCAGAAGGTGCTGCTGTTCGCCGGCGCGTTCAACGGCTTGATCCTCCCGATCGGTTTCGCGGTGGTGCTCTTCGCCGGCATCTTCCGCCGAGACCTGTTGCGCGGCTACAAGCCGCCGGCGTGGATGCTCACGATCGGTGTGCTCGTGCTGGTGCTCACGCTGTACATGGGTTGGAGCTCCATTAGCAAGCTTCCGGAGATTATCTCGATGTAGCGTTGAGGCATGTACGCCTCCTACACCCCAGCGCAAGCCCGCGCGTTGTTCCGCACCACGGATGTGGCGACAACGGCGGGCTTTTCCGCTGGCTTCGCCCAGGCCAATCTGATCGCGCTGGATCGGAAGTACGCGTTCGATTTCTTGTTGTTCGCGCAGCGCAACCCGAAGCCGTGCCCGCTGCTCGGGGTGTTAGAGCCGGGCGAAGTTTCCTCGCCGCTGCTTGCGGGTGGCGATATCCGCACCGACATTCCGTCCTACCGGGTGTTTTCGCACGGCTCGCTTATCGACGAACCAACGGATGCCACCGCCTACTGGACCGAGAACACCGTCGCATTTGTCATCGGGTGCTCCTTCACCTTCGAACAGGCATTGCTAGACAACAATGTGCCGGTCGCCCACATCGAACAGGGGGTGAACGTGCCGATGTATCTGACCAACATCGACTGCGAACCTGCCGGGGTATTCAGCGGGAAGATGGTGGTCTCCATGCGTCCCATCCCGGCGAACTTGGTGTCGGACGCGGTGCGGATCACCTCGCGCTACCCGGCGGTGCACGGAGCGCCGGTGCACGTGGGGGAGCCGGGGCTAATCGGCATCGACGACCTGGCCGCGCCCGATTTCGGCGACGATGTAGACATCCCAGCAGGTTGGGTGCCGGTGTTCTGGGCGTGTGGGGTCACGCCGCAGTCGATCGTGATGCATTCGAAACCGGAGCTGGCAATCTGCCATTCGCCGGGCAAGATGCTCATCACCGACGTGCGGGACGTGGCGTACCAGGTTCCCTAAAGGTCCCGGCTGTGGACAACTTTGGTGCTTTTTGAAGCGGGTTATCCACAGTTTCTGGTTGTGGGGGTTGTGTGGGGTTGCGTTGGGTTTAGGGTCTGTGGCCATGAACTCGTTCGACGCATTCATCCAGGCGATGTCCGCAGTATCCATGGAGACACTGCGGCACTTCGACCTGCCGGTTGCCCTTGCTGCCGGGATGGCGCCGGATCGGGCGCGTGCGTGGGATCAGATGCAGGACGTCTACTACGGGACAACGAAATTCACCCGCAAGCAATCGGAGGCTGTGCAGAAAGCCCGCGGGTTCTCCCTCGACGAACTCGGACTGATCGAACGTCGCATCAGCGGAGTGAAAGATGCCGGCGAGCGGTGGCGGCTGCGGCTAGAACTGTTGGATGTCACCGGCGGGTACCGCGCGATCGAACGCGCCGCACGAGAGATCGTGCCCCGCGAGGACAATGCCCCGACAAAGAAACAGGTGGCGTTCTCGGCGCCGAGAAACGGGCGGGCGCGCATCACCATCGACACCACCGACCGCAAAGCAGCCGACTTAGAGCATCGCCTGCGGCAAGGCATCGACGCCACGCTGCCGGCGGCGGCGCAGATGGAGGAGGCGTTCTGGCGCATCGTCGAAGGTAAGGCTGGCGGGGTGGTCGCCGCCGCGCCACGGCCGATTGTGATGGTGCCGATCACCGAGCACGCACGCATCATGGCGGGTGACGGCGACGACGTCATCCTGACGCTGACTGACGGCACCATCATGACGGGTGCGGAGTACCTCCAGCAAGAGTTCGGCGAGGCACTCGAGGTCGCAGCCTTCCACCCCGAGGAAGGCGCGGTGAACCTCTACGACACCGAGCGCTTCGCCAACCAGAAACAGCGCGATCTTGCCTGCATGGTCTCACCCGTGTGCGCGTTCCCCGGCTGCCGCCACGGGGCGTACGGGTCGGAGATTCATCACGTGACAGCGTGGAAACACGGCGGGCTGACCAACATGAACAACCTGGTGCCGCTATGCAGGTATCACAACCGGATCAACGACGATGACCCCTGGCGCACCAAACGCGGCCGCATCGCCATGATCAGGGGCGCACCCTGGTGGATCTCACCCCGCGGGTACCACATCAAAAACACCGACCGCGGAGCACTCGAGCAGCTCTTCGGCCCCCGAAGAGCAGGCCCCTAGACAACGCGAAACGCCGCCGCCCAACAACGGACGACGGCGTAACACCCGCGCGCCTAGGAAATCGTCGCGATGGTGGCGTTCGCCTTGACGCGCTCGCCCTGTTGTGCGGCGAGGGAGATCTGCCCGTCTCGAGGCGCTTTGATCTGCGATTCCATTTTCATGGCCTCGACTGTGGCGATCGCGTCGCCCTTGGAGACAACGTCGCCGTCGGCGACCAACCATTCAACGATGGTGGCTTCGTACTTCGACGTCACGGCTCCTGCTTCGTCGCTGGCCGGGCCAGCTGTTTCGGCCGGGGCCGTGGCCGCGCCGCCGCCGAGCATGGCGACGGGGAAGCCGATGGTGTGCAGTCGGCCGTCGATTTCCACGACGACGTCGCGGCGCTCGTCGTAGATGTGCTCGATGTCGACGCCGTTGTGTTTCTGCGACGGTGAGTAGTTGTGGTCGACCCAGTCGGTGTAGACGTCGAGGCTCTCACCGGTGATTTCGGGCGCGTCGACCATGTCGCGGTGGAACGGCAGCACGGTGCGCACGCCTTCGATGACGAACTCGCTGAGCGCCTGCTTTGCGCGGGCGAGGGCGGTGTCGCGGTCGGGTCCCCAGACTACGAGTTTGCCCATGAGCGAGTCGTAGTACGGCGGGATTTGTCCGCCGGTGCGAACGCCGGTGTCGATGCGCACGCCTGGTCCGGTCGGCACGTCGAAGCGCGTCGCCGTGCCGGGCGAGGGGGCGAAGCCGTTGGTGACATCTTCGGCGTTGATGCGGAACTCAAAAGCATGACCGCTTATCGACGGGTCGATCCCGTTGCCGCCGTTGCTCTTCGAGTCGACGAAGGAAAGGGGCAACCCATCCGCGATCCGGAACTGCTCGGCGATGATGTCCACGCCGGTGACGGCCTCGGTGATGGGGTGCTCGACCTGGACGCGGGTGTTGACCTCCAAAAACGACACGGTGCCGTCTTCGGAGACGATGTATTCGACGGTGCCGGCGGACTGGTAGTTCGCCTTGCGGATGATTTCGCGGGCGCCTTCTTCGATGGCGCTGCGCTGCTCGTCGGTGAGGAACGGGGCGGGGGCTTCCTCGATGAGTTTTTGGAAGCGGCGCTGGGTGGAGCAGTCGCGGGTGCCGAGCACTGCGACGTTGCCGTGCGCGTCGGCAAGCACTTGCGCCTCGACGTGGCGCGGGTGGGTGAGGAACTTCTCCACGTAGCACTCGCCGCGGCCGAACGCCTCCTTTGCCTCGCGACCAGCGGAGGCGAAGCCTTCCTCGATGTCGGCTTCGTCGAAGACAACTTTCAGGCCGCGGCCGCCGCCGCCGAAGGCTGCCTTGATCGCGATCGGCATGCCGTGCTTGTCGGCGAAGTCGCGGGCTTCCTCCCAGGTGGACAGCGGCTCGCCGGTGCCTGGTGCGAGCGGGGCGTCAACCTCGACGGCAAGGGCGCGGGCAGAGAGTTTGTCGCCGAGTAGTTCGATGGCCTCCGGCGATGGTCCGATCCAGGTCAGGCCGGCCTGCTCGACGGTGCGGGCGAAGTCGGCGTTTTCGGACAGGAACCCGTAGCCGGGGTGGAGGCAGTCGGCGCCGGCGCGGTGCGCGATCTCGATGAGCGCCGGGATGTTCATGTACGTCTCGGCGGAGGTCTTGCCCGGCAGCAGGTAGGCCTCGTCGGCGATCTGGGTGTGCAGCGCCCCGGTGTCCGGCTCGGAATAGACGGCGATGGAGCGGATGCCCAGATCGCGGGCGGTGCGCGCGATGCGCGCGGCGATCTCGCCGCGGTTGGCAATCAGTACGGCAGAAAGAGTCATGAATTAACCTTCCAGGGTGTAGCGCTCGAAGCGGAGTTTTCCGCCGGGCGGGAGTTGTGCGGCGATGTCGACGTCTTCATTGATCACGGTCGCGATAACAGGGTAGCCACCGGTCACGGCGTGGTCGCGCAGGAAGAGCACCGGTTGGCCGGACGGGGGGATCTGCACGGAGCCTGCGACCATGCCTTCGCTGGGCAGCTCGCCGTCGCGCGAGCGGGTCAGCGGGGCGTCGGATTCGAGGCGCAGGCCCACGCGGTTGGAGTCGCCGGTGACGGTGAAGGTGGTGGCGAAGAACCGGTCCACGGCGTCTTTATCGAACCAGTCGTCGCGGGGACCGAGGACGCAGCGCACCACGCCGACGACGTCCGCGCCGTCGCGTTCGACTCGCAGCGGGTTGGTCAAAAGCGAGTTGGCGGACTGTGGAGGGGTCAGTGACATGGCGATGGTGTCGCCGGCTGCCAGCGGTTTCGGGCCGAGCCCGGAGAGCATGTCGGTGGCCGCCGAATCCAGCTCGGTGTCGGCGATGAGCCCGCCGCGCACGGCGATGTAGGTGCGAAAACCGAGGCGCGCCGGCTTGACGACGACCTCCGCGCCCGCCGGCACAATCGTCGGGGTGGCCAGCGGCGCGGGGCGCCCGCCGACGGTGACGTCGGCGTCGGCGCCGGTAACGCAGATGACAGTCTCGGCCAGGGCGGTCATGGTCAGCCCGCCGACGTTTTCCAAAAGCGTGGCGTTGCGTTTGTTGCCCACGGCGGCGTTGGCGGTGCGGGCGGAGGCGCGGTCGGTGGACCCGGACGTGGTTACGCCCAGGTTGCCGTTGCCTTGTCGGCCGAGGTCCTGGTACAGCGTCTGCAGGCCCGCGTCGTCCAGCGTGAACACGGGGCGCCGCGGCGGTGTGGCCAGGTGCTTGCGCGCGGTCTGCGTGTCCGCGGGCAGGGTGTCCACAGCGTGGTAGTGCACGCGGTCGCCGGGGGCGACGAGCGCGGGCGGGGTGGCGGTGGAGTCCCACATCGGGGTGGCGGTGGTGCCGATGAGCTGCCAGCCGCCGGGGGAGGTGCGCGGGTAGACGGCGGAGAACTCGCCGGCGAGGGCGACAGCACCTGCGGGCACGGCGGTGCGCGGCGAGTCGCGGCGCGGGATCGTCAGCGCGCGCGAGGCGTCTTCCGGCACGCAGTAGGTGAACCCGGGGGCGAATCCGCCGAAGGCGGCGACCCAGGTGGTGGAGGTGTGCCACTCGATCAGCTCGCGCGGGCTCATGCCTAGCGACGTCGCCAGCGCGTCGACGTCCTCGCCGTCGTAGCGCACGTCGATGTCGATGTCGCGCGACGTGCCCATATCCGCAGCTGCGGGTGAATAACCGGCGAGCACGTCGACGGCGTTGGTGGTGGCGGTGGGCGAGTCGAAGGTTACGAGCACGGTGCGCGCGGCGGCGACGACGTCGGTTTGGTGCTCCAGCGGCGAGGCGGAAAGCGCCGCGTAGAAGTCCATGACAGTTTTCAGGTCGGGCAGGTCCACGATGAGGGCGCGGGTGCCGACTCGCTTTACGGGGTAGTTCACAGGACGGCCTCGATGCGGATGCCTTCGTCGGCAAGCTTGTGCACGACGCTGCGGGTCAGTTCGACGGAGCCGGGGGAGTCGCCGTGGACGCAGACCGATTCGGCCTGGACTTTGACTTCGGTGCCGTCGATGGCGGTGACGGATCCGGTGGAGGCGACCTGGAGTACCCGCTTGGCGACGGCCTCCGGGTCGTGCATGACCGCACCCGGCTCACGGCGCGACACGAGCGTGCCGTCGGGGTTGTAGCCGCGGTCAGCGAACGCTTCACGGATCACGCGCAGGCCTGCCTTTTCGGCGATGTCGACGGCGACGCCACCGGGAAGCAGCATCACGGCAAGGTCGGGGCTAAATGCTTTGATGCCGTCGATGACCGCCTTGGCGTGGGTTTCGTGGTGGACGATCGTGTTGTAGAGCGCGCCGTGGGGCTTGACGTAGCGCACGCGCATGCCGTGGACGCGGGCCAGGGCGTCGAGGGCGCCGATTTGGTAGAGCGTTTCGTCTGCGAGCTCGGCTGGGGCGTAATCGATGAAGCGGCGGCCGAAGCCGGCCGGGTCGTTGTAGGCCACGTGCGCCCCGAGGGTCACGCCGTGGGCGGCGGCATTTTTGAGGGTGCCAGCGATGGAATGGGGGTCTCCTGCGTGAAATCCGGTGGCGACGTTGGCGCTGGAGACCATCTCCAGCATGGCTGCGTCGTCAGCTACCGGGTTGCCCGCGGTGGTCTCGCCGAGGTCAGCATTGAGGTCGATGTGCATGGCCCTAGTTATACAACCTGGGTCATGTGACCTCGCACTCAGGTTTGGAAGGGGGGTGGGCTAGACGATGCCGTTGTTGATCTTCTCGATCATTTCGATGATGGCTTCCGCCTGCACCATCAGATGTTCCTGCAGGTAATCCGAGGCGCCCTGGCGGTCGCCGGACTTGACCAGTTCGACGATGTGCTCGTTGACCTCGATGAAGCGGCGGTTGAAGCTCGGGTCGTGCTCCAGAATCGGCAGTGTGGCCAGGCGGAGGAAGGCGTCGAGCTGGTCCATAGTGTCGCCGAGCGTCTTCGAGCCCATTGCGGCGAGCACGACGTGGTGGAATGCCTGGTTGACGGCGATGAACAGGTCGTCGTCTTCTTCCTCGATGGCGACGCGGGCTTCCTTGTTCAGCTCGTCGAGCCGCTCGACGTCCAAGTCTGGGCCCCACAGTAACGCCGCCGGCTCGATGGCGGCCCGGGCGCGGAAAGTGTCGGTGACGAACTCTGGCGACGGGGTGGCCAGGAAGACGCCGCGGTTGGGGATGCGTTCGCAGAGGCCTTCTGAGGTCAGCATGGCGAATGCTTCACGCAACGTGTTGCGGGAAACCCCGAAGCGCTCGGCGAGGGCTACCTCGTTGAGCTTTTGCCCGGGAGCGAATTCGCCACGTGAGATCGCGCGTCGGACCTCGGCGGAAACGTTGTGTGCAAGCATGGCATCCGTATTGAAATCAGTTGTCACCTACCATGTTTCTGCAGGTGGGTGACCACGTTGGTTAGAACTAGGGAAAGTATAACGCATTTATTGTTGAACAATGCACTGGTTGCCTCATGTTGATCTATCTTCTCAGGTTCCAGCGCCTTTTTAGTGCTCACGGCACCTGCGGGTACGGTTACACCCATGAGCCACGACAACAAACCACCGAAACTGTCCAAGAAAGCCTACGAAAAGGAGCTGCTGCGCCTGCAGGCTGAGCTTGTGGCTATGCAACAGTGGGTGGTGGAAAGTGGCGAGCGCTTGGTCATTGTCATGGAAGGCCGAGACGCCGCCGGCAAGGGCTCCGCGATTAAGCGCATCACCCAGTACTTGAATCCTCGCACCTGCCGCATCGAGGCACTGCCGAAGCCGACGGATCGCGAGCAGGGCCAGTGGTACTTCCAGCGTTACGTGGAAAAGCTGCCTACGGCCGGCGAGATCGTCATCTTCGACCGCTCTTGGTACAACCGTGCCGGCGTGGAGCGCGTAATGGGCTTTGCGTCCTCGCAGGAGTACCGGCGGTTTTTGCACCAGGCACCGATCTTCGAGCGCCTGTTGGTCGAAGACGGCATCATGCTGCGCAAATACTGGTTCTCTGTTTCCGACGAGGAGCAGTACAAGCGTTTCAAGTCGCGCCGCAACGATCCGCTGCGTCAGTGGAAACTCTCGCCGATGGACCTGGAGTCCATCACAAAATGGGAGGACTACTCCCGCGCGAAGGACGAGATGTTCGTTCACACCGACATCCCGTCGGCGCCGTGGTACACGGTGGAAAGCGAGGACAAGAAGCGCTCCCGCATCAACGTCATTTCGCACCTTTTGTCCACTATCCCGTACGAGCACACCAAGCCGGACCTGCCGGAGATCCCGGAGCGCCCGGAGACCACGGACTATGAGCGTCCGCCTCGCGAGGAGTTCCGCTATGTCCCCGACGTCGCCGCCGAGCTCGAGGTGGGCAAGCAGTCCAAGAAGAAGAAAAAGAAAAAGAAGAAGTAGCTAGCGCTTCTTTGGCGCGCCCCGTGGGGTGGAGACGGTTTTGTTGCCGGGGATCCAGAACCGCCACGGGGCGTCGGCGTTTTTGGAAATGCCGATGCGTGGGCCGGCCACCCATTCCGGCTCCGCCTCGCGCAGGGTGAGCTCGACCGGCGTGCCGTTGTCTCCCAACTCGAGCCCGAGGGCTCGGCCCAGGTTGCCCGGCCCCCGCGCCAGGTTCTCGTAAGCGATCGGCGCCCGGTCGGGGCGCTGCCGCCGCTCCCGCGCCAAATCCTCGCCGGCGACAACCTCGCCGCCGCGCATGAGGCACCCCTGGCCGTCGCCCTCCGGAGCGCACACGATGTTGCCGTTGTGGTGGATGCCGTAGGAGAAGTACACGTACAACCGCCCGGGCGGACCGAACATCGCCGCGTTGCGCGCCGTTTTACCGCGGTACGTGTGCGCCGCCGGGTCGTCTGCGCCGAGGTACGCCTCGACCTCGGTGAGCCTGATGCTCACCCCGTTGTGCGTGATCACGCACCCAAGCAACTGCGGGGCGACAACGTTAGCGGGCTGTAAAAAGTCGATCATGAGAGCCACTTCGCCAACCTTGCCACGGCCGCGCCGTCCGTGTTGGTGCCCACTACCTCGTCGGCGACGGCTTTGACGTCCTCGTGCGCGTTGCCCATCGCCACGGCGTGCCCGGCGGCGCGCAGCATGCCGAGGTCGTTGAGGTAGTCGCCGAACGCCGCCGTCTCCGACATCGCAACGCCCATCGCCTCGGCCAGCTGGGCGAGTGCCAGGCCCTTGTCGGCGTCCGGGTGCATCAGGTCCACCCAGTGCTTGCCGGAGACCACCGCGCGCAGCTCCGGCACCAGTTCGCGCACCCACGGGTAGGCGTCGCGCTCGGCGTCCGACTCCACGTACAGGGCGATTTTGATGGTGGGGGAGGCGGAGCCGTCGCCAAGCAAGGTGCGCGAGGCGTAGTACTTGTCCACTTCCGCGTCCATGGCGGGCGGCAGGGCGGCGGTGGCGGCGACCGAAGGGGCGCACACCACGGCATTCGCCGCAAACGGCGCGCTGGGCAGGGCGGACAACAACCGCTGCACCGGCGCTTCTGGCAGGGCCGTGGTGGAGACCACCTCGCCGCCGCGCGCAACCACCGCTCCGTTTTCCGCGATGAAGTCCTCGCAATCCGGGAACATTTGCTGCAACGTGGCCAGCTGGCGCCCGGACGCTGGCGCGAGGGTTATCCCGCGCGAGCGCGCGGTCTCCAGCAGTGGCCAAAACGCATCCGGCACACGTCCGTCGCCGTCGAGGAGTGTGCCGTCCATGTCCAACGCTATTAACCGAGGTGTCCGCATTGTCCCCACACTACCGGTGTGATGTGGAACACTGGGAAAGCATGACCGATCTGATCAAGACCGAAGTACGCGAAACCACCGGCGTGATCACCCTGGACCGTCCGAAGGCGTTGAACTCACTCAACCACGAGATGGCCCGCGCCATCGACGCCACGTTGAAGCAGTGGCGTAACGACGATGCCATCGCCCAGGTGGTCGTCCAGTCCGCGGGCAAGCACTTCTGTTCAGGCGGCGATGTGCGCGCCGCGCGCGAGGGCATCCTCGACGGCCGCAGCACTGAGGTCGACGCCTTTTTCGCCGACGAGTACGCCATGAACCTCGACATTGCGAACTACCCCAAGCCCTACATCGCGCTTTGCAACGGTGTGATCATGGGCGGCGGCATGGGCATCTCGGCCCACGGCTCGCACATGGTGGTCACGGAAGATACCTTTGCCTCCATGCCGGAGATGAACATCGGCTACGTCACGGATGTGGGTATGTCCTGGCTGCTGCAGAACCTGCCGAAGCGCCCGTCGCTGCCGCTGGGAAAGTTCCTCGCGCTCACCGGCTACCGTCTCACTCCCGACGACATGCTGGCCACCGGTCTGGCCACGCACAAAGTCGCGTCGCTCGACGGAGTGCTCGACGGCATCGTCGCCGAAGGGCCCGGCTACCTTGACACTGTCGCCATTGCGCCGGGGGAGTCGGAGCTTTTTTCGCTTTACGACGGCATCGAGCACACGTTCCAGGGTTCCTGGGCTGAGATTCAGGAAAATTTGGACGGGGAATTGGCGGAGCTCGTCGCAAAGCGGACGGCGCAGGCATCCCCGTCGGCCCTGGTCGCAGCCGCCGAGCTGTTCGCCGCGAACGCCACGCAGGACCTCGCCGGAGCCCTGGATAACGAACGGCGACTCGGGGCCATGATGACCCGCGAACCCGACTTCGCCGAGGGGGTGCGCGCAGTGCTCGTGGACAAAGACCAGTCCCCGAACTTCGCCCCGCAGCCAGAACCCGGCAAGTACCGGGACGTCCTGCGCAATTAGTTATTGGGCTAGCGGGGCATCAGCCGCGTAATGACCTGCCCACCAAGGCCGAGCAGAGCCCAGACCGAGAAGAAGGCCGCGACGGCAATCGCGATGACTTCGGGCGCGCCCATCTTGCTGGACGACGTTTCTGGCGCCGGAACGGGCGTCGCGGTCTCGGTGAGGCGGGCCTTTGCGTGGTCTGAGGTTGCGCCCAGCGGGAGACAGTCTTCAAGCTCATCGAGCGTGTAGAACATCGAGCCTTCTTCGATCGGCACGCAGCCGGAGTGGAACGGAACTTCGGCCTCGTTGTACAGCATCCGGACAATGGTGTCGTCGTTGTCGTTTTGGAACGCGTCCCATTGAATGTTCGCTCCCATCGGCGTGACCTTGTCGCCACGCCACGAGGAGTTGGAATAGTCCATGACCTGGTTCGCCGGCACGCCCTTCTCCGAGCCCGGCAGTTTCAATAACGCCGCTAGCGGAACGATGGTCTCCGCGTGGCCGAAACGGAACTCGGCCGCGGTGTCACCGCCCTCGGCGCGTTCGCGCACACCGGCGAGCATGTGGTCGAGCAGTGGCGCGAAGTTGTCGTACGAGACCGTTTGGCCTGCGATAGCTGGGCCCTTCTCGTAGTAGTCCTCGACATCGAGAAGGTATGCGAATGTCGGGCCGTCGGACTCATCCATGTATTCGTCGAAGATCCAACCTTCGGCGGGCTTCGCCGGCTCTTCCTCCATGGCTGGGGCAATGATGTACAGGTTGTAGAACTGCAGGGCGGCATCAACGATGCCCTCAACGGTCTTGTCTTTCTTCTCAACGCCGACGAATGCCAGGGTGCCGTTATCGATCGCGTCGATGAACTCCGGCGCGAATATCTTTCCCAGTAGGCTCGTGGCCGCCTCGCGGGATGCGGGTTTTGCGTAGGCTTGCTCCACCTTTTCTTCGAGTACGTCGCCGTCGGCCCACGCTTTGTATGCCTCGTAGCTCGGTGCCGTTTTGTCCTTGTGCGCGTAGAGGAGGTCTCGGCGGGGCTCGAGCTCTACATGGCCGTCGGCCGCACCGTACGTGAGGCTGTCGGTAAGTTCCGGATTGGTTTCAAGCAGGCCCTTGCCGAAGTACCAGCCGGATTCAATCGCGCGGTCCTCACCGGAGGACAGGAAACTAATGGAGTGCTTCTCGCGGTCGACAGCGTCGAACAGTTCCGCGTTGCGCCGCGCGTTGCGCTCGCCGATGCCGTTCAACTCGGCGCGACCGAAGGCAGTGAGGTTGCCGTACCCGCCTTCACCCGGACCAGTCAGTTCGCGGTTAGCTTTGCTCATCGCCTCGACCTGCGGGATGAGGCGTTCGCCGAGTTCTGTGAGCTGACCGCGTTCTTTCGCGGCGGTGAGCATCTGGCCGGCGAGGTCGTCGTACTTGAATGAAGACAACCCTCGCGATCCGTGGCGGTTGACCGAGCTCGTGTAGATCTGCTGAAAACCTTCGGGGGCCTTGCTGTAACTGTCGATGGTTCCGGCAGGGAAGTAGTGCTGCTTTGTGGAATAGTACGTCGCGTTATCGGCGCTGGCAGCCGCAACGTTGCTGACAGCTACAGACGCAGCTACGACTACACATACAGCTCGACGGGAAAATATGGACATGGGAAGCGGGCTCCTTACAGGGGGGGGACAAGGCCACTGCCGACGCTAAACCTCCGAGATGAAGTTAAAGTGAACACACGCTAGGGGATCCTTGCCCGGCGGGTTCGCGCAGGCGCTAAAGTAAGGGGGCGATCACGGGCGAAGAAATTGCCCCCGATTCCCACATACAAAAGGAGCGACGTTGACCGAAACGACCAACCCCCGCGACGAATGGAACCACAAGCTCACCCTCGCGCAGGAGATGCTGCCGCTGATCAGCCGCCTGCACCGCGAGCACAACGCGGCGACCTCGGTCTACGGCCGCCTGCTGGTGGGTGTCACCGACATCGACATCATTAAGGCGCACCGCTACGCCCGCCGCATCGACGAGAAGGAACTCGCGCTCGACGAGACGCTGCCGATCCTGCGCGAACTCGTGGAGATGGACTTGGGCACCGCGTCGATCGATCTGGGCCGCCTGGCCAAGGAGTTCAAGCACTCCGACGAGCAGGACCTGCGCGCCTTCCTCGACCGCGAGCTCGCCGACGTCATCGGCACCTCCTCCGAACTCGAAGCCCGCGACGTCGTGCTCTACGGCTTCGGCCGCATCGGCCGCCTCCTCGCCCGCATCCTGATCGCCCGCGAGGCGATGTACGGCGGCGTGCGCCTGCGTGCCGTGGTGGTGCGCAAGAAGGGCGACATCGACATCATCAAGCGCGCCTCCCTGCTGCGCCGCGACTCCGTGCACGGCGCCTTCAACGGCACCATCACCGTCGACGAGGAGAAGGAAATCATCTGGGCCAACGGCACCCCCATCCAGATGATCTACGCCAACGACCCGGCAGAGATCGACTACACCGCCTACGGCATCGACAACGCCATCGTGGTGGACAACACCGGCGCATGGCGCGACCGCGACGGCCTGTCCAAGCACCTCGAGTCCAAGGGCGTGGACCGCGTCCTGCTTACCGCGCCGGGCAAGGGCGACATCCCGAACATCGTCTACGGCATCAACCAGGACATGATCGGCGACGAGCGCGTCCTGTCCGCCGCGTCCTGCACCACCAACGGCATCACCCCGGTGCTCAAGGTGATCAACGACCGCTACGGCGTCAAGCACGGCCACGTCGAGACCGTCCACTCCTACACCAACGACCAGAACCTGGCGGACAACTTCCACAAGGGCAACCGCCGCGGCCGCGCCGCCGGTCTGAACATGGTGCTCACCGAGACCGGTGCCGCCAAGGCCGTGTCCAAGGCGCTTCCGGAGTTCGAGGGCAAGCTCACCGGCAACGCCATCCGCGTGCCCACCCCGGACGTGTCCATGGCCGTGCTGAACCTGGACCTGGACAAGGAAGTGGAGAAGGACGAGGTGAACAACTTCCTGCGCCGCGTGTCCACCCACTCCAACCTGCGTCAGCAGATCGACTACGTGAACTCGCCCGAGGTCGTCTCCACCGACCTGCTCGGCACCACCCACGCGTCCGTGGTGGACGGCCTGGCCACCATCGCGTCCGGCAACCACCTCGTGCTCTACGTCTGGTACGACAACGAGTACGGCTACTCCCACCAGGTGGTCCGTGTCGTCGAGGACATCGCGGGCGTGCGTCCGCGCGTGTTCCCGGAGCGCAAGGACCCGGCTGAGATCCAGTAGTCATGGTCATGCGCCGAAAGCTCGCCGCCGCAGCCAGCGTGTTCGCGCTGGCTGGCTGCGGCGCGCACGGAACCGAGATGGGGCTGCAGGACGCCGCGCTGGCCGGGGACTTCACCGTCGCGGACGTGGCGGGGCCGGACGTGGAACGCGCCTACGTGTTCTGCCCGTACACGGACAAGGCTGAAGCGCAGCGCCTCGGCTTCGACCCAGGCGACGTGCCCGGCATTGACGATGACGTCCAGGCCTGGGAGACAGCCTCCGGCATCGGGGTGATCGCAGGTGGGCGTGCGGAGATCGAGTGGTTCAACCCGCGCAAAGTCGACGCCTGCGGGCTGGAGGTGGAGCCGTACCAGGAGATCGACCCGGCGGCGACGGTGCGCGGGAGCGCCGAAACCCGCGAGTACGGAGGCGGAGAGACCGCCGAGGTCACCGTTTTGCGCTTCGAATGACCTCGTCGTAGTAGCCCAGCACCGTCTCGGTGGAGGCACGCCACGTCCAGCGCTCCGCCTCGGCGCGCCCGGCGGCGGACATGCGCTCGCGCAGCTCCGGCTGCGTCAAAATACGTTCGATCTGGTCGGCCCAGGCTGTGTCCGGTGCCTCCGGGTCGACCAAGACACCGGTGTCGCCGTCAGCGACCACAAACGGCAGCCCGCCGGCGTTCGCCGCCACCACCGGCACGCCGGATGCAAATGCTTCCAGCGCGGCAAACCCCAAGGTCTCGGTGGTGGAGGGAAACAGCAGCACATCGCCCGAGGCGTAGGCTGCGCTGAGATCCGCCCCAGACAAATACCCGGTGAAGGTGGCCCAGGCGGGCGGGTCGGCGCGGAGCTCGTCGTAAAGCGGGCCCTCGCCCACAAACGCCAGGCGCGCATTGGGCACGCGCTTGCGCACCTCTTCGACGATGGGGACGCAGCGGTCCACGGATTTCTCGGCCGAGATGCGGCCGACGAAGATGACCAGGGGGTCGTCCGGATGGCCGTCGGAAAGCAGGCTGCGCATCTTTCGGGTGCGCGCTTCCGGGGTGAAGCTTTCCGTATCCACCGCCTTCGGCCATAGCCGCACGTTGTCGATGCCGTAGTCGGCGGCCTTGTCCATCATCGGGCCCGAGGTCACCATGTTCAGCCCGGCGCGGCCGTGGAAGGTGCGAAGCCCCCACTCGGCGATTGGCTTCACCCACGGGATGCCGAGTTTCAGGCAGTACTCCGGCACGTCGGTATGAAACGAGGCGACGACGGGGTAGCGGCGCGCCACCACCAACGTGGACCAGCCAGCCGTCCAGATGGGGTTGACGGCGTGCACGACGTCCGGGTTGAACTCGCGCAGGCGACGGTAGGTTTTCGGGCCCAGCATGCCGTGCTTGACCTCCGGGTACACCTTCAAGCTGTGCGAGCGGATCGGCACAACCTCAAAGCCCGCGTACTCGGCGGGCGGGTTACCGGGCGCGAAGATGAGCACCTCGTGGCCCAGCGCCGCCAACTGGTCCAAGTGGCGGGTGGTGCGGGTGACCACGCCGTCGATTTTGGGCAGGAAGACCTCGGTGAGAAGCGCGATGCGCATCTACTTCTCGCCCTGCGGCACGCCGGCGGACTGCGCGGCGGTCCACAACGAGCGCGCCGGGATCTTCGAGCGGTCCGCGCGGTCGGCGTACTTTTTCGCCACGTCTTCGACCTCCACCAGCAGGCCTTCTTCCAGCTTCGTCGGCTCCAGGCCGAGATCGAGGAAGGCGTCGTTGACCACGTGGAGTTCGTTCTCCGCGGACTCCTTGCGCGGGTTGGGCACCATCTGCACCTCGGCGTCCGCGATCTTTGCGACGAGCTCCGCCAGATCCCGCACCCTGTGCGTCTCCGTCATCTGGTTGAAGATCTTCACGCGCTCGCCGCGCGCCGGTGGGTTCTCCACCGCCAGCTGGATGCAGCGCGCCATGTCGCGGATGTGGATGAACGCGCGGGTCTGCCCGCCGGTGCCGTGCACGGTCAGCGGGTAGCCGATAGCGGCCTGCATGAGGAAGCGGTTGAGCACGGTGCCGTAGTCGCCGTCGTAGTCGAAACGGTTGATCAGGCGCTCGTCGCGAAGCGTCTGCGGGGTGTGGGTGCCCCAGATGATGCCCTGGTGCAGGTCCGTGATCCGCAGCTCGTCGTTCTTGGCGTAGTACGCAAACAGGTGCTGGTCCAACACCTTGGTCATGTGGTAGATCGAGCCCGGGTTGGTGGGGTAGAGGATCTGCTGTTCCACAATGCCGTTTTCGCCCGCGTCCACCTGCACATCAAGGTAGCCCTCCGGGATTTTCATGCCGGCGGTGCCGTAGCCGTAGACTCCCATGGTGCCCAGGTGCACGACGTGGATGTCTTGGCCGGATTCCACGATCGCGGTGAGCAGGTTGTGTGTGGCGTTGACGTTGTTGTCCACGGTGTAGCGCTTGTTGCGCGGGGACTTCATAGAGTACGGCGCGGCGCGCTGCTCGGCGAAGTGGATCACCGTGTCCGGCTCGTAATCCTTCAGGAAAGCCAGCAGTGCGTCGTAGTCCTGGGCTACGTCGATGTTTTCGTAGCCGATCGTATTGCCGGAGACCTCGTTCCAGGCCGACAGCCGCTCGTCGATAGTCGCGATCGGCGTCAGCGACTCCGCGTCGAGCTCTTCGTCGATGCGGCGCCGCGACAGGTTGTCCACGATCGTGACCTCGTGTCCGAGGTCTGAAAGGTGCAGGGACGCGGGCCAGCCACAGAATCCGTCGCCGCCCAGAACTGCAATTTTCACTAAAACTCACCTTTCTACGAGCGTATTTCCACATACGTTACCGCTGTCTGCGAACGGACGTTGGACGAACCCTCCAAAGACTACTTCAGCCCTCATACAATCCGGGATGCGCATCGCCTACCGATGACCGAAGGAGCTCTCATAGCGAAGTGCGTCGTCGTGCCCGCGCTCGAGGAGTCGCCCCCTTCGCCTCGATCGCTTGGGGCCGACGAGCGTGTGCCACCCAAACACCGTATGGAAAGACTCGCTACGATGCCTGCTCCCCGTAGTAGCGCTTCAGGTACGCGATAGCCTGGTCGATGGCGTGGTGGGTGTCCACCGCCTCCATCGACGGCAGGCCCTCGGAACGGAACTGCGGGCCCAGGTTCTTAAACGGGCTGATGGTGCGATCTTCGTGCATGGCCGCGTGGATGGACTCTAGGATGTCGTTGATCCTGCGCGCGACGATTTTCTTCTGGGCGCGGTTGAAGGTGGGTGGGGCGAAGGGGTTGTCGTCGATAAGCATGTGCCCCGAAAGCCTGCTCACGCGCGGGTCGAACGCGAACACCGCAACCGGGAACGTGAAATCAGAATTCATGTTCGGGCGGAACTCGATGCAAAACGTGGTGTAAAGCGCGTTGTCCTGCGAATCCTGCAGCATCGCCACCGTGGCGGTAGTCATGTCCTCCGCCTCGAACGATGCCCGGCGCTTCAGCGCGAACGCGGGGTCCTGCGGCTCGGTGATTTTCACCGTTTTGTCGTCGAGCGCGACGAGGATGCGGCCCAGCTCGGCGACCACGTTCGCGGCGTCTTCGGACGAGTACCACTCGGGCGCCTGTGGGCTGCCGGGCTGCAGCATCGCCAGTTCAACCTCGTGGGAGTCGATGTCGTGCACGATCACGGCGACGCGCAGGCCGGTGTCGATGACGTAGTCGGCGTCTAAGTGGCGGGCGATGTCTTCGTCGAAGTACGGGTCGTCCTGCTCGAGCCCGAGGTCGTCGGCGAGGTCCGCCGCCTCGTCGTCGTAGGTGTCCAGGTAGTACAGCTCGTAGGTATCAAATCGCATGGGTCCCCCCTAGGTTTCGTGCGGCAGCCCCCTGCTCCCGCTTATCGACGACACTAAAGTCCGCCACCTGCCCGCGCAAGAGATCCCGTGCTCATGAAAATGCGCACTGGCGGTGGAACCGGTGCGGGCAATAACGTTGCGCGTATGGATGAGCAAGCGAAGTTGGAGCGGGTCTATAGCTACCCGTTCGGCGACATTTACGGCAACTACCTGACCAAAGTGGAGCGAAAGGGCCACAGCCGCGACGAGCTGGATGACGTGCTCGGCTGGTTCACCGGGCTCGCGCCAGGCGAGCTGAAGGCGGCGGCGGAGTCGGATAAGACGCTGCGTGACTTCTTCGACGCGATCGCGCTCAACGCGAACGCCGATTTGATCACAGGGAAGGTGTGCGGCGTGCGCGTCGAGGAGGTCGAGCAGGACCTCATGCGCAAGATCCGCCAGATGGACCTGCTTGTCGACGAGCTGGCCCGCGGCAAGAAGATCACCAACATTAAGCGCGGCTAGCGCATGTCGCGTAGCACCTCGAATGCGCGTCGGACCAGAGCACGGCCGTCGTCAGCTGCGCGTGGCTCTGGCAGGGCCAAGTATGTCTTGACCGCGGTGGCGCCCGCGATGCCGTAGGCGTTGAGCAGCACTTCGGCGTCGAATGCTGTCGCGCCGGGGGTGCGCCCGCGGATACTCGCGACCATCGGCTGTGCGATTTCGCGCATGGTCTCCTCAGCAGGGGGCGCCGCGGACTCCGCGCGGGTGCGATCACTCAGCAGCACGAGAGTGGATGCAGAGTAGAGCTCGAGGCCGTCCTCCTCGAGCGCGTCGATGATGATCGCCTCAATGGCTTCGGCAGCCGAGAGTTGCTCCGGCAGAGCCACGATCTGCTCGGCGATGGTAGCGAACACTTTGCGCAGGAACTCTTCCAGCGCTTCGTCGATGTCTGCGAAATAATTGTGGAAGGTCCGCGGGGACACGCCCGCACGCTCGGAGACTCGCGCGACGGTGGCGGCGGCCGTACCCTCTTCGAGCAGCAGGGCCGCGGCCGCCTCCGAGATGGCGCGCCGAGTCGCGGCCTTCTTCCCCTCGCGCAGGCTCATAGCTACACCTTAACCGGCTCAGCGCCTGGAGTTTCGTTGTGGTGCAGCTTCTCGCCCTCGATATCCAGATTCGGCAGCGCCTTGTCCAGCCAGCCGGGGATCTTCCAGGCGCGATTGTCCAGAATGTACATCGTGGCCGGGATCAGGGTCATGCGGACCACGAAGGCGTCGATAAGCACACCCGCGGCGAGCGCGAAGCCCATGGCCTTGATGAACGGCTCATCGATGAGCACGAACGCCGCGAACACCGAGATCATGATCAGCGCAGCCGCCGTGACCACGCGCGCACCGTGCTTGTAGCCGTTGGCCACCGCGTTGCCGGCGGTCTTGCCGCGGGAGACGTACCCCTCACGCATGCGGGTGACCAGGAAGACTTGGTAGTCCATGGCCAAGCCGAAGGTCAGGCCGATGAGCATGATGGGCAGGAAGGACAACAGTGGCTGCGGGTCGTCGATGAGGCCGAACATACCCTCCTGGAAGATGGCCACGGTCACGCCGAACGTCGCAGCCATGGACAGCCCGAAGCCGAGCGCGGCGATCAGCGGGACCCACAGGGAACGGAACACCAGCATGAGGACGATGAACGCAAGCCCCAGGACAATGGCGATGTAGGGCACCAGCACGTCGGAAAGCATCTGCGAGATGTCGTCGAAGATCGGCGTGATTCCGGTGATGCCGAAGGTTGCGCCGGTTTCGTCCTCGAACGGCTGCTTGAACTCGCGCAGGCGCTCCAAGGTGTCGGTCGTAGCCTGGTCGGTCGCGCCCGAGTCCGGCGTGATCAGGATTTGGGCAGCGTCGAAGTTCTCAGTGGACTGGACGATCTGCGCGTTGACCACGCCCTCGGTGCCGGCGAAGTCCTGTAGCAGCGTCTGGTAGGCGCGCATGCGGTCTTGCTCATCGATATCGGCGGTGTCCACGTACGCGATCATGGGGGCATTGCGGCCGTGACCGAAGGCGTCGTCGATAAGCTCGTACGCTTCGCGCTGCGGGGAGCCCAGCTTGGCAGTGCCGTCCGTCGGCATGGCCAGGCGCAGGTTGGCGGCGGGGATAGCGAGGATGCCCAGCAGCACAACACCGGCAATGAGGTTCAGCCACGGGCGCTTACGAATCTGGCGGGCCCAGAGCAGGCCCATGGTCGGCTTTTCGTCCTCCGGGTCCGGCACCTTCGGGCCGGGAATTCGGATCGCGAACGCGCGGGAACCCAGCAAACCGAGCAAAGACGGCAGGAACGTCAGCGCCACCAGAACTGCAATGGCGACAGTCGCCGCGGCGGCAAGTGCCATGGCGGTCAGGAACGGGATGCGGATGATCGATAGTGCGGCCAGCGCAATAAGCACAGTCGTGCCGGCGAAGACGACGGAACCGCCCGCGGTACCCAGCGCCATGCCCATGGCGTGGGCGCGCTTCGCCTTATCCATCTTCTTCAGCTCCTGCGCGAGTTCCTTAGGTGAGAGATCGTTGAGGCCGGAGGACGAAATCAGCTCGTTGCGAAAGCGCGCGACGATGAACAGGGAGTAGTCGATGCCCACGGCAAGCCCGATCATGGACGCCAGCGTCGGGGTCATGTCGGAGATCGAGTCGGTGAACAGGGTGCCCAGCTGCACGCCGAGGATGCCCACGCCCACGCCAATAACAGCGGCGATCAACGGCAGACCGGCTGCTACCAGGGAGCCGAAGGTGACTAGCAGCACGATCGCGGCAACCGCCATGCCGATAAGCTCGGAGGTGCCGTCCATTTCCCCGGCACTGCTGAACGCGTTGCCGTTGTACTTCACGGTGAGCTCGGAGTCGTCGTAACGTTCGAGAATGCCCTCGACCTCATCGAGGGTCTCCGCCGGGATTTCCATGATGTTGTCCTCAGCGAACGTGACGGACACAGTGCCGGTGGTTCCGTCCGGGTTCAGCGGCGACAGTGCCGCGATGTCAGCGTCGATCTGCTCCTGGGGCATACCCTGGGCCGCCTTAGCTTCGCTCATCTGCTTGGCCATGCCGCCGGCGGCGAGGACTGGGTTGACAATCGCGTCTGGATCGCGGAAATAGCCGGTGGCCTTGAGCTCGTCGAGCATCGCGTCGACCTCGGCCATCACCTCCGGGTCCTTCAGCGTCTTCTCCTCCGGTGCCTTGACCACGACGGTGCCGGAGGGCACGCTCATCGCGTCCTCGTCGGTGCCGAAGCGCTCGTTCATCTCCTCCTGCGTGACGGTGGAATCCATATCAGGCATGGAAAATGTGGGGCTGGGGGATTTTGCAAAGTTCACGGCGCCGAAACCGAGGGCGGCCAAAAGGATCAGCCAGACGGCCAAGAACGGCCAGACTTTTTTGTATGACCAGCTGCCGAGCCGGTAGAGGAATTCAGACATGTTGCACACAGTACGCAAAATTGCGCAGTTCGTGCAATATCTTAGGGTAGGGGTGCTAATCCCAGCCGGTGTCGCGCGTGCTGCGCTGGTTGAGGTGGTGGCCCATGTGAGGGATGACAAAGTTGAGCAGACCCCGGCGAGGGGAGTAGATCAGTTCCCGGTCGATAAGCTTCTGCCGCACCATGGAGACTTGCTGAACGCGTTTGCCCAGTTGCTGTGCGATGGCCGCGCTTGGTACCGCCTGCTGACCCTCCTGTACCTCGGCCATCGCTTCGAGGTATGCGAGCTCGGCGGCGGGCAGGTGCAGCAGCGCTGGTTGGTGGACTAAATCGCCCAGTGTTTTCAACACGTCTGGGGTCACTGCCGCGAGGTCGTCGTGGGAGACCGGCTGGTCCCGGCGGTTAGCACGCTCGAATAGGTGGTAGCCGAGGAGCTGGATCAAAAAGGGGTAGCCGCGGGTCAGCGCCGCGGCGTCCGTAAGTACCCCGTTGGGGATCTCCACGCCACCTTGCGCGGCGGTATCCCGAAGCACCGTCAGCGTTTCAGCTGGTGTCATTGGGGCGAGCACGGCGTGCTGAGCGCGGCGCAGGAACGTGGTCCCCGGGTGCTGCAGTAGTGACTCCACGCCGTCAGGCAATCCGGCGGCGGCGAAGGCGATGTCGCGCCCGTCCCGGCGCAGATCCTGAACCGCGGCCGTGAGTTGCCACAACTCTTTCGCGTTGACGCTTTGAACTTCGTCGAGGGTAATTAGTACGCCGGATTCGGGCGGCAGCTCATCGCAAAGCGTGTTCAGCGAACCGATCAAGGAGGGAGCCGGCTTGTCCCCTGGGGCGGCAGTGGTGGAAAACCCGCCGATGCCGGAGACCGTCACGCCTGAAATTCGGCGCCGGCCCGGATCCTGCTGCCGGAGTGTGGCGAGCGCCTGCGGGATCACGGTCGCAACTAGCGGTTCGATCAGCTCGTACGGCTGAGCGCGCAACACGATCCAGCCATGGCTGGCGGCTTCGTCTTCGAGCTCGTTGAGCGCGACCGTCTTACCGATGCCACGTGGCCCCGAAACGAGCAGGGTTCGCCGCGGGTCGCCGGGCCCGCCGTCCAGGCCGGCGCCGAAGTTACGTGTCAGGCTGTCGTCGCCACCGAGCACGACGGGGGAAACACCAAATGTGGGAATGAAAGGATTTCGCAACAGAACCTCCATGAGTCTTTAGACTCTTTATACACGCGGAGGTCTTTATACTCTTTATACTCTTTATACTCGCAGCTCGGTGACGTTTTCCTGTGGAGTTCGCGGTTTTGTGAGGTTGTTACAGCAGGACGGATACGCCGCGCACGATCGAGTCCCACAGCCCGATCACCGAAAAGCTCAGCGCGTTCAGCGAATCCTGCCAGGACGCCGGCAAGAAGTTGTCGGTGGTCAGCATCGTGCGCAGATCCTCCGCACCGTGGTGCATGTTGTAGTTCAGCTGCGAGCTCAGATTCATGGCAGCGATGCTACCCCCAGCACGGCCGCGCGCCCCCGGTGAACCGTACAAACATCCCATTTTGCAGGCTTTATAGGAGTGACTAGCGTCAGGTATATAACAACCGAATTAAGGAGGGGCACGCAGTGGCTACAGCAGTCACACCAGCAGCTAACTCAGAGCAACAACCTGTGGAAAAGGAACGCAACACCGGCAAGGTCATCGCGTTCATCTTGGCGTTTGTGGCACTCGGGGTGGTGATGATGCTGCCGATTGCGGGCCTGGCCATGCCGGCGAAAATCGCGCTCGGCATGCTCGCCTTCGCCGTGATCATGTGGGTCACGGAAGCGGTGTCCTACTCGGTTTCCGCCGTGATCATCGTCGGCCTCATTGCGATCCTGCTCACCTTCGCCACCGACCCCGAGACCGGTCAGGCGGTCGGCGCCTCGAAGGGCTTGAGCATCGCGATGAGCGGATTCTCCTCGTCTGCGGTGGCGCTCGTCGGTGCCGCGCTCGCGCTGGCGACAGCGATGCAGGCCACGGGGCTGCACCGCAGGCTGGCGCTCTACGTGCTGAAGACTGCGGGAGAGAAGGTCTCCAACATCGTCATCGGCGCGATCGTCATCTCCATCATTCTGGCGTTTTTCGTCCCGTCCGCAACGGCGCGCGCCGGCGCCGTCGTGCCGATTCTCATGGGCATGGTCGCCGCGTTCGGCCTGGCCAAGGAGTCGAAACTGGCGGCGCTGTTGGTCATCACCGCGACGCAGGCGGTGTCCATTTGGAACGTCGGCATCAAAACTGCCGCGGCACAGAACCTGGTAGCCGTCGGCTTCATCGAAGACCAGCTGGAACAGACCATCTCCTGGGGTCAGTGGTTCTTGTGGGCCGCGCCGTGGTCTGTGCTGATGTCGATCGCGCTGTTTTTCATCATGCGCTGGGCGATCAAGCCGGAGGCTGAGGCGATCGAGGGCGGGCGTGGGCTCGTCGAAAAGCAGCTTGCAGAGATGGGGCCGATGACCGGCGCCGAGAAGCGCCTCACCGCAATTGCCGTTGCGCTGCTGCTGTTCTGGGCGACGGAAGGCGTGCTGCACCCGATCAGCTCCGCCACCATCACCATCGTCGCGGTGGGCATCATGCTCACCCCGATCATCGGCGTGATGGATTGGAAATACGCCCAAGAACACATCAATTGGGGCACCCTGGTCGTATTCGCCGCCGGTATCTCGCTGGGTAAGTTCCTGCTGGACACAGGCGCGGCGACCTGGTTGTCGGAGGCGACGTTCGGCGCCATCGGCCTCGCGTCCATGCCGATCATCGCCACGATCGCGCTGGTGAGCCTGTTTAACATCCTTATCCACTTGGGGTTCGCCTCGGCGACCTCGCTGGCATCCGCGCTGATCCCGGTGTTCATCGCGCTGGCGGCCACCCTGGACGTGCCCAACAACGGCATCGGCTTCGTGATCATCCAGCAGTTCGTCATCTGCTTCGGCTTCCTGCTGCCGGTCTCCGCGCCGCAGAACATGCTGGCCTACGGCACCGGCGCGTTCACCTCCAAGCAGTTCCTGCGCACCGGCATTCCGCTGACGATCGTGGGCTACCTGCTCATCCTGTTGTTGTCGGCGACCTACTGGAACTGGATCGGTCTGCTCTAACAGGGGTCGTCGGTCCCAAGCACAGCGGCGACGTGGTACTCGGTACTGACCGCAAGCGGTGTGGAGCGTGCATCGAAAAGGCGCTGAGCGCGGCCGGCGACCTCAGCAGCAAGAGCGACCTCATCCGCCGATTCCGCTCCCACTGCTGCAGCGGTCAGTGTTCGCGCGAGCGCGAACACGCGCATGAGTCGGGGAATTGCGTTCGCGTACACGGCGCCAGTCACTGCAACCGCGTCGGGTTCCGTTTCCATCAACACATCGCGCGCGGCACAAAGCAGCGAAATAGCCTTTGCTGCGTCATCCACGTTTCCGTATGAAAACCAATTCAGGACAATTTCGTGGGGCTGAAATGCTAGGTGAGGTGAGGGCGCGCAACCCTCAAAATCGGGGACTACCAAGCAGCCCTCGGTGGTGACGTCAAGCGGGAGTGCGATCTCTTCTCTTCGCTTCACTACCGGAATGGCTTTGTCCAGGCCGATGAGCTCTTCTTCGCCTATGTCGGTGACCGCATAAGCCACCCTCTCACCGATGACTACGGGTTTTGTGAACTCGAAGACCACGTTATCCACATATTCGATGAGCTCTTTCGGGATGTCTTCGACGAGCATGTAGCTGTATTCGCCCCAGAAAGGGTTGATGATGCCGAGTTCCCGGAACCGCTCGAATTGCCGTTTTCTTGCGTTGCCATCAAGGTCGGTCGTCTGCAGACCCATCCGCCAGTACATGAGCAGCTGCAACTTCCACTCGGGCCGAAACTCGCGCGATTGGGCGCATTTGAGGTCTAGAAGTTGATGTTCGGTCGCGAGATCGTATTCGCCGCTGGTTACTTTTTGGGTGTGGTATCCGTCGATTAGCACGTGCGCGTTGGTGACCCTGGAACCTAACTGGGCCAGTTGCTTTTCTGCCACCCACACCGCGGCGTTGAACAGGCTGACGTGAAACTCGTTGAGGGAATCGGCCCACTCAATTAGTGCGAACGCCTCGTCTTCGATGCCGGGATCAATGAAACCAAACCGGTGTTGTGCGAGCCCGCACGCTTTGCCGATTGCGCGCATTACGTCGATTGGGATGAACATGTCGTCGGCTTCGAAAAACGCGCTGCGTTTAACTCCGATCGGTTTACGTTTTTGGCGGAACTCGGCTGTTAACTCGTGGTGCACGGCGCGTGCCACGCTGTTGTCCGCCAATTCGTCTTCGAGGAGAAACTCTAGGGCCGTTTCTAAGCCGAGGGGATGTCCGAAGTTGGCGCCAGGCCGGCAGAGTTCGAGCCGTAGCGCGAGCTCAATGATCGAGCCCATCCAGTTGCGCGGCTCGTTTTCCAATGACCTTCGCTGTTTCGGTGTCATCGTCGGACCTTCGACCGGCCGGCAGTGCAGCTCGATGGATTCCAGCAAGCGTTCACACTCGGGACTTCGGGCTACCTGCCTCGCTAGTTGCGTGACACTCATTGGCTCGCGAGCTGAATCACACACGGCTACTCCACAATCAGGCCCAGGTGCAGCGCGGAAAGTTCGTGCTCGCCTGGGCCTTTCGGCAATTCAGCGAGCTCGCGGGCGGTCGCGGGCGTCACCGGAATGATCCACCCGAGCTTCGGGTCCAGCACCGGCACGGCCTCGCGGTCCACCGGCACGAAAGTGACGTCGCGTTCGCCTTCGTGCCGCAGCTGCACCGCGCCGCCTGCGGCGATGCGGTCGAGCGCGGCCACCGTGGTGGTCACGATGACCATCTTTTCCTCGGTGTCGGGGGAGAGTTTCGCGGTGTGCACCTCAAGCTTGTCGACGTCCAAAGGTTCAAACCGGTCCGGAAAATCCACCAACGGCGTGTGGCCGAGGCCGAGGAGTTGGCGCGCGCGACTGAGAAGTCCCATGTTGGCTGAGTGTATAAGGTGGCGGTCATGGACATGATGTCGCGCGCCCGAGGAGTGCTCTACGGCCAGTGCATCGGAGATAGCCTTGGGGCGCAGGTGGAGTTCTATAAGTCCGAAGACATCGCCGCCGAGTACCAAGGCGGGGTGCGCGAGATGCACGACGGCGGCTACTGGGGGCTGAAGGCTGGCCAGCCCACGGACGACACGGAGATGGCCATCGAGCTCATCGACGCCCTGCGCCGTGCTGGCGGGTTCGACGAGTCGGAGGCACTGGCCGGCTACCAGCGGTGGATGGCAACCGACCCGTTCGACGCCGGCAACACGTGCCGCAGCGCGCTGGAGCGCGGCGAGAAAGACCACGGGTCTCAGGCTAACGGGGCCTTGATGCGCATCAGCCCGCTCGCGGTTGCTTACGCAGGCAAACCCGAGGAAGCGGAACGCTTCGCCCGCGCCGACGCCGAGCTCACCCACCCGAACCCCATGACGGTGGCGGCTAACGCGGTGTACGCCGGTGCGCTCGCGGATGTGCTCGGGGGTGCGGACCCGCTGGAGGCACTGCGAACCCGCCTCGAGCGCGAAAACCTCGACCAGTACCGCGACGACCGTGCGATCGCCCGCGGCGACACCACAGCGACGTGGGAAACGCAGCTTCCCAACAATGGCGGGGGCTGGGTGTGCACCGCGCTCAACGCAGTCGTCTACCACGTCGCACAGGGCACCGACTTCGAGGAGGCGCTGGTGCAAACCATCGCGCTCGGCGGGGACACGGATACCAATGCCGCCATCGTGGGCGCATTTCTCGGTGGCGTGGTAGGGGAGCACTCCATCCCGCAGCGCTGGCGCGACGTCATCGACGTTATCGAGCCGCCGCTGGCCCACAACCGCCCGGAGCGCTACGTCCCGCGACCGTGCGATTGGGGTGAGGCGCTACTTGCCGAATAACAATTTCATCGCCCCGAACTGGTGGTACGGGTTCGGCACCGCATACCCCCTGGGTGAGACCCACACCGGCATCCCGCCGATGAAGCGCACGCGGCCGCGTTTGTTGATGTGCGCGTCATCGTCGTTCGTCCGGTTGTGGTACGGGCACAGCATGGCCAGGTTGTTCATGTTTGTCTCGCCGCCGTGCTTCCACGGCACGACGTGGTGCACTTCGCAGTGGTCGGCGGCGTGTCGGCAGTCGGGAACCAGGCACACCGGGGAGGTCGCCTTAGCCAGGATGCGCTGCTTCCAGTTGGCGTGGCGCTGTCCCGTATACAGGTTCACAGCGCCCTCCTCCGGGTGGAAGAGCGCGACCTGGAGAGTGTCGCCGACGAGGTGCTGCAGGCACTCGGCGCCGGTGATGGTGGTGCCGTCGGTCAGCCCCAGGATCGTCTCGTCGCCGTCGCCGTCGAGGATGCGGACGTAATCCTCGAGCGGCACCAGGATCAGTGGGGTGGGGGAGGCGGTGGGTACGCTGTCGCCGTCGCGAAGCAATGCGACAAAACGCTCGAGCATTTGCGGGCCAGCGGGTTTGGAGGTGTCGATGCCGCGGCGCAGGGCCGCTTCGAGGTCGGCGAGGAAGCGTTCGTCGAAGATGATGCGCAGCACCCGCTTGCCGTCAACGGACTTGGAAAAGGAGATCGAATCCTTCCGCGGCTTCTTTACCGCCGGGATCAGCTCTTTCGCGGCGCGTTCGAGCGACTTGTACCGCTTCGACGCCTTGAGCAGCGCCAGCCGCAAACGCCACCGCGTGCCCTCGTGCGTGATGGGCTTGAGCCGGCGCTCGATCATGGCGAGCTGCTCCACGGAAAATTCCCCTTCGCGGGCCCTGTTCAATGCTTTGCGTTGCTGCTTGACGTGTCTCGTACGGCCGAAATACACCTTCTCCAGCTGCTGCCAGGCGGTGGCGGTGGTCGGGTTCATGCCGATAGAAAGTGCGGTGTCACGGTCAAAATGTTCAAGGTGGTCAACGGTCGGGCGGTTTTGGACGAAGTGTTGGAAGCTCATGCCGGCAAAAGTAAACGCAAAAAGCAACCCCGCAAGCCCCGATAAACGAAATCTGTGGACAACCTTCCTCCGGGGTCCGGGTTATCCACAGATTTGCGACACCAGGGAACCGGGGTGGCTCGCGCCCGTTTACAGTGGTTGACATGGCAGAAAAGGGCACCTCTTACCGCGCTGAGCTGGTCATGCCGTACGGCACCGGCGACGTGGTCGTCTCCCCGCACGACTACTCCTCCCCGCTGGGCACCCGGCTGTCGCGCGCCGGCTGGAAGTCGGTGCTGCGCCGCATCGTCACTGACTTTGCCAACGACGCCATGGTGGATCGCGCAGCCGCGATGACGTACTACACGCTGCTGTCGGTTGCGCCGATACTGCTTGCGTCGTATTCCATTTTCAGCCTGCTCATGCCGCGCGAGGAGGACGCCCCGGATTCGCTGCTCGCCGAACTGATCCGCTCGTATGTGCCTGCGGAGTTGCAGGAAGATGCGCTGGCGCTGGTGCTGTCGATTGTCGGGACGCCGTCGCAAAGCACGATTGCCCTCGTGGTCTCTGTGCTGATCTCGCTGCTGTCGGCGTCGGGCTACGTGCGGTCGTTTTCGCGTAACGCGAACCTGATGTACGGCCGCACTGAAGGCCGCCCGATTGTGGTGACGTGGGCGACGATGTGGCTGGTCACTCTCGTGCTCGTCATCGGCGCGGTGGTGATTATTTTGGGCGCGCTGCTTACCGGCGGCATCGTCAACGCCGTCCTCGGACCCCTCGCACGTCCGCTGCAGCTGGAGGACGAGCTGGAGTACCTCACCTCGATTTTCCTGCCTGTGTGGGACTACCTGCGCGGCCCCGTGATCGCGGTGGTGGCAGTTGCGCTGGTCAGCGTGCTCTACCACTTCACCCCGAACGTGCGGCCCGGGCGGTTCCGGGTGCTGACGCTCGGCTCGGCGCTGGCGCTCACGGTGGCCAGCGCGCTGTGGGTGGGTTTCGGCTGGTATCTGAAACTGGTCGGCGTGCGTAGCACCTACGGCGCGTTCGGGACGGTGCTGGCGGTGCTGGTGCTGGTGTGGACGATGAACGTGGTGCTGTTGATGGGCGTGAAAATCGACGCCGAGGTGCTGCGCGCCAAAGAACTTCAGGCGGGGATGGATTCGCGCCGTTGCATTCAGGCGCCTCCGCGCTCCAGCATGGGCGCTGCGGGGCGGCTACAGATGCGGCGCTGGACTGATCGGGCAGCGGATGAAATCTTGGACGGATGATCACAAACCCGCCGGTAGGGTGGCACCATGGCACTGATTGATCCCCGCACAAAGTACCCGTCCGAGTTCCCCGCCGAGCCGCGCCAGAACAACCCCGGCCTGGACGTGCAGATGGCAACCGAGCCCGATCTGGGGCAGGACTCCTACGCCGGCTCCGGCAAGCTCGAGGGCCGACGCGCACTGATCACCGGCGGCGACTCCGGCATCGGCGCCGCCACCGCCATCGCATTCGCCCGCGAAGGTGCGGACGTGGCCATCTCCTACCTGCCGGAGGAGCAGGAAGATGCCGACCGCATCGTGAAGCTCATCGAGGACGCCGGCCGCAAGGTGGTAGCCATCCCTGGCGACCTGCAGGAGCTGGACAACTGCATCTCCGCTGTGGAAAAGACCGTCGAGGGTTTAGGTGGCATTGACATCCTTGTCAACAACGCCTCGCGCCAGGTGTGGAACGACGGGCTGCTCAACATCTCCGACGCCGATTTCGACGCCACTATGAAGACCAACATCTACTCGGCCTTCCGCGTGACCAAGGAAGCGGTCAAGCACATGGAGCCGGGCTCATCGATCATCTTCTCCACCTCTATCCAGGCGTACGAGCCATCCAAGGAGCTGCTGGACTACGCCATGACGAAGGCTGCGTTCAATAACTTGGCCAAGGGGCTGTCGGGCGAGCTGTTGCCGTCGAAAGGTATCCGGGTCAACGCGGTTGCGCCGGGGCCGATCTGGACCGTGATCCAGCCGGCGGAGGGGCAGCCGAAGGAGGTCGTGGACAACTTTGCCCAGGACTCCGACATCGGCCGCCCGGGCCAGCCCGCGGAACTGGCGGGCGCGTACGTATTCCTCGCCTCCGAGGCGGCGTCCTACATCTCCGGCGAGACGCTCGCAGTGACCGGAGGTGCGCTGACCCCGTAGGGTTGAACACCGTTCAAAACTAGCGGTGAGCTGCTATGGTTCGTGTGCATGAACCCACGCGAGATCGCCGACATTGACGCTGCCCACATCTGGCACCCCTATGCGGAACCAGGGCAGTTCACCTACCCCGTCGAAAGCGCTAAGGGCCCATGCATCGCACTTTTCGACGGGCGCGTGCTCATCGACGCCATGTCCTCCTGGTGGGCCGTCATCCACGGCCACTGCAACCCGCGTTTGGTCTCGGCGGCGGAGGCGCAGATTGCGAAGATGAGCCACGTCATGTTCGGCGGGCTCACCCACGAGCCGGCGGCGACGCTGACGAAACGCCTGCTGGAGTTGACCGGCGGGGCGTTTTCCCAGGTGTTCTACTCCGACTCAGGCTCGGTGTCGGTGGAGGTCGCGATGAAGATGGCGCTGCAGTACGCCATCGGGCAGGGGCACCCGGAGCGCACCACGTTTTTGACCTGGCGCTCCGGCTACCACGGCGACACGTTCGCCACCATGAGCGTGTGCGACCCGCAAGGCGGCATGCACGCGATGTGGGGCGACGCGCTGAAACCGCAGGTGTTTGCCCCCGCGCCGCCGGTGCGCGGCGCATCGGCCGGCGAGCATGCGGCGTATTTGGACGAGTTCGCACGGCTGATCACACCGGAGATCGCCGGCGTGATCGTCGAGCCAGTGGTCCAGGGCGCCGGCGGCATGCGCTTTCACGACCCCGAGTTGCTGCAGGGGCTACGCCAGCTTTGCGACGCCTCCGGCATCCCCCTCATCGCCGACGAAATCGCCACCGGGTTCGGCCGCACCGGCCAGCTGTTCACCACCCTGGACAACGGCGTCGTGCCCGACATCATGTGCGTAGGCAAGGCGATGACCGGCGGGTTTATGACACTCGCAGCCACCCTGGCCATCGAGAAAATCGCCTCGGGGATGGAGCCGCGCGCGCTCATGCACGGCCCGACGTTTATGGCCAACCCGCTCGCCTGCGCGGTGGCGGCCGAGTCCGTTGCCATGGTGGCGGAGGGGAAGTGGCGCGACCAGGTCGCGCGGATCGAAGCGGAGCTCGAGCGTGGCCTTCGCCCGCTGGCGGACATCCCGGGCGTGGGCGATGTGCGTGTGCTTGGCGCCATCGGCGTGGTCGAGCTCGAACACGATGCGCCCATGCGCGAAACCACCGAAGCCGCCATGGCAGAAGGCGTCTGGATCCGCCCATTCGGTCGGCTGATCTACACCATGCCGCCCTACATCTGCACAGAAGAAGAGATTGCCCAGATCTGCCGGGGCATTGCGGCAGCAGTCAAGGAGGCCACGAAATGATCATTGCGGTAACCGGCACCAACACCGACGTGGGCAAAACGGTGGCCACCGCCGCGATCGCAGCCGTGCTCAAACGCCGCGGCTTCGACGTGGTGGCCGCCAAGCCCATCCAGACGGGCGAGGAGGCGGGGCAGGGGGATGCGTCAGCCGTCGCAAAGCTTGCTGGCATCGAGACGTTCGAGCGGTGGCGCTACCCGGAGCCCCTCGCCCCGAACCTCGCCGCGCGGCGCGCCGGGATCCAGACGCCGAGCCTGGACGAAGTCACCGAGTGGATCCGCAGCCTCGACGCCCCGGAGCGCGTGGTGCTGGTGGAAGGCGCCGGCGGGCTGCTCGTGCGGCTCGCGGACGACTACACCCTCGCCGACATCGCCAAAGCCACAGGCGCGCCGCTCGTGGTGGTCACCTCGCTGGGGCTGGGCAGCCTGAACCTCGCCGAGCTGACCTGCGTCCACGCCCGCGCGACGGGACTGGAGGTGCTGGGGCTCATCGGCGGCAGCATGCCGGACAACCCGAACCTGCCCACGCGCCTCAACGTCGAAGAGATGCCGGAAGTCACCGGCGCCGAGTACTGGGGCCACCTGCCGGAAGGCTGCGGGCGACTCAGCCAAGACGAGTTCGCCGACGTGGCCTGGGATGCGATCGGGGCGCGAGTTAGTCCGCGATGAGCGGCTCGATGGTCAGCTCCGGGTGCTCTTTTTCCACGAACGCGAGCTTCCACTTGTCGCCGAACAGGGCGATGAGCTCGCCGTCGGTGCGGGTGAAGATTTCCACGCCGCGCTGACGGCCCAGCTCCGGCGCGGACTCCGCGTCGGTGCGGCGCGCCACCGAGTACGGGATCGGCTCGGTGACGGTCTCGACGTTGTACTCGTTTTCCATGCGCGCCTGCATGACCTCGAACTGCATCGGGCCGACGGCTGCCATGACGGGGGCGGCGTCGCCGCGGGCATCGTTGCGCAGGATCTGCACCACGCCCTCGGCGTCCAGCTGGTCCAGCGCTTTGCGGAACTGCTTGTACTTGCCCAGCGACTTCGCGCGCAACGTGCGGAAGTGCTCCGGCGCGAACTGCGGCATCGGTGGGAACTGGACCTTCTTGCCGGCATAAATCGTGTCGCCGGGTGCCAGCGCGCCGGCGTTGACCAGGCCGATGATGTCGCCCGGGTACGCCGTCTCCACAGTGTCGCGGTTGCGGCCGAACACCGTCAGCGCGTACTTCGTGGAAAAGCTGCGCCCGGACTGCGCGTGCGTGACCTGCATGCCGCGGTCGAACTCGCCGGAAACCACGCGCATGAACGCCAGGGTGTCGCGGTGGTTTTTATCCATGCCAGCCTGAACCTTAAACACCACGCCGGAGAAGTCGTCGCCGACCTCGCGCTGCTCGTCCATCGCAGTGGTGGACGCCTCGACGGCCTTCGGGTCGGACGCGCGGCCCTCGGGCGCGGGGGCGATGGCGCACAGCGTGTCCAGGATCTGGTGCACGCCGAAGTTCAGCATCGCGGAGGCGAAGATGATCGGCGAGGTGATGCACTGTTCGAAGAGTTGCTGGTCGTGAACGGCGCCGTCTTCAAGCAGAAGCGACGCCTCCTCGACGGCGGTCTCCCACACGTCGCCTTCCTTCGCCTCCGCCTCGTCGGGGGAGTAGTGCTCCTCCGGGGCGATGGTGGAGCCGCCGGCGGTGCGCGTGAAGTGCACATATCCGTCGATGTCGCCGTCGCGGGAGACGTGCGCCAGCCCGCGGAAATCGCCTGCCTCGCCCACTGGCCAGTACAGCGGAGTCGGCTGCAGGTCGATCTCGGAGACGATCTCGTCGACAAGCTCGAGCGGCTCGCGGCCCACGCGGTCCCACTTGTTAATCACGGTGACAATCGGCAACCCGCGCGCCTTGCACACGCGGAAAAGTTTCAGGGTTTGCGGCTCGAGGCCTTTGGCTGCGTCGATAAGCATCACTGCGGCATCGACGGCGGAAAGCACACGGTAGGTGTCCTCGGAGAAGTCCGCGTGGCCCGGCGTGTCCACCAAGTTGACCACGTACGGCTCGCCCTCGTGGCCGTCGGGGGCGTACTCGAACTGCAGCGCCGAGGAGGCGACCGAGATGCCGCGGTCTTTTTCCATCTCCATCCAGTCCGACACGGTGGACTTGCGGTTGCCCTTGCCGTGCACCGCTCCGGCCTCCGAAATCACGTGCGCGTGCAGCGCCAGCGCCTCCGTAATCGTCGACTTACCGGCGTCCGGGTGGGCGATGACGGCGAATGTGCGGCGGCGCGCGGCCTCGGAAACGGTACTCATAAGCAGCTAGCTTATCGACGCACCTCCGGCCAAGTACAGTCGTGTCCATGACAACAATCGGAGTGTTTCTCGGATCCGTACGCACCGGCCGCATCGGCGAAGATGTCGGCGCCTGGGTGATGGACGCCGCCGCCGAGCGCGACGCGGACTACCGCCTGCTCGACCTGGCCGATTTCGACGTGCCGCACCTGACCGCCGAGGTCGTGCCTGGTGCGGCGAACAAGCAGTACGACGACCCGGTGGTAACCCGCTGGTCCGAGGCGGTGGACGCCTGCGACGGGTTCGTCTTTGTAACGCCCGAGTACAACCACTCCATCCCGGGCACGATGAAAAACGCCTTCGATTCGCTCTTCGGCGAGTGGGCTGGAAAGCCCGTGGCGTTCGTGGGCTACGGCGGCGACGGCGGCGTGCGCGCGGTGGAGCACTGGCGCCAGATTGTGGCGAACCTGTCCATGCGCGGCATTCGCAACCAGGTGGCGCTGGACATTTTTGGCGAGGACGTTGAAGACGGCGAGCTCGCCCCGCGCGAGGACAAGCAGGCGGCGCTCACGCGCGCGCTGAGCGACCTGGAGGCCGAGCTGGGCTAGTCCGCCAGCGGGAGCTCGAACTTCAGGCCCTCGCATGTGATGCGCCCGGGCTGCTTGCCGTTCCACTCGGGCGTGAAGCCGACCTCCTCGAGCGCTTTGACGACCGCCCGGCCGATTTCGGCGTCGGACTCGTCGCCGGGGTTGTCCAGGGAGCTGAAGCCGAATAGGAGTTCGCCGGTGTGGATGACGCTGTCGATGTCCTGCATGGTGCAGTAGGCGTAGCCTTTATGGCCGTCTTCGCGGGCGACGTCGGCGCCGTCCTCGGCGGCCTCGCCCATGTCGTAGCCCTCGTCGAAGGAGAAGGCGAGATCGCGCTTGGCCAGGGCGTCGCGCAGCGCGTCGATGCGTTTGGCATCCTCGGAGGCTTCGGGGACTAAGCGGGCGTATTCGTCCCGGACCTCCTCGAAGACGGACACGGGGACCCCGTCGTCCTCGAGTCCGGCGGTGATCATGTCTGCGCTCCAGCCGTGGCAGAGCTGCAGGGAGATTGCGCTGGTGGTCTCGTCGGGTTCAAAAAGGCCGGGTGCGGGCGGGTACTTGCTGTCGAACATGGCGTGGTGTGTCATGCCCCACACGCTACCGTGCGGCGTGGATCACATTCTGGGTCTTGCCCAGGCCTTCGCTGATAATCAGCTGCGAGGCTTCGGCGGCGAGCGCGACCTGGGCGGAAATGTCACCCTCGATGGGGGAGAGCACCCAGTCCGGCACCGCCACACCTTTCGGCGGGCGCCCGATGCCCATGCGCACACGCAGGTAGTCGCGGGTGCCCAGGTGTTCGGTGATGGACTTCAGCCCGTTGTGGCCGTTTTCGTTGCCGCCGAGTTTCACGCGCACTTTCCCGGCGGGCAGGTCCAGCTCGTCGTGCACCACGATGATGCGCTCCGGCGTAACCCCCAGGGCCTGGGCCAGCGGGCCGACGGCCTCGCCGGTGGTGTTCATGTACGTCGTGGACCGGGCGTAAGCCACGCCGTCGCGCACCTGCACATGGGCTTTGATGCCGGGCACCGGCTTGAGCTGGTCGGCGAGCTCGTCGAGCGCCATGTACCCCACGTTGTGCCTGGTGGCGGCGTATTTCGCACCCGGGTTGCCCAGCCCCACCACGAGCCACTCCGCCTCCAGTGTGGGTGTGCGTTTGCGCCTGAAGAATCCGAACATGATGCATACTTTAGCCATGGACTTTCCACGCGTAGTCGCAGCGCCCATGGCCGGCGGGCCGTCCACGCCCGCGCTCGTCAACGCGGTGAGCTTCGGGTTCATCGCACTCGGCACCTGCACCGCCGTCCAAGCACGCGAGTGGCTCGCCGCGTGCGAGCCGCCGTTCGGCGCCAACCTGTTTGTGCCGCAGCGCGAGCCTTTGCTTGACGACGTCCTCACGCTCGCCGGCCGCCTCCACCAAAAAGTCCCGGACGTCTCCTCCGATTACGCGGAGAAGTTCGCGCTCGTTCTTGACGCCGCGCCGGCCGTGGTCTCGTCCACGTTCGGTTGCTTCACCGAAGCCGAGATCGCCCAACTGCACGCCGCGGGCTCGGAGGCGTGGGCGACGGTAACCAACCCGGTCGAGATCGCCGAGGCGCAGCGCAGGGGCGTCGACGGCATGATCGTCCAGGGCCCGCGCGCCGGCGGCCACCGCGCAACCTGGGACCAGCACGACGATCCCGATCAGCGCCCGCTGGAGGAGCTGCTCGCGCTCGCGGACGGTCCGGTGATCGCGGCGGGAGGGGTGCGGGGACCGGAGGACGTCGCCAAGCTTGATGCCCCCGTCGCCTGCGGCACCGCGTTCTTGCTCGCCGACGAAGCCGGCACCAGCGCGCGCAACCGCGACCTGCTGCGCACGGACACGCCCGCGGTGGTCACCCGCGCGTTTTCCGGGCGGTGGGCGAGCGGGGTGGAAACCGCCTTCACCCGCGAGCACCCGGACCTGCCGCCGACCTACCCGTACCTACGCCCCATGACCAGGGACAACGACTACTGCCTCGTTGGCGCGGACCGCGGCGAGCTCATGGCAGCCCCAGCGCGCGAGATCGAGCGGATGCTAACGCCGTAGCCGGCCGGGGCGATGTTTTAGGTATGAAACTTTCCAAGATTGCCATCGCCACCGCAACCACCGGCGCGCTTGCGATGGGCGCGCTCGCCCCGGCCGCTCCCGCCGCGCCTGCCGAAAACGACCGCGCGTACAGCGGCAGCTCCTGGGGGCTGTACAGCTTCCTCATGACCAACATCATGAACGGGCTCGACCAGATCAACGGCGGCGCGGACAGGCACCCGACCGAGAAATTCGGTGGGGTCATGCTCAGCGCGTTGCCGCTGGCGATCCTGCTGTTCCCGCTGCAGATGATCGCCGAGGCTGAGGTCCGCCTGCTGGACCGCTTGGGCGTCTAGTACACCCGCGTCGTGTTCTCGATCGCGCCCAAGCCCTCGATTTCCACGCGCACGGTGTCGCCGTCGGCGAGGTAGCGCTTCGGCTCGCGGGCGTGGCCCACGCCGGCGGGCGTGCCGGTGGCGATGACGTCGCCGGGCTCGAGCGGGTAGAGATGCGAGATGAACTCCACCAGCTTCGCCGGGGTGAACACCAGATCGTCGGTGGGGGCGTGCTGCATCACCTCGCCGTTGACGGTGGTGGTGATCGCAGGGCCCGGCTGCCACTCGGTGTCCAGCCACGGGCCGAAGCCGGCGGTCTTCTCCAGCGATTTGCCCTGATGCCACTGCTGCGTGCGCTTTTGAAAGTGGCGCTGGGTGTAGTCGTTGATCACCGAGTAGCCCGCGATGTGCTCCGCGCCGTCTATGGCGTGGCGGGCGCGGGTGCCGATGATGACCGCGAGCTCGCCCTCGAAATCGAGCGTGTCGGCGTTGAAGCTGGGCACTTCGGCGTCGTCGTAGGCGCCGATGAGCGCCTCCGGGTACTTGATAAACAAGGTGGGCACATCGGGTTGCTCGTGGCCCATCTCCGCGATGTGCTTGGCGTAGTTCAGGCCGACGCAGATGATCTTGCCAGGCCGCGGGATCACCGGCGCGAGGTCGCCAGGGGCGAAGGTGATCTCCTCGCCTTCGTCGAAGGTGCCGTCGCGCAACAGCTTGCCGACGTCCTCCGCGCCCAGCTTGACCGCCCTATTGTCATCGGTGATGCGCGCGGCGGTGGTGGTGTCTCCGGTTCTGATCGTGGCAAGTTTCATGCGCGCTAGCCTATCGCGCGCAGGATCTCATCCGCCGCGTCCGCCGACGCGATAGCCAGATCCACCTGCTCTTTCGCGCTGAATGGTTTGAGCACGTAGTCCGCCGGCGCCATCCTCCCCGGCGGGCGGCCGATGCCCACCGCCACCTTGTTATACGGCTTGCCGCCTAAAGATTTCGTGATGGACTTCAACCCGTTGTGCCCGTGGTCGCCGCCGCCGAGGCGCAGCTTCACCTCGCCGAGCTCCAAGTCCAGCTCGTCGTGCACCACGTACAAATCGGCCGGCTGCACGCCGAAGTAATCCATCAACGCTTTGACGGGGCCGCCGGAGACGTTCATGAAAGACTGGGTGCGGGCGATGACCGCATGGTCGTCGTCAAGCAAGCGCCCCTTCGCCAGCTCGGCGATCTCCGTGTTCGTGCGCTTGTGCACCGCAAGCTGCGCCGGCATGGGGGTCGCGCGGCCGAGCAGTTCCTCCACGACGAACACGCCCGCGTTGTGCCGCGTGGCGGCGTACTGCGGGCCGGGGTTGCCAAGGCCGACGATCAAGATAGTCACGCCCACGAGGATAACCCACCCGAGAATGCGGAAAACCCGCCGCCGCGGCAATGCGGGGGCGGGTTTAAGCAGGGGAGGGTTTACTCCTCGCCCTTCTCCTCAGCCGGAGCGTCGGACTCGGCGCCGGCCTCAGCGCCGCCTTCCTCAGCCGCCTCGGCCTCAGCTTCGAGGTCCTCGTCAACCTGCTCGTAGGTGACGTTGACGATGAGGGTCTCTGCATCGGAGATGAGCTCTGCGCCTTCCGGCAGCTTGACATCGGTTGCGTAGAGAGCGTCGCCGATCTCCTTGCCCTCGATGGACACGGTCAGCTCGTCCGGGATGGACAGCGCGTCGATCTCGATCTCGACGTAGTCGGTCTCCTGCAGCACAACTGCGCCCGGAGCGGCCTCGCCCTCCATGACAACCGGGACCTCGACGGTGACCTTCTCGCCGCGCTTAATGCCGAACAGGTCGATGTGGTCGATGTCCAGGGTGATCACGTTCTGGTCGATGTGCTTGACCATGGCCATCAGCTTCTCGCCGTCGAGCTCGAGCTCGACGATGGCGTTGGCGCCGTCGTTACGCACGATCGCGGTCATCTCGATGAGGTCGACCGCGAAGTGGATGTTCTCGATGCCCTTTTCGTACAGGACACCCGGGATCTTGCCGTCGCGGCGCAGACGGCGTGCGGAGCCTTTGCCGAACTCCTCGCGACGCTCACCCTTGATGACGGTGGGGGTAATAGCCATGTTGTACTCCTTCGTGTGTGAAGGGCCACAGGCCTTGCCTGCGACCACTAAACGGATATGTGCTCGTCGAGTGATCGCAAAAGGATCTCAAAATCGCGTCGATAACGGCCCTTTAAAGGCCCTCGCCGAGACTGCTACAGGGTAGCAGCCGGTTTCTGCCACACAAAATGCCCGCCCGCCTGGGCTTCCTCGTACTCGTGCCCCAACGGGATGCCGCCGCGTTCGCGCATCAGCAGCGTGACCACGAAGCCCGTGACCGTCGCGGCCATCAAGTACACGGTGATCGCGGTGGTGCCGCCCGTCGCCTCGCGCAGGGCAGCGGCGATGGTGGGGGCGAACGCGCCACCCAGGATCGCGCCGAGCGCGTAGGAGATGGACGCGCCGGACGCGCGGATGGAGGCGGGGAAGAGCTCGGCGTAGAACGCGCCGATCTCGCCGTAGGTCAGGCCGAGGCCGACGGTGAGGAAGACCAGCGCCGCGGTGATCTTCGGTAGCGACCCGGTGTCCACAAGCGGGAACAGTACCGCCACGCCAACGGCCTGCACGACGAAGCCGATTAAAAGCGTGCGGCGGCGGCCGATGATGTCGGAAACCCAACCGGCGAACGCGGTGGTGCACAGCCAGGTGGCGGCGGAGGCCGTCACGGCCCATAAAATGTCGCCGCGCTCGATCGCCAGCCCGGCCGGGTCGGTGGCGTAGTTCTGGATGTAGCCGCCGGTGGTCATGTAGCCCACCGTGCCGTTGGCGGCGAAGATCAGTGCTGCAGCGACCACGAGCCCGGCGTGGCGCTTGAACAACGACCCGACCGGGTTTTTCGCGCCGACCTCGCGCATCTGTTCCACCACGGGCGATTCCTCCACGCCGGTGCGGATCCACCAGCCCAAAAATGTCAGCCCGATGGACAGCATAAACGGCACGCGCCAGCCCCACTGCAAAAACGCCTCGCCGGGGGCGATCATGGTCATCAGCGCCAGCACGCCGGAGGACAGCAGCAGCCCCGCTGGCACGCCCACCTGGGGCCCGGCGCCGTAGAGGCCGCGCTTGTTGGTCGGCGCGTGCTCCACGGCCAAAAGCACGGCCGAGCCCCATTCGCCGCCGGCGGAGGTGCCCTGCAGGATACGCAGCAGCACCAGGGCGGCCGGCGCGAACCAGCCGGCGGTTTCGTAGGTGGGCAGCAGCCCGATCAGCGCGGTGGCGGTGCCCATGGTGAACAGCGTGACCATGAGCACGCCGCGGCGCCCCAGCCGGTCGCCGAAGTGACCCGCCAGCACCGCGCCAAGCGGCCGGAACAAAAATGACAGGCCGACGGTGAGGAAGCTGACGATCGTCGCCGCCGCGGGCCCGAGCGGGCCGAACATGACCTGGTTGAACACCAGTCCGGCGACGGCGGCGTAGAGGAAGTAGTCGTACCACTCGATGGCGGTGCCGATGGTCGTGGCCGCGATGACGCGGCGTTGCTCACTGCGCACGGCTGAAAGCCTCTAAAAGTGCGTCGGTTTCCTCCGCGTTAGTCACCGTCACGCGGATGCCCTCGGGGAAAGCGCGCACCAGCACGCCTTCCGCGGCCAGCCGGTCCGCCAACTCCTGGCCGGCGCCGGGCAGCCACACAAAGTTCGCTTGGCTTTCTGCGAGCCCAAGCTTCTCGACGACACGGCTCCGCTCGGCCACGGTGCCGTCAATACGCGCACGCAGTGCTTCCTGCGCCTCGAGCGAGGCGAGTGCCGCCTCCTGCGCCACCGCGCTGACAGAAAAGGGGATGGAAACTTTATTCAGTGCCTCGATGATCGGCCGCGGGCCGAATGCGTAGCCGATGCGCGCGCCGGCCAGCCCGTACGCCTTGGAGAAGGTGCGAAGCCCCACCACGTTGGGGTAGCGGGTGATCACCTCAGTGGCGACAGGCGTGTCGGCGGCGTGGTTGTACTCGAAATATGCCTCGTCGAGCACGACGAGCACGTCCGCAGGCACCTCGTCCATGAAAGCGGCGAACTCGGCGCCTGTGATTGTGGTCCCAGTCGGGTTGTTCGGGTTGCAGATGAAAATCAGCTTGGTGCGGTCGGTCACCGCGGCGGCTAGTGCCGGCATGTCCAGCCTGTCGTCGCTGCCCAGCGGCACGCGTACCGGGGTGGCGCCGACGACCTGGACGAAGATCGGGTATGCCTCGAAGCTGCGCCAGGGGAAGATCACTTCGTCGCCGGGCTGGGCCGCAATGGACACCAGCTGCTGGCACAAGGCGGATGAACCGGCGCCGAGCGCGACCTGCTCCGGCGCCACCCCGAGGTGCTCGCCAAGTGCCGCGCGCAGCTGCAGCGCCCCGATGTCCGGGTAGCGGTTGATCTCGCCGAGCGCCTTGCGCATGGCGTCGAGCACCGGCGGCAGCGGGCCCTCGGCGCACTCGTTGGAGGACAACTTGATGGCGCGCTCGTCGCGCACGCCAGGGACGTACGGGGGAATGGCCTCGAGGTCGGGGCGGATCATTCGCGGCTCCTCTGCGTGGTCAGTGAGATCAGGCCCAGCACGATAATCCAGCCGGTCAGCGTGGCCAGGCCCATCCGGTATTCCGGAAGAATACCCATCAGCACGAGCACGAGGATGAAAAACGCGATGCAAATCCAGTTGGCCGCCGGGTACAGCGGCGCCGCAAATGTCGCGCTCTTGGAGGTTTTGCGGAAGTTCAAGTGCGATATGCAGATGCCCGCCCAGGTGATCAGCTCGGTGCCGACGATGATGGCGAGCAGCACCGCGAAGATTTTGCCTTCGAAGAAGAAGTTCAGGATGACGACGGTGCCCATCAGCGCGGCGTCGAAAAGCAGAGCTTTGGTGGGCAGCCCCTTCGCGCTGGTGGCGGCGAACGCGCGGGGCGCTTGGCCGTTGCGGGCGAGGTCGCGTAGCATGCGCGCGCCCGAATACGTCATGGTGTTGAGTACCGAGAACACCGCCACCACGATGACCACGTTGAGCGCGGTGGCCGCCGGGCCGAAACCGACACCGGAAAGCACGCGGATGAACGGACTTTCATTCGATTCCTGCTCGTTCCACGGGGCGAGCAGCAGGATGGTGCCGATGCCCCCGAGGTAGAACACCAGAATGCGCCACACCACGGAGTTCACGGCGCGCGGGATCGCGGACTTCGGGTTGTCCGCCTCGCCGGCGGCGGTGCCGATGGACATGATGCCGCCGAATGTGAACGTCACCGCCACCAGAGCGAACAGCACGCCGGAGATGCCGTTGGGCATAAACCCGCCGTGGTCGGTGATGTTGGAAAACCCGATCGCCTCGTCCGGCCCCAAGCCGAGCACGAGCGCGAACCCGAGCACGATCATGATCACGAGTGCCGCAACTTTGATGAGCGACAGCCAGTATTCCGTCGTGGCGAACACCCGCACGTTGAACAGGTTGAGCGCGACCACCAGCAGCAGCGTCACCAGTGCGGTGACCCAGTGGGGCAGGGCGGGGAACCAATAGTCCAAGAACGTGCCCATGGCGGTCAGCTCCAGCATGCCCACCACGACGGTGGTGAACCACCAGTTCCAGCCGGTGATGAAGCCGGCCACCGGCCCGATGAACGCGCGCGAGTACGCGGCGAAGGAGCCGGAGACGGGGTGCTCGACCGCCATCTCGCCGAGCATGCGCATGAGGAGGTACACGATCGCGCCGACGAGCGCGAAGGAGATCAGTACCGCGGGCCCGGCGTACTGGATTGATCCGGCGGAGCCCAAAAACAGGCCCGTGCCTATCGACGAACCAAAGGCAATCATCATCAATTGCCTACTTTTGACGCTCCTGTGCAGGCCCTGTTCTTGCAGGCTTTGGTTCTGGCTCAAGGTTTAGTTTCCTGTCGGTGGTCGTGTAGTGGTGCGGGACATACCTCGGAATTCGGCGATGGCGGTGTCGCCGTCGTAAAGCGTGACGTCCGAAAGCCCGTTGCGCCCCCACGTGTGGCGTTCGCGCGCAACACCGCGGATGGTGTGGCCCATTTTCGCGGGCGCGAGGAAGATGATCTCGGACTGTGCGCTCACGGTCGGGTCAGTGCGCCGCGAGTTGCATGCGCCGCCGAACAGCGCGTCGGCGAAGGTGAACAGCACGCCGCCCTGGCACACGCCGAAGCCGTTGGCGTGGCGCGCCTCAACTGTGAACTCGCCCTCGGCCAAGCCAGGCTCGAGGCGTGTGATGGTCGCGCCGAGGTACTCCAGGGTTGCGTCGTTGTCGAACATGGACTTCGCGTGCTCGAGGTCGGGGGTGAAATCCACCGACGGGGCGTAGCGCTCGTACATCCTTTTTCCTTCCCGTATGCGTGAAGCCGGGGCAGCGCAAGTGCTGCCCCGGCTGTCGTGGTCCGGCGAACCGTGGCGGTTACGCCTGGCCCTCGAATAGGGTGGTCACGGAACCGTTTTCAAAGATCTCGTGGATCGTCTTAGCCAGAAGCGGCGCGATCGACAGCACCGTGAGGTTGCTCCAGCCTTCGGTGTCCTGCGGCAGGGTGTCGGTGGTGATGACTTCCTCTGCGCCGCAGTCGCTGAGGCGCTCGCGGGCCGGGTCGGAGAACACGCCGTGGGTGCAGGCGATGACCACGGACTTCGCGCCGGCCTCTTTGAGCACGCCGACGGCGCCGGCGATGGTGCCGCCGGTGTCGATCATGTCGTCCATGAGGATGCAGTCCTTGCCGTCGACGTCGCCGACGACGCGGTTGGACACGACCTTGTTCGCGGCGTCGATGTCGCGGGTCTTGTGCACGAACGCCATCGGGGCGTCGCCGAGCATGTTGGCCCACTTCTCGGCCGACTTCACGCGGCCGGCGTCGGGGGAAACCACCACGAGGTTGTCCAGCGGGTACTTGGACTTAATGTAGCCCACCAGGATCGGCTGGGCGTGCATGTGGTCCACCGGGCCGTCGAAGAAGCCCTGGATCTGGTCGGTGTGCAGGTCCACGGAGACGATGCGGTCCGCGCCGGCGGCGGTGAGCAGGTCTGCAATCAGGCGGGCGGAGATCGGTTCGCGGCCGCGGTGCTTCTTGTCCTGGCGGGCGTAGGGGTAGAACGGCAGGATCGCGGTGATGCGCTTGGCGGAGCCGCGCTTGAGCGCGTCGATCATGATGAGCTGTTCCATCAGCCACTTGTTCAGCGGCTGGGCATGGGACTGCATGACAAAGCAGTCGGCGCCGCGGACGGACTCTTCGAAGCGGATGAAGATCTCGCCGTTGGCGAAGTCGCGCGCGGTGGTGGGCACCAGCTCGATGCCGAGCTCCTTGGCCACAGCTTCTGCGAGGGCCGGGTGGGCGCGGCCGGTGAAGACCTTGAGGTCTTTGTGGCTTTCGGTGGAGTAACCAGTCATGTAATTAACCCTCTCGCTTCGCGTTTTTTGCTGCTTCAGCCGCGTCAGTGCCCGGGCGGCGGTCTTCCACCCAGCCTTCGATGTTGCGCTGGCGGCCTTCCTTGATGGCCAGCGCGCCGGCGGGCACATCTTCGGTGACCACTGTACCCGCGCCGGTGTAGGCACCATCACCGATGTGCACCGGTGCGACGAACATGGTGTCGGAGCCGGTGCGGCAGTAGTCGCCGATGGTGGTGTGGTGCTTGTTTACGCCGTCGTAGTTGGCAAACACGGAGCTTGCGCCGATGTTGGAGTGCTTGCCCACGGTGGCGTCGCCGATGTAGGTCAGGTGTGGCACCTTGGAGCCTTCGCCGATCTTGGCGTTCTTGGATTCGACGAAACCGCCGAGCTTGCCGCGGGCGCCGAGTTCGGTGCCGGGGCGGATGTAGGTGAACGGGCCGACGGTGGCTTCCTCGCCGATGACGCCGAGTTCGCCCTGGGTGCGCACGACGGTGGCGCGGGCGCCGACTTCCATGTCGGTCAGGGTGGTGTCGGGGCCGATTTCGGCGCCGTCGCCGATGGCGGTGGAGCCCCACAGCTGGGTGTTCGGGTGGATGAGAACGTCGCGGCCGATTTCCACCTCGACGCCGATCCAGGTGGTGTCCGGGTCGATCACGGTCGCACCGCCTCGCATCGCCTTCTCGACGAGCCTGCGGTTGAGCTCCTTGCCAGCCTCCGCCAGTTGCACTCGGTCGTTCACGCCGGCCAGTTCGCGTGCGTCGGGGGCGGTAAAGGCGGTGACCCGGAGGCCGTCGCCACGCGCGATGCTCAGCACATCGGTGATGTAGAACTCGCCCTGGGCGTTGTCCGGGGTGACGCGCGTGAGGGCGTCGCGAAGTACCTTGCCGTCGAAGGCGAACACACCGGAGTTGACCTCGCGGACGGCGCGCTGCTCGTCGGTGGCGTCCTTTTCCTCCACGATCTCGAGGACGTCGCCGGCCTCGCCGCGGATGATGCGGCCGTAGCCGGTGGGGTTGTCGAACTCGAGCGAGAGCACGGTGACCGCGGCGTGCTCGGCCTCATGCTTTTCCACGAGCGCCTGCAGGGTCTCCGGGGTGAGAAGCGGCACGTCGCCGTTGGTGACCACCACGGTGCCGTCGAAGTCCGGGATGGCGGACAGGCCCACCTGGACGGCGTGGCCGGTGCCGTTTTGCTCCTCCTGGATTGCCTGGCGGATCTCCACGTGCATCTGCTCGGCGATCTGCTCCACGGCCGGGGCGACCTGGTCGCGCTGGTGGCCGACAACCGCAACCAGGTGGTTGGGATGCACACCGGCGGCGGCGTGCAGGGAGTGGGACAGCAGGCTACGCCCGCCGATCTCGTGCAGCGTCTTCTGGCGGTCGGACTTCATGCGGGTTCCGGCGCCGGCCGCAAGCACGACAACGGCACGTTCGAAGTGGGTAGGCACTCGAATGCTCCTTGTTTTATGGGATTTGTAGCGGGTTTTTGTCGGCCACAAGCATAACGCCTAGGAGGCGGCCGCCGAGACTTCTTTCAGGTTCCGCGCGCCGACAACACCGGCGTAGCCCACAACGGCCAGGAAGATCAGCGCCGCCTGCGGCCCGAGCACCGCAATCGCGGAGGACACCGCGCCGACGACGAGGAGGACCACGCCCATCACCGTGTTGGAAGCGCCGGTGATCATGGTGCGCTTGTCGCCGTCGGCCATATCCACCAGGTAAGTCTTACGGCTCACGCGCACCGCGGTGTGGGCGAGGTTGACCAGGAAAAAACCCAGTGGCATGACCCAGGCGTTCACCGCAGAAGGCGCCAGGCGGGCGCTTGCGACAAGGGCCACGATCACGGTCGAGGCCACGCCGGCGGCCCAGGCCATCGTGCTTTTCGACGACCTATCGGAAAGCTTGCCCGACACCCTGCCACCCAGCAGCGACGCGCCGCCGGAGGCGATGATGAATGCGCCCAGGCCCGTCAGGTCCGCGCCCTCATCGCCGGCCATCACCACGATGAACGGGGTGGAAAGTGCGGTGACCAGCATCAGCGAGCGCACCACCAGGAACTTCTGCAGGTCCCGGTCGCCCTTAACCAGCGCCCACATTTCCTTCATACTCTGGCCGTCGTTGGACTCCGGTTCGGCTTCCGGCTCGTCGATGCCACCGAAGACCAGCGACGCCAGCGCCCACGTCAAAGCGCCCACGGCGAGTAGCGCGGCGATTGTCCACTGCGGCAGGTTGTTCGGCAAAAACGTCAGCAGCAGGCCGATTGCGAGCGTGAACGCGCCGGCCAGGGCGGTGGCGCGGCCGGTGATGCTGCCGCGGCGGCCCTTGGAAATCGTGCGCCCCTGCACGTCCTTGCCCGCCAGCGAGCACAACGAGCGAAACAGCGCATGGGCGGCTAGAAGGATCAGGATGACGGCGCCGAGCGGAGTGCCGTCGAGAAGCAAGGCGCTGAGCGCAATGAGACCTGCGGCGATGGCTTGGCCCCACGAACCGATGAGCCACACGCGCTTGCGGGAGCGCTTCGAGGTCACCCACGGGCTCAAAAACGCCTGCGGCAGCATCGAGCCGGATTCGCGGATGGGCACGAGAAACGAGGTCATCACCGCCGGCACGCCCGCGGCGCCGAAGAGCCACGGCAGCACCGTTTTCGGAGCGACGAGCTGGTCGCCGATGTTTTGCAGGCCGTTGGACCAGACGAACCGGCGTGCGTTGCGTTCCTCGCGTTGATCGTTAGACATACAGCGGATAGTAGGGTCGAAAGAGAGTATCAGCGAACCGGGAGGCGGACATGGCAATGAGCAGACGCACATTCTTCAGGGGCACACTTCTTGCGACGGCGGCGCTGGCCGCAGCAGCCACGGGTACGGCCTGCTCGACGTCCTCGCAGACGAAACCGCTGGGCGCTGACGAAAAGGCGCGCCCGCTTCGCATCCCGCCGCTGTACGAGGGCGAGCTCGACGGCAACGTGCGCCGCTTCGAGCTGACCGCGCAGGAGGGCGAGTTCGAGATCGTGCCCGGCATGATGACCAAGACCTGGGGTTTCAACGGCCCGTACCAGGGCCCGACGCTGTACATGCGCCGCGGCGAGGAAATCGACATGACGGTGCACAACGAGCTGCCGGAGCCGACGGTTGTGCACTGGCACGGCCTGCACCTTCCAGCCACCGCCGACGGCGGGCCGGCGCTCATGTTCGACCCTGGTGAGTCCTGGTCGCCGTCGTGGACCGTGGACCAGCCGGCGGCGACCTGCTGGTACCACCCGCACCCGCACGAAAAGTCCGCCGTCCACGCCTACCGCGGACTGGCCGGGGGCATCGTGCTTGACGACGACGATTCCGCCTTCCCCGGCCTCCCCAACGACTACGGGGTAGACGACATCCCCGTGATCATCACTGACGCCAATTTCACCGAGGACGGCCAGCTGGACGAGGACAACGGCTGGGTCGGATCCACCGTGATGGTCAACGGCATGACCAAGCCGCGCTTCGAGGCGACCACCCGGCGCGTTCGCCTGCGCGTGCTCAACGGCGCGACGATGCGTTTCCACCACCTGTCCTTAGGCAAGCCGTTCCACGTGGTGGCCACGGACCAGGGCTTCCTGGACGCCCCGGTCGAGGTCGACGGCGTGCTGCTCAGCTCCGGCGAGCGCGTGGAGATCGTGGTGGACTTGGAACCGGGCAAGGACTTGATGCTGCGCAGCGACGGCCTCCCGGATTTAGGTGGCATGCCGGATAAGGAAACCGCAGAGATGTTCGGCTTCACCGACAAGTTCGACCTGCTCGAGATCGCAGCGCCGGCCGAGGACGCCCCCGAGGTGCCCGAGCTCGCGGATTCGCTGGTGCCGTTCGAGGTGCCTGATGCGGAGTCTGTGGAGGTGGAGCGCGAGTTCCGTCTCAACGGTGTGGAAATCAACGGCAAGACCATGGACATGACGCGCGTGGACTTCACCGTGGACCACAAGGGCCCGGAGATCTGGCACGTGACCAACGAGAACGACGACATGGCCCACAACTTCCACATCCACGACGCGCGCTTTGCCGTCATCGGTGTGGAAAACGGCGAGTTGGAGTTCACCACCGGCTGGCACGACACCATCACCGTCCCGCCGCTGGCCACGGTGAGCCTGCTTGTGCAGATGGGCTACTACCCGGACCCGAGCCTGGCGTACATGTACCACTGTCACATGCTCAACCACGAAGACAGCGGCATGATGGGCCAGTTCGTCATCGTCGAACCTGGCCAGGAGGCGGACCTGGATCTTCCGGCCGGCCCCGGAGGGCACTAGCCGCGCACGTTGTGGCCGATGACTGCTGGCAGGAGCAGGGGAGCGTCGCCGAGCAGCGCCTTGAGGTTGCCGTCGCGCTCCACCGCACTGGTGACAGTGCGGACCTTCGAACCGGACTTGTCGCGCCCGCGACCCCGGTTCGCGCCAGCCGCCATAGGGCCCGCAGCGAAGGCGCCGCCTCGCGCGCCGTGGGCGTTGTTGCTTGCCGCACCGTTCGCCCCAGCGGCGGCGTAGGACGAGCCCGCGCCGCTGCCGCCAGCGCCTGCACCACCGATACCTGGGCGCATGCCGTTGACACCTTGCCCCGTTCCGGAGTGTGATCCGGCTCCAGCGTTGAACCCAGCACCTGCCCCCGTCCCAGCGCCGCGGCCAGCACCCGGCGCGGCACCGAAACCGCGGCCGTTAGCGAAGCCGCTACCGGCACCGCTGCCGGTAGTGACAGCGCCGCCTGAACTGGGGCGGGCGTTGTTGGCGAGCCCTGCGCTATTGCTTCGACCAGACGCTGCGCTGCGGCCACCTGCGACGGCGTTGCCCGGCGCGAGGCCAAGTCCCGCCGCACCGGTGCCGGCGTTGGCGGGGCTTGCGGCCGCGTTGGTGTGCGGCGTGCCGCTGAAACCGCTGATGGTCGGGGTGGCGGTGTTGACAGGGGAGGCGGGAGTGCTCGTCGACAAGCTGCCTGCTGCTGACGGGGCAGGCGGGGCGAGAACCGCCGAAGCAGACTGGGTGGGAGCCGCGCCCGCGGCGATGCGCTCAAAGGTCTCAGGGGTGGGGCGGCCGTATTGCTGGATGACCTCCGCCGGCGACTTCGCGTGTGCGAGGTCGCCATAGCCGCGGCTGGTCAAAACCTCCTGGAGCCCGGGCGGCAGTTCAGTCGGCGTATACGACGTGGTGGCCGGGGCGGGCACGTCGGTGCTGGCGTACGGCGTCGACGGCAGCTTGCCTGCCTCGGGCAACAGGCGGTTAAACGCTGGAATTGCCGGCTGGAGCCCCGAGGGGACGCGGACGGAGTACGACCCGAGATAGTCCGACTCGATCTGCCGTTTGATCTTCGGATCCTCCGCCGCGGCGTAGGCAGCTGCGGCGGCCGCCGCGTACATACTCTCCGAGTCCGCCGTCATGCCGAGCGCCTCCGTGTGGTTGGCGAGCGAACGCGAGTTCGCCACGTATTCCAAGCCCGCATTCTGAATCTGCGTGAGCTTTTTCATCGCCTCTTGGATCCAGACAGTGTCCGCCGACGAACTCAAAGCGTGGTGGACCCCGTTGAGCTCATCCATGGCATCCGCGATGAGCTGAGCGTTGGAGTTCCAAAAATCCGACGCCGAGTACGCCAACGACGTATTGGTGAGGTTCAGATTCATTTCTGCGCCGAGCAACGACGTCTCCGACGCGGAGGATACGGCTGTGTTGTCGAACGTTTGGGTCTCCGGGTCCGCGGCTTTGAGCTGCTGGAACCCCTGGGAGTACATCGGCGTTAGCGCCTGAGCTGAATGGCCGAGCGGTGCCAGCAGCGAGCCCATCATCCCGGAGAACGACTCATCCGTCTGCTGCGTGTTGGTCAACGCCAGCCACAGGTTGTCTGCGGTGTGCTTCAGATACAGCGCGATAGCCTGGTTGGCCTCCGGTGCTCTCTCATCCCCGATCGGGCTGAGGCGCTCGCCCGCCTCATCCAAGCCTCCCGCGTTGGAGAACCCGGAGAGGGATGCCAGTTGTTTGCCACCCTGCCCCCTTATCACCGTCTTAGCTACTGAGCGAAGTTGGTCGATTGCCTTTTCGACCTCGGCTGAATCCAGTTTCAGAATCATTTGTTCCCCCTGCGTATGAACCTGTATGAGCTCACCGTAGCCAGGCGGGTGTTGTATTTAAAGGGAGTGCTCACTTTAGTGAGCATCAGCCTGCATTTGCCCTGTACAATTTTTCAAGATTCTGAACCGCTGTGTGGCAAATTGCGTCCTGGGAAGTCTCTTCGCCCCAGCCACTTACTAGGGAAACAAGACCCCCACGAACGGTATCCAATTGAGCGTAACAGTGAGCACCGAACTCACTGACGGGCCCGTATACAAATGCTTGAGGCAGAAGATTGGATTCGTACCCCGGAAGTAAAGTGACTTGTTTTTCAACCTCGCCGCGAGAGGCGTTGTTTTGGGCAAACCCCTCAGAAGGAAATTGGGGATTATTGGAAAAATGACATAGCTTTAGTCCCCGCGCCAAACCCGCGTACTCCTCCGGGATCGGCTCCACGTTGTGGAAGCCGGCGGCGGCGAATTCTTCGGGGGAGATTTCGGTGCAGGGGTCGAAGATGTCGTCGCCGAGGGTGTAGGGGTCGAAGTCGCCGATTTCGAGGGTGCCGCTTTCGAAGTGGAACGCGGCGTGGGCCTCGGCGGAATCCGGGGAGTCGGCACCGTGCGAGGCGGACTCGGTGGTGTTTTGGCTGGGGGTGGGGGACGCAGGGGCGTCGATAGGCAAAGGCTCCGAAGCGCAACCCGCGAGTACCCCGCATGCAACGAGCCAAGCGATGTGGCGTTTCACGTACCCCTCCAATAAAAAAGCTTCCCCACCAGGACTCGAACCTAGAATGACGGTACCAAAAACCGTAGTGTTGCCGATTACACCATGGGGAATAGCACCGCTGATTGTAGACCAGACCCGCCAACTGCCAAAGACGGGGTTAATACTACGACGCTCTAAGCTAGGTCGCATGGCTCGAAGGCGAATGACAGCACCCCAGCGCAGAGATCAGTTGATCGGAGTGGGGCGCCAGGCATTCGCTGAGCGCGGGTTCGATGGCATTTCCATGGAGGAGATCGCGGCGCGCGCCGGGGTGTCCAAGCCTGTGGTGTACGAGCATTTCGGCAGCAAGGAAGGCCTGTACCAGGAAGTTGTGCGGCTGGAGATGGCCCGGCTGGAGCGCACGATTACGTCGAACATTCAGGCCGGCCCGTGGCGCGACCGCATTGAGCGCGGCGTGCTGGCGTTACTCACGTACGTGGAGGAGGAGACGGACGGGTTTGTCATCCTCGCGCACGGGCAGCTGCCAGGGGAGGGGCGGACGTATTCGACGATTCTCAACCGCGTCACCGCCGAGGTGAGTTACCTGCTGGGAGAGGCGTTTAAGCACCGCGGGCTCGACGAGTCGATGGCGGGCCTGTACGGTCAGGCGCTTGTCGGCACCGTCTCCAATTCTGCGCTGTGGTGGCTGGACGAGCGCACGCCGGACAAGCACACTGTGGCGGCGCACATTTCCAACTTGTGCTGGAACGGGTTGCGGGGGATGGAAGCGCAGCCGCGCGTGTACGGAAGCGGCCAGGCGAGCGACGAGACAAGCGACGAAACCGCAGAGAAGGATGCGTAAGACACATGACTGAAACCACCCCGCCCGTGTTGGGCGGTTTGCTCACGGCGGCGCTGACGGACCCGAAGTTGAAGGGGTTGGTCACGCACGTGGGCGAGGATTCGTTGCACGTCACTGGCATCGACCAGGTGCGCTCCTGGGCGGCCGGTGCGATTGCGCGCGAGACGCCGGTGCTTTTGGTCACGGCTACCGGCCACGAGGCGGAGGATCTTGCGGCGGAGCTGAAGGCCATTTTGGGCGAGGAGAAGGTCGCGCAGTTCCCGGCGTATGAGACGCTGCCGCACGAGCGTCTTTCGCCGGCGCCGGACATTGTGGGGCGCCGCTCGAAGGTGCTGTGGGAGATGCCGCGCGTGATCGTCGCGGCGGCGCGTGCGGTGTGCCAGCCGGTGCTGCCACCTGCCCAGCCGATCAGCATCGCGGTGGACCAGGAGCACGACTTTGAGGACCTGACCGCGAAGCTGGTGCACTTCGCGTACAACCATGTGGACATGGTGGCGCAGCGCGGCGAGTTCGCCACCCGCGGCGGCATCATCGATGTCTTCCCGACTACCGCGCAAAACCCGGTACGCATCGAGTTCTGGGGCGACGAGGTCACCGACATCCGCTCGTTCGCAGTCGCGGACCAGCGCACCATCGAAGAGGTGCGGTCGGTCGATCTGCACCCTGCGAGGCAATTGCTTATCGACGATACCGTGGCCGCCAAGGCCGACGACCTCGCGCGAAAGTTCCCCTCGAACCCGACGCTGTCGTCGCTGCTGGCCCGCATCTCGGAGAAGCAGCCGGCGGACGGCATGGAAGCGCTCATCCCGGCGCTGACGGACAAGCAGTACTCGGTGCTGCCGGAGCTCATGCCCGCCGGCTCCGTGGTGATGGTGACCAACCCGGAGAAGGTGCGCACCCGCATCGCTGATTTGGAGGCGACGGACCGCGAGTTCCTCAAGGCCGGCTGGGAGGCAGCCGCCATGGGTGCCGAGGGGCCTGTGGTGGTGGAGGGCCTGGACGTGTCCGCCTCGTCGTACCGCTCCTACGAGTCGCTGGAGGTTTCCGCGTCCAAGGCCGGCAACGCCTGGTGGACGTTCGCCCCGCCCGGCATGTTCGCCGCCGACGACGCGGAGACGCTGCCGCTGGAGTTCGAGGCCGCGCCTGCGCCGAAGGGCGACCCGAAGGCGATCGAGCAGCTCTACGCCACGCTGAAGCTCTACATCGGCCAAAACCACGGCAAGGTCGCGTTCGTGGCACCGGCTAAGGGCACGATCGACCGCATGGCGGAGCGCCTGCGCGAGCACGGCATCTCCGCCCGCGTGGCCACGCCCGGCCTGGAGCCCGTCGAGGGCGCGGTGACCCTGTACCAGGCCCTGTCGCACGCGGGCCTGGTCTTCGGCGGGCCGAACCTGGTCGTGGTCACCGAAACTGACGTCACCGGCAACCGCGTGGGTGATATCGCAGGTGCTAAACGACGGGCCCCGCGCCGCCGCAACCGCGTCGACCCGCTTGCCCTGCAGCCTGGCGACTTCGTGGTGCACGACACCCACGGCATCGGCAAGTTCGTGAAGATGGCGGAGCGCACCGTCAAAGCCGGCGACGAGGACTCCCGCCGCGAGTACATCGTGCTGGAGTACCAGCCCGCCAAGCGCGGCCAGCCCGGCGACCAGCTTTGGGTGCCAATGGAGTCTCTGGACCTGCTGAGTAAGTACACCGGGGGCGAGAAGCCGTCGCTAAGCAAAATGGGCGGCTCAGACTGGAAGTCGACGAAGCGCAAGGCGCGCGCCGCGGTCCGCGAGATCGCAGGCGAGCTGGTGGAGCTCTACGCCAAGCGCCAGGCCGCGCCGGGCCATGCGTTCGCGCCGGACACCCCGTGGCAGCACGAGATGGAAGACGCCTTCCCGTTCGTGGAGACCGAAGACCAGCTCACCGCCATCGACGCGGTGAAGTCAGACATGGAAAAGCCCACGCCGATGGACCGCGTCATCGTGGGCGACGTGGGCTTCGGCAAAACCGAGGTCGCCGTGCGCGCCGCGTTCAAGGCGGTTCAGGACGGCAAACAGGTCGCGGTACTCGTGCCCACGACGCTTCTGGCTCAGCAGCACTTCTCCACGTTCAACCAGCGCATGGACAGCTTCGGGGTGACCGTGCGCGAACTGTCGCGTTTTACCACCGCCGCAGAGTCGAAGGAGATTATCTCCGGGCTTGCGGATGGCTCGGTGGACATCGTCATCGGCACCCACCGCCTGCTGCAGACGGGCGTGCAGTGGAAGAACCTCGGCCTGATCATCGTGGACGAGGAGCAGCGCTTCGGCGTCGAGCACAAGGAGCACATCAAGGCGTTGAAATCGCATGTGGACGTGCTGACCATGACCGCGACGCCGATCCCGCGCACCCTGGAGATGTCGCTGACCGGCATCCGCGAGATGACCTCCATCACCACCGCGCCGGAGGACCGCCACCCCGTGCTGACCTATGTCGGCCCGCAGGAAGACAAGCAGGTCGCCGCCGCGATCCGCCGCGAGCTGCTCCGCGACGGCCAGGTCTTCTACATCCACAACAAAGTCTCCGACATTGAAAAGACCGCCCGCCAGCTTCGCGAGCTGGTCCCGGAGGCGCGCATCGTCGTCGCCCACGGCCAGATGAGCGAGCAAGTGCTCGAGCAGACCGTGCAGGGGTTTTGGAACCGTGAGTACGACATCATGGTCTGCACCACCATCGTGGAAACCGGCCTGGACATCGCCAACGCCAACACCCTGATCGTGGAAAACGCCCAGAACATGGGCTTAAGCCAGCTACACCAGTTGCGCGGGCGCGTGGGGCGCTCCCGCGAGCGCGCCTACGCGTATTTTTTGTACCCGAAGGACAAAACGCTCACGGAGACCTCCTACGACCGACTGGCCACCATCGCCCAGAACAACGACTTAGGCTCCGGTATCGCCGTGGCGCAAAAGGACCTGGAGATCCGCGGCGCCGGCAACGTGTTGGGCGCCGAGCAGTCCGGCCACATCGCCGGGGTGGGCTTCGACATGTATGTGCGCCTGGTTAGCGAGGCCGTGGAGACCTTCAAGGGGCTCATGAGCGGCGAGCCTGTCGACGCCACCGACAAGGGCCCCAAGGAAATCCGCGTGGATCTGCCCGTGGACGCGCACATCCCGGAGACTTACATTAACTCCGAGCGGCTGCGCCTGGAGGTCTACCGCAAGCTCGCCGAGGCGCGCGACGACGACGCCCTGACCGCCGCCGCCGACGACATGATCGACCGTTTCGGTGCCCTGCCGAGCGAGGTCGAGCACCTCATGGCGGTGGCGCGGCTGCGCAACCAAGCCCGCGAGGTGGGTGTTTCCGACATCCTCACCCAGGGCAGCCGCATCAAGCTGCACCCGGTGGAGCTGCCGGACTCCAAGCAGGTGCGCCTGAAGCGCCTTTACCCGGGCGCGAACTTCCGCGCCGCGGCGAAGGCGCTGCAGGTGCCGATGCCGCGCGAAGGTGGCGCGAAGCGCGCCCTGAACGCGCCGAACCTGCGCGATACGGAGCTGTTGCAGTGGGTGGCCGACTTCATGACGGAGATGCTCGACGCGCCGCAGATTTCCGTCGCGGGGGCCACCAAAGCTGAGGAGAAGCCGAAAAAGAAGGTGTTCTCCGTCAGCGAGTAGGCGGTTCGGGCTCCTGGGTGGTCTGTGGGGAGCGCGACTCCTGGGCGGTGCTCGGTTCCGCGGCCCCACGCCTCCCGCGCGCAGGATCCAGCTAGTAGGACCCAGCTAATTGCGATTTTTTGGCGAATAGCTGGGTCCTACTAGCTGGATTCGCGAAAGGGGAGAGGAGGCCGACGCTGCCCCCGCGTCCTAGAAGAACTGGGGCAGGATGAGCAGCATCCCGATGCTCCAGGTCAGGTGCACGGCGACCGGGGAGTAGAGCCGGCCAGTTTTCGCCGCTTCGAAGTAGGCCACCGCCCCAAGCACGCCGGCGGCGAACACCAGCAGCGGCACGCCCATCACGCACGTGACCAGGCAGTAGACCAGCGTGGACCACACGCCGGCCTGCACCACCGACTGGCCCATGCCCCGCAGCTGATGCGGTACAACGTCGCGGAACACCAGCTCCTCGCCGAGGCCGTTGACCACCAGCACCAGCAGCGTCAGGGCGTATCCGCCCTTGTCGGGCGTGTCCAGCAGCTCCGCCGCGGGGCCAGCGAGGAAGGGGATGTGCTGTACCACCAGGGCGCCGAGGACGAACACGAGCGCCAGAGCGGCACCGATGAGGGCGCCCCGGAGGACGTCGATAAGCTTTTTGGGCCCCATAAACGCCTGGCGGTTGCCCCAGAGCCACCACGCGGCCGCGTACACCACGGCGGTAAAGGCGGTGGCCCAGTAGAAGCCCGCGGTGCCGTCGCCGGCGCGGCGCGCGAGAAAGAGTCCGAGTGCGCCGAGGGCGCACGGAGCTAAGAAGAGCCATTGCCTGGTCAAGCGGGATCTCCGTCCAAATACATTCGCCGGTCCGGGAGTAAGATTACGGCATGGTTGCACAACGAACTGGTCTGGTCACCGGGGCGACGGGCTACGTCGGCGGGCCGGACCCGGTCGGCAGTTACTTCACGGAGAAGGTGATCATCTCGGTGTCGAGAGCCGATTGAACCCGGGGCATCGGTATCGCGGTTGTCGTCTTTGATGTCACGACCAACATAGTGGGCCCGAGGCGGTTTATTCCGAAGCTGGAGTTTTAGATTCGGCGGGGCTAGCACCTGCTGTTTCTGTTCTGAAGGTTGTTCTGGGCAAAGGCCACCCGACCAGCTCCGCTCGGTGAAAATGAGCTGGCCGATTGCGGTTTGCGCACGCCGGGGAAGTACGATGTTTCCCCGTCGCCCCTATAGCCCAATTGGCAGAGGCAGCGGACTTAAAATCCGCCCAGTGTCGGTTCGAGCCCGACTGGGGGCACCACGATTATTTCGCTGCGCCGAGCGCCGCCTTGATCAGCGGGATCTGCAGCGGCAGGCGTCCGATGGAAATGATCTGCTTCTGCCACGGCTCGTTGCGCCACTGCCACGCCATGTTGAAGTTGGCGGGCCACACCGCGGCGAGCAGCGCAGCGGCGAACTTCCCGCCGGCAGCCCGCGTTTTCGGGTTTGACAGCAGGGCAGCGGCGGCGAGCTCGGCCACGCCGGAGACGTAGGTGTAGGTGCGTGCGGAGCCGGGAAGGGCGTCGGGCACGATGCCGTCGAAAGGCTCAGTCTTTGCAAAGTGGAGCACGCCCGCGCCAGCGAATAGGGGAATGAGGAACTTCTGAAACTTGGTCACCTTGCCGAGAGTACGTCTCACACCGCCTGAGCCACCTGGTCGGCGACGAAGGCGGACCCGGCGCGGGAGGGGTGCAGGGCCATGTTGTAGCCGGCCGTGGTGGTGTCGATGAGCCCGGCCACCCAGCGGTCGGCGTCGCGGGCGCACGTGCTGTGGTCAGTGGAAAGCGTGTGGATGTCGATGAACGTCGCACCCACCTGGGCGGCGAGCGCGCGCTGGTAGGACTGGGTGCGTTGCTCCCATTGCCGCACCCGGGGTGCGGGGACGCCGAGTGGGGCGTTCGGCACCACGTTGATCAGGCAGATCCGCCCGGTTCCACCGGTGACCGAGAGCATCCCCGGGATGAGGATCTTGGCCCGGGGTGCGGCAGCGCGCACCTTGGCCACGGCCTCGTGCATGCTGCGGAAGTAGTTGTCGCGCACCGCGTCAGCGTTGTACGGCGCGCCGGGAGATTCGACCAGCGGGCGCCAATGATCGTTGAACCCGACCGCCAGCGTCACCGCCCGAGTGTTGGCGTTGAGGTCGCCCGCGCGAACCGCCAGGTCGACGTGGCCGGGCAGGCTGGCCGATTGGTGGCCGGTGCACGACCAGTCCGCCACGGTAAGACCGGTGCGGGCTTGTAGCTGGCGCGGCCAGTTGTCCGGTCCTTGCAGGCAGCCTGCCTGGCTGGGGTAGGAGGAGACCAGCCTTTCCGACGACCCGGAGGACAGCTGCGAGCTTCCCGCGAGGTTGAGCGCGGAGTTGCGGTACTGGTCCGGGTTCGAGGTAAATGAATCGCCGAAAACGACCACGTTGCCGGTGGGCTGAGCCGTGACAGGCGCGGCTGTGCTGGCGACAATGGCCGCGCATGCGGCAATGCCAGCGGCGACTTTGCGGAACAGAACTTTCATTCAGACGACCCTACCGGTTGCCTTTGATGTCGCTGTACGCCGCGAGCGCGGTCTTTCGGGATTCCTTGACGTCGACCATCAGCTCCGGATAGCCAGGCAGCAGCGCCTCCGGCGCCCACCGCGAAACGTACGCGCCGGCGGGGTCGAACTTCTCCTGCTGCGTTAGCGGGTTGAAGACGCGGAAGTACGGCGCGGCATCGTCGCCGGAGCCGGACACCCACTGCCAGTTGAACGGGTTGGAGGCGGCGTCGGCGTCGACGAGCGTGTCCCAGAACCACTCCTCCCCGTGGCGCCAGTGAATGCCCAGATTCTTGGTCAGCCAGGAGCCCGCGACCATGCGTACGCGATTATGCATGGTGCCGGTTTCCCACAGCTCGCGCATGCCGGCATCCACCAGCGGCACGCCTGTTTCACCCCGCTGCCACCGCGCTAGCTGGTCCAGGTGCTGCGCGGCGTCAAGATCCGGTTCCATGGCAGGATCCGCAAACGCCTGCGCGTGCTCCCACGGTGCGACGTTGCCGCTCCACGCCCACTCGAAGCCGTCGAACTGGCTGCGTACATTGCGCACCGCCAGATCCGGCAGGTGGTACAAGCGGTGCCAGGCAAACTCGCGCCACACCAGCTGGCGCGAAAACGCCCACGCGTGACTCGCGGCGGCCGGGTGCGCCTCCGCAAACGCTGCCGTTTCCGCCCAGACGTAACCGGGGGAGAGCTCTCCGAAGCGCAGGTGTGCGCTCAGCCCCGAGGTCGCGCCGGCGGCCAGGTCGTTGTTGTCGTAGCCGCGCCCATCTACCAGCCCGTCCAAAAATTCGTGGAAGCGAGAAAGAGCCGCGTCCTCGCCAGGGGTGTTGTGCGCGGCCAAGCCAGCGGCCCATGCCGGCGCCTCCGGAACCTCCAGCCGCGTGCCGCCGGGTAGTACCGGCACCGCCACCGGCTGCGGCGGGTGCGCGACCAGGTGCTGCTGCACGGCCTTATAAAACGGCGTGAACACCCGGTACGGGGTGCCGGCGCCGGTATTGATCTCCCACGGCTCCGCGAGCACAAACCCCGGGAACGTGCGCGCGTCCACCGCGCGCTTGACCTCCGCGTCCAAGTCAATCGCATCGTAGCGGCGGTTCCACACCACTTTCGCGCCGAGCTCTTCGGCCAGGCGCGGGACGATCTCGCGGGGGTCACCCTGCTCGCAGATGATGGGGAGCTTCGTGCTTAACGACGCAACACTGCGCTCGCGCCACCACGCGGCGGCGCGGCCTAAGGGGCGGGTGCCGCCGGAGGTGTCGTCGATAAGCACACCCGCAACCTCCCCGCGCGATACGGCCCACGAAAGCGCGGGGTTGTCCGTGACGTGCAGATCGTCGCGGAACCAAACAAGAGTGGTGGGCACGTGCGCCTCCGTTCAGTAGAGTCAAGGCCATGACTGATCGTATGAATGTGGAATCCTTCAACCTCGACCACACCAAGGTAGCCGCCCCGTTCATCCGGCTCGCGGACCGCAAGGAGCTGCCCGCAGGCGACACGTTGGTGAAGTGGGACATCCGCTTCAAGCAGCCCAACGTCGAGCACCTGGAGATGCCGGCGGTGCACTCGCTGGAGCACATGTTCGCCGAGCACGCCCGCAACCACGCGGACAACGTCATCGACTTCGGCCCGATGGGCTGCCAGACCGGCTTCTACCTCATGCTTTCCGGCGACGTTGCCGAGGCCGAGGTTGCTGAGCTGGTGGAAAAGACGCTGACGGACATCACCAAGGCCGACGAGGTCCCGGCCGCCAACGAGAAGCAATGCGGCTGGGGTGCAAGCCACGACCTGGAGGCGGCCAAGCGCGAGGCCCAGGCGTTTTTGGACAAGCGCGACGAGTGGGGCAGCGTCTTTAAGTAGTCGGGTCCACTACGCGGAATACCAGTGGCGCGGTGCGCAGGCGGTAGATGCCCGGCACCGCGTCGAATATTGCGAGCAGCTCGTGGGCGAACTCCGCGGTGGCGGGGACGACAACATGGTCGCTCGCACACTCGGTTGTCGGCGACTGCGGATTGAGCAGCAGCCACGTTTCGCTGTTGAGCAGCGCGAATGACCTTCCGTGCAGCAGACGGTGGCGCGCGGCGCGGAGCAACGCGCGCGCAGCCGCCGGATCCAGGTCCACGCGCCCCTCGGCATCGACCTCGAGGTAGCGGGCGTGCATCGCGCCTATCGACGCCCCTTCGGACCCCACCGCCTCATCCAACAATGCCCGATCCTGCGGGTCGGCGCTGATTGGGGCGCGGTCCGTAGAAGTAAGGCCAAGCGGCACGCGGTCGCCGACAAAGGCCGCGAATTTCAGCGGGTCCCAGGACAGCATCTGTTCCACGTCGTCGCCGTTTATGCCGACCGCGTACGTGAAGCGGATCAGGCCGGTCGGCCCGTCTACCACACCGAGGACCGGGTCGGTGACAAACACGAAGCCGGACAAGGTGCCGCGCGGGTTGTCCAGCACGAGGTAGTGGCCAGGCTCGATGTCGTCGCGGGCGGCGCGGGCGAGCAGGCGTGCCGGCCACTCGTCGGGAAGCGCAGGCGTGCCGCGCACGCGCAACGTCAGTTCCGTTTGGGTGCCCGCGACAGGCTGGGAAGACTCCACGCGGGACTTGCCATATGTGCAGTACAACACGTGGGGGACCGGCTCGGGCAGCACGTACGCGTGGACCTCTAGGCGGCGGTAGGAAAACACGTACGCGTCCTCGCCACCGGTGGTCTGCGCGATGTGGCCGCGCACCACCTCACCGCCGGTTTTCGGGCCGCGGCGGGCGTTGTCGAGCACTCCCATGCAGCCCACCATATCGCCGCCGGAGACAGGCAGGTGCTCAGCTGGCATCACACTGGCGGGAACCTTTTAGGTACGTGTGGCGTTATACCCGGTGAACTCTTGGACAAACTCATTGGAAAGGAATGTGGGACGTGAGAAGCACTAACCCTGTTCTGCGCAACATTCCGGGGGCGGATGCGGACAACGGCTACCAGGCCGGCCAGACCGCGACGCTTCCGGCGAACGCGCCCGAAATTGATCAGCAACGCCCGATGACGGTCGACGACGTGGTGACCAAGACGGGCATCACGCTCGCCGTGATCATTGCGTTCGCCGCAGTGAACTTCGGCATCTTCCTCACCGGCAACATCCGCCTTGGCATGATCCTGACCTTCGTCGGCGCCATCGGCGGCTTCATCACCACCCTGGTCAACGCGTTCCGCCGCGAATTCGGCTCAAAGACGCTGACGCTGATCTACGCCGCGTTTGAGGGCTTGTTCCTCGGCGGCTTCTCCCTGACCGTCTCCGGCTGGTTCAACGTCGGCGGCGCCGATGCCAGCCAGCTCATCTTCCAGGCCATTTTAGGCACGATCGGCGTGTTTATCGGCATGCTCGTCGTCTACCGTCGCGGCGCTATCCGCGTCACTCCGCGTTTCCACCGCATCGTCACCGGCATGATCTTCGGCGTGGCCATCATGGCGGTGGGCAACCTCCTGCTGGCAATCTTCGCTGGCATCTCCCCGCTTCGCGACGGCGGCACGCTGTCCATCATCTTCGGCGTGGTCTGCGTCGTGCTGGCCGCCCTGTCCTTCCTGCAGGACTTCGACCTGGCCGACAAGCTGGTCCGCACCGGTGCACCGGAGCGCGCCTCCTGGGGCGTTGCGCTTGGTCTGGCTGTGACCCTGGTGTGGCTCTACACCGAGATCCTGCGCCTGCTGTCCTACTTCAACGACCGCTAGGCCGCTAGGCCCACAGAAACGCAAAGCGCCTCGCCTCCGGATCATCTCCGGGGCGAGGCGCTTTGTCGTGCGCGCGGCTTAGTAGTTGTTGTCCGGCACCACGGACTGGCCGTTGACGGACACGGTGGTAAACACTGGCTTGCCGTCAATGATCTCCGGGTTTCCCAACACAACCTTCACGTCTTCTTCGCGGTTGTCCGGGGAGACAACGACGCGGGTGCCGGTACCCTCGGCGAGATCCTCGCCCCACTGCTCCCAGACGATGTTCTCGAGGAAGTCGTCCTGGTTCTCGCAGTCCACGATGAGGCGGTCCGGTTGCACCAGGTCGGTGGCGCCGCAGTTATTGAACACCGGGGCGGCAGCGACGGCGGCCTCTGCAGTCTCCTGCTCCTGCACGGCGTTTGCCTCGGTGACGTTGGTCGCCGTCGCGGTGCTGGTGGCGGTGGTCGCGGTGCCGGCGCCCTTCAGGGAGTTCGGGTCCTGGGTGGTGGCGGTGTCGACCTTCTCGGAGGAGGGGTTCTCGTGCGGCGGGGTGCAGCCTGCCAGAGCGATGGCGGCCAGGGCGGCGACGCCGGCTACAGCTTTGCGGGAAGAGGTGGCAATCACAGGAATGGTCCTTCTGTTTTTGAAAAGAGAAAAGTATTGGCTACTTCGCGCGGGGCGTGGATGCCTTGACTGAATCATACGGCTCGGCGGAGACGATGGTGACGGAAATCTCGCGGCCGTTCGGGGCGGTGTATTTGCGGGTTTCGCCCTCGGAAGCGCCGACGACGGCGGCGCCGAGCGGGGACTGCTCCGAGTAGGTCTCAAGGTCCGCGTTGTCCGTGGAGGCTGCGCGGGTGCCGATGAGGAAGGTCTCGCGGTCGTCCTCGTCGCCGTCGTAGTAGACGTGCACGACGGAACCGACGTGGGCGACACCCTCGACGATGCCGGTGCGCTCGGTGGTGGAGTTGGACAGGATTTCGGAGATCTGCTTGATGCGCGCCTCCTCCTGGTCCTGCTGCTCGCGGGCTGCGTCGTAGCCGGCGTTCTCCTTGAGGTCGCCCTCTTCGCGGCGCTCGTTGATCTCGGCCGCGATGGCGGGGCGGTTGTCAATGAGCTGCTGCAGTTCGGCCTCGAGCTTGGCCTTCATTTCAGGAGTGATGTACTGCTGCTGGGATTCAGCCATAGGGGTCTAAACCTTCCCTGATACGTGAAATCGGCCCGCCGCTCGCGGGCCAATGTGTGCAGATATACAGCCGGAAGATTACCACACGCGGATGTGGCGGTTTCCGCTAGCGTGCTGCGTAGAAGCTGCTCTCCGGGTCCATGTAGAAGGGGAGATTTTCGGAGCATCCGTAGATGCGCCCCGACACCAACGGCTCGCGCACCGGCAGGTCCACGGCGATGCGGGAGTGCTCGTCGCCGCCAGCTGGCAGGACCACCTCGCGGCGGCCCACCTCGGCGTGGGAGTAGTCCACCGCCGTGACGATGCAGTACGCGGGCGTGTCAGGGTTTTTGCGGTCCACGTCGATCCAGAGCCGGCCCGTGTTGTCGTCGATATGCTCCTGCGAAATAAATTCGGCGCGGACCGGTTGGTTGAAGCGCTCCATGATCGTGCGGGCGCCCACGAAAAGCAGTGCGATCATGAGCAGCGCGGAGACAATCGCCACCACTTTGCCGCCGATTGAGCCGCCGGAGCCGCGGTTGCGACCGTAGCGTTCGGCTGGGCGGGGAGAGGTGGCGGTGCTCACGGAAACGGCTCCTTGCAGGTGGTAAGGACTTTAGCGTTGATGGTACTAAGATGACGCGGAGGTACAGAACTGACCCCTACGAAAGTTGGATTGATCGAGTGACCGGGTTTCGTCTCATGGCAATTCACGCCCACCCAGACGACGAGTCCTCAAAGGGTGCGGCCACCATGGCCAAGTACGCCGCGGAAGGCAACCGCGTCAAGGTCGTCACGTGCACTGACGGCAGGCGCGGCGACATCCTCAATCCGGCTATGGACCGCCCCGGCGTGCTAGACAACATCCTCGACGTGCGCCGCGAGGAGATGGCGCGCGCCGCGGCGGCGCTTGGTGTCGAGCACGTCTGGCTGGGCTACGAGGACTCCGGTCTGCCGGAGGGCGACCCGCTGCCGTCGCTGCCGGAAGGCTCGTTCGCGGTGCAGGACCCGGAAGAAGTGGCAGCGGAGATTGTGAAGCAGATCCGCGAATTCCGCCCGCACGTGATCATCACGTACGACGAAAACGGCGGCTACCCGCACCCGGACCACCTGATGGTGCACGCGATTTCCATGATCGCCTGGGAGCGCGCAGGCGACCCGGATTTCGCCCCCGGCGCCGGCGAGCCGTGGACGCCGCTGAAGCTGTACTACTCGCACGGCTTCATCCTGCAGCGCATGAAGCTTCTGCAAGAGCGGCTTATCCAGCGCGGCGAGAAGAGCCCGTACGAGCTGATGATCAAACGCTGGGAGGAAAACGAAGGCGACGTCTTCGACCGCGTGACCACCCAGGTGGAGTGCGCCGACTACTTCCCGCAACGTGCCGAAGCGCTGACGGCCCACGCCACGCAGATCGATCCCGCCGGCGCTTTTTTGGCCAGCCCGGTGAAGGACCAGCAGGACGTCTGGCCCACCGAGGAGTTTGAGCTGGCCGCGACCAGGGTAAAGACCACCCTGCCGGAAACGGATCTGTTTGCCGGCATCGAGGAGGAAAACTAAATGTCTACGTTCACCATCTCTGCCGCCAGCGCCGCGAACTTCGTGCTGGCCCAGAACCCGGGCGAGACCCCGGTCGGCCCGGACTTCGGCAAAGCGTCGCCGATTGGGTTGCTGCTGCTGGTGGTCCTGGCCATTGTCGTGCTGTTCATCGGCTGGTCGTTTCACCGCCGCTTTTCCCGTTTCAAGCGCCGCCAGGCGTTCGCGGAAGCCCGCGGGATTGATCCGTTCGATGAGAAAGCCATCGACGAGGCCATGGAGAAGGCTGGTCTGAAGGACCAGCGGAAGAAAAACGCTTTCTAGCTGTCTAGAATCTATCCTGTGTCTGTCCTTTCGAAGCTGCAATACCCGCTGTACCCGCTGTATGAGGCGCGCCTGAAGCGCGAGCTGCGCGGCAAAAAGCGCCCGAAGCACATTGCCGTGATGGCCGACGGCAACCGGCGTTGGGCGCGCGAGGCGGGCTTCGAGGACATTTCCCACGGCCACCGCGTCGGCGGCGCGAAAATCGGCGAGCTTGTGCGCTGGTCCGCGGAGATGGACGTGGACGTGCTCACCATCTACCTGCTGTCCACGGAGAATCTGCAGCGCACCACCGAAGAGGTGGAGCTGTTGTTCGACATCATTTCCGGTGTCATCGAGGATCTCGCCACGGAGGACTACACCTGCCGCGTGCGGTTGGTTGGGCATTTGGATTTGTTGCCGGAGGACGTCGCTAAGCGGATGCGCGAGGGCGCGGCCGCAACCGATACGAAGCATGGACTCACCGTGAATATCGCGGTCGGCTATGGCGGGCGCCAGGAGATCGTGGACGCGGTGCAATCGCTTATCGACGACAAAGCGCACGCCGGAGTGCCAGCCACGGAGATGGCTGCCGAGATCACCGTGGAATCGATCGGGGAGCACCTCTACACCTCTGGTCAGCCGGACCCGGACCTGGTTATCCGCACCTCCGGTGAGCAGCGCCTGTCCGGGTTTTTGCTGTGGCAGGCCGCGTACTCGGAGATCTGGTTCACCGACATCTATTGGCCGGCGTTCCGCAAAATCGATTTCCTGCGCGCGCTGCGCGATTACTCGCAGCGCTCCCGCCGCTTTGGCAAGTAGCTACATTTTGCGCATGCGCACGCGTTGGACGGTGTGGTCGTAATCCTTGCGCAACACCAGCGAGGCGCGCACGCGGGTGGGCAGGATGTTTTCCACCAGGTTGGGCAGGTTGATGGTCTGCCACAGCTCGCGGGCGGCGTAGGCGGCCTCGGCGTCGTCCATGCCGGCGAAGCCCTCGAAGTGGTTTCCGGGCTGCTGGAACGAGGTATCGCGGAGTTTGAGGAAGCGCTCGATGTACCAACGCTCGATGTCTTCGGTCTTCGCGTCGACGTAAATGGAGAAATCGAACAGGTCCGAAATCATCAGCGTTGGCCCGGTCTGCAGCACGTTTAACCCTTCGAGGATGAGGATGTCGGGCTGTCGGACTTCCACGAACTCGTCGGGGAGGATGTCGTAGGCCTCGTGCGAGTAGACCGGTGCCTTGACCACTGGCTGGCCGGACTTGACCTCGGTGACAAACCGCATGAGGTTTCTGCGGTTGTAGGACTCCGGGAAGCCTTTGCGTTTCATGATCCCGCGCTCTTCCAGCACCGCCTTGGGGTGGAGGAAGCCGTCGGTGGTGACCAGGTCCACCCGCGGGTGCGAGTCCCAGCGCTGCAACAGCACTTGCAGCACACGCGCGGTGGTGGACTTGCCCACGGCCACCGAGCCGGCCAGGCCGATGATGAACGGCACGTGCCCCGGGTCGCCGCCGATGAATGTCTCGGTGGCGTTGGTGAGCTTTTGCCGGGCGCGCACCTGCAGGTGAATCAGGCGCGACAGCGGCAGGTAGATGTCCTCGACCTCCTGCAGGTCGAGGTTTTCGCCGATGCCGGAGAGCTTCTTTAGCTCCTCCTCGGTGAGCACCTGAGGCATTTTGGCGCGGCGCTTGCGCCAGTCCTCGCGGTGGAAGTCGAGGTACGGCGACGAATCGGCTCGAGACATAGCCACCATTGTTGCACCCGCGCAAAAGGGGAATAAATCAGCCTTCTGGGCGTGCCGATTTTCCTATACTTCGAGGAGTCGTAATCAACGCGAAAAGAAAGGACCCGGTCGACGTGTCTGAAGACCTCCGTTACCAGGATCTGGCCACCTACGATCCCGAGGTGCACGCCGCAATTGTGGACGAACTGGCGCGCCAGCGCGACACCTTGGAGATGATCGCCTCCGAGAATTTCGTGCCCCGCTCTGTGCTGCAGGCGCAGGGCTCGGTGCTGACCAACAAGTACGCCGAGGGCTACCCGGGCCGCCGCTACTACGGAGGCTGCGAGCACGTGGACGTGATCGAGGACTTGGCGCGCGACCGCGCCAAGGAGGTCTTCGGCGCCCAGTACGCGAACGTGCAGCCGCACTCGGGTGCGCAGGCCAACGCCGCGGTGCTCATGGCGTTGGCGGAGCCGGGCGACACCATCTTGGGCCTGGACCTGGCGCACGGCGGCCACCTCACCCACGGCATGAAGATCAACTTCTCCGGCCGTCTCTACAACGTGGAGGCGTACCAGGTGGAGGAGGACACCCACCAGATCGACATGGCCAAGCTGCGCGAGCAGGCCCGCGAGGTCAAGCCGAAGGTGATCATCGCTGGCTGGTCCGCGTACCCGCGCCACGAGGACTTCGCGGAGTTCCGTTCCATCGCCGACGAGGTCGGCGCCTACCTGTGGGTGGACATGGCCCACTTCGCCGGCTTAGTCGCCGCCGGCCTGCACCCGAGCCCGGTCCCGCACGCGCACGTGGTGTCCTCAACGGTGCACAAGACCTTGGGCGGCCCGCGCTCCGGTTTCATCCTCACCAACGACCTGGAGCTGCACAAGAAGCTCAACTCCGCGGTTTTCCCGGGCCAGCAGGGCGGCCCGCTGATGCACGTCGTGGCTGCGAAGGCGACGGCGTTCAAGATCGCCGGCACCGAGGAATTCAAGGACCGCCAGCAGCGCACCCTCGACGGCGCGAAGGTGCTGGCGGAGCGTCTGCTTGCCGACGACGCACGCGAGGCCGGCGTCTCCGTCGTCTCCGGCGGCACCGAGGTGCACCTCGTGCTGGTGGATCTGCGCAACTCGCCGATGGACGGGCAGCAGGCTGAGGACCTGCTGCACTCGGTGGGCATCACCGTCAACCGCAACGCGGTGCCGTTCGACCCGCGCCCGCCGAAGGTGACCTCCGGCCTGCGCATCGGCACTTCCGCGCTGGCCACCCGCGGCTTCGGCGAGGAGGATTTCCGCGAGGTCGCCGAGATCATCGCGGAGACGTTGATGAAGGCTGAGAATGCCGACGTTGATGCGCTGCGCGGCCGCGTTGAAGCCCTGGCGCGCAAGTACCCGCTCTACCCGGCCCTCGAGGATTGGAAGATGCTCTAGTCCTCCTCGGCTTCTCCGGCGTCGGCGCTTGCGCCGTCGCCGCCGTCGACTGCGTGCCCGCGCTGCTCCGCAAGAGTGGCGCGGGCTTTTTGCAGCCACTCGGGCTGGTCGCCGAGCAGCGCGCGGATTTCCTCGGTGGTCATCGCCTGGTCCACGCCGGCGTTTTTCAGCGCGGTCACGGAAATGCCCAGCTTGCGGGCCACCTCGGGGCGCGGGTGCGGGCCGGAAAGCCGCAGCTCCTGCAGCCACTGCGGCGGGTTGTCCTGCAGTTCGCGCAGTTCGGCGTGGGTCACGGCGCCGTCCTGAAACTCCTGCGGGGTGGCGGGGAGGTAGATGCCCAGCTTCTTTGCGGCGGTCACCGGCTTCATGGCGGTGCCGGAGGGGGTCTGTTCAGTCATGGCCAAAACGGTAGCATTGGCAGCCATGCTCACCATTGCCTTCGTCACCGGCAGTGAGCCGGGGAAGTGGTTCCGCCGATACGAGGAACTCACAAGAAGTCGCCTTGAGACGGTGCCGTCGGATGATCCGTTCGTGCTCGTCGGCAAGCAAGCAACTGCGGCGCTCGTGCGGCTTCCGGACGAGCGCGTCACCGACGAGCACCACGTGGTGCGCCTCTACGAAGAGGCAGCCGGCGTCGCGGTGCCGAAGGATTCCGTCTACGCGGAGGTGGGGGAGGTCACCCGCGCGGATGTGGCGGAGGAGATCGTGAACTTTGATGGGCAATCGCCTATCGACGACCTCCGGTCCGCCCTCCAAGTCGTCGCCGCGAACGTCGGCGTGGCCTTCGCACCCCTGCCGCTGTTGAAGAACCTCGCGCGCAAACAGATCAAAGCGTTACCGCTTGTGGGGGAGGAGCCGGCGACCCAGATCGCGCTTGTGTGGCGCAAAGTGGACGATTCGGACGCTGTGCAGGACTTTGTCGGCGTGACAAAGGGGAGGACGGTGCGTTCCTCGCGCGGAAAAGCGCACCCCCGATCGGGTGCAAAGAGGGCTCGACGTTAACGCAAAGTTCATAATGGACGATGCACTAATTTCAAGAATGAAAGGTAATGATTATGTTTTCCCGTAAGATTGTCGCTTCCGCAGCTGCACTGACCATTGGCGCAACCGGCCTGGTTGCTTGCTCCAACGATGGCGAGGGCGAGCCGACCTCCACCGAGGTCGTCTCCGAGACCGCTACCGAGACCGAGGTCGCCACTGAGACCGCTGGCGAGGGCGACGCCGACAAGTCCGGCGAGGCTACCGACGGCGCCGCAGCTGGCGATGCTGAGGCTACCGAGGAGATCACCACCGCTGACGGCGCAACCGCAATGGTGCCGGCTGGCGTGAAGTCCGCTATGGATCAGTACGCGCAGCCGGAGTGGGGCGAGCCGATGGCGGTTGAGGAGACCGACGGCGGCTGGATCGTCACCTACGACAACGAGCACTACATCACCTGGAACGAGAACACCGGCGGCGCACCGACCTGGGGCCAGATCGCTAACGAGTGGATCACCGACGTCCGTCTGGACCAGAAGATGGGCTTCCCGGTCGCACCGGAGACCGAGAACGCTGATCAGTCCGGCTGGACCCAGGAGTTCGAGAACGGCACCATCGAGTGGACCCGCGGCGGCACCGAGGATGCGTTCACCGCAATCGTCACCGAGAAGTAAAACGGCGCGTAACCTCGCCTGATTTCGAGCGCCACCTGGCTGCGGCCGGGTGGCGCTTTTGTGTTGTCTCGCCGACGTTTGCGCGCCGTGGTGCGGATCTGGACAATGGGTCGCATGCAAAAATCGGACTTTGCCATCCGGCCCATCCGACCGGAAGACTATCCGCAGGTACGAGCCATCTACGAGATGGGACTACAGACAGGCAACGCTTCTTGGGAAACCAAGGGGCAGAACTGGGAGCAATTTTCCCGCAAGAAGATCATGGAGACCGTCTTCGTGGCGGTCGATGCGGACGACGACAACAAAGTCCTCGGCTGGGTAGGGGCCGCAAAAGCCTCCACCCGCAGCGTGTTCCACGGCGTGGTTGAGGACTCGATCTACACCCACCCGGACGCACGCGGCCGCGGCGTCGCCGGCGCGTTGCTCGACCACCTGATCCAGACGTGCATCAGCTTGCACAAGTGGTCCATCCACTCCTGGATCTTCCCCGAAAATGAAGGATCCGCGGGCCTGCATAAGTCCCGCGGATTTGAAAAGGTGGGCACGTTCCACAACATGGCGCAGATGGCCTACGGCGAGCGCCAAGGCGAGTGGCGCGACTGCGACATCTGGGAGCTGATTCTGCCGATGTCGCGCGACTCCTAGCTCAGGTCTTCCTTGAGCGCCTCCTCGCGCACCGGCAGGAGGAGGACGAAGGCGATAACCGTCAGCGGGACCATGAGTAGGAACACAGGCGTCAGGCCGTCGTTGTAGCTGCTCAGCACCGCTTCCCGGAGGGGATCCGGAAGCTGGGCGACAGTGCCGGGGGTGAGGCTGTTCGCCGCGCCGTCCTGAAACTTCGCGGCGTACGCCTCGCCCTCCGGGCCCAGTTTCGCCAGCGCCTCCGGCAAGCGCTGCTCCAAGTTGTCACGCATGTTGTGGATGAACAGTGAGCCCGAAAGCGACGCGCCAATGGACGAGCCGATCTGGCGGAAGAAGTTGTTCGTCGACGTCGCTGTGCCGACGTGCTTGAGCGGGAACGAGTTCTGCACGATGAGCACCAGCACCTGCATGACCAGGCCCAGGCCAAAGCCGAAGATGAACATGTAGATGCCCAGCCTGGTCAGCGACGTGGTGACATCCAGGCGCGAGAACAGGAACAGCCCCAGCGTGGTGATGAGCATGCCAACCAGCGGGTAGATCTTGTATCGGCCGGTCTTGGAGATGATGAAACCGACCGTCATGCCGGTGACGAGCATGCCGATGACCATCGGCAGCATCATCAGGCCCGCCTCGGTGGGGGTGAGCTGGTGGACCATCTGCAGGTAGGTGGGCAGGTACGCCAGACCGCTGGTCATGGCCAGGCCCAGCACGGTGCCTGCCAGGGTGGTCAGGACCATGTTGCGGTTTTCGAACAGGTCCATCGGGATCAGCGGGTTGGCCGCGCGCAGCTCCACGAACACGAACGCCACGGTAGCAACCAGCGCGATAAGCGAAGTGGCGATGATGGTGGGGGAGGTCCACTCGTATTGGGTGCCGCCCCACGTGGTGGTGAGGATCAGCGAGGCGGTGGCCACCACCATTAGCGTGGTCCCGAGGTAGTCGTAGTGCATGCCCTTAGCAGTGCCGCGGCGCAGGCGCAGCACTGCGGCGCACACGCTCATCGCGAGCAGACCGAGCGGAATGTTCATCCACAGCGCCCAGCGCCAGCCGGGCCCGTCGGTGAACCAGCCGCCCAGCACCGGGCCGAGCACCGAGGACACGCCGAAGACGGCACCCATGACACCCATGTACTTGCCGCGCTCACGGGCAGGGACGACCTCGGCGATGATGGACTGTGAGTTCACCATCATCCCGCCCGCGCCCAGGCCCTGCACGGCGCGGCCGATGATCAAAAGCTCCATGGTGTGGGCGAACCCGCCGATGGTGGAGCCGGCCACGAACAGGCCGATGCCGGTGATGTAGAGCCACTTGCGGCCCAGGATGTCGCCAAGCTTGCCGTTGACCGGCATTGCGATGGTCATGGTGACCAGAAACGCCGAGATGACCCAGCTCATGTGGTCCACGCCGCCGAGCTCGCCCACGATGGTGGGCAGGGCGGTGGCGAAAATCATCTGGCCCAGCGAGCTCATCAGCATGGTCAGCAGCAGGGCCGAGAACACCAGTCCCACGTTCGGCGCGGTGGCCTGGGGCGGTTGTTTGTCCGCGCGGGTTTCTACCATTTCATCTCCTTTGCGTAAACGGCGAGATCGTGTGCGTTTGCCAGCAGTTGTTTGACGGGGTCAGCGCCCTCCGGAGGGTGCCACAGGTAGCGGCTCACCGCGCCCTGGAAGAGGATCACGATGAACTGCGTCTCGTCCTCCAACGTCCCGGGGAACTTGCGGTCCTCGGGGAAGCGCTCGAAGTGGGCGTAGACGGCGCGGCCGACCTCGGTGAGGAAGCCTCGTTTGCGCGCGGCCTCGGCGTGCATCAGCCCCGGGTTGTTTTCCAGTAACTCGTGGCGGCATTTCGCGGCCGGTCCGTCGAAGCGTCCTGGCTCCACCTTGATGGAGCGGATGACAAGTTCGAGCACATTCTCGCTCGGTGTCGTCTGGATTGCGGCGAGCGCATCCTCGCTGAACGTGAAAGGGAACGAACCTAGGATCGCCTCGTCCTTGGAGTCGACGTAGTTGAAAAACGTGCGCCTGGAAATGTCTGCGGCGCGGCAGATGTCGTCGACGGTGACGTTGTCGTAGCCCTGCGCGCGGACAAGCTTCGCGGCCTGGTCGCGGATGCGTTGCAGCGTCTCGCGCCGCTTCTGCTCCCGGATTCCTTCATTTTGCACGGGGTGCAATATTACACCCGGTGCAATTTAAGGCAAACCGGCCGATAATTCGCCTTCTACCAGGGCAATGTCGTCTTCCAGGTACGTCAGTTTCACAACGCCGGGCGTGCGCTTTTCGACGTCCCAACGGCCCTGTCCGTCATTACATCCCTTCGTCAACGGGATGGATTCGCCGCCCCCGCCGATCAGCGCGGTGCAGCCGGTCAGGGGATAGGTCACCGAGGCGGTGCCGCCGCCGAAGGTCGCCACCGCGGGCCAAGCTTTAACCTTCGCGTCGTCCTCCAAACTGTTCAGTGTGCCGGTAAACGTGCCCGATATGGTCTCGGTGGCGGCCGGAGGATCGTCGATAGGCTGCGGCTGCGCAGTCACCGTGACGGTTTCCGGCACCTCATTGACGGGCGCGGGTTTCGGGTTGGCGTACCAGTAGGCCGCCGCGAGCGCGACGCCGATGATGGCGACGATGAGCGCGAGCACCCCGCCGACGACCCACGGCTTGTTTGGCCCGCCCGCGGTGCGCAGCTCGGAGAAAGAATCAGGCATGGAAAAGCCCCCAGCAGGTTGGTTGATGTGCTGGGGGCTGATTCTAGCTAGGTGTGAGTTGTGGCCTAGTTTCGGTCAGTGTTGGCCATGGACAGCACGTCGAGGCGCTTGTCCAGCTCCTCCTCGGTGAGCTTCTCGCCGTCCACGAAGCCGAGGTCGATGGTGGCCTGGCGGATGGTGATGCCCTCCTTGACCGCGTGCTTGGCAATCTTCGCAGCGTTTTCGTAGCCGATCGCGGAGTTCAGCGGGGTCACGATCGACGGGGAAGACTCGGCCAGGGTGCGCATGCGCTCCTCGTTCGGCTCGATGCCGTCGACAAGCTTGGTGGCGAACTGGCGGGCCGTGTTGGCCAGCAGGCGGGAGGACTCGAGCACGTTACGCGCCATCATCGGGATGAACACGTTGAGCTCGAACTGGCCCTGGGTGCCGCCGAACGCGACAGCCGCGTCGTTGCCGATGACCTGCGCGGAGACCTGCGTTGCGGTCTCGCACAGCACCGGGTTGACCTTGCCCGGCATGATGGAGGAGCCCGGCTGCAGGTCCGGCAGGTGGATCTCCGCGAAGCCGGCCAGCGGGCCGGAACCCATCAGGCGGATGTCGTTGGCGATCTTGTACAGGGATACAGCCACGGTGCGCATCGCGCCGGAGAACTCCACCAGGCCGTCGCGGTTCGCCTGCGCCTCGAAGTGGTTCTTCGCCTCGGACAGCTGCTCGATGCCGGTGAGCTTGTTCAGCTCCTCGGTGACCTTGCCGCCGAACTCTGCCGGGGTGTTGATGCCGGTGCCCACGGCGGTGCCGCCGATGGCGAGCTCGCCCAGGCGCTCCAGGGTGGCCTCGACGCGCTGGACGCCCAGCTCGATCTGGCGGGCGTAGCCGGAGAACTCCTGGCCCAGGGTCACCGGGGTGGCATCCATGAGGTGGGTGCGGCCGGACTTGACCACCTCGTGCCACTGATTGGCCTTCTTCTCCAGGGACTCCTGCAGCACCTTCAGCGCCGGGATGAGGTCGCTGGCCGCCGCCTCGGTCGCGGCGACGTGGGTGGCGGTGGGGAAGGTGTCGTTGGAGGACTGGCCCATGTTCACGTGGTCGTTCGGGTGGACCTCAACGCCGTTTGCCTTCGCGATGGAGGCGATGACCTCGTTGGTGTTCATGTTCGACGAGGTGCCGGAGCCGGTCTGGAACACATCGATGGGGAACTGGTCGTCGTGCTTGCCGTCCGCGATCTCCTTCGCCGCGGCGATAATCGCGTCCGCCTTCTCGGCGTCCAGGTTGCCCAAGTCCTTGTTTACCTGCGCACACGCGGCCTTGAGCAGGCCGAGCGCGCGGATCTGCTGGGACTCCAGGCCGCGGCCGGAGATGGGGAAGTTCTCCACGGCGCGCTGGGTCTGGGCGCGCCAGAGCGCGTCCTTCGGCACCTTGACCTCGCCCATCGTGTCATGTTCGATGCGGTATTCCTGATCAGCCATGATTGTCCTTTACTTCTGTCGCGTGCACGCTGCGCACGGTAAAGTGCGCGCGTGCCTTTCCACTGCACGATTATGCACCAACCGGACATAGCGAGGAGATGAAATGCCCGAACCGCAGGCCATGAAGACCCCCACTTTGAGGGACGCGTTGGTGGGGCTCGCGTGCGTGATCGTTGTGGATGCCTTGCTGATAGGCCAAGCCTTTCTCATGCTGCGTTTGGAAGCCGGCAAGTCCACGTTGCTTGCGGCGTTTCCGGTTATGAGCCTTGTGGCGCTCGGTGTGCCTACGGTTGCGCTGCTGCGCTACCTGAAACGACGCAAAATTTCGCTCGGTTTCAACCGGCTCGGCGCGAAAGGATGGCACCTGCTCTGGGAATTCCCGGTCGCGGTGCTGTTCGCCGGGACAGCGGCGTCGTTGATCGGCCCGCTCGTCGGGTTCGAACCGACGGAGAAATCCACGCTGAACGACGGCACGAGCCTTGGCATCATGCTCACGCTGGCCACATACCTGTTAATTGGGCCATTCCTGGAAGAAATCGTTTTCCGGCGCCTGCTGATGGGATATCTCGACACCGTGGCCCCGGCGCTTGTCAGCGTGGTGGTGAGCTCGGTGATTTTCGGCATCGCACACATCGCTCCAGCAGCGATGATCTACACCGGATTTATGGGGATTGCCCTCGCCCTAACGACTCGTTGGCACAAGTCGCTCTGGGCGGGGTTCCTCGTTCACTTTTGCAACAACCTGCTCGTGCAGATCGCGGTGCTCAGCGGGGCCTAGTTCTCCGGCTCGGTGTAGTCCACCACGGAGTAGTCCTGCAGCTTGGCCAGCTGGTGCTGGGACTCCACGAAGCGCACGGTGCCGGACTTCGAGCGCATCACCAGCGAACGGGTGGTCGCACCCGACTTGCGGTAGGTCACGCCCTGCAGCATGTCGCCGTTGGTGACGCCGGTGGCGGCGAAGTAGCAGTTGTCGGAAGTGACCAGGTCGTCGATGCCCAGCACGCGATCCAGGTCGTGGCCGGCGGCGAGGACCTTTTCGCGCTCCTCGTCGTCCTGCGGAGCGAGCATGCCCTGGATCTCGCCGCCCAGGCACTTCAGGGCGCAGGCCGTGACGACGCCCTCCGGCGTGCCGCCGATACCCATCGCGATGTCGATGCCGTTGTCGGGCTGCGCCGCGGCGATGGCACCCGCGACGTCGCCGTCCATGATGAAGCGGACTTTGGCACCGGCGGTGCGGATGTCGTCGACAAGCTGCTTGTGGCGCGGGCGATCAAGCACAACCACCGTGATGTCGGCGGGGCGCACGCCCTTCGCCTCCGCGACAGCCTGGATGTTCTCGGCCGACGACTTCGTGATGTCGACCGCGCCGACCGCCTCCGGGCCCACAGCAATCTTGTTCATGTAGAAGGCGTCTTGAGGGTTGAACATGGAGCCGCGGTCGGCGGCCGCAATGACGGAGATCGCGTTCGGGCGGCCCTCAGCCATCAGGCGGGTGCCATCCACCGGGTCCACGGCGATGTCCACGGCGGCGCCGCGGCCGGTGCCCACCTGTTCGCCGTTGAACAGCATCGGGGCCTCGTCCTTCTCGCCCTCGCCGATGACGATCACGCCGTCCATCTCCACGGAGTTGATCATCTTGCGCATCGCGTTCACGGCCGCGCCGTCGCCCTCGTTCTTCTGGCCGCGGCCCACCCAGCGGCCGGAGGCGAGTGCGGCGGCCTCGGTGACGCGCACCAGCTCCATCGCGAGGTTACGGTCAGGGAAAAGTTCGGACTGTTCGGTCATGGGCAGGCCTTCCTAAGCATGAATCACAAAAAGACCCCTCTATTGTGGCACTACCATCCGCGTTAGTGCCCGTTCTTCCCACCTTTAAGGGGGACGCGGGGGCGCATGCCATACTGATCGGCGTGGCTAGCAACAAAAAACCCCGCATCTTCCAGGACGGACGAGACATCGCAATCAACTCCGTGCTCATTGTCGTGCTGATGGTCGTCGCCGTCGGCGCGACCGGGCTGTGCTCGTTTAACCCCGGCACGCCTGAGCAGGGGCCGGTCCAGGAGGTCGACGCGAAGACCTTCCTCGATTTGGAGGCGCGCGGCGTGGACTTCCCTGTGCGCTACCCGGAGATGCCGGAAGGTTGGGTCACCAACTCCGCGCGCCGCACCATGCTGGGCGGCCAGCCGGCGCCGACGGTCGGCTGGGTCACCCCGGACCGCGGCTTCATCCAGCTCACCCAGACCGGTGCCGACGCGAAGGAAGCGGCTGCGGGCGCGGACGCGAAGCCGCGCACCTTAGACCGCACCGAGGACGTCGACGGCCGCAGCGTGGAGGTCTACACCTCCGACGAGAAGGACGTGCGCGACCTGTGGGTCCTCGACGCCAGCGACGCCCGCCTGGTGCTCACCGGCGCCGGGGAGGCCCGTGAGTTCGAGGAGCTGATCTCGACCGCGCTGGCTACTGCTCCGATTGAGCATCCGGCGAGCTAGCGTTACCGCCCTGGCGGGAGCCGATGGCCTCCTCGACGCGCTGGGAGGCGCCGTCGAGGAGCACCTCGCACCGCTTCGCCAGCGCCTCGCCGCGCTCCCAGTACTTCAGCGACTCGTCCAGGCTCATTTGGCCTAACTCGAGGATCTTCACGGTCTCAATGAGCTCGTCGCGGGCCTGCTCGTAGCTCAAGGTGGCGGGATCCGGCAGCGCGTTGTCGTTGGCCTGGCCGGTGCCGAAAGAGTTCTCAGTCATGCTTTGTGTTCCTAATCTGCTTGCGTGGTGGACATGGAGGCGGCGGTAATGGAGCCGTCGCCGACGCGGATGCGCAGCTGCGATCCGGGCGGGGATTGGTCGATGGAGGTGACAACTTCGGCGTCTGAGCCGTCGCGCGGCAGCACCTGCACCACGGCGTAGCCGCGGGCAAGCGTTGCCGAGGGGCCCAAGGCGGAGACCTGGGCGCGCAGCCCGCGCACGTGCTGCGTTTCGCGCTGCAGCAGGTGGCTCACGTCGCGGCGGATCAGAGCGGTGGCGCGCTCGATCTCCTCGCGGCGGCGGTTGATGGCCATCATCGGGTCAGCGAGCGCGGGGCGCGTGCGCACCGAGGCCAGCCCGTCGCGCTCGCGTTGGACCCATCCGCGCAAGGCGGCGGCCATTCGGGCCCGCGCTTCGTCGATAAGCAATCGCTCCTGCGCCACGTCGGGGACCGCGCGCTTCGCCGCATCGGTCGGGGTGGCTGCGCGCACGTCCGCGACGTTGTCCAGCACCGGGTTGTCCGGCTCGTGGCCGATCGCGGAGATCACAGGAGTGCCAAGCTTAGCGACGGCACGCTGCAGCGCCTCCTCCGAAAAGGGCAGCAGATCCTCTACAGACCCGCCGCCGCGGGCGACGATGATCACGTCCACCTCGGGGTCCGCATCGAGCTTCTCGAGCGCCTCGATCACCGCAGGCACGGTGGTCGGGCCCTGGACCGGGGTGTTGATGGTTTCGAAGCGCACCTGCGGCCACCGGCCCTGCGCCACGGAGTGCACGTCGCGCTCGGCCGCGGAGCCGCGGCCGGTGATCAAACCGACCTTCCTGGGCAGGTAGGGCAGCGGCTTCTTGCGCGCGGGGTCGAACAAGCCCTCGGAAGCGAGCTGCTTGCGCAGCGCCTCGATGCGCGCCAGCAGCTCGCCCGCGCCGACGTGCCTGATCTCCGTGACGCGCATAGAGAAGGAGCCGCGGCCCGTATAAAAGGACGGTTTCCCCAGCACGACGACGCGGTCGCCGTCGTTGAGCGGCACCTGCATGCCCGTGAGCAGCGAAGTCTCCGCGGTGAGCTGGACGCTGGCCTGCTCCTGGGTGTCGCGCAGCGTGAGGTAGGAATACCGCCACGTTGGCTTTGTATTGACCTGGGTGAGCTGGCCCTCGATCCACAGCCAGCCGAGGCGTTCAATCCAACCCCTCACCGACGTGTTGAGCTTGGACACCGACCACGGCGATTCCGGCGAGCTCTTCGAATCTGCCACCGCATGCTCCTTTCCATTAGACGGATGCCACGTTACCCGGCGAGCCGACACCGCCCGCCTATTGTTTTTGACGCTGATTAGTTAGGGTTGGTTCCATGACAGATCAGGGTAAAAAAGTCCTCCTCGCATCCCCCCGCGGCTACTGCGCTGGTGTCGACCGCGCAGTGGAGACCGTAGAAAAGGCCCTGGAGAAGTACGGCGCACCCGTCTACGTGCGCAAAGAGATCGTGCACAACAAATACGTCGTGGAAACGCTGCAGGAGCGCGGCGTGATCTTCGTCGACGAGACCGACGAGGTGCCCGAAGGCGCCCACCTGGTGTTCTCCGCCCACGGCGTCTCGCCCGCGGTGCGCGACTCCGCCAAGAACCGTAACCTGCTCACCCTCGACGCTTCCTGCCCGCTGGTGACCAAGGTGCACAACGAGGCCAAGCGCTTCGCCCGAGACGGCTACCACATCCTGCTTGTCGGCCACGAGGGCCACGAGGAGGTCGAGGGCACCGCCGGTGAGGCCCCGGAGATCACGCATCTTGTCGACGGAGTGGACGGCGTGGACCGGCTGCCCGACTTCCCGGAAGACCAGAAGCTGGTGTGGCTGTCCCAGACCACGCTGTCGGTAGACGAGACCATGCTCATTGTGGACAAGCTGTACGAGCGCTACCCGAACCTGGAAAACCCGCCGAGCGACGACATCTGCTACGCCACCCAGAACCGCCAGGCCGCGGTCAAGGAGATCGCCCCGCGCTGCGAGCTGGTTATCGTGGTCGGCTCCCAGAATTCCTCGAACTCCCGCCGCCTAGTCGAGGTGGCGCTGGAGGCAGGCGCGAAGGAGTCGCACCTGGTGGACTACGCCTCTCAGGTCAAAGACGAGTGGTTCGACGGCGTTTCCACCGTCGGCGTGACCTCGGGCGCGTCCGTGCCGGAGATCCTGGTCAAGGAGCTGGTGGAGGAGCTCGCCCGCCGCGGCTACGCGGACGCGGAGGAAGTGACTACCACCGTGGAGACCATCACGTTCTCCCTGCCGCGCGATCTGCGCCTGCCGCGCCGCGAAACCCCGGCGGTAGCCCAGGGCTAGAGCGTTACCCCTTGTAGAGGTCCTCGCCGAGCCGGTCCGCGATCGAGGTGGAGCCGGACCGCGGGGACCTTTTCTGTGTGCGCTCGGCCCGCTGAGTGCGTTCAGTGCGCTTCACGCTGCGTTCCGTATCCGCGCGGCGCAAAAGCTCGTCCACTGACACGGCCTTGGCGCGCTCGCGCGCGCGGCGGCCTTCAGAATTCGTGCGGCGGTTGCTGCGGTTGATCCGGGTGCGCTCAGCGGTCTCGCGGCGCACCAGCTGTTCGTTGTGGCGCTTGATCAAGCGGATGCGCGCGAACGCAATAATGATGGAGCCCAGCGTGACAGCGAACAGCACCGGGAATAATTCGGTGACCGGGTAGAACACCAGGAGCAGCGCGGCCTTGCCCGAGGAGCCTCCTGCTGCGATCTGGTCGCGCGACATCACCCAGCCGGCGAGGACCACCGCGGTAACGAACAAGATCGGTGCGCTTGCCACGTTGAGGAACAGGCCGCGCGGATTGACCAGGGTGGACACCACAATCACCGCGACGGCGTAGAGGGCCAGAAACGGCCAGCCGATCACGCCGGTGGACAGCGAAAGCAGCGCGCCAGTAAACAGCGCGGCGAAAACGATGCCAATGCCGGACCCCGTGGGCAACCCGTGAAACGTTGCGGACGGGGAGGTTGAGTTCCGGTGAGAGACATGCGACACGCCAGACGAGTCTACTCCCCGGTGTTCTCGGCGGCGTGCCGGGCACGCGAAGAGACCGGTTTCAGTGCCGGGGCCTCGCCGCGCCGCGACGGCACCTGCGCCTCTTCGAGCTTGCGGGCGGTGACCATCACGCGCGAATCCATCGACGCCAGCGTGGCGTTGTACGCCTCCACCGCCTTGTCCAGCGAAGCGCCGACCCGGTTGTAGTGCTCCGCCATGGTGGCGAGGCGCTGGTGCAGCTGGCCGCCCAGGCGCTGGATCTCCTTCGCTGCGTGGTTCAGCGATTCCTGCCGCCACCCCAGCGCCACAGTGCGCAGCAGCGCGAACAGGGTGGTGGGGGTGGCGATGACCACGTCTCGGGCAAAGGCGTAATCCAGAAGCTCGGGGTCGATGGAAAGCGCGGCGTCCAGAAACGGGTCCGCCGGCACGAACAGCACTACAAACTCCGGGGTGGGCTGGAACGCCTCAATGTAGGACTTCGCCGACAAGGTGTCCACGTGCGCGCGCACCAGGTGGGCGTGGCGGCGCATGAACGCCTGGCGCTCCTCCGGGTCCTCGGTGCCGAGCGCATCCAAATACGCCTGGAAGGGCACCTTCGCGTCGACGACGATGTTTCGGCCCTGTGTGAGGCGGATGATCATGTCGGGGCGGACACGTGAGCCGTCGATAAGCATGTGCTCCTGGGTGTCAAAGTCGACGTGCTCGAGCATGCCGCCGAGCTCAACCACCCGCTCGAGCTGGATTTCGCCCCAGCGGCCGCGGGTTTGCGGGGAGCGCAGGGCGGTGATGAGCTGGTCGGTGCGGTCGCCCAAGCGTGCGGACGTGCGCCCGATCGCCTGGACCTGGCCCGCCAGCGAGGACGCGGAGACGGCCTGCTGCTTGTCCATCTCTTCGAGCTGCTCGCGCATGTCTTTCAGCGCGCGGGCGACTGGGCGCAGGTCCTGCGGCGGCTGTTGCGGGGTGGAGCGGCGCATCCAGGCGGCGCCGGTGAACACGCCGGCGATGAAGCCCGCGAGCAGGCCGGTGGCGAGGAGCAAAAGCACGGTGGCGGTCGACATAGCTGGCAGTCAACCACACCCGCCCGACACGCTAACGCTCGGGTTCGCTCATATGTTCGCCTGGGGTGTCCTTGCTGCTGTCGCCGGACTGCCACCCGCGCAACCGTTCAAGGCCACTGTCGCGCAGTTTGCGCAGGCTGGAGGTGCCGAAGCGCTCGGTGCGCTCGTCTGTTTCCTCGTCCGCCACGGGCGCGTTGACCCATTCGCGCTCGCCGCGCCACTCCTGGCGTTTGTGTACGGACTCTTTCTCCACGATCTCCGCGATGACGCGGCCCTCGTCGGTGGCGAACTCGATGTCGTGCGCTCCCAGCTCGCCGGCGTTGATGCGCAGCACCTCCAGCAGGTAGCGGTACGCCACCGCGACCATCGCCGCAGCCGGCACCGCGAAGAAACCGCCGACAAGGCCGAACAGTGCGCCGCCGACGGTCACGGAGACCAGCACGATCACCGGGTGCAGGTTCATCGCGCGCGACTGCAGCATGGGGGAGAGCACGTTGCCCTCCAGCTGCTGGGTGGCCAGCACGATCGCCAGTACGATCAACGCCTTGGTGAACCCGAGTGTGACCAGCGCGATCAGCACCGCCAACGCGCCTGCCACCACGGCGCCGACGATCGGGATGAAGCCGGCCACAAACGTGATCAGCGCGAGCGTGAACGCCATTGGCACGCCCACGATCGCGATGCCGGTGCCGATGATGATCGCGTCCACCAGGGAGCACACCGCCTGCGCGCGGATGAAGCCGGACAGGGTGTTCCAGGCGCGGGTGAGCAGCTCCGTCAGGTACAGGCCGGTGCGGCCGCCGGTGGCGGAGCGCAGCCACGGCAGGAAGCGGTGGCCGTCCTTGAGGAAGAAGAAGGTGAGCACGAACAGCACCATCAGCGTCACCGACAGCCCGGCCGCGGTGTTGATGCCGGAGAACACCCCGCCGGCGATCGCGCCCGCCTGGTTCTGGATCCACCGCTGGATCTCGTTGACGCCCTCGTTGAGGTTTTCCGGGTCCATGTTCAGCGGCGGGCCCTGCGCCCACAGCTGCAGGCGCTGAATGCCCTCGAACGCCTGGATATACAACAGGCGCGATTGCCCCACCAGGTCGGGGGCGATGAGCATGCCGATAAACGCCAGCACCCCGAAGAACAACAGCATCGTCAGCAGGGCTGCGAGGCTGGAGGGGACCCTGTGGCGTCGTAAGGCAGCTGCGATGGGGGCGAGCACGGTGCACACGATGAGCGCGAGCACGACCGGCAAAAAGCCTGCCCAAAACGCGCCGATGAGCTGGCCCACCGCGTACAAAAACACGGCGATGACCAGGATGCGCAGCGTGAACTTCGCCGCGGAAGCGATCCAGTCGTTGAACACAACGTTGCGGTCCACGCGGTCGTCGCGCACGGGGGTCTGGATCGGTTCACTCACGCGCACTATTGTGCACCATTGCATTTTGCTTTGCGACGGCCCACCTCACGGCCCCCTCCGAACCTCGCGCAAGCCTCCGCTAGGATGTTGCGACGTGAGCCTTACTCTTGGAATTGTCGGTCTGCCCAACGTTGGCAAGTCCACCCTGTTTAACGCCCTGACGCGCAACGAGGTGCTTGCCGCGAACTACCCGTTCGCCACCATCGAGCCCAACGTGGGCCTGGTGGAGCTGCCGGATCCGCGCCTGGACCGCCTGGCGGAAATCTTCGACTCGGAGCGCGTGCTGCCCGCCACGGTGTCCTTCGTAGACATCGCCGGCATTGTCAAGGGCGCCTCCGAAGGCGAAGGTATGGGCAACGCGTTTCTGGCCAACATCCGCGAGGCGGACGCGATCTGCCAGGTCGTGCGCGCGTTTTCCAACGACAACGTCATCCACGTCGACGGCAAAGTCGACCCGTCCTCGGACATCGAGGTCATCAACACCGAGCTGATCCTCGCCGACCTGCAGACCATTGAAAAGGCCCTGCCGCGCCTGGAAAAGGACGGCCGCAAGGACAAGGACATCGCCGCCCAGGCCGAGGAGGCCAAGAAGGCCCAGGCCGTGCTCGAAGACGGCCGCACGCTCTTCGCCGCCTCCAAGGGCGGGGAAGTGGACCTTGCGCTGCTGCACCACCTGCACCTGATGACGGCGAAGCCGTTCCTCTACGTGTTCAACTCCGACGAGGACGTCCTCACCGACGACGCGCGCAAGCAGGAGCTACGCGACCTGGTCGCCCCCGCCGAGGCGGTGTTCCTGGATGCCCAGACTGAGACGGAGCTTTTGGAGCTTGACGACGAAGACGCCGCCGAGCTCCTCGCCGCCGTCGGCCAGGACGAACCGGGCCTGCAGACCCTGGCGAAGGCCGGCTTCGACACCCTCGGCCTGCAGACCTACCTCACCGCAGGCCCGAAGGAGGCCCGCGCCTGGACGATCCGCAAGGGCGACACCGCCCCGAAGGCCGCCGGCGTGATCCACTCCGACTTTGAAAAGGGCTTCATCAAGGCCGAGATCGTCGGTTTCGACGACCTGGACGCGGCCGGCTCCATGGCCGAGGCCCGCGCCGCCGGCAAGGTCCGCCAGGAAGGCAAGGACTACGTCATGGTCGATGGCGACGTCGTGGAGTTTCGTTTCAATGTAACCTAAATGCGCTATGAATAGCGTATGACTACACGTGCTGCTATTTACCTCCGTATCTCGCTAGATGCTGCCATGGACGGCCTCGCCATCGACCGGCAGCGTCAGGACTGCGAAGCCCTCGCCGAGCAACGCGGCTGGGACGTCGTGCATACCTACGTCGATCAATCGATCTCTGCATCAAAGAAGGACGTGGACCGTCCCGACTACGACGCGATGGTGGCGTCCTTTGAGCGCGGCGAGATCGACGCGATCATTTGCTGGGACCTCGACCGCCTCACACGACAGCCCGCGCAGCTCGAAGAGTGGATCGACAGGGCGGAAGAGCAGGGGCTGAAACTCGTCACCGCGAACGGTGATGCTGACCTTGCCACCGACGGCGGCAGAATGTACGCGCGTATCAAAGCAGCCGTGGCGCGCGGCGAGATCGAACGCAAAAGCATGCGCCAATCCCGTGCGCAACAGCAGCGCGCCGAGCAGGGCCGCTGGTACTCCGGCGGTGTGCGCCCGATCGGCTACACCTCCACCGGCGAGATCATCCCATCCGAAGCCGCCGCCGTGCTCGGTATGTTCCGCGCTGTCGAGAGGGGCAACTCCATGCGCGACATTGCGCGCGCCTTATCTGGGGTCGATCAACCGGGCTTGCCGGACATTCCGACCACGCCGCGCCATATGCACACCGTGATCACAGAGCGCAACGCACGCCGTCGCGCTGCTGGCCAGGAAGAAAAGTCGGTTCCCGACGCGCAGCCGTGGGCTTACACGTCGTTGCACTCGATCCTGCGCAACCCCGTGTATGCCGGTTACTCCACCTATAAGAAGGCCAAGCGCAAAGGCGTGAAGAACAAATACCGCCGTGTCACGCATATCGTCCGCGACCCCGATACCGGCGAGCCGGTGAAAGGGCAGTGGGAGCCGATCGTCACACCCGATTTGTGGTGGCGTGTGCAAAACGTGCTCGATGATCCCGACCGGCTGACAAACAAGGAGCGCCGGAACACTCGCCGCCATCTCGGTTCGGGTCTGTATGTCTGCGACGAGTGTGGCAACCCCGTGCACACGCATGCCGACCGCTACCGCTGCGCGGCCTGTGGCTTAGTGCGCACTCACAGCGTCGATGATTTTGTGCTCGCCGTGATCCGCGCCCGCCTTGGCCGTGACGACCTAGCAGACCTGTTGCCAACTGCGGATGACGACGAGGTCGACGCCATCGACGACGAACTCGCTGAGCTTCGCGCAAAGCTCGCCCGCGTCCAGGCTGACTACGACGAGGAGCTTATCGAGGCCCGTGACCTCAAGCGCGCGCGAAACCGTTATGAGCCGCAGATCGAGAAACTCGAAACGCGCCGTGCCCGCCTTGCTGGCGCATCGGCGCTGCTCGACACAACCGGCTACGCCTCGCCCGTGGACGCCTTCGACAACGCAGAGCTTGCCGTGCAGCGTCGAGTCATCAACACCCTGTGCCAGGTGCGCCTGCGCCGTGGCGTGCGCGGCACCAAGACCTTCAACCCTGAATCGGTGCAGATCGTGTGGAACTAGGTTGCAGTGTGTGACACGTCAACAATCGCGCGCATGTGCTGCGCCTTAGGGGCGGCCTAAGCAAGCGCACGACACCGTGCGCTTGCGGCGTGCGAAACTAGGCAGGAGTTTCGCGCAGCTGACGTTGGCGAGGATGACGTCAGAAGAGAGCAAGGACGAAAGGGCGTGTTGCGGGCAACCCCACTCCGTACGGGGTGAATCCAAGACATAGCGGACCAAGGACAACCAACGCCCTCCCGAGCCTAAGGCCTGTGAAAAGTACCAATATAATTAGAAAACTGGTTCTATTCCCATTTGTATTCACTTAGGATAGTCTCCCTTTTGAGGCAATCCCGCCTCATTTCCTCTCTCAAAGGAGACTGTTATGACCCCCAAAAAGCGCACTCGGCAGTTTGCAGCGCTGCTGATTGCCGCTGCTCTGAGCGTTTCCGTATCTAACTCAGCCGTTGCTTCCGCAGAAGAATTCCAAGACCACGGCGCCAAGGGAGGCTTTGCTTCCGGTGTGATGGCCGAGCTACTCGGCGAGGCAGCACCAGCCATCACAACCTACTGGGCATCTGTCGGCCGGAAAGTTCGCTACCCTGCAGGTGGCGGTACCTGGGAGTACGGATTCTGGGACGCTAAGGCGCGTTCTTATTTCACCGTGAATCGGTGCCATACTTCGACTGTGACCGTCAACGACAGAACGCAACGAAGCATCAACACCCGCGGCGGCCAGAAGTCGATCGCCGAGCTTTGGGCAACGAATTTGCCGGGCACTAAGGACAGCTACTACTACGACTTCTGCTAGAACTCATGCGCATTCGACCCCTAGTACTTGGGCTTTTGAGCCTACTTCTTGCTGCAGTCATCGCGACTACTGGGTGGCTGCTGACAGCCCTGGTTGACTCCACCAAGCCCTTGTCCTTAGGGGTCGAATCAACCTTTAGTCTTGACTACGTCGAGCCTAAGACTTCACTCGCGGAGGAACTTGAGTCAGACTACGCACCGACGGTAATCCGTAACTCACTGGTTTCATTGGCCGAGCAGAACGGCTACTTCATCTACCGGCTGACTGGCACCGATGACGCAAGCGGGACTTCCCACGAGGTTTTCATCCCGCTGGAGCAAAATTATCCAGCACCGGAACGCATTCCCCGGCTCAACCGGCCGGATGCCTTGAGCCAAGCGGCCAGTGAGCTTGGGTCGCTGGATTACCACGGTGACTACGTCTTGGTTCCCAAAGCAACGGGTGGCAATGCGAACCACTTCTACGAATCGGCCAGGAATGACGGGCTCAGGCTAAGCGAAAAGACGCAGTTCCTTCACCTCATCCAATCGGTCGTATTCCGCCTGCCCGCGTTGGTGGCGATCCTGTTTCTATTTGTCGTTTCCCTTTTTGCCCTGGTATTTGTTCTTCGGGTTTCCGGTCTTAGATTGGCAGCGCTGCGCACAATAAATGGCGGGCACCGCAGTCAAAAAGGCAATTGGCGGCAATGGACCTTTGTCATCCTCCCGCACCTAGTTCTCATTGGCCTTGCGAGTACATTCCTCGCCCGCCAAGGGAGCTATTCTTTTGCCCTCCTGTTCCTCAGGTTCTACGCCGCCGGGATAGGCTTGGCCCTGGCTACCACCGGTTTGGCCGTAGCCGTCACCGCCCCATTGTTGCGCCGCGCAGTAGCGCTGCTGGGGCAGCGTGCCCCCGCAGAGAAGGCGGCGGGAAAAGCGCTGAAAGTAATTTCGGTCTTTACCTGCGTGACCTTTGTAGCAGCGGGTCTTAGCTCGGCGGCTGCGCTCCGCTCCTACCAGCAGGAATCCGAGGCCCAACAGACCTGGAAATCTCTCGCGGAGTTTGGAGCCTTGCATTTTTCAGCCAACTTCGACGGCCCTGCTGGCCGCGTGGAAGAAGGCGAGCTCTTGCCGCCCAGTGTGCAGCAGAACTTCCGCGACTTCGCGCTCAGCTGGGAACGGGAGCACGGGGCTGTCCTCAGCCATACTTTGCCGAAAGAAGCTACCGGTGTGCCGGACTCCTGCCCCGTGGCACTTGCCAACCGCCAATGGCACGATCTGCAGGATTATCAGTTCCGTCCCGGAGACGACAACCACTCGGTCGACTATTCCGCAGCCCAAGAGCATTTCGCAGCTTCCGTGGATCTGTGGGCTCAGGAATCCGGCGACCTGCTCCTTAAATCTGCGCAAATTGGTCCGGTCAGTGCCGATCATGCGGTCGGATTCATTAGTGGAACAATGTCGGGGGAACTGGTTCCCGGCGATTGTTTTTACGTGCTTGAAACGGACGATCTATCCGGCTTCGACGCAGACTTCCTAAGCTCCACAGCTTCGAGTAAAAATTTGCTCTTCGCGGATTTCTCGGAACTGGGTCCAGAACTTACCGCTGCCGGCCTCGAAGGCTACGTCTACCCGGTACGCGCCGCCGATCGCGGTCTGGCCGAACTAGTAGCCAGCACGGCGCTGTTCTGGCTGAGTATCCTGAGCGCCCTCGGAGCTTTGCTCGCCACGCTTGCGGCCTTGATAGTCCAGACGCGCATCCAGCTCCGAGTTCACCGTCGCCTCCTGGTACTCCTCCACAGCGCTGGGCAATCACCGGACAAAACGATGTGGCGACTATTCAAAAGCCAACTGGTCAGCCTGACAGTTGTCGTCATATTGTCCGTCCTGGCTCCGCTACTGCTTCCCAACCCGTTCCTCTACACCTTCACCGCGCTAAGCTGCCTTGTCTTAATCGTCTACCTCGGTTTTGTCCGTCTCAGTATTTCTCAGCACATGTCCGCCTCCCCTAGGAGTCACAATGTCATTGGCTAGCCCCAGTCAGTCCCCCACTCTGCCGCCGGAGATTTCCACCTCTCATCTCTGTCTCGCCGCGGAGTCGACTTTTTCTGTGGGGCGCAGCACGCGGATGGTGAAGAAGTCCCTCGTGGAAAATGCAACGTTTTCCCTACCCGGGCCAGGCTTTGTCGCCATCTGTGGAGCCAGCGGTTCCGGAAAGACTTTGCTGCTCAACACCTTGGCCGGGCTCCTGCCGCCGGCGGACGGCCTCCTCCGGATAGACGGTGAGAATGCCTCCGCGTGGAGGATGAAGCGGAGGCGGAGGTTCTGGCGAGAACGCGCAGCGATAATCCACCAAGACCACGGAATCATTCCCGAACTAAGCTGCGAAGATAACCTCACCCTCGGGCTATCCAGGAAGCAATACTCCAAAGAAGAATTGCTGCACTCCCTCGGCGAAGTCGGTCTTGATGTCCCCTTCGACGGGCCGGCAGCTATTCTCAGCGGAGGCGAGCAGCAGCGGCTGGCGATCGCCCGAGCCCTGCTCCGCGGCGCGGCTTATGTGTTCGCTGACGAGCCGACCGCCTCCCTCGACCCCACTAACCGCGACCAAGTTATCGCGCTCCTGCGGCGAGCTGCGGACGGGGGCGCACTCGTTCTGGCCGCCACGCACGATGCCGCAGTTATTGCTGCTGCTGACAGCACCTTGCGCATCAATGATCGCCAGGTCACAGTCTCCGGCTCTGCGCGGGATTAAATCGCGATGCCCGCGGCCTTGGCCACCTTCCGGTACCCGGCCGCATGGTCCGCGACGCTGGCGTGGGCGTTGAGTCCGCTGGGGTTGTCGAGCACGGGCCTGACCCCCGGAAAGTAGACACGTCGGGGGTTAGCTATGCTGCTTGGGTCAGCGTAGCTGATGTGAGTGCTTCGAAGTCATTGGGGGCTAGAACGTTGCACCAGGAGTGCCGTCTGCGGGTGTTGTAGCGCATGCACCACCGGAAGACTTCTTGGCGACTGATGTCGAAGTGGTCGAATTTCGTGCGCGGTGAACCCGCCCGCCAGGAGGTGCTTGAAGTCGCCCTCGACTGGATCGCTCAGCGTGACGGCGTGAGTATCGACAACTACATGGCTAAGCACCGCGATGACGACGACTGCAATGAACTGCAGACGTACTTCACCACCGTCATCGACTGGGCCGCAAGCGTGTTCAAGATGACGGACAGTTCCATGCGTGGAATCGCATGGAACAAGCTCTATGAGCAGTACGGCGACAAGGGCTACGACGCAACAGAGATGACCGCCGAAGCACGCGAGTTGCTTTCCGACTCGCAGGTTCAGTCGAAGAAGGGTATCTACGAGTACCTTCTCGGCGGCAAGAAAGAGACGCGGCTGCTTAGCGTGCGTGTCTTCACTGAGGCCGTCAAAAAGCGCGTGTACAAGCGCCAGACAGACGCCGCCGAGAAGAACGGTGTCTCGAACTGCTCGTATTGCGCCCTCGGTCACGAGGGGGGCAAGGCGAAGATCTGGCCGCTCAAGGATATGGACGCCGATCACGTCGCCGCCTGGTCGAAGGGCGGCAAGACCGAGGAAAGCAACTGCGAGCTGCTCTGCAAGTCCCACAACCGTGCCAAAGGTAACGCATAGGAGCAGGTGACTAACCATGCTCATCGGTTACGCCCGCGTTTCCACCTCGAAGCAGGGGCAGTCACTCGACACCCAGCGCGACGCCCTGATCGACGCTGGTTGCGACCCTCAGCACATCTACTCAGACACCATCTCCGGCACGAAATGGCAACGGCCTGGCCTCGATGACGCGCTGGCGTACATGCGCCCCGACGACACGCTCGTTGTCACACGCTTGGACAGGCTCGGCCGCAGCCTCGCGGACACCGTGAACACCATCGCTGACCTCGCCGAGCGCGACATCAACGTCAAGGTGTTGGAGCCAGCGCTGGACACGTCGAAGCCCACCGACAAGGTGGTCATCAACGTCATGGCAAGTCTTGCCGAGTGGGAGCGTGACCTGCTTGTCCAGCGCACCCGTGAAGGCGTGGCGCACGCCCGCGCACAGGGCAGGGTCGCCGGCCCGAAGCCGAAGCTCAGCGCTGAGCAGGCCCAGATCGCTAAGGAGCTTATCGAGGGCGGCAAGTCCCTCAGCGCAGTAGGCAGGACATTCAACGTCTCGCGGCCGACGATCTATCGCGCTCTCAAGCGCATCGAAGCCGACGCTTAATCACAGGCTGCGTCGCTAGCGCCCGCACCCGGCAAGCGAAGCATCGGGCTGCGCTAGCGACGCTCGGCGCAGATAGGCACTGCACTGCTGGGATACGCCTGCGACCGGCAGAGCCGGGCCGAATACGGGATTGACCACGTACACCCCGTATTCGTGCAAAGGAGCACTGCAATGTCCACTCATTCCCACACGCTTGCATCCCACGGCGAGATCCTCGCGAACCTCCCCGGCATCCTCGGGTTCTACCCGAACAACTCGCTGATCCTCGCGTTCTTCGTCGACGACGAGGGCGTCGACACCGTTCGCCTCGGCCCGGTCGCACGGTTCGACCTGGACGAGGCCGTGGAGAAGCTCACCGAGAGCCGCGAGCGGTTCGCAGCGTGGGTCCACCACCTCGAACTCGACGCTGTTATCGCGTACATGATCAGCGATGACATTGCGCAACCGATCTTCGACGAAACCGCCACGTATCTCACCAGCGGGGCAGTGCACCTACCGCCGCTGCTCGGGGTGGTGCAGGTGCCCGAGATCGTCACCGGGGCTGCCTGGTGGTCTGTGTACCAGCATCCGCTCATCGACGAGCCGCGCCACGGCGTTGTCGGCGAGGTCGCCGCATCGGCGGCGCTTAAGCAGATGCTAGAGCACACCGGCGAGCTGCCGGAGCCGAGCAAAGACGACATCGAGGCACGGTTGAACAGCACCGATCACGGCATCGACGCTGCCGAGCACGCGGACATCATCGAAGACGCGCTGGCGTATATCCCGCCGATGTTCTCCGACATGCTGCAGCGTGAATACGAGCAGGCGGCGGCAGGGATCACCCAGCCGAGCACTCGCGCTGTTCGATCTGCGCTGAAATGCTTCACCACGCCGCGCTTGCGGGATACGCTGCTTGCCGCGCTGCTCGATGAACCGCAGGCGGGCCTTGCGTTCATAGAGAAGGTTATGCGCGCTGTCCCGACCAGCTGGCCGGGGATGCGTGCGCAGCTCACCGCCACCGTTGCCGTGCTCGCCCACGCCACAGGCCAGCCGGGGCTAGCTGGCGTGGCTGCGCAGCGAGCCACCGAGATCGGGCCAGACGAGAACTTCCCGTCGTTGGTCGCGAAGCTGACCGACATCGGCCAAGGCGAGCGGATGGTCGAGCTTGTCCGCGAAGGCGCCGAGAAGACCCGCACGATCTTGTTTGCGGCCGAGTAGCACCACACACCCCGTTGCAGCGATGCAACGGGGTTTCTTTTTCTCGCGGGGCCGTGGCCTGCAGAGATGCACACCTAGCGGGGCGGGGGAGAACCCCCTAGACAGCAGAGCTGTCTCCAACAGACGGATTGACCATCAATCCGAACAAGGAGGCACGTGATGCGCGACATCACCCACACCGACCTGGAACTGCTCTACCAGCTCGCCGACGGCGTCGACGGCGAGGACGCCGATCCGGGCGCAGCGCAAGAACTGCGCGACCTAGAGGCGGCAGGCACACCGCTGCCTTGGGCAGTGCTGTAACGACAGCGCAACCACCCCGCAGCAGCAAAGCAGCTGCTTCAACACCCAAATTGCACGGCAATTCACACCCACTCACGTAAGGAGAACCATCGTGTCCAACCCCTTCAACAACGGCACCATCGTCGGCAACGCAGCTCGCGCACCGAAGCTGTTCGAGCACGCAAACGGCGGTGCGACGGTGAAGCTCAGCGTCTATGCGCGCAACACCTTCAAGAACAAGACCACCGGCAAGGTGGAAAGCGAGATCGTGGAGCTGACCGGCTACGTCCAGGATGCCGCGAACCCTGGCGTGTTCGGCTGCATCGGCTCCGGCGACCGCGTCGCGGTGAGCTACTCGCTGAAAACCGACGTCTACACCGACAAGGACGGTGTGAAGCACTACCCGCTGGTCGCACGCATCGACACGGTGCAGCTGATCGATTCCAAGAAGGAGTCCGCTGCTCGCGCTGCCCGTCGTGGAGGCGAGGCGGCGACCGCCGCCCTGGCTGGCGCTGAGGGCGAAGAAGTACCGTTCTAACGACGACACCCCGCAGGGAAACCTGCGGGGTTATTTTTTTTCAACTATTTCACGGTGTTGATCCAGCTCTTTCACGGCCTTACCCAACTGAACACAAACATTCATGCTTAGATGAGTACGTCATTGCTTCTCACTATCTTCTCTGAAAGGAAGATGTATCGTGCCTGATGCTCGCGAACTCACTCGGATGCTGAAAGACTTCCAGGAACTCATCCCAGCCGTAGTAGGCGCCATCGTCGCCCTTGCAACCGCGATCGGCCTTCTCGTCCCAAGCCTCGAAGGCGGCTCCAGCAACATCGGCGGTGCCGATAACGGCGGCACGACTAACTCGCAGGGTGGTTACTCGAAGCCGGGTGCTGCAGGGGTGAAGTACCTGACGGACAATCCCACTAGCTTCCACGATAGGAAGATTAAGTCGGGGATGGGGGTGACCGTGAACGGCAAGGAATACGAGAAGTCAATACTCTCCACTGACGGTGAAGGCGGCGGTCGAGTCACTTTCAAGAAGTATCACGTGGCAGACACCGCGAGAACTCTGAATCTCAAGGCGGCTTGGGTTGATACGATCCCGAACTCAGGTGGAACCGGCAAGGTTACGGTCGAGCGAGACGGGCAACTCCTTGGCACGTTTACTGTCCCGGCCGGTCAGGTCGTTGAGCGTACTCTCGATGTCCGAGGCGGAGGCCGCGTTACCGTCTACCTCACGGCTCACGACCCCAAGGACGACCAGAAGCGAGTTCCTTCAAGCGGTCTTGCAGTCCTCACCCCGGTTGTGAAGTAACGACTGACAACAACAGACCAGTTCAGGTCGCACAAGCAAAGCGCTGGGAGCAACACCCAGCGCTTTCTCTATGTCTATGCCAGGTCAAAGTCGTCGTACGGACGTCGCGGGGGGAGTAGCGGTGGTGCAGCTCTAGGTGCGCTGACATTTCACGGTGCATTTCACGCGCCAATGTGCTGCACATCATCCGTGCTGTTTCGTTGTGCGGTTCAGTGGCACATTGACTGCCTCTTCTGCTGCACAATTCACTGCGCTGCGTAATGTCTGCGACATTTCATTAACACGTTGATTGCACTGTGTATTGGGCAGCCATTTCATCGACACGTTTACTGCGCAATCAAATGCCCTGTCACTTTAATGACATGTGAATTGGGCAGTGAAGTGGTTTGTCATCCTATTGACACCTTTACTGCGCAACAGGATGACAACGACATTCTGCAGGTCTGTGTGCTGGCATGTTTGCTGTGCAGCACATGCGCCGTCGTACACACCGACGCGCTGCGCACTATCTCCGCCACTTAACAGGCCAATCCGCTGCACACTGTAGTGACACTTGGCCCTGCTTAGCCGAGATTTCTTGGATTTTCGCTGAATCTCAGCGGTTTTCGTACCGCCGATGACCGACGACGCCGACGGCACCCTGTTAGGCCCGCAGAAGGCCATACAGGGCAGGGGAGAGCAGCGCTACAACTCCATACCGCCATCACGATCACGCTGCTGTTGCTCCCGCTGGTGGCGGCGCTTCTCGATGCGCTCGCGTGCACGCTGCTGCGCCCCGCCCTTCTTGCCTGAGGTCTGCGACTGCCTGAACAGCGTGTAACGCTCAAGCAACTCTGGGCTGCGATGCAGTTCTTGCACCAGGAACTTCTTATCCAAGTGCTCCAACTGTTGTCCTGACTTCACCGCTTCTTCGATGATGATGGCGGCTTCATCTTCGGCGTCCGTGTGCGCGTTGCGGCGGATCTGATCAGCCTCATCGCGGGCATCCTTGCGCGTTACTGCAGCGTCGCGTGTGGCCTCGTCGCGGATGCTCGTGGCCTCATCTCGTGCTTCGCTGCGGATTGTTTCGGCGTCGCGCTCAGCCTGCTTACGGGCCTCGTCGGCTTCACGTGTGATCGACTCCGCTTCGCTGCGAGCTGCGGCTGTAATCTCGCCCGCCTTGGCCCGTGCAGTCTCTTCGGCTCGTTCGAGCAGCTCGTCTGCTTGCGCTTCGGCAAGGCCCATGGTCTGTTCGGCGTCCTGCTCGGCTTTCTCGCGTGATTCACGAAGTGCGCGCTCAGCAACAGCGCGGGCCTGTTCTTCGGCGTGCTGCAGCACACTTTGCGCTTTCTCGTTGGCTTCTTGGGCCTGCTTGAGTTCTTTTGCTGCCTGCTCGCGATCACACTCGATCGCGTTCATGTCGCGCTGTACCGAACGGTGCTTGAGTTCCACTTCGTTCTCTCGGTTCGCGAGATCACGCTCCCGATTTTGCTGCTCGGTGTAGCGGTCGAGGTTCAGCGACTCGTCGTGTCGTTCAGAGACTTCCAGCTCGACCGGATAACCCAACGAGTGCATGTGTTCACGAAGCCCTCGCTGTGCATCGATGAACTTCTGTTGGCCCGATATCTGCTTGCCCTTCTTCGGGCCGTCTTTGTACCGCACGGAGGTGTCAGTGTTGTACGCGATGCCGGGGCGGCAACGTAGCGTACCGGGCTTGTCCGGGTGACGGGAGAGGGTGTCGGCCTGGAACTGGATGTGTGGCGTTGATTCGTCAAAGTTCATGTCCCCGCCGGCGACTGCGTCGATACCGCCGGGAATGAAGTTCTCGGCGAGCCAACGCATTGACTCTTCGGGGTACTTCTTTGCTTCTTCGTAGTCGCGGGCGACATAGCGCGGACGTTTCACTTCGCGCCCGTCCACCTCACTGGTGTAGTAGTCGGGGATCTCCTTGCACATCGACTTCGGCAGATCCACGACGAACAGCGACGTCTCGAAACTGTTCTTCTGCACGCGCACTCCGTCCATCCGAAGCGTGTGAAGCCGCCACAGGGCCGTACAGGCGTGGCCTCAGGGCAGCCTTATCGAGTCGCGGCGCTACACATTTGCATCAACAGCTGCCGCTGGATCTGCTGCGAGCGGGCGCTCGCGAAACACACGTCGCTGGCGGTGCTCATCACATGCGCTGTCGCGCATATGGCCGCCGCGAGCGTGATGCGTCTGCACCGATACTGTGCTTGTGGCACGGGCCGATATGAAGTGTGTTACTCAGCCCGTGTCGTTGGCCCCGCAGCAGCATCAACACCGCCTGGCGGCGGATGGCTCGCTGCGGGATTTGGAACACCCTGCAATGACCGCCTGACGGCGGTATCGCTGTGCAGGGTGTGGCTGTGCGCACCACGTAGGCGATGTCGGTCTTGCCGTGCGGTTAGACACCTTGCGCTCGCAGGCTCGCTGCAGGTGTCTCGATGACGCGGGAACACGCCGCAAGCGGCGTTTCCACCCGTCATCGGCCCTTACTTTAAGACCGACATACAACGGCTGACGCCGCATGTGGTGCGCACAGCGTGGCGACCTGCAGATTTTGCGTAGGCACCATGTGCGCTTCGCGCATCAACGGGCCGTTTCGGGTAAGGGTCGAAGACCACGTTACAACCCGAAACACGCAGGTCGCAGCCCCCTTCTGTGTCAAAACCCCTATATGTTTGTCGTTATAGGGGTAGAAGGGGGAAAAGGGCATAAGGGGGTGCGACGCCTCCGCTGCGCTCCGGCGCTCGGCATAGCCGAGGCACTGCACCGGGTATTACTGCTCGCAGGCGCTCGCATAACCCGGTGCCCGGCGCTGGCGCGCCGCCCCTTATAGCCCCAGACTCAGACCTCGCTCGCTCGGTCTGGCTGGGTCTACCTTTCCCTCCGCTGCGCTCCGGTCAAGGTGCCCAATAGTGCAGCTGGCGCTGCACCTTGTGTGATGACCCATGCTCTGCATTACGACACTGCCGACAATCCGATATATCTCGTTGATATACATTCGGATATACCAGCATCGATGTGTCGTGTTTGGGTCATCACGAAACGCTCCATCACGGCAAGCCTGCCGAGATGGATATTGGCGTATCTCACGGCGCGTCCATGATGCGGCGTCCGCCGCATATTACTTGCCGTCGCGGTTGCATCTTCAGCAGCACAGCTGCTGAAATCTGCTCTGTCCACGCTGCTGTCTTTGCTGCACCCACGGCCCCGTCTTCGGCATATTTCAAGTCCACACAAGACTATGCCGGCCAGAACCGCGCATAACAGCAGCGCGACATACCGCCAGCCATGTGGCGGATGATCCAGGCGACGGGGCAGACGTGTATATGCCCCGTCGCCGATACCGGCGCAAGCATCGTGACAGTGTCACGTGTAGCGGTGCCGCAGCCACCCGCACACACGCGAAAACCCCGCCCTTGCGAGCGGGGTGTGTGGCGACATCAAACGTGACGGCTGTACGTCGTCACGCCGCGTGGCCGTACACACATGAGGTGATTGCGTGTACGGCTAAAGGGTTAGTCGGGTACAACTTCTAGATGCCGCTTCGGCTTACTGCCCTCGGTGCTCTCAGGCGTGTCGCCGTCACCGTTCTCAGGTGTATCGCTGTCCCCTTCGGTGCTGGCGGACTTGTCACCGTCCCCTTCGGTGCTGGCGGACTTGTCACCGTCGAGATTTACCTCGAACTCTTCGGCATACTTGCGCAACTGCGCAAGGCGCTCCTTTGTCGCTTTGTGTGCACGGCGCGCCTCGTTCACGGTATCTTTTGCTTGCTGCTCATCGCGCAGCGCTGCTGCGTAATCGTCTCTGAAAGACATGGTTTGTTCTCCTTGGTTGAATGAACTGTTTATTTGGACTCGGGGCACGACGGTGGAGCGCGCGTGTGTAGTAGCACGGCCATCACCCATCAGCCCTCGCACTCAGTTCAAGACCCAGCCTGACTAGCTGAGCTAAGCGGCGGGATCTCGTCGTAGGCGGGTTTGTCCGCATTAGTGCTTCACACCGCCCAGCACCGTGACGAGCTGCTGGCGCTGCTCATCTGTCAGTTGGGGCGCTGCATTCACGACGGCATCGACGAAGCCGTCGAATAGCTGCGGGGCAGGGCGGCGTGCGGCCGCGAGGTAGGCGTCGAGATCGTCTTGGCGAATCCGATAGGCGGTGCCGAAACGGTGGAATGAAAGACGGCCCTCTTTAATAGCTTTTCGCAACGTGGACTCGGAGCCGACGCCGAGATCGGCGAGTTCCTGCAGCGTGTAAAAGCGTGGCGCGACGGCGGTAGTCGTGTCCTTTTCGGACATAGAAAAACGCTCCTGGGCAGATTGATCTGTCCCGGAGCGGGGTGCTTTACCGGCTTGCTATTCAGGCGGCTTGGAGTGCCGTGCTCAACTCGCTAGAACGGTGGTCTGCCGTCCCATCGCTTTACGGGAGCGCTTACTCCCTACCTGACCGCTTTTGTGGTTGGCAATGCCGTTGCCGACCGGTCTATCTCGTCGGAGGAACCGCGCCTATCACGGTCGAGAGGCTGTCTCTTTATGAATTATCCTCGGGGTTATCCCCCGTATGCGGCTGGCTAAACCAAAAACGAATTAAAACGCCACATACGGTCTGGGGGCCATCGTACGGAACTTATGCGTCGCGCACAATAGCCTGCGACCTAATCTTTACGAATCGAACCGAGCACGTTTCTACACGCCACGTGGCACGGCTGGGGTGTTGTGGTGGGGCAGCTGTTGTGTGGCGGCATGGTGACACGCAAGGGGCGCGCCTTTTTGTGACCTGTGACACGTCTATAGTGTGCTCGTTTCGTAGTTTTGACCTCGTTTCGTAATTTGCCGATCAAAATACGAAAAAATTACGAAACGCTCTACCTGCGGTTTCGTAGAACTACGAAAATCGGAAAACCAAATTACGAAACACGCGATAACGCTGTGACCTGCACAGACACGTCACATTTCGGGGATGTTTCGTAATTTTGCGGCATTTCGACCCAAACCTTTTAAGGGAGAGACACAGACACACATTACGGGCACATGTCTACGACATAGACCGTCCTCATTGAGGGCACGCTGCAGGGGTTGTAGCTATGTGACACGGCCGGGATGCTGCGTCACGGTGACACGCAAGGGGCGCGCCTTTTTGTGACCTGTGACACGTCTGTAGCGCGCTCGTTTCGTAGTTTTGACCTCGTTTCGTAATTTGCCGATCAAAATACGAAAAAATTACGAAACGCTCTACCTGCGGTTTCGTGATTTCCGCAAACGAAAAGAACAAAACTACGAAACACGCGATAACGCTGTGACCTGCATAGACACGTCACATTTCGGCGGTGTTTCGTAATTTTGCGGTATTTCGACCCAAACCTTTTAAGAGAGAGACACAGACACGCATTGCAGGCACATGTCTACGACACAGAGCGTCCTCGTTGAGGGCACGCTGCAGGGGTTGCAGCTATGTGACACGGCCGGGATACTGCCACGCTGCAACACGTCCGTGGCGCGCCGTTGTGTGACACGCAACACAGGTGTTGTGTGTTCGTTTCGTAGTTTTGACCTCGTTTCGTAATTTGCCGATCAAAATACGAAAAAATTACGAAACGCTCTACCTGCGGTTTCGTGATTTCCGCAAACGAAAAGAACAAAACTACGAAACACGCGATAACGCTGTGACCTGCATAGACACGTCACATTTCGGCGGTGTTTCGTAATTTTGCGGTATTTCGACCCAAACCTTTTAAGAGAGAGACACAGACACGCATTGCAGGCACATGTCTACGACACAGAGCGTCCTCGTTGAGGGCACGCTGCAGGGGTTGCAGCTATGTGACACGGGACACAATCGCAATCAAGGTGTCTCTTCTTATTTAGATTTTCTTCAAAAAGTGGAAAAATTACGAAACGAAAACCATTTACGCTGCTCAACGTATGTTTTTGTGTTTCGTAGTTTTGTTCTTTTCGTTTACGAGATTACGAAATGACCCGCAAATACCTACCGTGACCTGCGGTGATGTGTTTCGTATTTTTCTGCGTAATTTCACGTCGCCCGAAGCAGACACCCTGCCGTGTGCTTGCTGCAGGGCTGCGGCCGTCCCTCCATGTGGAGCGTCAGTGTCGATGCTGTAACTTAAACGTACATACATTTGTGGCGCTCTCGTTACGTGTCTGTGCATTGCCGAGCTCTTTACTGTTGTGTGTGGGCGCGCAGCCGTAGTGTCCGTGCCACTCCGAGTAGGGCGCGTCGTACCCCAAACCCATGTTCAATTAAATTCCAATCCAGAGAGGTCTTGCACTGTTGCGGTGCGGTTGTCTTCTTTCTCACCGTATTGGACCCTGCGAAATTAATTGGATACGATAGGCCCATGTCGATTTCAGGTTCCGTTTTCATGCGGCCGCTCACCAGCCGCTAAGGCGGTTTTCTCCCTCCCGCAGGTTAGAAACCGCTCCGGTCCTTTAGCCGGGCGGCCATTTGCCATGCCCGGCTCCGTTTCAACTCCACGGAGCACACCTGATGTCTACATACGGATACGGCCGTCACGAACATGGCCAAAATTTTCTCACAGACCACAAGATCATCAACTCCATCGTCGATCTTGTAAAACAAACCTCCGGCCCCATCATTGAGATCGGGCCAGGAAGCGGTGCCCTCACTCACCCGATATCCCACTTGGGGAGGGCAATAACGGCAGTTGAGGTAGACGCAAAACTAGCTGCCAAACTCACAAAAAAGACCGCCTCGGCGTCGGTCGAAGTGGTCCATGATGATTTCCTCAACTTCCCGTTACCCGCCACTCCCTGCGTCATTGTGGGAAACATTCCCTTTCACCTCACCACTGCCATTCTTCGAAAGTTGTTGCATGCGCCGGCATGGACTGCCGCTGTACTCCTCATGCAGTGGGAAGTCGCTCGCCGCCGGGCCGGGGTAGGTGCAAGCACGATGATGACAGCTCAGTGGTCCCCATGGTTCACGTTTCACCTTGGTTCCCGAGTACCAAGGTCTGCTTTCCGGCCACAGCCAAACGTTGACGGGGGGATCTTAGTGATCCGCCGGGTGGGTGACCCGAAGATCCCGATAGAGCAACGCAAAGCCTTTCAGGCGATGGTGCACACCGTTTTCACCGCCCGGGGACGCGGGATAGGGGAAATTCTCCGAAGGGCAGGGTTGTTTTCATCACGTTCAGAGACACAATCATGGTTGCGCTCGCGAGGAATCGACCCCGCAACCCTACCTCCCAGATTGCACACCAGCGACTGGATCGATCTCTTCCAGGTGACTGGTTCCTCTTCACCGCGCCATCGGCCCATTTCACAATCGGGAAGTAGTCAACGCCCTCCTCAACGGAAAAATCGAGGCCGGCGGCGGTAATCCCCCCACCACCAAAACCGAAATCCACCAGTAGTAGTGAACGACCCATGTTCGTCTACCGTGAGCCGCGTTATGGCAGTGACGTGTTCTCGTCGGGCACAGTCATAGTTCCCGGCGTTGCCAGCGACAGGGTTCTACACCCAGCAGCGGGACCGATCAAAATCACCCGCACGGGGAACGACCCTGCTGGTGGTTTCGATTTTGATGAAAGCGAGGAGACATAGCCCCTCGCCAACTCCCCGTAGCTGGCGAACAGTAGCTCCTGGCGCTGGCGCTCGTTGGTGAGTTTGCGTGCCACATCGAAAGCCTTATCGACTTCCCGGTCCAAGTTGTTGTGAGCCTTGAGCAGAATTGGGTCCATCGATAACGGGTTGTAGTGCTCCGCGAGTGACCGCTGGGGGTGCCGCTCGCGTGCCCGCAGCACCAACTGTCCAGCGTCGATGATTCGCTGCTGCGCCTTCTCATCTAGTTCACACAGAGCTGGTCCGCAGTTGTAGCTCCCGATGTACTCCGAAAAACGGAAAAAATAAATAGTGGGGATACATGGAGTTGTCAGTGGGTGAATGCGCCACCTCGACTTGGAGGTTGTTGTGGCTGGTCGTTGGACTCCGAAAGATGTGAAGGCTACTTCTGTGGCGCGGCTTGTTGCAGGCGATGATGTCGGCGAGATTGCACGTGAGGCCGGTGTGGCAGAGGCCACGGTTTATGAATGGGTCAAGCAAGCAGGCGCACTCCCACCGAAGAAGGCGTTGGCACGTGCACGTGACCAACTCATCGACGAGGCGGTGGCGCTGGTGGCTTCAGGTATGTCGGTACCGGATGCGGCTGCGACGTTAGGCATGTCACCAGGGGCGTTGTACCAGCGGTTGGCGAAAGTCGGTGTGCTGACCGAACTGCAGCAAAAGCCCCGCATCACCCCGCAGCAGAAAGCTGACGCGGTCGCACGGGTGCTGGCTGGTGAGCCGGTTGACAAGGTCGCGGCGGCGTTCGACCGGTCTGCGAATTCGGTGTATCGCTGGGTGCAGCAAGCACGCCAGGAGAAGGCGGGCGGAAACCGTGATGCGTCACAGCGCGCGGACACGCCGGAGGCTTGCACGGTAAAACCACCTGCACACAGCAAAGTTGATTCCGTGCCAGCACCAATGAAAACGCAAGCAGGCCACGCGCCTGTCGACTATGCCGAGGACCGTGTGAAAGTCGGCCGCGGGGTCCGACTGTCGTATGAAGACCGCCTGACGATCCAACATGGGTGCAGCCAGGGAATGTCAGCCAGGCAGATCGCAACGCTGCTGGGGCGCCACCACAGCGTGATCAGCCGGGAAATCGCCCGCAACGGGTGGGAAGTTCCCGGCGAAGACGGTGAGGCCACGGTGTACTACAACGCCCGGCAAGCCGGCCTGGGCGCCAAGGCGCGTGCGCACCGGCCGAAGGTGCGCAAGCTTGACGACAACCCGGCACTTCGTGCTGTGGTGGTGACGTGTCTTGCCCGCCGGTGGTCGCCCGGGCGCATCAGTGTGTGGCTTCAGCATGCTTTCGCCGATGATGAAAGCATGCGTATTTCCCACGAAGCGATCTACAGCGCCTTGTACATCCAGGGCAAAGGCAGCTTGCGCGCCGAGCTTGAAGCGGTGATGAAGACCCAAGATGTGCTCATCCGTGGCGGCAAGCGGCGAAAAGCCCGGCCCCGTAATGCCGGTGTGCTCACCGGTAAGCCGTGGATCAAAGGCGCTGAAATCACCAAGCGCAGCCCAGAGGCTGACGACCGGGCAATCCCCGGGCACTGGGAAGGCGATCTTGTCATCGGCACCGGCGGCAAAAGCGCGCTGATTACCCTGGTGGAGCGCACCAGCCGCTACACCCTGCTTGGTCATCTGCCCACCGAACACACATCGATGACGGTGATTGAAACGATCCAGCAGATGGTCAAAGACCTCAACGCTGAACAGCTCAAGACCATCACCTGGGATCAAGGCGTGGAAATGGCTGAAACCGCACGTGTGCGCATCAAAGACGGCTGCGAGGTGTACTTTTGCGATCCGCACGCGCCATGGCAGCGGCCGACCAACGAGAACACCAACGGTGAGATCCGCCGCCGCTTCTACAAGAAAGGCACCGACTTCGCCGAAGTAACCCCCGAGCACGTCGCCTGGGTACAAGACGAACTCAACGACACACCACGACAAGTCCTCGGCGGAGCAACACCACGTGAGATACTCCAGCAAATATTCAATCGTGGCGCATTAACCGCTTGATCCCGCCCATCAACCTTCCACTTTCCATTCTTCCGGCTCAGAGTATTGAGGGGTCTGGGACCGGGTCCGTAAACCCTTTATGTTTTTCGCGCACAGCGGTTTTTAGCGACGCACCCTATAGGTTTTCCGCAGAACCTATATGTGTTTCTGTGCACCCCCATATGTTGTCTGTTTCTAGCGGTATTTCGTTGTACTTTGCGCATCGAATAGTTATTTATCGACGACACTCCGTCGAATTCAAGTTCAATGTGTAGTTCCTGGACAGGGTTACTTTTAGTTGTAATCGCATTTTGGCCCGTAGTCGTTTGAGCGTACTTAAATAGACGCAAGTGCCTCACACTCGGTGCCCACACTCGGCCGAGCCTGCACTAGTCTGCTATGGGTGTCGCCATACGGCATCCCACGTTGAAAGTGATCTCGGAGGTCTGATGTCGCCTAGACCTGGCGGAGAAACAGACAAGCTTGGAAATAGGTACGAGCTCGCATGGGCTATCCGCCATGCCTTATATTGCATCGTCGACGATAGACGGGCGTTGACTGCGGAAGACATCGACGCCGAGCTAAATCGAGGTTCCGAGTTCACTTACGACGACGGTCTCGTTACCGAAGTGCACCAGTTAAAACGACAGAACGGCACTAGTAACAGTTGGACAGTCAAGGCTCTCGCCGATCAAAAGATCTTCGAGGCGGCTGCGGAGCATGTGGCGGCGGGCCGAAGTTACCATTTTGTCTCCCTGGTGCCGTGCCGGCCCTTACAAGAATTGTCCGATCGTGCTCGCAAGTCAGATGATCTAACGAGTTTCACCGACTGCTGGCTTTCTAAAGAGCTAACACCGGTCTTTAACCAATTGGCGGCGGCCGAAATCCTGGGCAATCCCCAGGTGGCCTGGAACACACTTCGCGGAATGCGGTTCTTAGTTCAAGATGAACTCGACATCGTCCGCACGAACAGTATGCTTGCTGTGTGCAGTCTGAGGGGAGCTAGCGGCGACCTCATATCTCTTGCTATAGGGGATATCCTTCTCGACAACCTCGGTAAGCGGTTGACTCGAACTGAACTTTTTGCTCTTCTCGCTCAAAGGGGCATCAAGCCACTGGAACCTGGGTCGCATCTGACGTCGCACCAGCAGGTGTTTAAGATCACGAAAAGCTGGCGTCAGTCCGTTGAACGTGAACTCTTGCAACCACCGATTAAGCGTGCAGAGGCCGCCCACCTAGTGGAGGCGCTTGATAAATATCGGATCGGGCTCGTCGCAGGTACGGCGGGAGGTGGGAAGAGTTCCGTTCTCGAACAAACTGCTGCCGCTCTTGAATCGGCTGGTGCCGAGGTGCTGGCGCTACGATTGGACCGATGTGGTCCGTTCGCGTCGACTGTCGAGTTGGGGCATCAGTTCGGGTTCGAAGTCTCTCCCGCAGCCGCTTTGGCGAGGGCGGCTGACGATCGCGACGCCTTCCTGATTATCGACCAACTCGACGCGGTGAGTCTTGCCTCCGGACGTATGCCGGAGAGTTTCGATGTCGTTATGGATCTCATCGACGAAGCACTGTCAGTGTGCGGAATCCGTGTTGTTATGGCATGTCGCCAGTTCGACATCGATAATGATCACCGTATCCGCGCATTTGCGTCTCGTACCGACGTAACAACGGTGGAAGTCGACCGATTGTCGAAGGAGGAAGTCGAAGCGGCAGTGACAAGAATGGGACTCGACCCAGCGCGGTTAAATCCATCACAACTAGCCCTTCTGCAGACGCCGCTGCACCTTGTACTCCTGCAAACGATTTCGACTCAGGCTGACGCGCTGGCCTTCCATTCGCGCGGATCGCTCTTTGAAGCGTTTTGGGAGCGCAAGCGACAAGCAGTGCGTTCGCGGCGAGTGAATGTCAGATTCAACGACGTGGTCAGTCGGATCGCCAACGCTGCAAGCGATCTGCAAGCGCTGTCTGTCCCAATCGAGATTCTGGACGATGAGGACCTTATTGAAGACGCCAACGTCCTCGTTTCAGAACACTTGCTTGCGCAAGACGGCGGTCGCATCGCGTTCTTCCATGAAACGTTTTTCGACTACGCCTTCGCACGTCTGTGGGTGTCACGCGGGGAGTCACTCGTTGACTTCCTTCTCCGTGACGAGCAGGCACTTTTTCGACGTGCCCAGGTTCGCCAGGTCCTGCAACATCTCTACGAGCGACCGCCGGATCGTTTCCATACCGAGGTCGAATCAGTACTTACCGCTAACGACATCCGATTTCACATAAAGGAGACAGTCCTTGCCGTCGTAGCTAATCTTCTTGCGCCGACGACTGCCGATGCCGAAGTGATGGTCCGGATCGCCGCGGGACATCCGGGCTTTGAAGACCGGCTCTGGCAGCAGTTGAGTAGACCACAGTGGTTCAGGCGATTCCTTGAGGATGGTCAGATTGCTGCTTGGCTCGATGGCCCGAACGAGGGTATGCGGAATCACGCGTTGAATATGATGGCTAGTGCGGTCAAAGAGCACCCGGTATCGATCGCAAAGCTGTTAGGGGACCGCAAGGCCCAGCCGGAATATCACCGCTGGTTGCGTTGGGTCAGCCGTTTTTCGGATGTCTTTCAGAACCGAGATTTGTTCGATTTGGTGCTCGAAGGAGTTCGCGAAGGCGCCTACGATGGGGCACAGCATGAACTTTGGCTAACGATGCGCAACCTGCCTAAGCACGAACCACTTTGGGCGATCGAGTTGTTGCAGGCTCGGCTGATCGATCACGGGGATGCCCTGACGCTTAACGAGGAAGGCAAGGTGACTGTGCTCGGCATGCGAGAGTACAGCGCCGCCGAACTCGTTAGGTATACTGCACATGCTGAACCGTTGGCATTCGTGCTGGTCACGGTGCCGTATCTCCGACGAGTCATGGCGAGGACCGCGATCGAGCCTGGCGTCGACGGCCTGATTCGCGATCTGCACTTCAGCTTTCGCATCAAGGACGATGACTTCGGCAGCTACCGGCTTGATGGCATCCTGCTGGCGGCGTCGGTCCGAGCGCTGGAGAGTGTGGCAAAGAGCGCCCCTGAGGAGATCCGGTTCCTTCTCGAGGAACTGGCTTCCGATCCCTACGACGGATCGCAATTCTTGCTCTATCGAGCATTGTCAGCGGGCGCAGAGCATTTTGCCGGGTGGGCGGCGAGTCTCTTGCTCGAAGGCGGACGTCGTCTCCGTTGCGGCTATATCTCCGATTCCCTATGGGTTGCACGGGAGCTTGTCCTGGCGATTGCACCACACGTGTCCGACGAAATTCACCAGCGGCTCGAGAAGTTGTTTCGAGATTTGCCCTGCGAGTGGGGGAGTAACTGCGGCTCGGGACGCTCGGCTTTCACGTTTCTATCCGCCCTGGAAGAAGCGCGGCTTACTACGGTCGGTCAACGACTCCTCGGGGAATATCGACGGAAGTTTGGGGAGGACGCCCCCGCAGAGCCACAGGGAATTACCGGTGGTTCCATCGGTTCGCCGATCGGCCTTGGTGCCGCAAAGAAAATGAGCGATTCACAGTGGCTGAGGGCTATGTCAAAGTATGACACTGACAAGACGAATTGGGCGACCTTCACCGGCGGAGCCCATGAATTGTCCAGCGTGCTGGGCAATCAAGTAGCCGCAAACCCCGAGCGCTTCGCTAGGCTGGCGCTGCGGCTGTCCCCAGAGTTCAATGCGGCTTACCCCGGTGCGATGCTTAGGGGCTTTGGCGAGGCCGATGCGAGCGATAGCACCGCGCCGCTGATCTTCGACGCTGTCCGTCACATTGCTTCGCTGGGACAGACAGAAAATGATCGGTGGCTCGGGATGGCGCTACAAAAATACTACCGCGAAGTGCCGCTTGACCTGGTCGAACTGATTAGAGACAGCGCTGTGCACGCGCTGGATCCGGCCGATTGTTCTCCTGTGATCGTTCGGGATGGAACGGACGCACCAAGTGCCGTGGATATGCAATTGAACGGCATCAACACGGCACGAGGGAGTTTGGCCGAAGCTCTCGGCGATCTTTTGGTCACCGACAGTGACGGCAAGAGAACTGCACTGGTCGCGCCATATCTCAACGCGATGGCCGGCGATCCGGTACTCAGTGTCCGTTCGTGCGTTGCCTACACCCTCGCCGCCGCGCTACGGCATGCTCGCCCAGAGGTCATGAGGGCGTTCTCAACCCTGATCAATACTGACGATCGTCTCCTCGCCGCCGGATCTGTTCAGCATTTGATGGTCTACATCGGCAACGTGAATCCCGAGGTTATAGATCCGGTAATTCAGCGCATGTTGGCATCGGATGATGCCGAAGCTCGTGAGGCTGGTGGCGCCGTCGCGGCGTTCGCGGCGATGGAATGGGACCGCCCCGATCTTATGAAACAAGCGCTGTCGGGAGACTTTCACGCCCGAAAGGGCATCGCTGAAACCTGTGTTCAGTGTGTCGATCGCACTTCGAATGTCGAACTGGCCACGGCGACCCTAACCCGGCTTATGAACGACGAGGCGGATGGGGTGCGTAAGGAAGCGGCTACTGTGGCGCTTCACCTCCGCGAGCAACCGCTCCAGCCATTCGTTAAACTACTCGCGGCTTTGATCGACTCGCCGGCTTACGAACACGCCACGCCCCAGTTGCTGGTCACGCTACAGTACGCGCCGGATAGGGTCGATGAACTGGTCTTGAGAGCTGCAAAACGGTTCGTCGATGTCTTCGGGCACGATGCCGCGGACATTCGCACCGGCGCAGCGGGAGATGCGCATTACATCAGTGAACTGGTGGTGCGTGGGCTAGCGCAGTGCCGGGATCGTACCCACCGAGCGGAGTTGCTCGACGTTTTGGACTCTCTCTTAGAGCTTGGCGCGTACGGCATCAGTGAGGCCATAACGGATTCAGAGCGGTTATAACCGATAGCGCTCGAAAGGGCCGCGGGTTTCATTGGAGCCAATGTCTCCTGGCGGGAGAGGTTGATCCGATTCGTAACGTGGTGGAATTTAAGTTCAACGTGTAATGCCATCAACGCTCTCTGTTGCACTTGATTGACTACTCGCTGAGTGCTCACTAGTCTATCCGTGTGGATGAACGCACCAAACGACGTGTAGAACTTGAGTTAACCCAAGAGGAAGCGGCTCGGAAAGCTGGGGTATCTCTCGCCACTTGGCGCCGCTGGGAGTTAGACCCTGGCTCGGTAAGCATGAAAACTCGAGTCGCATGTGAGGATGTCCTCGAAGCTACTTCGGATTTCGAGCGAGCGCTCTCGAAATCATATGAGGCCTTCGCGGATTCATGGAAAGATTCGTCTACGCTTACGCCGAGACAGGCGTACGCAATTAGTCTGCAGCTGGATCTTTGGGCCGACACGGATATCGCGGAGTGGTTGCGGGATCCAAGTGAGCCGCTCCACGAGGTTTCGCCATTCGATCACTTCGATCTTCGTGTCATGATGCACGTGGGGGAAAATCGAGCTTGGGCAGAAGGGGTCCGGCAACGGTGTTACGTCGTTTCCGACGAGATTCAGTCCGGAACACTTCCCTTTGATCGCCCAGGGCCTCTGATCGATGAGATTTTGATCGGAGCGGCTCTCGATGGTGCACAGGGTCTTCTGGAGGATATGCCTGAACTTTTCGCCAAAATCCCGTCGCGAGATGGCATTTTTGATGATGAACATTTCGAAATCGGAGACGATGACTGGGAAGTAGTAGCTGAAGGTTTTAGTGATGCCTGTGGATCGGATGATTGGGAAATTCCACTTTGGAAATGGCACCCGCTTCTTCCGTTGGTTTTGACCCGCCGGCCGCCATTTACTTGGTTCGATTTGGGCGGGACCTCCGGGTCCGGGTAGTCCAACAGCAGGGTTGACTGATCTGTTTGTCCCGAATCGAATGCATGGTCTGAGGAGTCAGGGGGGGGGGGCAGGCTATTGGTGACTTTGGCGACGAAGCGCGATGGGGTTCTTCGCGGCTAATCAAGTAGGCTGCGGTACTGTTTTCGCGCTTTCATCGAGTGGATGATGGCTTCGGTACCGTCGTCCCAGCGAAGCACGACGATCTCGAGCGCGCAGAACTCGTTGCCCTCCGGGTCTTGCATGACCGTCCACACGAGTCCAGGCACCTTGTAGGCGGTGAGTTCGCGTGAGAACAGAAACTCGATGGCGTAGCTATTTTTGGCTTCGGTGACCCAAGCATCAACCTGATCTTCACTGATCGGCTTCCCTTGTATTGTCTTCACGGTAGTCACCGTAATGTGGAAACGCTGTGGTTGCGTAGGGTGGGAGTGTACTTGCAGTCGAGTGAGCTAAAACTTAACGTTGTGCGTTATTGACGCTTCGCGTTATGGGGGATAGGGTGAGGCATGATCCAGTCGTTCGGGAACAGAGAAACCGAGCTGGTATTCCTGCGTGAACCAGTTCCGAAACTGGATCCTCGGATCCATAAGTCGGCGAACAAAAAACTCCACCAGCTCGACGCTGCTGTATCCCTTGACTCCCTTCGCGTACCACCCGGGAATCGCCTAGAGGCTCTCAAGGGAGATAGGAAAGGGACGTTTAGTATCCGAGTGAATGACCAGTGGAGAATCACATTCCGCTGGAAGGGCGCAGGGCCCGAACAAGTGACCATTGAGGATTACCACTAAGGAACGCCATGTCGAACAAGCTGTACCCGCCGATCCATCCTGGAGAGATTCTCTTAGAAGACTTCGTTGAAGGATTCGGAATCACTCAGCACAAGCTTGCCGTGTCTATCGGGGTTCCGCCTCGCCGTATCAACGAGATTGTGCACGGTAAACGTGGAATCACGGCTGACACCGCTCTTAGGCTCGGAAAATATTTTGGGGTGGAGCCGATTTTCTGGATGAATCTGCAGAACCAGTATGAAATTGAGCTGGCGGAAGATAAGGCCCTCGCCGAGATCGAGCGGATTCAGCCGGTCCAGGCTGCCTCGGCGTAGCGCCTAATCCGCGTCCCCGGTGCTGGTCGGGACGTGCCGCGCGAGGAAATCCAGCTGCTGCGACACGTTGCGTTCGAAGGCGTCGCCGACGTAGATGTCGAAGTGCCCGCCGGGCTGCATGCACACCTCTCCCTACGGGGCTTTGCGCACGTGCCGCAGGGTGGGGCCCGGCGGCGCCAGCGAATCGTCTTCGCACACCGCGAAGTGCCCGGGGCACTGGATCTTCCGGGAGTCGCGGCCAGGGAAGTAGCGCACGATGTCGGCGCCGAAGCGGGCGGTGATGCCGGACGGCGTCTGTTCTCCCGGCGGGATCAGCGCTTCGATGCCGGCGACCGAATCCGGCGAGGTCATCAGCGCGGCGATCTTGGCCAACACCTTCCGCGGCAGCGCGAAAGTCGAGGCGAACCCGTCGGTGAACGGGCACTGGGAAATCACCGCCGCAACCCGCGGGTCGCGCGCCGCGGTGCGGATGACGTGCCCGCCGGCGAACGAGGTGCCCCACAGGACGATCCGGTCCGGGTCGACGCCGTCGAGAAGCTTCGCGTATGCGATGGCGTCGCGCCAATCCTCCAGCTGCCGGCGCACCGAAAGCAGCTGGCGCGGTTCGCCGGGGCTCGCGCCGAAGTGCCAGTAGTCGAACACCAATCAGCGGTAGCCGGCGCTGCTAAAGCGTTCGGCGAAGGCGTCGAGACGCATCTGGCGCACCCCGCCAAGGCCGTGAGCCATCACAATCATCGGCCCCGTGGTGGGGGCTGAGTCGGGTACGTACAGCCACGCGGCGCAGGATTCGCCCCCGGAGGGAAAGGTCACGTCGGTTCTTGGCATAACCCGGTCTAGGGCGGGCTCTAAGGAATCTGGGGACGCTTCCTCGTCGACTTCAACTCCGAGCGACGCTTCTTCGCCTCTCGACGGCGCCGCACCGAGCCCCTCGTCGGCTTCGTCTTCCGGCGCGGGGGAGGCGGCGGGGCGAGCGCCTCGCGTAACAGGGCGGCCAAACGGCTGCGTGCCTCGGCGCGGTTGCGGATCTGCGATCGCTGGTTCGACGCGGCCACGGTGAGGACGGTGCCGTCCAGGCGGTGCTCGAGGTTGGTAAGGGCGCGGTGGCGTTGGGCGTCGGTAAGCGATGCGCACGCGGCGATATCGATTGAAAGCTGTACCTTGCTGTCGGTGGTGTTGACGCCCTGGCCGCCCGGCCCCGACGATTTGGCGAACCGCTCCGTCAGGTCGGCGGCGGCGATGACCACGCCGCCGGGGATCCCCGGGCCGGGCGCGATGGTCAGGTCGTTCATGCCGCCCACATTACGTCTGAGCTAAGAATCGCGATAAATCTCGCGGTGGTGGCCTATCGAAAGCGCCGCGATTGTGATCGTGCCTTCATCAATGAGGGCGAGGATCCGGTACGCGCCGACGCGATATCTCCACTCGCCGGAACGATTTGCGGAGAGCCCTTTCCCAAATGCGCGCGGGTTGGTGCAGCCGTCCAAATTCTCTTTGATCCAGGTGGCGATGAGCCGCGCGTCGAAGCGGTCCATCTTCTTCAGCTGCTTGCGTGCACGGGCCGTGAACTCGACTGTGTAGTGACCCGATGGTGCCATCATCCGGGTGCTACGTATCGAGATCGGCGAGAATTTCATCCAGGCTGTACCGCTCGCCGGTGTCGTGCGCGATGGCGTCTCGAAGCTCCTGCAGATCATGCGCATCTTCAATCTTTTCCATGATCGCATTGCGGGCGAAATCGGAAAGAGTTACGCCCTCGAAGCGTGCGTACTTACGTACGAGCTCTGCGTCGTTGTCATCCATCCGAATCGTCATCGTAGCCATGGTTACCCCTTTGATCAGTGTGAATACACTGTATTCGGCAGGTGTTCGATGTGCAACGGGTGAGGCGGAGCCCGTCGCAAAACACCTGCGCCTAGCGCCGCGGCAGCACGACCTCGGGGTACTTGCGCACGTAACCCACCGCGATGACCACGAGCGCCGCGAACGCGCCGATGACGGTCTCCGCGGTGCGGGCGAGCAGCATCGGCCAGACGGGGGAGGGCTCGACAGTCTGCACCATGAGCAGGGCGGTCGGGGTGATGAAGCTGGCGGCGATGGTGTAGTTGCGGGTCACGTACATCTCGGTGAGGTACTGCAAAATCACAATCCACACGACGATCTGCCAGCCCTGCATCGGGTGGGACAGCAAAAAGCCTGCCACCGCGATGCCGGTGAGGGTGCCCAGGACGCGCTCGATGGCGCGGTAGTACTGCATCTTGAACCGGGAGTTCACTAGCGGCGCGACGGCGGCGACCATGGCCCAGTAGGAGTGGGTCAGCGGGTCGAAAATAGTCACGGAGATCAGCCCCAGTACGCCGGCGAGCAGCGGGGAGAAAAAGAAGCGGCTGGCTTCGACCCGGAGGCGCCGCCACGGCATCCGGCCCGCCTCGGGGGACCGGGAGGGACGCTCCGGTTCCTTCGCGTCGCCGCCTGGTCCCTCGCCGATGAGGTGGGAGATTTGGCCGAGCGCCAGGCACAGCAGCGCTGCGGTGCCGGCGATGGCGAAGGCGAGCGCCGGGTGGACCGGATTATTCAAGGACCCGACGGCAGCCACGGAGAAGATCACAAACACCGACCCGGTCGGCTTCATGTCCGCGGCCAGCGCGATGGTCGCCCACACAGCCGACACCAGTGAGGTGACCAGCATCAACACCCACGGGCTAAGATCCAGCCACGCCATGGTGGCCCCCGCGGTCACCGACGTCGTCAGGGCGATGCCCGCAAGGACGTGGTGCTTCAGCCGCACTTGGCGGGTCATGTGCCTGCCGTACACGCCCGTGAACGCGCCGAAGTTCGCGTAGATGGCCAGATCCATGCGGCCGAGCGCGAGCAGGGTGAACATGGGGATGGCAACCCCGAGCGCGGTGCGGAAGGCGGGGATGTGGTCGCGCCGTGCAGGACCCATCTCAAACAGCGGGCTGAAGTGTTGCAACCGGGAACCTCCCATACGCGATCCGTGCTCGATTGTGGTTTTCCGCGGGCAGAGTCTAGCGCGGGCGCGGTGCTGGGGCTGATCGGCCCGTGCGCATATCAACAGCCAGGCATATGATGGCCCGGTTGTTGTAACTGCAAGAAGGAGTTTCGTCACAGTGCTACACGCGGGGGAGTACGCGTTCGCGTCAAGAAGCCAACCCAACTACGCCTGGTGGAGGCCGCTCGCCGAAATCATCGCGGTCGCCGTGCTCACCGTCGCGTTCGTCGCGGTGATTGGTGTTTCTCTTGAAGCCGCGGGAGTGGATACGTCGAGCGGCGCGGCGGACAAGTACTTCGGGTACGGCTCCGTGGTCGTGGAGATCCTGGCGGTGCTTCTCGCGGTCCGGTTCATCGGAGGCAGGCCGGTTGCGTCGGTGCTCACAGGGCGAACAGGAACGAAACCTTGGGTGCCGTTCGCCGCGTACGCGTTGGCGTTTGTGGTCATCGCCGCCGTCATGGGAGTGGTCGGCGTGGTCGGTTACGGCGCGTCCTGAGACCAAGTTATCGGAGATATCCGGAGCGATTTTCCGTTGGAGCTCGTCGTTATTGTGCTCGCGGCGCTCGCGGAAGAGATGGCGTTTCGCGGCGTGTTCTTCCAGGCGTTTACGTCGTGGACCAAGCACCCGGCCGTGGGCGCGGTGCTCGCCGCAATCCCGTTCGTGGCGATGCACCCGCAGGCGTATGGCTCACCGGTCGCATTCGCCCATTATTTCCTTGATGCGCTGCTCTATGCGCTTTTGGTGTGGGCGTTTAACAGCATCTGGGTCGCGGTTGCGGTGCACGCGGCGTGGAACACCTTCGGCTCGGTCCAAGCCCTGGGAATCCCGAACTTGGCTGCGAGCATGGTGGCGGCATTCGTGGCTGTGGCGGCGGCTTCCGCCGTGGTGATCGCAGTGCTACCCCGCGCCGCGTCGAGTCATACACGGACGCCTGCCCAGCGTGGCGTCGTCGGCTAGCATCACGCTTGTGTTTGAAGTACTAGGCATATTCACCCGCCTCGGCCTGACGTCGTTCGGCGGACCGACGGCGCATTTGGGGTACTTCCGGGACGAGTTCGTGGAAAAGCGAAAGTGGCTCAGCGACGACGAGTACGCCGACCTCGTCGCCCTGTGCCAGTTCATGCCGGGCCCCGCGTCGAGCCAGGTCGGCATGGCAATCGGGCTCAAACGCGCGGGATACGGTGGCATGCTCGCGGCGTTTGTGGGCTTCACGCTGCCGAGCGTGGTCCTCATGGTCGCGTTCGCGCTCGGCGTGGCGCGCCTCGGCGACATCTCGGACGCTGGCCGGCTCGCGGGGCTCAAAGCGGCGGCGGTCGCGGTCGTCGCGCAGGCGGTCATGGGGATGGCAAAAAGCATCGTCACGGACCGGTTGCGCGCGGCCGTTGCGCTCGCCGCCTTCCTCATCGTGCTGCTCGTGCCGCACCCCGCGGCCCAGGTCGGCGCGATCGTTGCGGGCATGCTCGTGGCCACCTTTGCACTTTCGCCTATCGACGCCCCTCCGGCCCCCAGCCGCACCTCCACCGCCAGCCGCACCGTTGGGCTGGCTGCGCTGGGAGTGTTCGCGGCCCTGCTCGCGCTGCTGCCGCTGGCAGGGCGCATGGGCACGAGCTGGGGCATCTTCGACAGCTTCTACCGCTCCGGCGCCCTGGTGTTCGGCGGCGGGCACGTGGTGCTGCCGCTGCTAGAGCAGGCCACGGTGCCTACCGGGATGGTGGACCACGACACCTTCCTCGCCGGCTACGGCGCCGCCCAAGCGATGCCGGGACCGCTGTTCACCTTCGCCTCCTTCCTGGGTGCCTCTGCGCGGGGCGTGCATTGGTTGTGGGGCGCGGCCCTGGCCACGGTGGCGATCTTCCTGCCGGCGGCGCTGCTGGTCGTCGGGATCATGCCGTTTTGGGACCGGCTGCGCACCAACCCACACGCCGCTAGTGCCCTGGCCGGCGCGAACGCGGCGGTGGTGGGCATCCTGGCCGCGGCGCTGTACACGCCGGTGTTCACCTCCGGCATCCATGGGCCTGCAACGATGGCGGTCGCGGCCGCGGCGTTCGTGGCGCTGCGCAACTTCAAGGTCCCGGCGTGGGCGGTGGTCATCGGCGCGGCGCTTGCGGGCTGGGCGGTGCTGTAAGCGGCGACAGGACAGGCCCTGGCCCGACACGTCTCGCGCTGATAGGAAATATTCAACGCCATGACGAGTAGGAACCAGGCAGAAGTAACCCAAACCGTGATCCTCCCGCAGTCGCGGGACGCGCTGTTTATCACCCTCGGCTTCAAAACGGGCGGCGAGCAGGCGGCGCTGGAGGTGCTCTCCAGCCTGTCCAGCCTGACTGGCGTTACCCGGAGGCGCACCTGACCGCGGTGGCCGGCGTTGGCGCGAAGATGTGGGACCGCCTCTTCGCGCTGGAGAAGCCGGAGCACCTGCACGAGTTCGTGGAACTGACGGGCGCGAAGCACCACGCGCCGTCCACCGACGTCGCCTTCGAGCTGGCGCGCCACATCAACGCGATCGTTGAGGACGCGATCAACTATTACGACGAGGTCCACGCGTTCCAGTACCAGGACTTCCGCGACCCGCTCGGTTTCGTCGACGGCACGGAAAGCCCCCGCGGCCAGGAGGGCGTCGAGGTGGCGATCATCCGCGACGGCATCTGGAAGGGCGGCAGCTACATCGTCGAGCAGAAGTACGTGCACAACTTGAAGGACTGGAACGCCCTGCCGGTGGAGGAGCAGGAGCGGGTCATCGGCCGCACGAAGCACTCCGACATCGAGCTGGACGAGAAGGCCCCGAACACCCACGTCGCCGTCAACCAGGTTGAGGACGAGGACGGCAACGGCCTGGAGATCGTGCGCAACAAAGCAGGGCACCTTCTTCATGAGCTACGCCCGCGACCCCCGCGTCACCGAAGTTATGCTGCGGCGGATGTTCATCGGCGAGCCGGAGGGCAACTACGACCGCATCCTGGACTTCTCCGAGGCGCTGACCGGCTGCAACTTCTTCGCCCCGCCGCGCGTGTTCTTGGACCACTGCGCCGACTACGCCCACGAGCACCTGCGCTCCGAGGGCGGCGGGGAGCCGAACCAGCCGGCGATCAACCTGCCGCAGGGCAAGGCGGTCTTCCCGGACCGCGCGGACGTGCCCACCTCCCACAACGCCGAGGACGTCGAGGCGGCCAAGGCGCGCTTCGAGGCCGCGCTACGCAGGGAGCATTAGCTTTACGACGAGCCCGCCCCCGGCCCGCGGCGCCAACCCGACCGAGCCGCCGTGGGCCGTTGCTATCGCCTTGACCAGGGCCAGACCCAGCCCGTGGCCGGAACCCGAGGTGCGGTGGGCGCGGGCGAACGGTTCGGTCCAGGTGGCCACCTCCGCCGGGTCGAGCGGCTCACCGGCCGACTCCACGGTGATTTCGGCGAAGGCGCCGGCCTGCCGGAGCGCGATTGACCCGTCGGCGCCGTGGATGGCGGCGTTGCGCGCAAGGTTGTCCACCGCCTGGCGGATCAGGCTGGGGGAGGCATCGACGGTCAGCGGTGTTGCGTCCACGGGCATGCCGTGGGCGGCGCCGACCTCCCGGCACACGGCGGCCAGATTTACGGCCGCGCGGTCGCGGACCTTCACGTTAGCCAGCTGCAGCAGCGAGGACACGGTCGCGGCGTTGCGGGCGTTGACCTTGCGGATCCGGCCCAGGGCCGGGCGCAGGTCGGCGTCGTCGCCGGAAAGCGCCACGTCGGCGACGGTCTGGATGGTCGCGATTGGGGTCTTCAGCTCGTGGGAGGCGTTGGCGGCGAAGCGGCGCTGGCGCTCGACGGCGTCGGCGAGCTCGTCGAGCATCGCATTGAGCGCTTCGGCCAGCTCGCCGACCTCGTCGCGGGGGCCGTCGTAGTCGATGCGGGCGGAAAGGTCGCCGCGGGTGACGGTGCGCGCATCGTCGGCGATCGAGCGCAACGGAGTGATGACGAGCCCCGCCACGAACCAGCCCACCACGCCCGCAAGCCCGGTGAGCAGCGCGAGCGCCCCGAGCGAGGCCAAGAGGATGCGGCGCAGGATCTCGTCGGTGACGGGCACGGCGCCGTCGATGACCACGCCGTCGTCGGTGCCCGGAAACGACGCCATCACCGGCACCGGGGTGAGCTTCAAGTAGGCGTACACCAGACCGATCAGCGCGAGGCCGACGCCGAGGACGGTGGCCACGAACATCACTGTGATGCGGGCGCGCAGGCTCAGCCTCATCGCTCGGCCTCCGCCACGTAGTACCCGGCGCCGGTGACGGTGTGCACGATGCGTGGCTCGCCCATCTTCTTGCGCAGGTGCGACACGGTCACGCGCGGGGAGTTGGTGAACGGGTCGGCGTTTTCGTCCCATGCCTCCGCTAGCAGGTCCTCGGCGGAAATCACCCCGCCGTCGGCCTCCATGAGTACCTTCAGCACCGCGAACTCCTTCGGGCTCAGGCTCACCGGCACCTCGCCGCGGGTCACCTCGCGGCGGAACGTGTCCAAGCGCACGTCCCCGCAGCGGTACACCTCGCCGCGGGCAGGCGCGTTGCGCTTGGCCAGGGCTTTCACCCGCGCGACTAGCTCGGGCAGCTCGAACGGCTTGGCCAAGTAGTCGTCAGCGCCGAGGTCGAAGCCTTCCAGGCGGTCGTCCAGGGTCCCGCTGGCCGTCAGCATGATCACCCGCGTGGCGGGCTGGGACTCCACGATGCGGCGGCACACCACGTCGCCGTGCACCCCGGGCAGGTCCCGGTCCAGCACGACGACGTCGGGCGGCAGCTCGTCGATAAGCTTCAGCGCCTCGAACCCGTCGTAGCTGAGGCGAGTTTGCATCCCGGCGCGCGACAGGCCGGTGGCGATGGCGTCGGCGAGAAATGCCTCGTCGTCCACGATAAGCACCCGAATTGTCATGGTTGCGATCGTATGCGTCGCGATGTTGCGGAGACATAAACATCCGGGTTAACGCGGGCGCAACACCGGGGTTTCTAGCTTGAAACCCCATGCAGACCAGAATCGTTGGAATCGACGCGGCCCGGGCCGTAGCGCTCGTCGCGATGATCGTCGCGCACCTCACCGTGCACGACGGGCTTACAGCGCAGGTCCTCTTCGGCTTCCCCGCGGGGCTCTTCGCGTTTATCGCCGGGGTGTCCATGGGGCTCATGCGCGCCCGGCCGGCGCAGTTCGTGGTGCGCGGGGCGTGCCTCGTGGTGTTGCACTTCGCGCTGGTGCCGTTTTCCGGGACCATCGAGGTGGTCCTGGGCACGATCGGGGTCTGCATGATCGTGCTTGCGTGGGCGCCGAGGCTGGATTCGGCGTGGCTTATGTGGCTCGCCTGTGCTGGAGCTTTGGGATCGGCGGCGCTTGCGCCGTCGGCCTCGCCGTACCCGCCGCTGATGTGGGCAGTGCTCATGGTCGCCGGGATCCTGTTCGCGCGCCACATGCCGCTGCGCGCCGGGGCGGTTGTCGGGTGCTTGCTGTTCGCGGCCGATGTTGCGCTGCGGTGGTGGGTGCCGTTGCCCCCGCTTCTCGACGCCACCGGCCACACCGGCGGACTTATCGACGTGGTGGGGACCGCCGGGGCGTCGATAGGCATGTGCTCCCTGTGCTGCCTGGCGGGCCGCTGGTCGGGGTGGCTCGCGCCGCTGGGGCGGATGACGCTGACCCTGTACTGCCTGCACGTGCTGAGCGCGCAGTGGGTCGGGGTGCGGGTGAGCCTCGTCGGCGCCGCAGTGATCGCGTACGGCTGGCTCGCCGTGTTCCGGCGCGGGCCGATGGAAAGTATTGTTCGCCGCCTCACGGCGGTGGCTGGAAAGGAAAATAATGAAAAAGTTGGCGTTTAGTGTTGCAGTTGGTCTCGCTTTGGCGGCGCAGCCCGCGTGGGCGATGGAATCCGAGCAGTTCGCCGGCGACGCCGAGGAGGCAACTCCCGTGGTCTCGGTGCGCGTGGACGACTCCGACCCCGACGACGGGGTGTGCACCGGCACCGCTATCGACCCGCACTGGGTGATCACCGCCCGCCACTGCGTCGAGGCGGCCGCCAAGCCGGGCGGATCGGTGCGCACCGGGCAGGGCGACAACCAGAAGGTGTTCCAGGTGGATCGCCACGAGCTGGCCCCGCGTGGCGACATCGCACTTTTGCACACCACCGAAGACATGGGGCTTTCTTCCTACGCCTCGGTGGCGGGGGAGGTGCCGAGCGGGGAGGTGAATATCTACGGTTGGTCTTCCGACGGCTCGGGAGGCTCGACCACACTGCCCGCCGCGGAGGCCACGGTGCGTGGGGAATCGCCGCTCGCGCTTTTCGACGCCCCGACCGCCCTCGACGTCGCTTTAAAGAACGGCGCGCGGATCCAGCCGGGCGACTCCGGCGGCGCCATCTTCGCCGACGGCAAGGTCGCCGGCGTGATGTCGGCCGGCCTGTTCGAGGACCCGGAAAACCCCACCGAGGAGGAGATGAACTCCAACGCCGCGGTGGCGGTGGCGCCGGTGGCGGAGCAGGCCGAGTGGATCCGCGGCGTGGTCGGTGGTGATGCTTCGGATTCGGCCTCGATTGAATCCTCTGAGCCCTCCGCCTCCCTGCGCTACGTGGTCCTCGGCCTGGGCGCCCTGGCACTGGTTGCGGGTGGTTTGTTTATGGCCACCCGCCGCAAGGGGGCTAACGCTTAGCGACGGGCCCCAGCACCCTATCCACCGCGAACGGGAACAGCAGCGCAACCAGGTTGGCCAGGCCGAAGGCGCCGGCGATGACCACCGGGATGATCCAGCCGAGGTAGCCGGAGCTCGAGCCGCCGGTGTTGGGTCCTGCGGGCTGCTCGGGCTGGTTCGGCTCGGGCTTGTCCGGCTCCGCAGGCTGGTTCGGCTCGGGCTTGGCCTGGTCCGCGGCGGGCGCAACTTCGACGGGCACGACCGCCTCGGTGCCGGCGTCGGTGGTGATGCGCAGCTCCTGGGTGCCCGACATTCCCGCCGGGACGGTCAGCTTCACGGTGGCGGTGCCGTACTCGTTGGCGGTCTGGTCGGCGTTGTTGGGGGAGATGGTGGCGGAACCGGAGGCGTCGCCAAGCGTTGCGGTGGCGGTGGTGGCGGTCTCGCCCTGGTCGAAGAGCAGGGAGCTTAGCTCGATGGTTGCCTCCTTGCCCGCGGTGAGCGGGGCGGGGAGGTGGACGCCCACGTTGGACTGCGAGGTGCGCTGCTGTTGGCCGCCGCTGAGCGCCTCGACCAGGGCGTTGAGGTCCACGTAACCCAGGTTCGCGGGCGCAGTGCCCTTGGTGAAGGCCTTGAAATTATCGCCGCCGGCGAGCAGGAAGGTCGAGCCTGCCACCACGTAGGTCTTCTCCGGGTCGATCGGGGCGCCGTCGACGGTGACCGAGGTGATCTTGGAACCGACCGGCGCGGCTGGGTCGTAGGAGTAGGAGACGTTGTCGGAGATGCCCAACGGGAACATGGGGCGGTCCGGGTCGTCGCGCCACTGCTCCTCTAGCGCTTGCACCACATCGGAGCCCTTCAGCTCGACGTAGGTGTTTTCGCCGCCGAACGGCTGGACGGAAAAGGCCTGCTCGTAGGTGACGTCGCCGGCTTCGATCTCGGCGCGGACGCCGCCCGCGTTCATCACGCCGATGTCGGCGGTGACCGAGGAGTTGTTGCTCACGCCCTGCCGGGTGGCCTCGGCGATGAAGTTGTTGAGCTGGGACTCCTTGTCGCCCGCCCTGTACAGGTGCTCCTCCGAGCGGCCGATGACCTTCTTGCCCTCGGTGCCGGCCTTCGCCAGCGCGTCCTTGACCACGGCGTCGATTTCGGGCTGCGGGGTGTCGCAGGCGCGGATCGTGTCGGCGTCGAGAAGCTCGGCGTTTTTCACGGTCAACTTCTTGGCGGCGTGGTCGAAGCGCAGGTCCACGTTGGCGAGGTTGGTGCCGTTGGAGCCGGCCTGGATCAAAAGCGGCTTCTCGCCGGAGGGCTCGATGGCCTGGTGGGAGTGGCCGAGGAACGCCACGTCGACGGCGTCCGAGAACTCGTCGGCCTTGATGCCGCCCTCGTGCACGAGCGCGATGACCACGTCGGCCTCGCCGCTATCTTTCAGCTGCTCGGCGAGCTCGTTCGTGGTTGCGACCGGGGCGTTCCACGCGATGCCCTCGATGGACTTCGGGTTGACCAGGTTCGGCATGTCGTCGGTGATGGTGCCCACGAAGGCGACCTTCGCGCCGTCGAGGTCCTTGATCACGTAGTCCTTCGTGTTCTTCACGGTCTCGGCGTTGGCGGCGAGGTAGTCGAAGTCGGAGGCAGCGGTGACGCGGTCGGAGAACTCGGCGGCGCCCTCGTCGAGCTCGTGGTTACCCAGCGCGGAGACCTGCAGGTTCATCAGGTTGAGGATCTCCAGGGTGGGGGCGTCGTCCAGCAGCTTCGATGCGAAGGGGGAGGCGCCGATGTTGTCGCCGGCGGAGGTGAAGATGTGGGTCTTGCCCGCGGCGGCCTCGTCCACGGCGCACTTGAGGTGGGCGGCGCCCGGGACGTACTTCGTCTCTTCCCAGTAGCCGTGGAAATCGGTGACGTTGGAGATGGTGAATTCGGAGGTCTCGGCCGCCATCGCCGCCGGAGCGAAGGGGGCGAAGGTGGTGGCGAGGGCGGCGGCGGTGGTCGCGGAGATCAGCTGGATGCGGAAGCGGGCGGACACGAGGGGCCTTTCTTTTGAAGCGGGTTGCGTGTGAGAGCAACCTTAGAAAGGCCGTTTTGCGGTGAGGTTTCGCTCAGGTGAACTCTGGGTAGCGAACGAGGAGGTCGTCGCCGATGACGGCGCCTTCGTTTAAGGTCGCATTGCTTATCGACGCCCCCTCCGCCGTCGTCCCCATAATGTGGCCCACCTCGTCCCCGTGGGCGATGAGGTGGTCGGCGATGATGCGGCGGTGGCAGCGCCACCACACTGCCTCTGAGCACATCACCGCAGTGGGGGTTCCGGCGGCCTGGTCGCGGAGTTCGGCGAGGGCGCGCGCGAACTCGTCGCCGAGGGCGTGGTCGGCGTAGTTGTGGAAGCTGCGGTTGCGCCAGTTGCCGTTGACCTCGAAGGGGACGGTGCGCGAGACGTTGCGGCGGCCGGTGAGGCCCTCGCTGCGGCTGTAGGCGATGCCGTGGTCAGGCAGGTGCGCAGCGAGGTGGTCGTCGTTGAACCACGGGTACTTGCGTGATCCGGGGAGTTTGCGCACGTCAACGACGGACTCCACCCCGGCGGCAGAAAGCATCGCGGTGAAGTCGTCGAAGTCCAGGTTGGAGTGGCCCACGGTGTAAATGCGCATATGTATAACGCTACGCGCGGGGGAGTCACACCCGCATCGGGGTCCAGGTGTCTTTCATCGGCGGGTGGCCGGGCGGGTAAAAAGCCGGGTCGCGACCAGTATGTTTGGCGCATTCGCACCGGCCCTTCGCCGCATAGATCCTGCTCACCGCCGAATGTTTCGCCGGGACCGATTGGTTGAATTTCATCGGGTCACCGGGTCGCCGTCGGAACCCTGACCTGCCCGTTTGAGGGTCGAAATCCATGTACCCCTTGTTAAAGGAGCCGTCTCTGTGGTCGTTGTTGCACCTGTGGTGCTCGCGGCATAGCCCGGTGAGGTTTTCAATGTCGGTGTTTCCACCTTTGATCCACGCGAGGATGTGGTGGGCCTCGCACTCCGACATGGCCGCGGTGCAGCCGAGCCAGGAGCAGACCCCTTGCACCGCGAACATGGCGATGCGCTGGGCCACCGACGCCAGCCGGCTGGTGCGCCCCATCCACAGTGGCACGGAGCTGACCCCGTCGACCTGCAGCAGGAAGTCGGTTGTGCCGTCCATGCCGAGGCGCACAAGGTCGAAGCAGTCCACCTCGATGCCGGTGTTGGTGTCGAAGAGCATCGCGGCGTCGCCGTCCGCGAGGTCGTCCAACGTCAGCGCAAGCACCACGGACGCGGCGCCGTCATTCGACTTTTGACACTTCTCCTCGTACTGCTCAAAGATGGCGAAGAACTGATCGAATCGGCGCTGCTCCGGTGTGCGCGAATCCGCCTCGCCCTGCAGTTCCTCCGGCAGGTTCGAGTTCGGTGCCAGCCCCTTGTCCATCTGCGCCTTCATCAGCGCCGCGTGGCCGGCGGTGGCGTTGATGTGGATGTCCACCATGCCGTCTGCCTTGCGACGGCCAAAGGTGACACTCCTCTTTTCAAACCCGGCGTTCGGGTTGGAGTGGGGCGCGTGCTTCCGGTTCGCCGCATTCACCGCCTTGCGCACGAACAGGCGCAGGTCCTCGGGGCTGCGGTGCAGTGCCTCCTCCATGGCCTCAGAATGAATGCGGGTTCGCTCGCAGGCCGCGGCCTTGAGCAGCTTGTCCAGCTCGCGGCGGATAATGTCCTGCTTTTCCGCGCTGACCTTCGACGAGTTCTCGCGCGCTTTCTTCTGGCGGGCGCGTTCCTCCTCGGCCGCAGCCTCCGCGGCGGCCTGGGCTTCGGCCTCGGCATCCTCCCCGGTCATGTCGAACAGGTCCTCCACGTCCTCGGGCGGGGGAGAGGTGGGCTCCGGCGGCGCGCCGTACAGTAGCCGGCCGCGCTCGAGGCGGTTGTAGGCCTCACCTTTGGACAGGTCCAGGCACTGCTGCAGGTAGGCGTTCGGGTAGTTGGCTCCGACGACACGACCGGCATCGTCCCGGTCGGCGATGAAGGCGAATGCTGCGTCGATAGTTGCCTTCTTTTTAAACTGCTCCTCCAAGCGCTCCATGTCGTGCCGGACGTCCTCAAATGCGAGGGCGGAGGGGTCCTCGAACAGTGTGCTAAGTGTGCGCAGCGCTGAAGAAATCTCGTCGACGCACCGGGTGATCTCGCTGGTCATGGCCCCTCCTTCCTGCCGGGAGTGCGGTTGTTTGAAAGCGATGAACTCAACCTAACAACGCACCCGACACGGCCATTCGAAATTAGAACAGCAGTTCGAAAGAGGGGTTAATTTAGCACTTCAATGCCCACTTCGGCGTTGTCGTTGAGCATGAGCTGGCTGCCGATGGGCAGGCTCATATCGGACCTGTACGAGAAGTGGTTAGGCGGAACCCGCAGCCGCACCCGTTTTCCTACGTATTCGTCCCAGCCATTGGTGTTGTCCGAGGTTCCGAAATCCCAGTGCTGCACGGATCCGAGGCGGGCGAAGGGGCTTTCTTGGGCGACCTGGCTTCCCGCCTTAATTGCGGTGATGTTGGCAGGGGAGTCGAAGACCAGCACGTAATACACGTTGTCCGGGTCTTCGTTGTTCGGAGCGGGGCGGCCTTTCCGGGCCTGCTCCGTCGACCACGCCTCCACGTTGCCGGTGACGAGCAGGTCACCGTTCGAGTCGACGACTACCGGCGCGTCTTCCGCAGTATCCGCCGGGGCAGCAGCTTCTTCAGCGGGCGCCTCAGCCACAGCCTCCCCACCAGGCTCCTCGCCAGACTCCGCAACCTCCGCAGATTCCACCACCGCCCCCGAATCCGGGTCCACCCACTGCGTGGACGTGACCACCACGGTCTCGGGCTCGCCACCCCCGGCGCAACCCGAAACCACACCGACAGAACCGACTACAACAAGCGCGAGTGCACGACGAAATCGCATGTACCCACTCTAACCGGCAGGCGCGGGAAACTCTCGGCTATTTCCCGAGCTCTTTGCGGCGCTCGGCCGCGAGCTTCAGTCGCTCGGCGCGATCGGTGCGTTCCTTTTTTAACAGTTCCTCGAGGACCTCGTCTTCCTCGACGGAGATATCGAAGATGGCGTACCAAGCGACCGCGAGTATGCCCATCACCGGCCACACCACCCAGGCGTAGTCCAGGTCGAACCCAAGCTGCAGCACGAAAAATACCGCGAACCCGCCTATGAGGGTGGTGTAGATCGCGGCGTCCAGCCTCCGCTTCGCCGCGAGTTTCTCATCCAATTCGACCTCGGACGGCGTCCGCTTCTCCAATCTCGCGGGTTCGGCCGGGAGGTCGTCGAAAAGCACTGAAAGCTCCCCGCGCGTGCGCGCAACCGCGGCTTGACCTGTGCGTTCTTCGAAATCTCCCACATCCAGGTAGCCGTCCGCGAACAGCGTGCCCAGCCGGTCCAGCGCGTCCGAGCGCTCGGCGTCGCCCACGCGGATTTCGTCCATTATCGCTCCCAACTTGCGCTTGCCCCTGCGGCAAGCTGTTCAATCGCAACCATGGCAGATGGTAACGAGTACACGATCGGCGAGGCCGCAGAGGCCCTCGGCACTTCCACAAAGGCGCTGCGCCACTGGGAGGCGCTCGGACTCATCGCCCCCGCGCGCACGTGGGCCGACCACCGCGTGTACAGCGAGGCGGACCTCGAGCGCGGCGCAGCTATCGCTCTCTACCGCGGAGTCGGCGTGCCGCTTGCGCAGATCGCGCAGCTTCTCGACGCCTCCGGAGCCACCCTCACCCGCGCTCTCAAGCACCACCGGGAGGCACTCGCTTCTCGACGGCGCACGCTCGACGCCCAACTCACATCTGTCCAGCACCTCATTGATAACGCAACGAAAGGAACCATCAACATGGACGCAATGAAGAAGTACCTCGGCGAGGATATGCCCGCCTACCAGGAGGAGGCTGAGCAGCGCTGGGGTGATACCCCGGAGTGGGCGCAGTCCCAGGAAAAGCTCGCTCAAATGGGCGAAGGTGACTTCAAGCGCCTGCAGGAAGAACAAGACGCGCTTGTTGCGGACCTGATCGCCGCACGCGACTCCGGCGTGGAACCCGGCTCCGGGGAAGCCGAAGCACTGGTGGAGCGCCACCGCGCAAGCATCGCCCAGTGGTACGAGGCGACCCCGGCCCGCCAACTCATCCTCGCGCGCATGTACGTCGGCGACGCGCGCTTCCACGAAGCCTACGGCGGCGCGCAGGACTACCTGCTTGAGCTGGTCACCGCCCACGCTGCGGCCGAAGGTGTGGACGTGGACAACCCGCAGTGGGGCTAACCACGCCCCACTTGTCTTCCCTACACGGGGCAGACCACGGGCACACCGGCGTCGTCTAGGACGCGGGCGCGGAAGCCGTACACGTCTTCGAGCAGGTCAGGAGTGAGCACCGCATGGGGTGTGTCTTGGCCGACGAGGCGGCCGGACTTGAGCACGAGCAGCTCGTCGCAGTAGCGGGCGGCGAGGTTCAGGTCGTGGATGGCCACCAGCGCAACCCGGTCGGTCCCGCGGACCTCGTCGCAGATGAGCTGCAGTAGTTCGACTTGGTGGCGCAGGTCGAGGGCGGACGTGGGTTCGTCGAGAAGCATGACGCTCGGCTCGCGCACCAGCATCTGCGCGACAGCGACGAGCTGGCGCTGACCACCCGACATGTCCGAGACCAGCCGGTCGGACAGGTGGGTAATGCCCAGCCGGTCCATGACGTCGGCGGTGCGCTCCAGCGGGTCCCACCCGTCGACGCCGCGGCGGCGGGCGGAGACCATGACCGATTCGAACGCGGTCAGCGTGGCGCTGCTCAACAGGTCCTGCGGCACGTAGCCGATCGCCTCCACACGGTCCCTGCCGGTGAGCTCCGCGCCACCCTTACTGATGGTCACCGACCCCGCCGTCGGCTTCTTGATCCCGGCGATGGCTTTGACCAGCGTCGACTTGCCGGCGGCATTGGGGCCGATCAGGCCGACGACCGTCCCGCCCTCGAGCGGGCCGAACGACAACGAGTGCACGATGGTGGACCGTCCGTAGGAAACGGAGAGGTTCTGCGCGCTAACGGTCATGGTCTACGCCCCCTTCCGGCGGGCACGGGTGAAGATGAGGAACACGAAAAACGGCACGCCGACCAGCGAGGTGATGATGCCGATCGGGATGGCCAGGCCGGGGATGATAGACAGCGACACGGCATAGGCCAAGCTCAGCAGCATCGCGCCCGCGGCGGCCGCGGCGGGGAGGAAAAACTTCTGGTCCTCGCCCACGAGCATGCGCGCCACGTGGGGCCCGACGAGCCCGATGAACCCGATGATGCCGGTGAACGCCACAGACGCGGCCGCCAAAAACGATGCGACGAGCAGGGTGGCAAGGCGCAGGCGTTTGACGTCGATGCCGAGGGCGGCGGCGCGGTCGTCGCCAAGCCGCAGCGCGGTCAGGCGCCACGCGTTGGCCACGCAGAACGGGATCGCCGCGGCGAGGACGACCGCGAGGATGATGTTCGCTGTCCAGTTTGCGCGCTGCATCGACCCCATGGTCCAGAAGACGATCTGCTGTAGCGCCTCGACGTTGGCGCCGTACTGCAGCAGCGACAGCAAAGCCTGGAAGAAGAAGGACAGCGCGATGCCGAGCAGAATCATCGACTCGGCTGTGGCGCCGCGCCACACGGAAGCGCCCGCCACAATCGCCACGGCGATCAGCGCCGCCAGCGCAGCGGTGGCGGCGAGGTTGAACTGCGGGTTGGCCACCAGCGACCAGCCCATCACGATGGACAGCGCGGCGCCGAACGCCGCTGCGGCCGAAATACCGAGGGTGAACGGCTCCGCCAGCGGGTTGTCCAAAATCGTCTGCATCTGCCCGCCCGCAAGCCCCAGCGCGGCACCGCACAGCACCGCCATCACCGCGGCTGGCAGGCGCAGCGTGCGAATCACCACCAGGGTCTGCTCGTCCACCCGCTCCGGGTGGAACACCGCGTTAAATACGTCGGCCGCAGCGATGTCGATCGGGCCGACCACAACGGCGAACAGGAAACTCACCACTACCGCGACCAGCAGGCCGGCGATGGCGAAGGACTTCCTCCGCCCGCGCTTGAGGTAGCTGTCAATCGCGGTCCGGCGGGCGTCCTCGGCCACGTCGGGTCTCGCGGGCACGTGCGTGGTCATGCCCTACATCGCCTCCGGGTGCGCGGGGTCGACGAAGAACACGCCGCTGTAATCGAACGGCAGCCACTCCTGGTGGAAGTCCTTGAAGTCCTGCGCCGGGTCCAGGTCCGCGAACTCCTCCGGGTGCAGCCACTTCGCAAACGCTTCGAGGGCGAACACATTGAAGGGGTTGTCGTAGAACTGGTGGTAGATGGCGAAGTAGTTGCCTTCCTTTGGTGCGTCGAGAAGCTCCATGCCCGGCTGCTGCAGCGGGCCCTCGCACGTTTCGAGCACAAGGTCGGGGTTGGACTGGTAGCCCAGCTCGACATGGCGGAAAGTGCCCGGCTTGTTCGGGTCGCGCGCCCACTCGCCGCCGGTGACGATGAGCTTGTCGGGATTAAGCTCGGCCAACTTCTCCGGGGTGAGTGTCTTCGTCTCCGGGCCGAGCACCTCGGGGCCCAAGTTGTGCCCGCCAGCGGCGGTGATCAGCGTGCCCAGGTGCACATCTCCGGCGACGGCGCAGCAGTCGCTGAACCCCGCGGCTGTCCACAGCAGCACATCCGGCTTGTCAGCGATCTTTGCCGCCCGGTCAGTGATCTCCTTGACCTTGGCCTGGTAGAACTCGTTGTACTTCTGCGCACGCTCGCTCTGGCCCAGCAGGTCGCCCAGCAGCTGCATGGACACCGTGGTGTTTTCCAGCGGCTTCTGACGGAAATCGATGAACGCGTAGGTGATGCCGGCCGCGTCCAAATCGGAGATGAAGCCGCTTTCTTCCACGGACTTCTTCTGGTCCAGCGTCATGATCACCACGTCCGGCTTCTGCGCCAGCAGGTTCTCAACGGTGACGTCGCCCTTCTGGATCATGCCGATCTCCGGCATGTCCTTCGCCTCTGGCTGCATCTCGAAGAGCTTCTCGCGGAACGCCCCGGCCGCCTTTTCCAAGTCCTGGCCATAGGCGACAACATTGTCCAGCGGATTGTCCTGCAGCAGGGCAGTGGCGTACGCCGCGCGGCCTTCCGCCAGCACGATGCGCTCCGGCAGTTCGTCGAACTGGAGCGTGCGGCCGGCGGCGTCGGTGACAGTGACCGCGCCCTCAGCGGATCGGGTCTGAGTTGTCGCGGAGGCGCCGTTCGTGCCTGTGCTGACTTCGGTGCCGGCTTCGTTGCCGGCGGTGGGGGCTGTCTCGCCGCCCGAGCAAGCGACCAGTCCGCAGACGGTGGCAAGTGAGACGGCGAGGGTGCCGATCCGGTGTGAACGTTTCACCACGTTTCCCTTCGTTATGTGATGTTAGCCTAAGCTAAGTTGCAGGAACCATGGCGACACTAAGGTAAGCCTAAGCTGACTGTCAACTGTCGCGGGGGGAAGGAGGGGGCGCGGACTTAAGCGCTCTTGCCCTTCTTCGAGGATTTCTTCCCGGACCCAGACTTCTTCCCGGACCCAGACTTCTTCCCGGACCCAGACTTCCCGCCGCCGGAGGACCGCTTGTCCAACGACGCCTTCAGCGCGGCCATCAGATCCACCACGTTGTCATCGTCACCCGAGCCATCCGCACCATCCGAACCATCAGCACCGAACGTGGCCTCGGTGTCCAGGGTCTCGCCCTCCTCGAACTTCGCGTCGATGAGTTTGCGTAGCTCCGCCTGGTAGTCGTCCTCGAACTCTTCGGGCGTGAAGTCGGAGGCGTAGGACTCCACCAGCTGCTTGGACAGCTTCAGCTCCTTCTCGCCGATTTTCGCCCGCGATTTCGTGCCCTTGAACTCGTCGTCGAAGTCGAGCTCGCGTACCTCGTCGGCCCACATCAGGCCCTGCAGCACGATGACCTTGTTCACCACCCGCAGCACGCCCAGCCTGGTCTTTTGCCGCAGGGCGAAGCGCACCACGGCGATCAGCTCCGAATCCAGCAGGGTCTGCCGCAGCAGCAGGTACGACTTCGGCGTTTTGCCCTCGGGCGCCAGGTAGTAGGACTTCTCCAGCATCAACGGGTCGATCTGGTCCGCGGGCACAAACTGCACGACGTCGATCTCGTCGTTGTCGGCTTCGGGCAGGGAGTCGAAGTCCTCGTCGGTGATCACGACGGTGTCGCCGTCTTCTTCAAACGCTTTGTCGATGTGCTTGTACTCCACCTTTTCTCCGCATACCTCGCAGCGCCGTTCGTAGCGGATGCGCCCGCCGTCTTTGTCGTGGACTTGGTGGAAGGACAAATCGTGGTCCTCGGTCGCCCCGTACGCTTTGACGGGGACGTTGACAAGGCCGAATGTGACGGAACCGGTCCAAACTGCGCGCATGCGCCTCACTCTACGCACGCCTCTACAGTGGGGCCATGGGCAATGACCAGAAGGTGCGCGTCGGCGGCCGCGAGCTCACCGTGAGCAACTTGGACAAGGTGCTCTACCCGGCCACCGGCACCACTAAGGCCGATGTCATGCGCTATTACCAGGCTGTTGCCGAAGTGCTCGTCCCTCAAGCCAATAGGAGGCCGGTGACCAGGAAGAGGTGGCCCGAAGGCGTCGATAAGCAAAGCTTCTTCCGCAAAGACCTCGAGGATTCGGCGCCCGAGTGGGTGCCAACCGGCACCATCCAGCACACCACAAGCGTCAACGCGTATCCGCTTATCGACGGCTCCGCCACCCTCGCATGGCTTTCCCAAGTCGCGGCATTAGAGCTGCACACCCCGCAGTGGCGCTTCGGCGCGGACGGCAAACCGCAGAACCCTGACCGGCTGGTGCTGGACCTGGACCCGGGCTCCGGCGTCGAATTACACGACACCGCGGAAATCGCGCTGGAGTGCCGCGAGATTCTTGAAGACATGGGGCTGACCTGCGTGCCGGTGACCTCGGGATCCAAAGGCATCCACCTCTACGCGGGTCTGGACGGCACCAGCGACGCCGACGCCGTGGCCAAAGTGGCCAAAACCCTCGCGCAGCACCTGCAGCGCGCGCACCCGGACCGCGTCACCGCCGCGATGGCGAAGGCCGAGCGCAACGGACGCGTGTTCATCGACTGGAGCCAGAACAACGGGAAGAAAACCACCATCAGCCCGTACTCGCTACGCGGACGCGAGCGCCCCACGGTGGCGGCGCCGCGCACGTGGGAGGAGATCGCGGACCCGGCGCTGCGGCAGCTGGAGCTCGACGAGGTCATCGCCCGCGTTGAGGACGGGCTCGACCCCATTGCGGCCCTCGGCGCGCCGGGGGAGGACCGGCTGGCCACGTACCGCTCCATGCGCGACAAAACCAAAACCGGCGAACCGGTGCCCGACGCCGCCCCGGCCCCGCGCGAAGGCGAGCCGATCTTCGTCATCGGCGAGCACTACGCCTCCCACCTGCACTGGGATTTCCGCCTGGAGCACGATGGGGTGCTCGTCTCCTGGGCCGTGCCGAAGGGCCCGCCGCTGGAAACCGATATCAACCGTCTCGCCGTGCAGACTGAGGACCACCCGATCGAATACGCCGAGTTCGAAGGCACCATCCCGAAGGGCCAGTACGGCGCGGGCACGGTGAAAATCTGGGACATCGGCACCTGCGAGATAGAAAAGTGGCGCGAAGACGAGATCATCGCCATCCTCCACGGCCGCGACGGCGGCGGCTTGGGCGGCATCCCGCGCCGCTTCGCACTCATCCGCACCGATGAGAAAAACTGGCTGCTCAAGCTCACCCGGGACCAGCCCAGCGCCGCGCCCGCCACAACGCCACTCGCCCCGATGCTGCCCACCGCGGCCACCCGCGGCGACATCACCCTCGAACAACACGACGGCACCGAGTTCGCCTACGAGATGAAGTGGGACGGCTACCGCATCCTCGCGGACGTCGGCGACACGGTCCGCCTGCGCAGCCGCAGCGGCAAGGACTACACGCCCCTATTCCCGCATACGGACGAGCTTGCGCACTTGCTTGTCGACGGCGGCTGCCTCGACGGCGAGCTCGTCGCCCTCGACGCCAACGGAAAGCCGGACTTCTCCGCCCTGCACCGCGCCGACCAACACGACATAGGGGCCAACCTGCGCTACATGGTCTTCGACCTGCTGCGCCTGGGCGGGCGCGACCTCACCCACGAGTCCTGGAGCGCCCGCCGCGAGCTGCTCGAGCGTCTCGACGAAACCGAGCACGTGGTCATCCCGCCCGCAACCACCGGCTCCTTCGACACCGCATGGCGCGCCGCCGAGGAACTCGGGCTGGAGGGTGTGGTGGCCAAACGCACCGACGCCGAATACGCGCCGGGGGAGCGCTCCCGCGCGTGGCTAAAAGTCAAGCGCGCCCTGCACCAGGAGGTGGTGGTCGTGGGCGTGCGCACCGGCAATCGCGGCATCGCGTCGCTGCTGGTCGCGGTGCCCGACGAGGGCGGCGAGCTGCGCTACGCGGGCCGTGTGGGCACGGGTTTTTCCAACTCCCAGCTCGCCGACATCGGCCGCAAGCTGCGCCGCGTCGAGCGCACAACCCCGCCGATAGACATTCCCGCCTCCGATGCGAAGGACGCCTGGTGGGTGAGCCCGAAGTACGTCGCTGAGGTGCAGCTCGCTGGCGCTACCGCAGACCGAAAGGTGCGCCAGGCATCATGGAGAGGTTGGCGCGAGGACAAGGACCCCAGCCAGGTCCGCTGGGAAGTATAAGGAGCAATCGGTGTCGCCCGAGAACATACTGCTGCGCCTGCCAAAGGCCGAAGAGCAAGCCGTGCGCGAGATCTACGCCGAGCTCGCCGGGCGCGGCTTCCCGCAGCAGCACCAGCGCCCGCACATCTCCGTCACCTTCGCGCCTGCCATGCACCGCCGCGCCATCGCCGCGGCGACGGACCTTCTACCGCCCGTGTTGCCTGCAGCTTTACGACGTTCCGGTCTCGCCATCTTCGGCACCAAGTCCAAACAGACCGTTGCTTGGCTGCTCGAGGCGCCGGAGGAGCTCGAGCGTGCAGCCCGGGCCGTCAGCAGCGCGAACCCGGAGGGCCGCGGCGAGCGCTGGATCCCGCACCTGACCATGGGGCTGCGCCTGCCCAAACGCATCGTGCCGGACTACATCGCCGCGCTACAGGAGGTCACCTCGCCTCACTTCAAGGAGCTCACCGCGCAGCGGGCCGCGTTCTACCAGCCCAGTCTGGGCACTGAGCTCGAGCTCTAGGGGCTAGTCGTGCAGGGGCGAAGCGCCGTCGATAGGCAATTGAGCGTCAGGGAGCGGCGCATCGGACGCGGCTACGACGACGTTGCCGTAGCCGCGGCCCGTAAACGTCGCGGCGGTATTGGCGAAAACCTCTTGCAGTCCGGCGACAGTGGCGCGGGCGCGGGGCAGGCCAGCCACATCGCCGACGTTGACCACGAATAGCCCGCCCGGGGTCAGGGCGCGGTACGCCGCCCGGTAGAACTCCACCGTGGTCAGCGGGCGGGGAGTGTCGGCACCGGCGAAGACGTCGCGCACGATCACGTCCACCGATCCGGGCGCGAGCGCGTGGGTGAACGCACGCGCTTCTGCGACAGCGATCTCTACCGGCGGATCAAACGCCTCGCGCACCAGGTGGGCCAACCCCCGGTCCAACTCGACGGCGATGTTGCGGCTGTCCCACCGGTGCTGCACATAGCTCGGCAGCGCGCAACCGGCCGCGCCCAGGTGCACTGCAATAAACGGTTCCGGAACGCTCGCGGCCTCGATGAAGTCCGCGATCCACCGCATGTAGTCGTACCCCAGCACCTCCGGCGCGCCGGGCACGACGTACGACGACGGCACCCGGTTGACCTCCAACACGTACGCGCCGTCGCGTTCCGGGTCCGCGAGGATGCTGGCCGTGCCGGTGTCGATGGGGTAGGTGCCCTCGATGCGTTTCTTCCGAGCGCGCGGCTTACGGCGGCGGTGGTTGGACATGGGAGTATGCATACCTGTTGTGTGGCCGGTATCGCACCCGAATCGAGGACCCGGGGGTAGGCGGGGTTGGTACGATCACAGCATGGTTTATCTGTCACGGGACTACATCGGGGAACTGGAAACCTCCCAGGCCCCCATTGTCGCCCCTGACTTCACCTCGCTGCCTCGCGACCCGAATGAGCTGTTCGCGGCCTGGTTCATGGAAGCCGTGGAAGCGGGAATGCTCGATGTTAGCGCGACGGCGGTTGCAACTGTCGACAAGCACGGGCACCCAGACGCGCGCATCATGGACCTGCTCCACCTGGATTCAGACGGCTTCCACTTCGGCACCGGCAAGAACACCGCCAAGGTCCAACAACTGGAAACCACCTGGGCGGCCGCGCTCACCTTTTGGTGGCAGCCGCTGCGGCGCTCCGTGCGCGTGAAAGGGATCGCTCACCGAAAGGTGGACGGGGAGCGGTTCAACCTGTGGTGCGTGAAGCCGCACCACTTCGAGTTCTTCTACCTTTGGGAAGACCGCCTCAAAACCGACAGGGTGGTCTACCAGTGCGACGACACCGATTTCTGGGACCGCATCCGCATCATGGACAACTAGGCGCTGTTAATCGTTCCAGGATTTCGTCCTTGCGAAGAAGCATGCGACCACGGCGCCTGCCGCGATGACGGCGCACGGCAGCCAGATCGAATTGCTCATCGCCAGCGCGAACGGTTCGTGCAGCGCCTCCGGCAGCGGGCCTGTCGCCTGACCCGCGGTGGCCATGTCGCCCGCGCCGGCTCCGTCGCCAAGCTTGGCGGCGAGCTGCGACGACATCATCGCCGCGATCGCCGCCGACCCGATCACCCCGCCGATCTGGCGGGTGGTGTTGTACACGCTCGAGCCGGCGCCGGCCAGGCGCGGGTCCAAGTTGCGGGTGGCGATCATGGAAAGCGGGCCCCACATCAGCGAGTTGGCCACGCCATAGACCACGGCGATGGCGTACATCCAGCGCGGGTCCACCGCCGGGGTGGTGATCAGCGCCGAGATGCCTATCGACGCCGCCGCCAAGGTGAGGCCGGTGATGGCGAAGGGCTTCGGGTCGTGCGTGTTGGTCAGCTTGCCAACCCACGGCGACAGCAGACCGGAGACCACACCCGACGGCAGCACCAGCAGCGCCGCCTGGGTGGGGGTAAAGCCCTGCACCGTCTGCACGTAGATCATCCACGGGATGATGTAGGTGGAAATAGCGAAGCCGACCGTGGAGATAGTGGCGCCGGCGAGAGAGAAGTTGCGGTCCTGGAACAACGCCAACGGCACTAGCGCGCTACCGCCCTGCCTGGACTGCCAGCTGAAAAACAGCACCATCGTCGCCGCACCCGCGAAAAGCAGCGCCCACACGCGCCAGTCCCAGTTGAAGTTCTCCGCTTCCTGGATGCCAAAGACCAGGCAGAACATGCTCACGGTGCTTAACCCCACGCCCACCCAGTCGAAGTGCCTGTTGGTCTTGTCCAGGCGCGGCACGTAGATCCACGCCAGGACCAGGCCGAGCACACCGACGGGGACGTTGACGAAGAAGATCCAGGGCCAACCGGAGGCGTCGACAAGCACACCGCCCAACAGCGGACCCGTGACGGTGGCGAGGCCAGCCGTGGCGCCCCACACACCCATCGCGCCGCCGCGCTCCTTCGGAGAGAACGTGCGGATCATCACCGACATGGTTTGCGGCGTGACCATCGCACCACCAAAGCCCTGGAACGCGCGGGCGGCGATCAGCGCGGCCGAGGTGGAGGCCAACCCGCACGCCAGCGACGACGCCGTGAACAGCGCCAGGCCGGTGAGGTAGATGGTTCGGGGGCCGAAACGGTCGCCGAGGCGGCCAGTGATCAACAGTGGCACCGCGTACGCCAAAAGGTACGCGGAGTTGACCCAGATGACCTCGTTATAGGAGGCATCGAGGCCCTCTGAGATCGCGGGGATCGCCACCGAAACAATGGTGGAATCCACCAGGATCATGAAAACCCGAGCATCATCGACCACAGGGCCGGCCACGGTGAACGAGTTGAGGTTTGACGCACCGGGGAGATGATACCGGGCCTAGAACGGCAGCATCTGCTGGATCGGCTCCGGCAGCATGTCCCTGTACATCGGCAGCGTCACCGCCCCGATGGCGCCGATGGCCGCGAGCACGCCCAGAATGATGCCGACGGTGCGCAGGGTACTCAGCGTGTTGCTGTCCTCCGAGGACAAGAACAGCTCGGGCTTGTCGTTGACCAGGTTGTCCTCAGCCTCCATGTCGGTGGTGGACTCCGACCCCTGCTTGACTACAGTGACCTCGGGCTCCTCGCGCACCTCGTCCGCGTCGATGCCGTTCACCTCGTCCAGCCCCTTCACGTTGAACTGGGTGGCGGTGTAGCGGCTGTTGTCGGTGGTGTTCCACTGAGAGACCACAATGTCCATGTCGTCCAGGTGCGAGCCCGGCACGATGTAGCCGCCGTAGGGCTGCGACCAGTTCAGCGGGGTCTGCTTGCTGTCCCAGGACCCGTGCCGTGCGATTTTGGCTACCCGGACGTCGTCCCAGTCGCGTTCCAAAGTCTCGGAGATGCGCACCTCGACGCTCAGCGAGTCCTCGTTGAACATGACCAGAACCCAGTGGCCGTCGATGTAGCGCAGGCACATCTCGCCGGCCTTCACGTTGTCCTGCAGGATCGGTTCGGCGTGATCGGTCCAATCGTCGATCGAGGCGCTGTAGCCCTCCCAGTTGCCCGGGTTGTGAATGTCTTCCGGCTTGAAGCGGAACAGGTACACCGCCGAATCGCGGCCGAATTTGGTGGTGGTGGCGTAGATGTAGCCGTCCGGGCCCTCGTCCCAGCTAATCAGTTGCGTCACACCGCCCATGTGATTGCCGCGGGTGGAGCTGATTTCTTTCCAGGTTTTACCGCCGTCGTCGGACTTCCACACGTTGGAGGAAACCACGTCGCCAAAAGCGGGGGCATGGAAGGTGCCGTGCAAGTACAGCGTGCCGTCGATGTTGATCACGTCGGACGGAATCAGGGTGCTTTGGTTGATGCGGCGGTACGAGATCATGTCGCTGACCTCGGAGGTGTTGTCGATGGGGCGCAGGATCTTGATAAAGCCGTCCTCGTCCATGGTGGCCACCACCCCGACCGGGCTCATCCACCCTTGGCCGAAATCCCCGCGGAAGGAGTCGCCGAAGATCATGGCGAACTCGCCGTTGCCCATCGGCGCCATCGCCCCCAGGTCGCCGCTGCGGAACCCGGTGTGGGCGGAGTATTTACCCAGCACGTCGTCCATGATTTGGATGGTGGTGCCGTTGGGCAGCCGCAGCGGATTCGACGCGGTCTTCTTCGGCGGCTCCACGGGCACCCACGGCTTCTTCTCGCGCTTCTTCTTCGCGGGGGTGCCGGAGGAAGAAGACAGGCTGGACAGGCTCGATTCCGCATGCGCCTGGGGCGCGGTCACGGCCGTCAGCGCGAGGGCGCTGGCCACACCTGCGCTGAGAAGGATCTTCGGGGTTGTCTGGGTGCGCATGGGGCTCGCCTTTTCTACAGATGTTGGTGAGACATTTCAGAACCAGAGAGCACTTTAGCACCGGATACGCGCCCGAGTTGGCGTTTGAAAAAGCCCGGAAACGAACCTTCGCGTTTCCGGGCTTTCGCCAGTTTTACACAGCGCTGTTTACACAGCGTCGGTTTCCTGCGGGTCGTTATCCGCGTCCGCCTTGGTTTCGTGGCGGGTGCCGGGGGCGTGCTCCGGCGGGGAGTAGATGGAGTACAGCTTCGCCGGCGCGTCGGATTCGTTGACGAAGTTGTGCCACTTGCCGGCCGGCACGAATGCGGCCCAGTCGGCCTTGATCACTTCGTCGATTTCCAGGTCGTCCTCGGACGGGCCGATCTGTGCGCGCAGTTCGCCTTCCTCGAGGCGGAGGAACTGGTCGTGGTCGTCGTGGATCTCGGCGCCGATTTCGCCGCCGACCGGGATGGTCATCACGGTCAGCTGCAGGTTCTTGCCGGTCCACAGCGTGTCGCGGAACGCCTCGTTGTCCAGCGTCGCCTTCTCAATGTCCACCACAAACGGGTTGGGGCCCTTGTCAGCCATCATGCCTCCTCGGTTGTTGGAAGTGTTCCACGTCCGAGCCTAGGGGCTTTCGCTTATCGACGGTGGCGTCCGCCCCGCCGACGCTTCCTATTTTTCCTCCTGAGCTGGACTTTCTCCACCTCGGTGAGGTAGCCGTCCCGGGTGTTTTGCGCCGCAACTGCCGTCGGCTCCGGTCGCTTCGGCGCCTCGGTGTCATCAGGCTCGTCCACGCGGCCGAACATCTCCGTCGGCGCGGCAATGTCCTCGGGGCGCGCGCCACCGCCGAGCGAGACGTAACGGGCGGTGTGCTTCGGCTTGACCGCATCGGCCGGGTCGGTAGCGAAGTCGCGCTCCACGGTGACGGCCCAGCCGCCGCCGGGAAATTCGATCAGCTGCCACGGCTCCGGGCGGCGCTGCGGTGCAGTACTCAAGGCGGGGATGTTCTCAATGCCCTCGTCCGGGGCGCCGGCGTCGAGGGCCGCCATGCCGCCCAGGACAACCGCGCGCGCCCACAGCCCGCCGTTGGGAAAGCCCGCCAACCACTCCAGCACGGCCTCACCGTCGGGCCCGGCAATAGCGCCGAGGACGCGGCCGTCGAGGGTGGCCAGCGGGGTGCCGTCGGTAGGCAAAAGCCCCACGAACCACTGGCCGGGGGAGCGGGCCGCAAGCTCATCGGCTGAGAACTCGCCGACGGAAGTGTCGATGACCAGCATGTCTCCCGGCAGTAGCACCGCAGCTTCCTCGGGTGCGTTGTTGCGCGGCACCGCGAGCTGCGGCTCCGGCAGCACCACGTGCACCTCGAAACGCCCCGTGTCTTCATTCAGGCTGACCGCGGCCACCGTTGCGGGCTGCAGAAACGACGAGTGGACGCGCTCCACCTCATCGAAGTGGGCGCGCCACTCGGGCGCGACCTCGCCGAGCACAGGACCAGGCAGCTCGCCGCCGCTGCGACGGCGCACGCGCCACGAGCGGTTCAGCGGGTTCGCCTCCAACACCACGTCGACGTACGTGGTGCCCCTGCGGCCCGCGAAATCGGAGAAGAGGGCGGCCTGCGAGACGTGGTCCACCGGGACTTCCACGCCGGCACCCCACGTGGACGGGGCGAGAGAGTACTGCTTGGCTGCCATGGGGCGAATTGTAGGCAGGCGTTAGCGCAACTTCTTCACCAGCTGCACCACGCCCAGCACAATGAAACCGACGATTAGGCCCGCCACCAGGGACACGCCGGTGTCCACCAGCCAGCCCAGCGCGCCGCCGCCGACGGCCTCCTGACCCTTGGCGATGACGTCGTGCGGCCAGTGCCAGCCGAAGATTTCGTCGAAGCCGCGGATGAGCAGGTGGCCGCCCACCCACAGCATTGCCACGGTGCCGATGATGCCGATGGCGTTGAGCACGTACGGCATGCCCTTGACCAGCGCGCGGCCGGTGTTTTCGGCGTTGCCGCGCTTGATCATGCCGTGGCCGATGTCGTCGATCTTGACCAGCAGCGCCACAGCGCCGTAGACGGCGATGGTGATGAAGATCGCCACCGCGACCAGCACGGCGGCTTCCATCCACACCGACTGATCCTTGACCTCATCGAGGGAGATGAACATGATCTCCGTGGACAAGATCAGGTCCGTGCGGATAGCGCTGTTGACCAGCGTGTCTTCGTCCTGGTCGGACTTGTTGGCCGCCTTCTCGGCTTCCTCGTCGTCGTTGGAGGACAGCTTGTGGGCGATCTTTTCCGCACCCTCGAACGCGAGGTAGGTGCCGCCGAGCATGAGAATCGGGGTCAGCGCCCACGGCGCGAACGCGTTGAGCAGCAGCGCGACCGGCAAAATGAAGACCAGCTTGTTGCGCAGCGAGCCCTTGGTGATGCGCCAGATCATCGGCAGCTCACGCGCCGGTGTGACCCCGTCGACGTACTGCGGGGTCACCGCGGCGTCGTCGATGACCACGCCGGCGGCCTTGGAAGATGTCTTTGCGGTCATGCCCGCGACGTCATCGACGCTCGCGGCGGCTTGGCGCGCGATCAAGGCGACGTCATCGAGCAGGGCGAGTAGGCCACCGGCCATGTGGGGGTTCTCCTCGGGAAGTCGGGGGCGGGGGACCAGACCAGCATACGGTGCATTTTCCCGATGAGGTAGCATCATCTGACGCAACTGCTTTACACACGGGTGCTACCGCGGAAAATGCGGTGGCTGAGATGCCGAAGCGCTTCGGCGAACCGTTGAACCTGATCCGGGTAATGCCGGCGATAGGAAGGAAGATTCGCACATGACTGCGCCTGCAAACTCTGCCGCACCAAAGAACAACTCCTGGCGCGTGGTGGACATTGTCACCGCCGCCGTCCTCGGCGTGGCCTGCGGCCTGCTGTTCTGGGTGTGGAACAGCATCGGTGATGCGGGGTTTAAGGCGCTCGACGCCCTGACCCCGGGCCTCGGTGGTCTGGTCACCGGCATTTGGTTCACCGGCGGTGTGCTTGGCGGCCTGATCATCCGGAAGCCGGGTGCCGCGGTGTTCGTCGAGGTTGTCGCCGCATCCGTTTCCGCGGTACTTGGCAGCCAGTGGGGCATTGAGACGCTTTACTCGGGTCTGGCCCAGGGCTTCGGCGCCGAGCTGATCTTCCTGATCTTTGCTTACCGCCGCTTTGGCCTGTCCACGGCGGTGCTCTCCGGTATCGGCGCTGGTATCGGCGCGTTCATCCTGGAGCTGTTCCTCACGCCGAACCTGGCGATGAGCCTGCAGTTCAACCTCATCTACCTGGCCTGCCTGATCATTTCCGGTGCGGTCCTCGCGGGCGTGGTGGCCTACTACCTGGTCAAGGCGCTGGTGAAGACTGGGGCGCTGGACCGCTTCGGCGCTGGCCGCGAGCGCTTCAACACAGCCGCGTAAATGTCGCTGGCTATCTCGGCGCGGGGGCTTTTCTACCAGCACGCGACGCGCCCGCAGCCCGCGTTTCGCCACGTCGACCTCGACATCGCGCGAGGGGAGCGGGTGCTCATCACCGGCGATTCGGGCTCGGGTAAGTCAACGTTGCTTGCGGTGATTGCCAAGCTTATCGACGACTCCGAGGACGGCAGCCGCACCGGCACCTTGCACGTGGACGGGACCGTCGGCATGGTGCTGCAGGACCCGGAGGCGCAGACGATCCTGTCGCGGGTGGGCGACGACGTCGCCTTCGGCGCCGAGAACCTCGGCGTACCCCGCGAGGAAATCTGGCCGCGTGTACAGCGCGCCCTCGACGCCGTGGGCCTCGACATCCCCCTGGACCACCACACCGCGCACTTATCCGGCGGGCAGAAGCAGCGTCTGGCTTTGGCGGGCGTGATCGCGATGGGGGCGGACATCCTCATCCTGGACGAGCCCACCGCGAACCTGGACCCGCACGGGCGCGACGAGGTCATCGCCGCGGTGGACCGCGTCTGCAAGCGCACCGGCGCCACCTTGATCGTGGTGGAGCACCGCCCGAAGCACTGGGCGCACGTAGTTCAGACCTACTACCGCCTGGACCAGACGGGCCTTTCCCGCATCAGCGCCGACGAGCTGCCGGACGCCCCGGCCCTGCCGCCGGCGAAGAAGGTGCCACGGGGAGTGCCTGCGGCCGTCGCAACGCAGGAGGTGCTTACGCGTTTCGGTCCGCCGCGCACCATGCACGCGCCGGAGGGGTATTCCACCGTGATTACCGGCGAGAACGGCTCCGGCAAGACCACGCTGGTGCAAGTGTTGGCGGGCTTGACCCCGCCTGAAAAGGGCGAGGTCGAGTACTCGGAGACGATCCGGCAGGGGCTGGCCTCCCCGTCGATTACATGGTCGTCGAAGGATCTGGCCAGCCGCATAGGGTATGTGTTCCAGGAACCGGAGCACCAGTTCGTCACCGCCACCGTGCGCGAGGAGATGGCGCTGTCCGGCGCGCCGCAGGAGCGTATCGACGACCTCCTGCACCGCCTGCGCCTGGGGCACCTGGTGGACGCGAACCCGTTCACCCTCTCCGGCGGCGAGAAGCGGCGCCTGTCGGTGGCCACCGCGCTGGTCAACGCCCCGAGGCTGCTGATCCTGGACGAGCCCACGTTCGGCCAGGACGACCGCACCTTCGTCGAGCTCGTCGGGCTGATCCGCGAGCTGACGGAGCAGGGCGTGACCGTCATGTCCATCACCCACGACGAGGCGTTCATCGCCTCGCTGGGCGACCACGTCGAGCGCGTCCTCGCACGCTCGGACGCTGAAGGAGATGGCCGATGAACCTACTGCGCGGTATCAACCCTGTCACCCGCATCCTCGGCCTAATACTTCTGACCACGCCGCTGATGTTCACCATCGACTGGGTCTCCGCCACCTTCGTGCTCGCGTTCACGCTGCTCATGGTGCCTGTGTGCGGGCTGGGCTACGGCCGCTTCTTCAAACGTGCGCTGCCGATCCTGCTCATCGCGCCGCTGGCGGGCATCCCCATGGCGCTCTACGGCCAGGCAGGCGGGGACACCTACCTCGAGTGGGGGCTTGTGCACGTCACCGAGCTGTCGGTGTCGTTGGCGTGGGCGGTGATCCTGCGCGTGCTCGCGATCGCGCTGCCGGTGGTGCTGCTGTCTGCGGACGTGGACCCCACCGACCTGGGCGACGGGCTCGCGCAAGTGCTGCACCTGCCGGAACGCTTCGTCATCGGCACCGTCGCGGCACTTCGCATGCTCACGCTGCTGCGCGACGACCTCGACGCCATGCGCCGCTCCCGCCGCGCCCGCGGCATTGCCGACCAGGGCAAAATCAAGTACTGGTTCTCGCTGTCGTTCGGCCTGCTGGTGATGTCGCTGCGCCGCGCCGGCAAGCTCGCCACCGCCATGGAAGCGCGCGGCTTCGGCGGGCCGAACAAGCGCTCCTGGGCGCGCGAATCCAAGCTGCACTCCCGCGACTGGGCGGTCATGGCCGCCGGCCTCGCCGTCGCGCTCGCCGCGCTCGCGCTTGCGTGGGCGACCGGCTACCTTCGCCCGGTGTGGGCGGTGCGATGACGTACACCCTGCTTATCGACGGCCCCTCGGGCTCCGGCAAAACCACCCTCGCCAACCAAATCGGGGCCGCCCTCGGCATCCGGGTGGTGCACCTGGACGATTTCTACCCAGGCTGGGGCGGGCTGGCCGAGGGCGCCCGGATGGTCGCCGACGACGTCCTCGACCCGGTGACGCCCGGGTTCTGGCGCTGGGACTGGGAGCAGGATAGACGTGCAGAATGGGTGCCGTTGGTGCCCGGCGCGGACCTCGTGGTGGAGGGGGTGGGGGCGGTGACGGAGGCGTCGATAAGCAAGGCGAAAGCGCGCGGGGACGTGGACACGCTGAGGGTGACCGCGGCCGATGCGACGCGAAAAGCCCGGGCCCTCAAGCGGGACCCGGGCTACGCGCCTTGGTGGGACATGTGGGCCGAGCAGGAAAAACTCCTGCCCGTACTCCCCGTGGACGTGGAGGTTAGGAGGGTGTGACCTCCTCCGGCTTGTACACCGTACGCTCGCGCGCACGCTCCGCGTCCGGATCGGGGATCGGAATCGCAGACAACAACGCCTTGGTGTAGGGGTGCTGCGGGTTGTCGAAGACGTCGTCGGTGTCGCCGAACTCCACAAAGTCGCCCTTGTACATCACCGCCACGCGGTCCGACAGGTAGCGCACCACCGACAGGTCGTGGGCGACAAACAGGTAGGACAGGCCCAGCTTGCGCTTGAGCGAATCCAGCAGGTTGATCACGCCCGCCTGGATGGACACGTCGAGGGCGGAAACCGGCTCATCCAGCACGATCACGGACGGGTTGGTGGCAAGAGCGCGGGCCAGGCCGATGCGCTGGCGCTGGCCACCGGAAAAGTGCCCGGGGAAACGGTCGATCTGCTTCGCGTCTAGACCCACGGTGCGCATCAGCTCGGAGATGCGGGCGTCGTTGTCGCCCTCGTAGCCGAGGGCGACCAGCGGCTCCTGGATGATTTCCTTGACCGTCATGCGCGGGTTGAGCGAGCTCATCGGGTCCTGGAAGACCATCTGGATGTTCTTTCGCGCCTCGCGTCGTTGCGCGGAGTTCATCTGCGCTGCATCCTGGGAGAACGGGTGTGCAGGTTCATGTTCGCGTGGAACATATTCTGCTGCTCGGCGATTTCGGTGATCGCGAGCGTGAGTTCGCCGCCGTCCTGGATCTGGTCGCGCTCGAGCGGGTTGTAGTCGCCCGCGGCGTTGACTTCGAGCTTCTCGCCGTTGTCGCCAGAGTTCTTAGACTTGGTGTTCGCGGTGTCTTGGCCGCCACCTGCGGTTGTGCCCTCGGTGTTTCCGTCCGAGGAGCAGGAGGCGAGGACGAGGGAGATGGAGGAGAGGCCGGCGAGAGCCGCGACGCGGAGGCGTTTGCTCATGGTCAGTTCCTTTCATAGGTCGTCCGTTCGCAGTGTGCTTTGCGACGGTTGCCCAAGGCGGGCAATGGTGCCGGTAGATTCCGGCGGCCCCTGCACACGACACCGTTTTGGTAAACACGACGTGAATCAGGTTGAACACAACCTACCGCACGTGTCACCTAGTTCACATTGCTTTGGCAAAGTATTTTGTGGTTTATGCCCAGTGATTTTTCAGCGAATTTGCATGGAACTGAAAAAAGTGCACGTCAATCGCGGCATTTGGTCGCTCTTGATATAACTGCCCAGCTATAGAAAAAGTGAATGATATTTGCGCAACGCAAAAACCCCACCCGCCGCTGCGGCGGATGGGGTTAACGGAAGGTGAATTAACCGGCCGGGGTTAGCTCCACATTGTCGGCCCACGTCAGTTCGATGCCTTGGGCGCGCAGCCACTCCATGGCGTCGTCGCCGTGGCGGGTGATGCCTTCGACGGCGGCCAGCGTGACGTCGATAGCCTTCTCGGCGTCCTCGGCGGTGATGAAGCCCGCAGAGGTGGCGGCGGCGAGCTCGTCGATGTCGAGAACGTCGATCGGGTTGCCGGTCAGCGACACGAGGTCGACGTACAGGTCGCGGGTGCTCCACACCTCACCGTCGACGTCGATGTCGGCGACGTCGAAGTAGAAGTCCTGCTCCCGCCCGGCGCCCTCGCGGAAGTGGAAGATGTTTGCGCGCAGCCCCAGCTCCGGCAGCAACCAACTCTCCAGGTAGCCGAACTCCGGGTGGTCGGCGCCGCGACCCATGTACAGGCCAAAGTCTGTGATGCGGAACGTGTCCACCTCGCGCAAAAACCCCTTCGGGTCGGTGTTGATGTTCGCTGCGGTGTCGAACGTCTCCTGCTTCACGGGGTGCAGATCGGCGGCCATGGGTTACCTCACGTCAATCGATGCGGCGGTCGGTGCGAAGGGGCAGACCTTGTCGACGGTGCGCACACTCCCGTCAACAACTGCCAGAACCCGCCCAGAGCCCGTGTCCGCGGTCGCGGACACGGTGGCCGGTCCTGTGGGGTTAATCCCGTTGTTGTCCAACGGCGTTACGCCGGTGCGGAAATTGGCCAGGTTGATCCAGTACACCTTCATGCCGCCCTGCTCCTTCGCGGCCGCCGGGGTGCCCAGCGCGGTGAAGACGAAGGTGGTTTGGCCGGCCTTCGCGCCCGGGGCGGGGGACTGGGCGGGCCCGGGTACTGCGATCGCGGAGGCGGTGGAGTGCAGTCCCTCGCCGATGCAGTTGCCGGAGACGGTGGGCCAGTAGAACTGGGTGAACCGTGGGGCGTTCGCAGGCAGTGGCGGGCCGCCGATTTCGTCGCCACCCGCGTAGAACTGCACCGCGGTGCGCAGCGCGTTGCCCACCTTTTGCGGGACGTGAGGCTGATCTGCGAACGCGTTGACGCGCGCGACAGTCTCGGGCGTGGGCCGGCCCAGCGGGTCGAGGAATGAGGACTGCGCAGAGGCAGTTTGCTTAGCGACGCCTCCGGTCACCAACAAACCGGCAGCGCACACCGCCGCAACGACGGTCCTGAAGAGTGAAAGATAGTTGTGCACTTGCGCCACATTAGTCACATCCGTAACAACGTCAAGCGGAACTGGGATATTACTGTGGGAACCGTGCGTGCGCCTCGCCGCGGTTTGCTGGCGGGATAATGCGATTCAGTGCAGGCGGGAGTATCGTTTAGGCGTTATTTCCGCCAACGCAAAGGACCTATCTCTGTGTCGCACCCTGAATTTCGCAACGTAGCCATCGTCGCCCACGTCGACCACGGTAAAACCACCCTGGTCAACGCCATGCTGGAACAGTCCGGCGTGTTCGGCGACCACGGCGAACACGGCGACCGCGTGATGGACTCCGGGGAGCTCGAGTCCGAGCGCGGCATCACCATCCTGGCCAAGAACACCGCCATCCGCCGCGCCGGCAAGGGCAAGGACGGCGCGGACCTAATCATCAACGTCATTGACACCCCGGGCCACGCCGACTTCGGCGGCGAGGTCGAGCGCGGCCTGTCCATGGTCGACGGCGTTGTCTTGCTTATCGACGCATCCGAAGGCCCGCTGCCGCAAACCCGCTTCGTGCTCGGCAAGGCACTCGAAGCCAAGAAGCCGGTTATCATCTGCGTGAACAAGACCGACCGCCCGGACGCCCGCATCGACGAGGTCGTCGAAGAAGCCCAGGACCTGCTCCTCGAGCTCGGCGCTGGCCTGGAGGACCCGGAAGCCGCAGAGGCCGCCGAGAACCTGCTCGAGCTGCCGGTGCTCTACACCTCCGGCCGCGCCGGCCGCGCCTCCCTGGAAAACCCGGGCAACGGCAACCTGCCGGACAACGAGGATCTGCAGCCGCTGTTCGACGTCATCTACGACGTGCTGCCGGAGCCGTCCGCGGAGATCGACGCGCCGTTCCAGGCACAGGTGACCAACCTGGACTCTTCCTCCTTCCTGGGCCGTATCGGCCTGATCCGCGTGTTCAAGGGTTCCGTGAAGAAGGGCCAGACCGTCGCCTGGGTCCACTACGATTCCGAAGGTAACCAGCAGGTCAAGAACGTCAAGATCGCGGAGCTTCTGGTTACCGAGGGCCTGGACCGCGTCCCGGCCACCGGCGACGTGGTCGCAGGCGACATCGCCGCCGTCTCCGGCGTCGAGGACATCATGATCGGCGACACGCTGTGCGATCCGGAAAACGTCGAGCCGCTGCCGCGCATCGCCATCGACGCCCCGGCGATCTCCATGACCATCGGCGTGAACACCTCCCCGATGGCCGGCCGCAACGGCGGTGACAAGCTCACCGCCCGCATGGTCAAGGCCCGGCTGGACCAGGAGCTGATCGGTAACGTCTCCATCAAGGTGCTGCCCACCGAGCGTCCTGACGCATGGGAGGTGCAGGGCCGCGGCGAGATGGCCCTCACCGTGCTCATCGAGACCATGCGCCGCGAAGGCTTCGAGCTGACCGTGGGCAAGCCGCAGGTGGTGACCAAGGAGGTCGACGGCAAGATCTACGAGCCCTACGACCACATGATCATCGACGTGCCCGCCGAGCACCAGGGCGCCGTCACCCAGCTGATGGCCAGCCGCAAGGGCCAGATGACCTCGATGGGCAACGCCGGCTCCGGCGACTGGGTGCGCATGGAGTTCGACGTGCCGTCGCGAGGCCTGATCGGCTTCCGCACCACCTTCCTCACCGAGACCCGCGGCGCCGGCATCGCCAACTCGTACTCCATCGAACACCGCCCGTGGGCCGGCGAGATCAAGGGCCGCCCGACCGGCTCCCTGGTCGCCGACCGCTCCGGCCAGGTCACCGCCTACGCGCTGCAGCAGCTGGCAGACCGCGGCGACTTCTTCGTCGAGCCGGGCGTGGACGCCTACGAAGGCATGGTGGTGGGCGCGAACTCCCGCGACGAGGACATGGACGTCAACATCACCAAGGAAAAGAAGCTGACCAACATGCGCGCCGCCTCCGCGGACGCTACCGTCACGTTGCAGAAGGCCCGCACCCTGTCCCTGGACGAGGCCATCGAGTTCTGCGACGACGACGAGTGCGTCGAGGTTGCACCCGAGGCGATGCGCGTGCGCAAGATCATCCTCAACGCCACCGAGCGCGGCCGCGCCCGCTCCCGCGCAAAGCAGAAGAACAGCTAGCCTGTTCTTCCATGCACCCAAGTAGAACGCGCCGCCCAGCCACCCGCGCTGCGGCGGCGCTTTCCGTGCTCTGCCTAGTGGCGTCGTGCGCGGCCAACCCTGGCCCGCCGCCGTTGGTGGAACCGGAGGACCGCCCGGATGCCGTCTCGGAGCGCGACGCCGATAGCGACGGCTCAGACAGCGCTAGCGGCGCTGACAACGCCGAGGAGCAAGGCACCAACCAGGAACCGGCCAATGGACGTCCGCAGGCGCAGATCGGCGTCGACCCGGTACGCGCGGGGTTCAACCCGCACCTAGTCGGCGACGAGTCCGCCGTGGTGCGCGGCATCGCAGACCTTGTCCTGCCCAGCGCGTTCCAAGCAGACGGCGCAAAGGACCCGAACCTGCTCGTTGGCGCGTCGGTGCTGCCGACGTCCCCGGACGCGTTCACGGTCCGGTACGTCATCGCGCCGAACGCCCAGTGGTCCGACGGCACCCCGATCACCGGCGCGGACTTCGCCTACCTGTGGCGCGGCATGACAAAAACCGCCGGCGTGGTGAGCCCGGCAGCGTACCGCGCGGTGTCGAACGTGCGAGTCAGCGGCCCCGGCGGCAAGGTCGTGGACGTGGATTTCGCGCAGCCGGTGGCGAATTGGAAGGTGCTGTTTCGGCACCTTTTACCGTCGCACTTACTCGCCGCTGACGCCGCCGATTTCGCTTACGCGCTGCGCAACACCGTCCCCGCCTCCGCGGGGCGTTACCTGGTGCGCAGCGTGGACCGCGCGCACGGCACCGTCACGCTGAACCGCAACGACAGGTTCTGGGGGCCGGACCCGGCGCCGATTGACATTCTCACTCTCGCCGCGGCGCGCGACACCACCCAGGTGGCGGACCAGCTGCGCAGCGGCCAGCTGGCGTTCGTGGACATGGTGCCGCAGGACACCACCGAGGATGTTCTCGGGCTCATCCCGGGTGCGGACACCCGCACGTTTGCGGGCACCCGCACCCTCGGTGTGACGCTTTCGGCCACCAGCGGGCTTTCGGCGCAGGCGCGCGCCGAGGTGCGTTCGCTTATCGACGTCCCCCTGCTCGCCCACATCGCCGCCCGCCGCAGCACCAACGTTCACGCCGCGGCACCCACCGAACCTGGCTCGCTGGCGCTGCTGCACGCACTGGCTGCGGACGGCAAGGTGCTGCGCGTGGCAGCCGACACCGCGGACCCAGCGGCCACCGCGGCCGCGCGTTCGCTGGTGGATTTGCTGGACGCCGCCGGCGTGCCCGCACGCATCGTGGCCAACGAGCTGCCCGCCATCGCCGCGCGCAGCTTGCCTGCAGGCGAGGTGGACGTTGTGGTGCACTGGCGCAACGACGGCGACTCCGCAGACACCCTGGCCAGCCGCATCGCCTGCCCTGCGGAGACCGGCCGCGCCGGAAATCTCGCCGGCTTTTGTTCGGTGGCCGGCGACGAGTTTGCCCGCGCAATCCTCGCGGGCGAGATTCCGCCCGCCGTTGCAGCTGAGCGCGCCGCGGCGATCGAGCACCGCGAAGCGCTCTGGGTGCCCCTGCTGCACGAAACGCGCCTTGCCGCCACCGCGGGCGGGGTGCGCGCGGCCGGCACGCAGCCGGGGCAGTGGCCGGGCGGGTTGTCGTCGGCAGGCAAATGGAAGCTAGCCGATACAGTGAAGCGGCGATCAACAACTCAGGAGGTTCCATGACCGTTCGAGACCTTTCCGGCTACCGCGTTGTCGCCGTGCACGCCCACCCCGACGACGAAGCAATCACCACCGCCGGCGCCCTCGCAGACCTTTCCGCCCGCGGCGCGGACGTGCTGGTGGTCACCTGCACCCTCGGCGAGGAAGGCGAAGTCATCGGCGAGCCGTATCAGCACCTCGTGGTCGATGAAGCGGACCAGCTCGGCGGTTTTCGCATCCAGGAGCTGCGGCGCTCCTTAGACGCGATCGGTGCGCGCGGGCAGTTCCTCGGCGGCGCCGGCCGCTTCCGTGACTCCGGTATGGCGGGCTCGCCCGCGAGCCGAAACCCGCGGGCGTTTGTGAATTCGGGCGACGTAGCCGTCGAGAAGCTTGCTGCCATCTTCGAAGCGGAAAAGCCGCACCTTGTGATCACCTACGGCCCCGACGGCGGCTACGGCCACCCGGATCACATCCGCGCCCACGAGATCACCCACGCCGCCGCCGAGCGTGTGGATGTCCCACGAATCATGTGGGCGGTGCGGCTTGCCGAGGAGACCGCGGCGCTCATGCCCGCCGAGGCCCCCGAGGGCTGGCGCCTGCCCGAAGACGGCGAGCTCGACGGCGTGGAATCCTCCGACATCCGCGTCGAGCTCGACGACGCCGCCTACAGCGCCAAGGTGGAAGCGATGCGCGCGCACGCCACACAGCTGTGGATCGCGGACGGGCGCACCACCGACGTCAACCCGCACGCCGCGCTCGCCGCGGGCCCGGTGGTGTACTACGCGCTGTCCAACCTGATCATCCAGCCGATCCAGCGCGTCGAGCACTACCAGCTGGGCGCGGGGCTACCGCTTCACGACGCCACTTCGCTGCTCGCCGGGATCGAGCGATGACCCAACCCGTAGTGCGCGACGACTTCTCTCGGGGCGAAGCCGTGGCCGGTTTAGTGTGGCTCAGCGTCGGCGCACTGGTCTCGCTCGCGCTGGAAGTGGTCTACCTCAACTGGATCTGGGCGGTTGTGGCGCTGCTGTTTAACGCGGTGCTGACGAAGACGGCGCGGCTGTGGTCCGAAACCTGGGCGCTCGCGCCGCTGGGGGTGTGGGGATGCGCGTTTTTCATTTCACTGGCCGTGCTCCCGCCAACCGGCTGGTCGCTGGTGCTATTCGTTGCCGGCATAGTGGGTGGCGTTTGGCCCATGGTTCGACGGAAGTGACATACTGTTTGCCATGACTTACGTGATTGCTCAACCGTGCGTCGATATCTTGGACCGCAGCTGCGTTGAAGAGTGCCCCGTCGACTGCATCTACGAGGGAAAGCGCATGCTCTACATCCACCCCGACGAGTGCGTCGACTGCGGCGCCTGCGAGCCGGCATGCCCGGTCGAGGCCATCTTCTACGAGGACGACACCCCCGACGAGTGGGCCGAATACTATGATGTCAACGTCGGCTTCTTCGACGAACTCGGCTCCCCAGGCGGTGCCGCCAAGACCGGCCCGCAGGACTACGACCACCCGTTTGTGGCCGCCCTGCCGCCGCAGAACCAGGACTAGGCCCTTGGCTCGCACTCCACTCGGATCGCGGCTGCCGGACTTTCCCTGGGACACCATCGCGGACGTGCGCGAGCGCGCCGCCGCCCACCCAGGCGGGCTGATTGACCTGTCCGTCGGCGGCCCCGTCGACCCGGTCGCGCCGTCGATCCAACTCGCGCTGACCGAGGCCGCCGCGGCCCCCGGCTACCCGCAGACCGCTGGCACGCCTGAACTGCGTGCCACGATCGTCTCCTCGCTTGCCCGCCGCTTCGGCATCGCCGCGCTGAACGAGCGCTCCGTGCTGCCCGTCATCGGCCTGAAGGAGGCCGTGGCGTGGCTGCCCATGCTTTTGGGCCTGCGCGGCGCGAAGGTGGTCATCCCGGAGGTCGCGTACCCCACCTACGAGGTCGGCGCCCTGATGGCCGAATGCGAAGTCGTGCGTTGCGACGACCCCGCGGACGCCCCGCGCGACGCCTCGCTAGTCTTCGTCAACTCCCCGTCGAACCCGACCGGGGCAGTAGCGTCCGCAGAGCAGATGCGCGCCTGGGTGGAGTTCTCCCGTGACACGGGCGCGATCATCGCCTCCGACGAGTGCTACCTCTACCTCGGCTGGTCCGCCGAGCCGGTGTCCATCCTGCACCCGTCCGTCACCGGCGGCGACAACACCGGGCTCCTCGCCCTGCATTCGCTGTCGAAGACATCCAACCTGGCGTCCTATCGCGCCGGCACCATCTCCGGCGACGAGAAGCTGGTGCAGGAGCTGCTGCTCGTGCGCAAGCACTCCGGCCTCATCGTGCCGGGCCCCATCCAGGCCGCCATGGTCGCGGCCCTCGGCGACGACTTGCACGAGGAAATGCAGCGCTCCATCTACGCCACGCGCCGCGTCGAACTCATGAAGGCGCTGCCTGAAGCTGGCTTTACTATCGACGACTCTGATGCCGGGTTGTACCTTTGGTGCCGTCGAGAAGCAATGAGCTCCCGCGAAATCCTGGAATGGCTCGCGGACCGCGGCATCCTGGCAGCCCCCGGCCACTTCTACGGGCCCGCCGGCGCGAACCACGTGCGCATCTCGCTGACCGCCACCGACGATCGCATCAACGAAGCCGCCAAGCGCCTGATTTCATAGCGCCGACCTCCCGCGACTACACTCACGTAAGTTTTGCGTACTTTTCCGAGGAGGTTGACCGTGACGCACGAGCACACCGCCGCCCCAGCCGGCGGGAGCACAGCGGTGCAATTCGTCGCCGGACTGCGCCAGTTTCTGCGCTTCGGCATCGTCGGCGGCTCCGGCGTGCTGGTCAACTTCATCGTGTTCTACTTGGCCAACAAGGCCCTGGAAAACGGCCTTGACCTCCACGCCAACGACGTGGTGATGCAACTTGGTTCCACCCGCTGGAACGTGCGCTGGTACCACGTGATGTCCACACTCGCGTTCGTGCTGGCGAACACCTGGAACTACCAGCTCAACCGCTCCTGGACCTTCCGCGGCGTGCACGCGCGCTCCTGGCTACGTGGTTTCTTCCCGTTTTCGGCCACCGGCGCGCTCGCGTTCGCGGTGTCGCTGACCTGCATGACGCTTCTGATGAACCCCACCACGCCAGTTGGCCTGCCGGACCACATCTTCGACGACTCCTCCGGGCTGCGCACCAAGTCCTACTGGGCGCAAGCCATTTCGACGTTCATTGCCATGCCGGTGAACTTCATCATCAACAAATTCTGGACCTTCGGAAAGCCAAAATCTTCCGTCTAACTGGGGATTGTGAAATTCTCAGGAAAAGTTATCCACATTTTGGCCCGGGTCTAGAAACGGGTCTTGCGCGGTCGTAGCTTGTGTGCCATGACACCATTCCAAGAGTTTCTAGACACACAACCGACCATCCGCGTGCTTGAAGGCTTTGACAAGCGCGCCGCCATCGCCGCCGGCGTGATACCAAACCTGGCCAGCAAGTGGGAAGCCATCCACAAGGTCTATTTCGGCGCCACCCGATGGACCAAACACCAACGTTTAGGCCGCAAAGCCGCCGAAGCCTTCCCGCTGAGTCAGCTGGTCTACATCGAAGACCGGTTAAAGAAGATCCCCAACGAAGCCGAGCGGTGGCGCGTGCGCCGCAAGCTGCTGGAAAAGTTCAGCACCCACCACGAGCTGAAAGCCAAGGCCGACCGGCTGATTCTTAAACCGGCACGGACAAAGCCGAAGCTGCAGGTCACTTTTGGACGGTCGGTGCACGGCCGACGAACGATCCGCATTACTGCCGACGAGCACGACGCCGCCGATATCGAGGCCTACCTGCGTGAGGACCTCGACCCGACCAAGCCACCGGGACCGCAGATGCTGCGAAGATTCCTCGATCTGGTCCGCGGCTGCGGAGGGGGCATACCTTTCGCCGCGCGTCGCCCGATCGTGGTTGTTGGGCTGGACCAGCACGTGCAGATCCTCTCCGGCGACGGAGACGACGTGATCCTCGGGCTCACCGACGGCACGACCATCACCGGCGCCGAATACCTGGCATCGGAGCCCGAGCTCGCGGAAGTCGCGCTGTTCCACCCGACCGAAGGTGCGTTGAACCTGTACCAGACGCAGCGCTACGCCAACGACAAGCAGCGCGACCTTGCCCGGATGACGTTGACCGTGTGCCCGTGGCCGGGCTGCCGCCACGGCTCCGATGCCTGCGAGATCCACCACATGCAGTCCTGGGCCGAAGGCGGCGAGACGAACATGCGCAACCTCGTGCCGGTGTGCCGCTACCACAACCAGATCAACCACGACATCGCCTCGCACGCGAACCGCCGCGGCAGCGTCAAACGCGTCAAGGGCAAGCCCATGTGGGTATCGCCCAACGGGATCCCCGCGGCGAACCGGTACCACCCCTACGGGGCGATGGAGGTGCTGTTCGGCTCCGGTTCCTCTGGAGCGCGGAGCACGTAGCGGGCCATCTGGTCCTCGTGGCCGCGCAGGCGCACCGGGTCGGGGAGAAGCCCGTCGTATGTGAAGCCTGCTTTCTCGGCCGTGCGGCGCGAGGCAGCGTTGTCCACGGCGATGTGCAGTTCTAGCCGCCGCAGACCTTGGGTGTACGCGTGGGCGGCGACAAGTCGCAGTGCGCGGGCGGTGAGCCCCTGGCCGCGGGCCCACGGCGCGGTGTTGTAACCCAGCACACCGCCGGGGCGTAGTTCGATGTTGCCGCTGTACCGGACGTCAACCACATACGCCCACCGCTCGACACCCTCCGGCACAACGGCGAGGAATTCGTTGGCGTGCTCGGGCGTGTAGGGGTGCGGCACGGTGGTCCAGCGCACCATTACCGGGTCGTTGCACGACGCGATGATGTCGGCGCGCACCCCTGGCAACGATTCGACATCGCGCCAGGGGAGCAGCGTCAGCTCCGTGTCCCGGAGGAGGGGCACGCTAGTTGGCGTGCAGCGCTTCGTTAAGCTCGATGCCCTTCGCGGGCACGGCTTCGACGGAGCCGGAAACGGAGTTGCGGCGGAACTGCAGGCCGTTTGCGCCGGAGAGCTCCAGCGCCTTGATCTCGGTACCGGGCTCCTTGCCCAGCGCTTCGGCCACTGGGGCAGTGAGGACCACCTTGGTGCCGGCGGTGACGTAGAGGCCGGCTTCGACGATGCAGTCGTCGCCGAGCGAGATGCCCACGCCGGCGTTGGCGCCGAGGAGGCAGCGCTCGCCGAGCGAGATGACTTCCTTACCGCCGCCGGACAGGGTGCCCATGATGGAGGCGCCGCCACCGATGTCGGTGCCGTCGCCGACGACAACGCCCGCGGAGATGCGGCCCTCGACCATGGAGGCGCCGAGCGTGCCGGCGTTGAAGTTCACGAAACCTTCGTGCATGACGGTGGTGCCTTCGGCGAGGTGGGCGCCAAGGCGGATGCGGTCGGCGTCGCCGATGCGCACGCCGGACGGCACCACGTAGTCGACCATGCGGGGGAACTTGTCCACGGAGAACACCACAACCGGGCCCTTTGCGGCAAGGCGGCCGCGGGTCATCTGGAAGTCGGAGACGGCGCAGGGGCCGTAGTTGGTCCACACCACGTTGGACAGCAGGCCGAACACGCCGTCCATGTTGGCGCCGTGGGGGCGGATCAGACGGTGCGACAGCAGGTGGAGGCGCAGGTAGACGTCGTAGGCGTCCACGGCTGGCTCGGCCAGGTCCTTGATTGCCGTTTCCACGGCCACACGCGCCACGCCGCGCGCCTCGTCGGGGCCGACGAGGTCCTCGAAGCGGGCGTCGGGCTCTGCCAACCGACGCGTCCCGGTTTCCTCAACCGGCTCATCTACTAACGGGGCGGGGTACCAGACGTCAAGCACGGTGCCGTCGTGGGTGATGGTGGCGACGCCGCGCGCGATAGCGGAAGTTGGGGAATTCATGCCAGTCACCTTACGGCACCCCGGTCACGGGTGAGGAAGGACATGGCAATCAGGATCAGCGACAGGATGGTGACGCTGATGACCTGGGAGCGCGAAGCGTCGTCGAAAAGCATGAGCACCGTCAGCCCCAGCAGCGCCGCCAGGGTCACCCACGGCACCCACGACGCTCCACGCACACGCACCGCAGAGGAGCTGATCCGCGGGTGGAGCTTGATAAAGCTCAGGGTGATCATGATCCAGGTGACGATGAGGCAGCCGCCGGTGGCGGACATGATGAAGTCGATCATCCCCGGCGGGTTCCACCACTGCAGACCCACGGCCACGAATGCGAAGAACACGGAGATGAGCACGGAGTTGCGCGGCACTCCGGCGGCGTTGGTGCGCGCCATCCACGCTGGCGCGTCGCCCTCGAGCGCCTGCTGGTAGCCCAGGCGCGAGGTGCCGTAGATCTGCGCGTTGAACGCGGACAACAGCGCGAGCACGATCACGACCTCCATGAACCTGGCTGCGCCCGGGATGTTGGCCATTTCCAAAACGGCGGTGAAGCGGGAGTCGGCGGCGGAGTCCGCGCCGTCGATCGCCGTGTACGGCAGCAGCAGGATGATCACGGTCACGGAGCCGATGTAAAACAGCGCGATGCGCCAGATAATGGAATTGACGGCGCGCTTGACGTTGTCGGAGGGGTTTTCGGACTCGGCCGCAGCGATGGTGACCACTTCGATGCCGCCGAACGCGAACGCCACTGCAAGCAGGCCTGCGGCGATGCCGGCGATGCCGTTGGGGGCGAAGCCGGATTCGCGCACGTTGCCGAAGCCGACGAACCCGCTCGCAGGCAGCACGCCGGACCACAGCAGCACGCCGATGACCAAGAATCCCAGGATGACGGCGATTTTGATCATGGCGAACCAGTACTCGAACTCGCCGAAGCCTTTGACGTGCGCGAGGTTCACGGCGGTGAGCACGACCACGACGATGAGGCCGGGCACCCATTGCGGCACGCCGAACCAGCCGGCCATCATGGCGGAGGCGCCGGTGAGTTCGGCGCCGCACGCCATGATCAACAGGAAGTAGTAGATCCAGCCGAGCAGGAACCCGGCCCAGTGGCCGAACGCCATGCGCCCGTAGGTGGCAAAGGAGCCGGAGGAGGGGTGCGCGGCGGCCATTTCGCCGAGCATGCGCATCACGGCGATGACGATCAGCCCGGCGATTGCGTAGGCGATGAGGATCGCGGGCCCGGCGGCGCGGATGCCCACGCCGACGCCGAGGAACAGCCCGGCGCCCACGGCGGTGCCGAGCCCCATGAGGGTGAGGTGCCGCGATTTCAGGCCGGAGCCGAGATCGCTGTTGCTTGTCGACGTCCCTCCGGCCATCACCCGACCGCCTTCTTTTGCACGTTTTGGTGGATCACGCCGGCGACGGCGATGACGCCGACGACGACGGTGACGGCGAGCATCTGGAAGCGCCCGTCCGCGTCGGCCAGCATCAGCGCGATGACGCCTGCGGCGAGCGCGATCATGACCCACGGCATGACAGCCGGCGCCCACATGCGCACCTCGGTGATCTCGCCGGTGGCAACGAGCTTCGGGTGGATGCGCACGAACGACAGGGCAACGACGATCCACAGCACGATCAGGCAGCCGCCGACCGCGTTGAGCAAAAATGCCAGCAGGCCCGGCGGGTTCCAGTACTGCAGGGCCACGGCGGCGAAGCCGAAGGCGACGGAGACCACGACGGCGCGCATGGGCACGCCGCGGGTGTCGGTGCGGCCGAAGGAGGCGGGTGCGTCGCCGCGCACGGCGAGGTTTTGCAGGAAGCGCGAGGAGCCGTAGATCTGGGTGTTGCAGGCGGACAGCAGCGCCACGACGATGACGGCCTCCATGATGCCCACCGCGCCCGGGATGTTGGCCAGCTCGAGCACGGCGGTGAAGGGGGAGTCGGCGGCGGAGTCGGCCCCGCCGATCTGGTCGAACGGCAGAAGCAGCACGATCAGCAGCACGGAGCCGATGTAGAACACGGAGATGCGCCAGATGATCGAGCGGATGGCGGAGTGCACGCCCGCCTGCGGGTCCTCGGATTCGGCGGCGGCGACGGTGACCAGCTCGATACCGCCGAACGCGAACGCCACGGCTAGCAGCGCGGTGGCGACGCCGGACCAGCCGTTGGGCATGAAGCCGACTTCGCTGACGTTTTCCAGCCCGACGAAACCGCCGGCGGGCAGCAGCCCGAGCCAAAGTGCGACGCCGATGATCAAAAACGCGACGATGACTGCGACCTTGATCAGGGCGAACCAGAATTCGAACTCGCCGAAGTTTTTCACGGCGGAGAAGTTGATCACGGTAAACGCCACGATGGCCATGAGCGCGGGGATCCACGGCGAGATGCCGAACCACGCGGCGACGATGGCGGAGGCGCCGGTGATTTCCACGGCCATGATCATGATCATCATGAACCAGTACAGCCAGCCGATGGTGAATCCGGCCCACGGGCCGAACGCCTGGGCGGCGTAGGTGGAAAACGTGCCGGAGGACGGCCTGGCGGCGACCATTTCGGCGAGCATCTGCATGAAGCAGACGGTGATGAATCCGGCGATGACGTACGCGATCAGCACGGCGGGCCCGGCGGCTGCGATGCCCACGCCGGTGCCCAGAAACAGGCCGGCGCCGATGGCGGAGCCGAGGCCCATCATGGTCAGGTGGCGTGTCTTCAGCCCGCGGGCGAGCGCGGTGGATTCCGCGACGGGGGAAACTGGTGTCGACATGTCGAACACCTTAAACGCAAGCTATTGCGTCAAGGGCAATATATTCCGCAAGTTTTCGCTAATCGACGCCTAAAGTGTTCCGCCGCACCACCGGCGAGGTGGAAAACGGTTCGCGTTCGATGCGAAGATCGGCGCGCCCGGCGATGGTCCGCGCGGGCACCTGGGTACCGGTTTCCACGTCGAAGACCATGGTGTCCGGTTCGAGCATGACGTTGACGCCGATTTCGCACCGGTCGCCCAAATCCACCCCGATCACGCCGGCTGACGGGTGCAGCCGGCAGTCCCGCCCGACCCGCATCGGTGCACGCTCAAACTCGCTGACCCGTGACGCCATCAGCGCCGACGACAGCGACAGATCGGTCCCGCCGCCGACCACCACGGAAGACGACAGCCGCCCCTCAATCCGCGCAGGTCCCAGCGAGCCGGCGTTGTAGGAGACGTAGCCTTCGCGCATGACTGAAGTTCCCTCGGCCAGGTATGCGCCGAGTCGCACGCGCTCGGCTTCGGCGATGGTCACCCCGGACGGCACGACGTAGTCGACCATGCGCGGCAGCCGATCGATGCCGTAGACGTGGATCAGCCCGCGCGCCCGCAGGTTGGTGCGCACGGTTTCGAAGTTGTCCGCCAGGCACGGGCCTTTGTTGGTCCACACCACCGGCTGCAGCAGCTCCAGCGCGCCGGCCATGTTGATCGTCAGCGGCTCCACCATGCGGTGCGACAGCAGATGAAGGCGCAGAAACACGTCGTGCGCGTCGATGGGTGGTGCGTCCAGGTCCGCGATGACGGTGCACACCGGCACGAGTTCCACCAGCCGGTCGTGGTCTGCGCCAATAAGTTTCAGGAACTTCGGGCTGAGTTCGTGGGCGGAGACGCGGTGGGTGCCGGAGGTGCCGCCGATAGGCAGTAGCTCCGGCGACGGGAACCAGGTGTCCAGCACGGTGCCGTTAACGGCGATGTTGGCGATTCCGACGGCGCGCGCTCCTTGAGACATGCCTGCGAGTCTAAACGTAGGATCGCCGTGTGACTTCCTTAGATCTCTTCGCCGACCCAATTGCACTTTCCGCGGCGCTCGTGGACATCGAGTCGCCCTCGCATCACGAGGAGGCGATCGCGGACGCCGTCGAGGGCGCGCTTCGCGGCCTGGAGCACGCGGAGGTTGCGCGCTTCGGCAACACGGTGGTGGCGCGCACGAATTTCGGCCTGGGGTCGCGGGTGGTGCTGGCCGGGCACATCGACACCGTCCCGCTCGCGGACAACACGCCGCACAAGCTTGTCGACGGCACCCTGCACGGCTGCGGATCCGTCGACATGAAATCCGGCATGGCCTGCTACCTGGCAGCCTTCGCGCGCCTGGCTGAGCCGGGCAAGTCGGACCACGACCTGACCGTTATCGCCTACGAGGGCGAGGAGGTCGCGCAGGAGTACAACGGCCTGCACCACCTGGAGTGCGACCACCCGGAGTGGCTCGAGGGCGACATCGCGCTGCTCGGCGAGCCGTCCGGCGCCATCATCGAGGCTGGCTGCCAGGGCACCATCCGCGTGTTCGTGGACGCGCACGGCACCCGCGCGCACTCCGCGCGAAGCTGGCTCGGCCACAACGCCGCGCACGATCTGGCCGGTGTGCTCACGCGCATCGCCGCCTACACCCCGCGCGCCGTGGAGATCGACGGCTGCGAGTATCGCGAGGGCCTCAACGTGGTGGGCCTGGAGGGCTTCGTGGCCACCAACACTATCCCGGATCACGCGCGGCTGATCGTGAACTTCCGCTACGCGCCGGACCGCTCCGTCGAGGAGGCGAAGGCCCACTTGGAGGAAGCGCTTTCGCTTGACGACGGGCTCACGCTGACCTACGACGACATCGCGCCGGGCGCGCTGCCAGGCCTGGGCGACCCGGTGGCCGCCGGCCTAGTCAAGGCTGTGGGCGGGAATTTCCGCGCGAAGTTCGGATGGACGGATGTCGCGCGCTTTTCTAGCCTGGGTGTTCCCGCGGTCAATTTCGGCCCCGGCGACCCTGGTTTTGCCCACAAGAAGGACGAGCAGTGCCCGACGGACCAGATCACGCAGGTCTTCGAGCAGCTGATGTCGTACCTGAGCGTTAACGAAAGCGAGTAGTCAATGGCCCCGCTGAACATCCCCCGTCCGGAGCGCGACCGGAAGCTGCGTGGCCCGATCGCGCTGCGCGGTTCGGACCACCAGGCGTCCACGTTCGACCAGCGCCTGCTTGAGGCGTTCGGGCATGCGGACAGCCAGTGGCGCCACGAGGACCCGTGGCGCGTGATGCGCATCCAGAGCGAGTTCGTCGCGGGCTTCGACGCGCTTTCGGAGATGCCGAAGGCCGTCACCGTCTTTGGCTCGGCGCGCCTGGGGGAGGGCACGGACGAGTACCAGCTGTCCTACGACGTTGGCAGGGCGCTGGTGGAGGCCGGCTACGCGGTGGTCACCGGCGGCGGCCCGGGCTTGATGGAGGGCCCGAACCGCGGCGCGCACAACGCCGACGGCCTGTCGGTCGGCCTAGGCATTGAGCTGCCGTTCGAGCAGGGTTTGAACGACTGGGTGGATCTGGGGCTGAACTTCCGCTACTTCTTCGCCCGCAAGACCATGTTTTTGAAGTATTCGCAGGCGTTTATCGCCCTGCCGGGCGGCTTCGGCACGATGGACGAGGTCTTTGAGGTGCTGTGCATGGTGCAAACCGGCAAGGTCACCAACTTCCCGATTGTGCTGATGGGCACCGAGTTTTGGTCTGGGCTGGTGGCTTGGATTGAGCAGCAGCTGCTGGGCCGCGGGCTGATTTCTCCGGGCGACGAGAAGCTGTTTTTGGTCACCGACTCGGTGGACGAGGCGGTGGCGCACATCGTGGACACGCACAAGGTGATGACGGATCAGCGCCTCAAGGATGACTAAGCAGCTCGCCGAGGTGATGGCGATTGTCAACCGCACACCCGACTCGTTCTACGACAAGGGCGCGACGTTCGCTTCCGAGAAAGCACTTTTGCGTATCGACGGCGCCGTGTCCGCCGGCGCCAGCATCATCGACGTCGGCGGGGTCAAAGCAGGTCCCGGCGATGACGTGGACGTTGCCGAGGAGATCGACCGCGTCGTGCCGCTGATCGCCGCCGCACGAGGACGCCACCCGGACGTGACGTTGAGCGTGGACACGTGGCGCGCGCCCGTGGCGGAGGCCGCGATCGCCGCCGGCGCGGACCTGATCAACGACACGTGGGCCGGTTTCGACCCGGAGCTGGTGGAGGTCGCCGGCTACCACCGGGTGGGCTACGTCTGCTCGCACACCGGCGGGATCACCCCGCGCACCCGCCCGCACCGGGTGCATTACGACGACGTGGTCGCCGACGTCATCGCCGAGACCACGGCGCTGGCCGAGCGCGCGGCGTCGCTGGGCGTGCCGGAGGAGCGCATCTTCATCGACCCGACCCACGATTTTGGCAAGAACACCTACCACGGCTTGGAGCTGCTGCGGCGCGTGGACGAGCTCGTGGCCACGGGCTGGCCGGTGCTGATGGCGTTGTCGAACAAGGACTTCGTCGGCGAGACCTTGAACCGTGGCCTCAACGGCGCGGACATCACCGAGCGCGTCCCCGGCACCCTCGCCACCACCGCGTGGGCGGCCGCGCGCGGGGTGGCGGCGTTCCGCGTGCACGAGGTCGAGGCCACGCTGGACGTGATACGCATGACCGCCGCGATCCAGGGCGAGATGGCCCCGCTGCACACCGTGCGGGGGCTCGCGTGAGGGTCAGTGTGGTCATTCCTGCGTTGAATGAGCAGGACACGGTGGGCGGTGTCGTCGAGAAGTGTTTGGCATCGAGCGCCGACGAGGTGCTGGTGATCGACCCGGACTCCACCGACGCCACCGCCGCCCGCGCCGCAGCCGCGGGCGCGAGGGTGGTGCCGTGGCGCGAGGTGGACCCGCGCGAGCCCTGGGAGGGCAAAGGCGAGGCCCTGTGGCGCGGCGTGAAGGCGGCCGCCGGTGACGTCGTAGTCTTCGTGGACGCGGACGTGACCTCACTTAAGCCGTGGTGGGTCGACGCGCTTGCGGAGCCGTTGTGGGATCCGGGCGTCCACCTGGTCAAAGCCTCCTACGAGCGCGCCCGCGCCGGCGGCCGCGTGACCGAACTGACCGCCAAGCCGCTGTTGCGCGCGCTGTTTCCGCAGCTCGCCCACATCCGCCAGCCGCTCGCCGGCGAGTACGCCATCCGCCGCCGCACCGCGCTTGGTCTCCCGTTCGTCGCAGGTTACGGCGTCGAGGCTGGCTTGCTCATCGACGTCGCCTCCGCCCACACCCCCGCCTCCATCGCGCAGGCCGAGCTGAGCCCGCGCACGCACCGCAACCGCCCGCTGACGCAACTGGGGCCCATGGCGGACGTGGTCTCCCGCACGATCTTGGCGCGCGCCGGGGTGGGCGAAATACAGGTCCGCGAGCGCCCCGCCTGGGTGGACGGTTAAACTAACCGGCATGCTTTCCTGGATCGTGTTAATCCTCATCCTCGCACTGCTGAGCATCATCGGCGTGCGCGTGTTCGCCTCCGTCTTCGGACGCGGTGAGGCACAGCCGCCGATGCCGCCGACCGCCGACGTCAAGGAAGCCAACCGCCGCGCCGTGGAGGAGGGCAATTTCGGCGATATCCAGCTCGAGGTTGTGCACCGCGGCTACCGCATGGATCAGGTGGATGCGCTGCTGGAGCAGTTGGCTGGTGGCAACCTTGGGCCCGTCGAGAGGCAGGATGCTCAGGTAGAATCGTCTACGTCAACTATCGCGAAGTAAAAGGAGCGTAGACGAATGGCAGCAATGAAGCCGCGTACCGGCAGTGGCCCGATGGAAGCGGTGGAGGAGTCCCGCAAGATCGTGATGCGTATCCCGTCCGACGGCGGCGGCCGCCTCGTGGTGGAGCTGTCCAAGGAGGAGGCCGGCGAGCTCGGCCGACTGCTCACGGAGGCCGCAGAAGCCTAACGCGCCGAACGCGGTAGTATCGCCACATGCTCAACGACATTGTGGACGTGCTCGCCGACCCGGCAGATCTCACCCCGCTTCGGGGCGAAGACGATTTTTCCCGTCTCGTCTCCGAATCGGGGCATTCTTATGACGTGGCCAAGCAGGGCTACGTCACCCTCGCCGCCGGCAAGGGCATCGGGCACGAGGGTGACTCGCTGGAGATGGTCAACTCCCGCGAGACGTTTTTGTCCAACGGCCACTTCGCCCCGTTCGTGGAGGCTGTCTCCGACGCGCTCGCCGATGTGGTGGAGCGCGCCGCCGGCGACACCGAACACCCGGTGATCATGGAGGCCGGCGCCGGCACCGGCTACTACCTGGCCCACACCCTGGACCTGATCGCAGGCGCGCGCGGCGTTGGCCTGGATGTGTCCGTGCCGGCCGCGAAGCACCTGGCCAAGTCACACCCGCGCGTGGGCGCTGTGGTGGCGGATGTGTGGGAGCAGCTGCCGATCCGCACCGGTTCCGTCCACGCGCTCGCCGTCGTGTTCGCGCCCCGTAACCCGGCCGAGTTCGCGCGCGTGCTCGTCGACGGCGGCGAAGCCGTCATGCTCGTCGCCGACCAAGGCCACCTGGACGAGCTGCGCGAGCCGCTGGGCATCCTCGGCGTCGAGGAGGGCAAGGTCGAGCGCCTCATCGCCCAGTCCGAGGGCCACTTGGTTCCGGCGGCGGATCCTGAGCTCATCGAGTTTCCGATGCTGCTGGAGCGCGATGCTATCGCCGCCCAGGTGGGCATGAGCCCGTCGGCGCGCCACCTGGACTCAGGCACGCTTCAGGCCCGCCTGGCGGAGCTGCCGGAGCAGATGCGGGTCACCGCGCGTGCGCAGTTGATCCGCATGCGCAAGGCATAAGCGTTAGCGCACGTAGCCGCGGCGCCACTCGGAGTGGATTTCCGCGCCGTTGTAGGCGCGGGTGCGGATGCCGGAGCAGCCGCCGTTGAGCCATACGCGCGAGGACATGACCACGCTGCCGCCGCCGGCGTAGACCTCGATGGTGGCGCCGTCGACGATGACGGTGATGTTGTCTTCGTCATCGTCGTGGAGCTCGGCGCTGGCGGGGGAGCCGTCCTTGCGGTCGAGGACGATCTGGTCGCCGGAGTGGGTGATCTCTACGCCCGGTTCACCGTCGCCGTCGAGCACCTCCACGACGACGGAGGCTCCTGGCGCGACCTCGCAGAGCCCGGCCCACATGCGGGCGCGGTCGGTGCTGTCCACCGCGTCCGGAAGCCCCGGGGCGGGCACCTGGTAGAGGCGGCCGCCCTGCAGGGTGATGCGGCGCGGCAAGGTCAGGGCGTTGGCCCAGCCTTCGGCGTCCCAGTTGGGTTCTTGGGTGGGGTCGCCGGCGCGGTCGGTGTTGGTCATGAACCCGTACAAGTAGGCGCGTTCGTACAGCTTCGCCGTTTCTGCCAGGCTGTAGGTGGTGTTGCGGGGGCGGGTGAAGTCGTGGCCGTGGTCGACGATGGTGAACGGCGTGTCCACGCGGAAGGTGTGGCCGCGCAGCTCGCCGACGGCGTAGACGGCGGTGTCTTTGCCGTCGCGTTCGAGCGTGACAAACAAAACGTCGCGGATCTGGCCGTCCACTTCGTCGCGCAGGCGCACGATGCGAGGGGCGACCAAGGATGTGTCGAGGTCGAAGCCGGTGTCGCCTTCGAATTCGAGGACGCCTTCGAGCTTCCAGTCGCGGCCGTCGTCCGAGGTGAGCACGACTGGCTTCGGCGCGGTTTCGGGGCCGGAGACGGCGAGCATGAGCCAGCCGTCGTGGTCGTCGTCGCGGTCGGTGTCGGCGTCCCAATCGGGCACGACGCAGGGGGAGCGGAAGTTGCTCACGCCTGCGACGTCTTCGACCACGGCGCCGAGGCGGGCTGCGGCGCCGGAGACGTCGAGGTCGGCGTCGTCGTCGAGGTCGGAGCACAGCTCGTTGACGTGGGGGACGTGCGCGACCTGGATGGTGCTGCCGGCGGCGGTGGCGGAGGTGAAAAACAGGTCCACGCCGTCGCCTGCGGGGGAGATGCTGCCGGCGCGAACGGCGATTTCGCCGCCGACGGGCACGATGACGTCGTTGCAGTCCACCCAGCTAAACGCGTCTTCTTCGCTTTGCTGGTGGCCCCAGCGGCTCGGTGAGTCGGGGGTGGGGCGGTACTGGTAGAACATGTTCCACATGCGCTCGGCTGCCTTGCCGGTGCGGTAGATGCCGGCGGGGCCTTCGAGGATGCCGCGCTCGGCGGTGACGTGCAGTTCCGGACGGTAAACGGTCATCTGTTCAGCCCCTTGTAAATCTCTACGGTTTCTTGCGCAATGGTCGCCCAGGAAAAGTCGGTTTTGGCCCGCGTGAGCCCGGCCGCGCCCAGGGCGGCGGCGCGGCCGGCATCGCCTGCGACGGCGTTGACGGCTTCGGCCAAGGCGGCTTCGAAGCCCGCGGTGTCGTCGGCATCGTAGTCCACCAGCACGCCGGTTTCGCCGTCGACGACGACCTCCGGGATGCCGCCGACGCGCGAGGCTACCACGGCGGTTTCGCACGCCATCGCCTCGAGGTTCACGATGCCCAGCGGCTCGTAGATGGACGGGCAGACGAACACGTCTGCCAGCGAGTACACCTCGCGCACCTTCTCGGGCGGCATCATTTCCTGGATCCAGAACACGCCGTCGCGCGACGCCTTCAGCTTTTCGACGAGCCCTTCGGTCTCCGCCGCAATCTCCTTGGTGTCCGGGGCCCCGGCGCACAGGATGAGCTGGATGTCCTCGTCGAAGGATTGGGCGGCCTTGAGCAGGTGGGCCACGCCCTTTTGGCGTGTGATGCGCCCGACAAAGGCCACAACGGGCTTGTCCGGGTTCACGCCCAGCTCATCGGCGATGGTGCCAGAGTCGGGGTACCACTTCTCCGGGTCGATGCCGTTGAGGACGGTGTGGACTTTAGTGTCGTCGATACGCGGGTATGCGCGCAGTACCGCTTCCTTCATTCCGGCGGAGACCGCGATGACCGCATCGGCGTATTCGAAGGCGTTCTTCTCCGACCAGGAGGAGACGTTGTAGCCGCCGCCGAGTTGCTCGCGTTTCCACGGGCGGTCCGGCTCCAGGGAGTGGGCGGTGACCACGTGGGGGATTTCGTGCAGCTGGCCGGCCAGGTGCCCGCCGAGCCCCGCGTACCAGGTGTGGGAGTGCACCACGTCCAGGCCGGCGGCGGCGTCGGCCATGCGCAGGCCGGTGGACAGCGTTTTCATCGCCCCGTTGGCCTCCGCCAACGCGGGGTCGACGCCGTGCACGTAGACGCCTGCTGCGTCGCGCGGTGCGCCCATGCAGTGCACGTCCACCTCGACGATGTCGCGCATGAAGCGCGTCAGCTCGGTGACGTGGACGCCGGCGCCGCCGTAGACCTCCGGTGGGTATTCGCGGGTGAACATTCCGACTTTCATGACCGCCGAGCCTACTTACCCGCGCGATTCCCTGCAGGGGCCTGAATTTCTCATTAGCCTGGTTAGTATGAAAAGCCAGCCTCGGGTTCTCGCCATCGTCCTCGCCGGCGGTGAGGGCAAGCGTCTGTTTCCGTTGACCGCCGACCGTGCCAAGCCCGCCGTGCCGTTCGGCGGCAACTACCGTCTCATCGATTTCGTCCTGTCCAACCTGGTCAACGCGGGCTACATGCGAATCGCGGTGCTGACGCAGTACAAGTCGCACTCGCTGGACCGCCACGTCGCTACTGCGTGGAACGTCTCCGGCCCGACGCAGCAGTACATCGCCTCGGTGCCGGCGCAGCAGCGCCGCGGCAAGCGCTGGTACTCGGGTTCGGCGGACGCGATCGTGCAGTCGCTGAACTTGATCTACGACGACGCGCCGGACTACGTGCTGGTCTTCGGCGCGGACCACGTTTACCGCATGGATCCTTCGCAGATGGTGGAGGACCACATCGCCTCGGGCAAGGCCGCGACTGTGGCGGGCATCCGCGTGCCGCGCTCGGAGGCGCACGCGTTCGGCTGCATCCAGGCGGCAGACGACGGCACCATCACCGAGTTTCTGGAAAAGCCCGCCGACCCGCCGGGCACCCCCGACGACCCGGAGACCACGTTCGCGTCGATGGGCAACTACTGCTTCTCCACCGAGGCGCTGATCCAGGCGCTGCTGGAGGACGAGCAGAATGAGGATTCCGCCCACGACATGGGCGGCGACATCATCCCGTACTTCGTGGCCCAGGGCGAGGCGAACGTGTACGACTTCTCCCGCAACGAGGTCCCGGGCGCGACGGAGCGCGACCGCGGCTACTGGCGCGACGTGGGCACCGTCGACTCGTTCTACGAAGCCCACATGGACCTCATTTCCTCGCACCCGGTGTTTAACCTCTACAACAAGGCGTGGCCCATTCACGCCACGGAGGAGGACAACCTGCCGCCGGCGAAGTTCGTCATGGGCGGCATCGCGCAGGAGTCCATCGTGGCGTCCGGCTCCATCATCTCGGGCGCGACAGTGCGCAACTCGGTGCTGTCTACCGACGTCCGCGTTGAGGAAGGCGGCACCGTGGAAGGCTCAGTGCTGATGCCGGGCGTGCGCGTGGGCAAGGGCGCGGTGGTGCGCCACTGCATCCTGGACAAAAACGTCTACGTCTCCGACGGGGAGATCATCGGGGTGGATCCCGAGCGCGACCGCGAGCGCTTTAACGTCTCCGACAGCGGCGTGGTGTGTGTGGGCAAAAACGAGGTGATTTAGCGCCGCTTGGTCAGAAGGGTCAGCCCGTTGTCGAGAGGCAGGCGCGCAATGGCGGCCTCTTCGAGCGCCAGCGTATCGACGAAAGCGTCCGCCTCCCTCGCCGCCTCAGTTTCGCGGTCGCGGCGGGTGGGGTCGGCCACGGTGCCGTCGAGAAGCGAGCCTGCGATGACGAGTGTGCCGCCGGGGGCGAGCAGGGGCCACGCGGCGTCGATGAGCGGGCGCAGCTCCACGGCCGAGACGTCGGCGTAGATGAGCTGGTACGCGCCCGTTGCCAGGCGGCCCATCACATCGAGCGGGCGGGAGGTGAGGAAACGCACGCGCGACGGCGCGAAGCCCGCGGCGCGGAATGCCTCCTTGGCGCCTGCCTGCAGCGCCGCCTCCGGTTCGATGCAGGTCAGGGTGGCCTTCTTGGGGAGGCCGGCGAGGATGTGCAGGCCCGCAACACCCGCGGCCGGGGTCACCGCGACCGCGCCCTGGGCGGCCTCGTTGCCCGCCGCCAGCACGGACAGCAAATCGCCCACGATCTGGCTGGGAACCGGCACGCCGTTTTCCCCGGCGTCCTCGCGGGCGCGGGCGAGTGCTTCGCCCACCGCCTCCGGCAGGTGGTCCCGGCGGGAGTCGATGTAGGTGCTCAGTTGGGTAAACGCTGTCTCACTCACACCGGCAATCATAGCGGGGCGCATGCGCCCAGGGAGCTCACAGCTGGCGTGCTGGCATCTGGGAGGTTGATCTGCCAGACTACTTGCTATGACCTCTGAGGAGAACCAGCTGTCCGGCACTGCCGCGTTCGACGCGGGCGAGGGGGCCATGCCCACCTGGTCGGAGCTGGTGCAGGAACACGCCGACAGCGTGTACCGCCTTGCCTACCGCCTGTCCGGCAACCAACACGACGCGGAAGACCTGACGCAGGAGACGTTCATGCGCGTGTTCCGGAGCTTGAAGAACTACCAGCCGGGCACCTTCGAAGGGTGGCTGCACCGCATCACTACCAACCTGTTTTTGGACATGGTGCGCCGCCGCGCGAAGATCCGCATGGAGGCGCTGCCGGAGGACTACGAGCGCGTCCCGGGCACCGACATGACGCCGGAGGAGGCATACAACGTGGCCAACCTGGACCCGGCGCTGCAGCGCGCACTGGATGATTTGGCGCCGGACTTCCGCGTCGCCGTCGTGCTTTGCGACGTCATGGGCATGACCTACGAGGAAATCGGCGACACCCTCGGCGTGAAGATGGGCACTGTGCGCTCCCGCATCCACCGCGGGCGCGCGCAGCTGCGCGAGTCGCTGGAGGCGCAGGCGCTTGACGACGCGCACGCGAAGGAGCTCATCCGCACCCGCTAACCAAGCGACGTGATGATGTCCATGGCCAAACGCGAATTCAACTCCACCGACCACCTGAACCCGGAAGCGGTTGCCGCCTTCGTCGACGGTGAGCTGTCTGATTCAGCGTTTCGCCGCGCCGCCCGCCACCTGACCGACTGCGACGAGTGCAGCGCCGAGGTCGACGCCCAGCGCCGCGCCGCGAACCGGCTGCGCGTGGTGGATAACTCGGGCGTGCATGCCCCGGCGTCGCTGGTGGAGCGCTTAGCTGGCATGAGCGCCGGGGATCTCGACAGGGTGGGCGAGGTGGGTGAGGCGCCAGGCCCTCGCGACCGGGTCAGGGATCTAGGCGCCAACCTCAGCTCGGCGCTGCAATCGGCTTTGGGCGCGCTGAAGCGCCGCGGGGAGTAGGGTGTTGTAGGTGTTTTCCAACATCGGCTGGGGCGAGATTTTCTTCATCCTGATCATCGGGCTCATCGTGATCGGGCCCGAACGCCTGCCTGCCGTCGTGGAGGATGTGCGCGCGGCCATCTACGCCGCGAAGAAAGCCATCAACAACGCCAAGGCTGAGCTCAACGGGGAGCTAGAGGGCTTTGATGAGTTTAAAAAGCCGATCAACACCGTGTCCCAGTACGCGTCGATGGGCCCGCGCCGCGCGATGGCGAAGGTGTTGTTCGAGGACGAGGCCGTCGATCCGCGCCAGGCCACGCCCGAGCCCACCCGCTCGGGCCCGCGCCCCGCGGCGCAGGAGCAGCCGCGCCCGGAGCAGCCTGCGCAGCCGGATCAGGCGGAGCGGCCGTCGAAAGGCAGGAGCTTCTCCTGGGAGGACGTTATTTAACCTGCGGGTTGAGGCTCTTGCCGGCGAGGGATTCGCGGCGCACCTTCAACTGATCCGCGACCGCCTGGATGGCCTTGGCGGCGGGGGAGTCCGGCTCGGAGATGACGACGGGGGTGCCGGTGTCGCCGTGCTCGCGAAGCTGCGGGTCCAGGGGGATGGAGCCGAGCAGCTTCACATCGGAGTCCGTCAGCTGCGTCAGGCGCTCGGCGACCTGCTCGCCGCCGCCCTCGCCGAAGATGTTCATCACGGTCCCGTCGGGCATGGTCATACCGGACATGTTCTCGATGACGCCGGCGATCTTCTGGTCCGTCTGCTGCGCGATCGTGCCGGCGCGCTCCGCCACCTCCGCGGCGGCGGCCTGCGGAGTGGTCACGATGAGCAGCTCTGCGTTCGGCACCAGCTGCGCCACCGTGATGGCCACGTCGCCGGTTCCAGGCGGCAGGTCCATGAACAACACGTCCAAATCGCCCCAGTACACGTCGGCCAGGAACTGCTGGATCGCGCGGGTGAGCATGGGTCCGCGCCACACGATCGGCGCGTTACCTTCCACGAACTGGCCCACCGAGATGTGGCGCACGCCGTGGGCGATCGGCGGCATGATCATCTCGTCGACCACAGTCGGACCCTTGTCGTTCGAGCCCATCAGCCCGGGCACGGAGTGGCCGTAGATGTCCGCGTCCACCACGCCGACGCTCAAGCCCTGCGCAGCGAGGGCGGTGGCCAGGTTCACGGTCATGGAGGACTTGCCCACGCCGCCCTTGCCGGAGGCGACGGCGAAGATACGGGTGCGCGTGTCCGGGTCCGCGAACGGGATCGCAGGCCCGGTCTGCTCGCCGCGCAGCTTCAGTGCGAGCGCTCGGCGCTGCTCGTCGCTCATGGTGTGCAGCGTGACGGAGACGTCGCCGACGCCGTCGAGTTCCTCTAGTACCGCGCGCGTGTTGGACTCAATGGTGTCGCGCATGGGGCAGCCGGCGATGGTTAGGTAGATGCCCACGGCCACGTCCGTGCCGCTAATGCGCACGGATTCCACCATGTCCAGTTCGGTGATGGGCTTGCCAATCTCGGGGTCTTCCACGCGCTCGAGTGCCGCGAGGACGTCCTGTTCTGTGATTTTTTGTTTTGTAGCCATGTTGCCCTGCAGTATAACGGTGCCCCGGAGGCGAGCGGATACACTGGTGGGCATGACAATTCCCATGAGCAACTCTTCCCGTGTGCCTGCGCGCGAGGTTCCCACGGGCTGGCCTGTCGGCAGCTTCAAAACCTACGCGGAGGCGCAGGCGGCGGTGGATTCGCTATCTGACAAGGAGTTCCCGGTGGAGAAGCTGTCCATCGTGGGCGTGGATCTGATGCAGGTGGAGAAGATCACGGGCCGTCTGACTTGGGGCAAGGTGCTGGGCACCGGCGCGCTTTCCGGCCTGTGGATGGGCCTGTTCATCGGCCTGATCCTGTCGGTGTTCACCGAGCCGGGCTCGGGTTGGGTGACGTTTACCACCACGCTGGTCATCGGCGCGATCTTCGGCGTGATTTTCGCGGCAGTGGCCTACGCGTTCACCGGCGGCAAGCGGGACTTCTCCTCGGCGACGACGATCGTGGCGGGCCGCTACGACGTGCTCTGCGAGCCGGATTCCGCACCGCAGGCGCGCGACCTCATCGCGGGCCAGCTGCCTATCGACGACACGTCGCACCCCAACCCCGATGCATAAGCGCTACCGCGCCGCGGCGGCGCTTTCCGTGTGCGCACTGACGGTCTCCGGGGCGTTGTCCGGGTGCGCTGCGCTAGGCCAGAAGAGCACGAGCAAGGAACCGATCGCGATCGGCATCGACGCCGAGGACCCGGAGCAGCGTGTCCTGGGCGAGATTTACAGCCGCGTGCTGCAGCAGCTGGGTAGGCCCACCAGCGTGACCGCTGCCGACTTCTCCGCCGGCGACACGCTGCGGGTGCTCAAGGAAACCCCGGTGGACTTTGTGGTGACATGCACCGGCCGCCTCGTCGAAGAAACCGACGTGGATGCCGCCAAGCGCTTAAAGAAGGAGGCGAAGGATGCTCCGGCCGGGTTCTCGGACGTGGTCTACGACCAAGCCATCGCCGGCCTGCCCAGCACCCTGCGAACCGTGGATCCCTCGCCGGCGCAGAGCTGCGGCCGCGCGGGCGAGTTGCCGCAGAACATCATCCCGCTGTTCGACAAGTCCGGCTTCGACCGCGGCGAGATCAACCGCCTGAACTTCATCACCCGCGTCATTTCCACCAAGTCGCTGGAGGAGATGGTCGAAGACATCGAGGGCGGCGCCGACGTCCAGGACACGCTGGCGGCGTGGATGGTGGAAAACGCCCACATCAACATCTACGACGACGAGCTGCCGGAGGCGGACGAGGACGGGGCAGCGGCGGGCGATTCCGCAGACAGCGCCGGCGTGCGCTAGGTAGGCCCCAGACACAAGGAAGGGCCCCGGGGTATCCCGGGGCCCTGACGCTTGTGGGGGAGCACCGGGGGCGCTCCCGTCGTCAAGCTACTTTGCAAATGCCTCCTCGAGCAGCTGCTTCTCCTCCTGCTGGTGCACCTTGGCCACACCGGTTGCGGTGGTGGACTGGGCGCGGCGGGACACGCGGACCATCTCCGGCATGTCCGGGATCAGGGTGCGCAGGTGCTCGTTGTAGAACGGCCATGCGCCCTGGTTTGCCGGCTCGTCCTGGACCCAGCGGATCTCCTTGGCGTTCGGGTAGTTCTTGAACGCGTCGGCGAGGCGGTTGAACGGGATCGGGTGGAGCATCTCCACGCGGATGATCGCGACGTCGTCGCGGCCTTCCTTCTCCTTCTTCTTGGCCAGCTCCCAGTAGATCTTGCCGGAGCACAGCATGATCGTGGTGACCTTGTCGGTGTCGCCGACAACCTTGTTGCCGCGCTCGACGAAGTTCGGGTCGTCGATGACGGACTGGAAGCGGTCCACCTCGATGAAGTCAGCCGGCTGCGAGACAGCCGCCTTGTTGCGCAGCATCGACTTCGGGGTGAAGACGACCAGCGGGCGCTTCATCTCGCCGAGAGCCTGGCGGCGCAGCAGGTGGAAGTGGTTTGCCGGGGTGGACGGCTGGGCAATCGTCATCGAGCCCTCTGCCACGAGCTGCAGGTAGCGCTCGATGCGGGCCGAGGAGTGGTCCGGGCCCTGGCCCTCGTAGCCGTGCGGCAGCAGCGCGATCAGCGAGGACAGCTCGCCCCACTTGGTCTCGGAGGAGGACAGGTACTCGTCGATGATGGTCTGCGCGCCGTTGGCGAAGTCGCCGAACTGCGCCTCCCAGGCCACCACGGCGTCCTTGTTGCCCAGGGTGTAGCCGTACTCGAAGCCCATGCCGGCGAACTCGGTCAGGGCGGAGTTGAACACCTGGAAGTGGCCGCCGTTGTCGGCCTCTTGCGCGTTGTGGTCCAGCGGGTTGTACGCCTCGGCGTTATCCGGGTTGTACAGCACCGCGTGGCGCTGGGTGAAGGTGCCGCGCTGGGAGTCCTCGCCGGCGAGGCGGACAAACTTGCCCTGCTCCGCCAGGGAACCGAAGGCGAGCAGCTCGCCCCAGCCCCAGTCGATGTCGCCGTCGGTGAACGAGCCGCCGCGCTTCTTCAGCACGGACTTCAGGCGCTTGTTCGGCGTGAAGTCCTCCGGCAGGTTCGCGAACGCGTCGGCGAGGCGCTTGAACTGGTCCTCGGAGATGTTCGTGTCTAGGCCGCGGGTGAGCTCCTGCGACTCGGTGATGCCGGTCTGCTCGCTCGGCTGGCCCTTCTCTGCCTTGACGTCGGAGAAGACGGAATCCAGCTGGTCGTGGAAGTCCTGTGCTGCCTTCTGTGCGTCTTCCTCGGTGATGTCGCCGCGGCCGATGAGGTCCTGGGTGTAGCGGGTGCGCACCGACGGGTGGGACTGGATGCGGTCGTACATGACCGGCTGGGTCACCGTCGGGTCGTCGGCCTCGTTGTGGCCGCGCAGGCGGTAGCAGATCAGGTCGATGAAGACGTCCTTGCCAAACTCGCGGCGGTACTCGGTGGCCAGTTGGGCAACCCAGGCGGCTGCCTCCGGATCGTCGCCGTTGACGTGGAACACCGGGCAGTCGAAGCCCTTGGCTAGGTCGGTGGCGTAGTAGGAGGAACGGCCGGAGTCCGGGGTGGTGGTGAAGCCGATTTGGTTGTTCACCACGATGTGGATGGTGCCGCCGACGGTGTAGCCCGGCAGGCGGGACAGGTTCAGCGTCTCCTGGACCACACCCAGGCCGGTGAAGGAGGCGTCGCCGTGCAGCATCAGTGGCACGACCGGGTGGTCCTCGCGGCCCTTGGCAAACTTGATCTGGTCTTCCTTGGCGCGTGCCATGCCCACCAGGACCGGATCCACGGCCTCGAGGTGGGACGGGTTGGCGGCCAGGGAGACCTTGATCTCGCCGTCGCCGAACATCTGGATGTGCTCGCCCTCGAAGCCGAGGTGGTACTTCACGTCGCCGGAGCCGCCCTGCTGGGCGGCGCGCATATTGCCCTCAAACTCGTTGAAGATGGTGGCGACCGGCTTGCCCACGATGTTGAACAGCACATTCAGGCGGCCGCGGTGCGGCATGCCGACGACGACCTCTTCCAGGCCCTGGCCAGCTGCGGTGTCGATGATGGCGTCCATCAGCGGGATCAGGGTCTCGGCGCCCTCCAGGGAGAAGCGCTTCTGGCCGAGGTACTTGGTCTGCAGGAAGTTCTCGAACGCCTCGGCGGCGTTGAGCTTCTGCAGGATGTACTTCTGCTCCGGGCCGGTCGGCTTCGGCATGCCGGCCTCGACGCGGTCGCGCAGCCACTCGCGCTCGTCGCGGTCCATGATGTGGGAGTACTCGGTGCCCACCTTCAGGGTGTACGCGGCGCGCAGGCGGGTCATGACCTCACGCAGGGTCATCTGCTCCTTGCCGCCGAAGCCGCCGACGTGGAAGACGCGGTCCAGGTCCCACAGGGTCAGGCCGTGGGTTTCCATCAGCAGGTCGCGGGAGTCCGGCTTGGGCAGGCCCGGCTGGTGCCAGTGCAGCGGGTTGGTGTCGGCGATGAGGTGGCCGCGGGAGCGGTACGCCTCGATCAGCTGCATGACACGGGTGTCCTTGTTGATGCCGGTGTTCGGCTCGTCCTGTGCCCAGCGCAGCGGCGCGAACGGGATGCGCAGGGAGCGGAAGATCTCGTCCCAGAACTTGTCGTCGATGAGCAGCTGGGAGATGTCGCGCAGGAACTCGCCGGACTCAGCGCCCTGGATGACGCGGTGGTCGTAGGTGGAGGTCAGGGTGACCAGCTTGCCCACGCCGAGCTCGGCGAGGCGGTCCTCGGAAGCGCCGGCGAACTCTGCCGGGTAGTCCATTGCGCCGACGCCGACGATGGTGCCCTGGCCCTTGGTCAGGCGCGGGATGGAGTGGCGGGTGCCGATGCCGCCCGGGTTGGTCAGCTGGATGGTCACGCCGGAGAAGTCGTCCATGGTGAGCTTGCCGTCACGGGCGCGGGCGACGATGTCCTCGTATGCCTCGACGAACTCGTTGAAGGACTTGGTCTCGCACTCCTTGATGGCGGCGACGACCAGGGAGCGGGAGCCGTTCTTGCCCGGCAGGTCGATGGCCAGGCCGAGGTTGATGTGCTCCGGCTGCACCGCGAAGGTCTTGTTGCCGTCCTCCTTGTAGTTCTTGTTCATGTCCGGGTGCAGCTTGGTGGCCAGGACAATGGCGTAGCCCAGGATGTGGGTGAAGGAGACCTTGCCACCGCGGGTGCGCTTGAGGTGGTCGTTGATCAGCGCGCGGTTTTCAAACATGAGCTTGACCGGCATGTCGCGCACGGTGGTCGCGGTCGGCACCTCGAGCGACTCGTTCATGTTCTTGGCAATGGCCTTGAAAGCGCCCTTGAGCTGGAACTCGCCGGGCTCGGCTTCGATCTGGTTGACCTTGTCCAGCGGGGAAGCCTTCGCTGCGGCGGCGGGGCGCTTCGGCTGGGTTGCCACCTTGGCGGCTGCCTCGTCCACCTTGGTCTCGCGGCCGTCCTGGCTCGGGGCACCGGTGGAGCGTGCGACCTTCGGGTCGGTCTTTGGCGCGCTCGCGCTCGCGGCGGAAGGGGTGACGTTGGGGGTGCCCTTCGCGGTCTTCGGAGCGCCCTTGTCCTCGAAGAGTTCGCGCCATTCGGCGTCCACCGAGTTCGGGTCGTCCTTGTACTGCTGGAACATCTCGTCAACCAGCCAGCTGTTCTGGCCGAACGTGTTTTCGCTGCTCACGGCAGGTTCTCGCCTTCCTTCTGGGTTGTGTTCGCGGAACGTTTCTTTGACTGTAATCGTCGGCGCTGGTAGAGCGCTAACTTGGGTTGTTCCTCTCCACGGGGGCCTTGTGTTTCACCCCCGTTATCGGTTAACAGCCCACATATGGGCATATCTTCCGCCTGCGGAGATGAGGTCCTCGTGGCAGCCGTCTTCAATGATACGTCCTTCATCAATCACGAGTATTCGGTCGGCGCGCGCGGCGGTGGCGAGCCGGTGCGCGACGACGACGGAGGTGCGGCCGGCCATCGCGCGATCGGAGGCGTCGAGGACGGCGCGTTCGGTGGCGGGGTCGAGGGTGGCGGTGGCTTCGTCTAAAAGCAGCACCGCGGGTGTGAGCATCTCGGCGCGGGCGAGCGCGATGATTTGGCGCTGCCCGGAACTTAGGCCCCGGCCGCGTTCGCCGACCCGCGCGTTGAAGCCGCCGGGGATGGTGCCGATCACGCCGAGCGCGCCGATGCGCTCTACCGCGGCCTGCACTTCAGCGTCCGTGGCGTCGGCGGTGCCGTAGGCGATGTTGTCCGCGACGGTGCCGGGGAAGAGGTAGGACTCCTGCGGCACCTGTGCGAGCGCGCGCCGCCACTCCGCGAGCGGAAACTCGGCAATGTTCGTCCCCGACGCGCGCACGGTGCCATCGGTCGGGTCGTAGAAGCGGGCCAGCAGCTTGACGACGGTTGACTTGCCCGCGCCCGTCGGCCCCACCAACGCCACCGTGGAGCCGGGCGAAAGGGCAAGCTCCATCCCGTCGATGACTGGCTCTGAGTCCGGTGAGTAGCCGAAGGTGACGTCGTCAAGCACAAGCTTCCCGGACGCCGCGGTGTGCGCACCGAGGCGCGAGCCGGTGTCTGGGACGGTGGTGCGCTCGGCGAGCAGTTCGCGGATGCGGTCGAAGCTGACGGTGGCTTGCTGCCAGGAGTCGAAGATTTGTCCCAGCTGCTGGATGGGGCCGTAGAGCTGGCTTAAGTACATGGTGAAGGCGACAAGCACGCCGACCGACAGCGTGCCGTTAGCGATGCGGGTGGCGCCGACGCCGATGATCACCGCGGTCATAATTTGGGAGACGAACTGCATGCCGGGGAAGTACAGGCCCACCAGGCGCACCGAGCGCATGCGGATGCGGCGGTAGGTGTCGCTCATTTCCGCGAAACGCGACTCGAAGTGGTCTTGGGCGAGGTGGGTCTGGGTGACTCGGATGCCGCCGATCAGCTCGGCGAACTCGCCGTTGACCGCGGAGATCTGCGCGCGCGAGGCGGCGTAGAAGCGCTTGGAGAAGTGCCTGAACCCCCAGGTGGCCAGCGCGATGACGGGCATTGCGGCAAACGCGACCAGGGCGAGCTGGCCGTCGGTGGCCACCAGCATCACCGTCACACCGGCAAGCGAGCCGACCGCGACGATGGCTTGGGCCAGCCCGGTTTGCAGGAAGCTGGACAGGGTGTCGATGTCCGTGGTCATGCGCGTCATGATCTTGCCGGACAGGCGCGACTCGAAAAAGCTTAAGCCCAGCTGCTGCAGGTGCGCATACGAGCGCAGGCGCAGGCCGTAGAGGAGACGCTCGCCGGAGCGCGACGACAGCACCGTCATCACGGTCATGGACGCCCACGCCACCGTCACTACGGCCAGCGCGATCAGTCCGGTGCGGATCAGGCTGGCCTGGTCGGCACCCGCGATGCCGCGGTCCACAGCCGCGCGCACGAGGGTGGGAAACGCCAGGTCTGCCAGCACGCCGACCACCAGCAGGGCGACGGTGCCGGCGATGAGCCAGCGCACCGCGCGGAACAGCTCGCGCACGTGGAAGTCGCTGGACGGGGTGCGCAGCTGCTCCAGGCGCTTCTCGCTTAAGTCCGGCTGCTCGGTGGCCTCTGGGAGTTTCTCCACCCGCGCGAGCAGCTCCGGGGTGGCGTTGACCGTGGACGCGCGCCCAGTGGTGGGCACGATCACACGCTCGCGCTCCGGCTCGGCCGCCTCGGGCCACAGCTCGTCGTGCGTCGGGGCGGCGGGCAGCTGCGTCGGCGTGTCGGCGGACATGGTGGCCAGGTACTCCGGGCTCTGCACAACCTCGTCGCGGCGGCCTTGCTTGACGACGACTCCGCGGTCGACCACCGCCACCATATCCGCATGATCCACCGTGGACTGCCGGTGCGCGACGGTGAGCACCGCGACGTTTCTGAGCTCGTCGCGCAGGTTGGCCAAAATCTGCGCCTCGGTGACCGCGTCGATGGCGCTGGTGGCGTCATCGAGCACGAGCACCTCGGGTTTCGCCATAAGCGCACGCGCCAGGGCGATGCGTTGGCGCTGCCCGCCGGATAAGGTCAGGCCGCGCTCGCCGACTTCGGTGTCGTAGCCGTCGGGTAGACGCTCGATGAATTCGTCGGCGCAGGCCAGCCGCGCCGCTTCGCGCACGGCGGCGTCGAGCTGATCGGGCGGAAGATCTGTACCCATGGCGATGTTCTCGCGCACGGACGAGGAGAACAAAAACGCCTCGTCGAACACGCACAGGACTTTGCGGCGTAAGGCGGCGGGGGAGGCGGAGCCGTCGAGAAGCTCGACGCTTCCGGAATCCGGCTGGTAGAAGCCGCCGGCGAGCTGGACGGCCATGGTTTTGCCCGCGCCGGGCGGGCCGACGAGCGCGACCGTCTCACCCGGGCGCACGGTGAGCGAAAAGCCGTTGAGCACCGGGTTGCCGCCGGTGGTAGAGCGCACGTTGTCGAAGCGCAGGCCCGCGCCCTCCGCGGGGCCGCCGGTGGCTTCGCGGGCGGGGGCGAGCTTGAGCACGTCGTCGAGGCGGTCGAATGAGCTCATGCCCATCTGCAGCCGCACGTACTGGTTGGTCAGCATGGACAGCATCGACGTCATGGAGGTCAGATATGCCGTGAACGCGACGAACTGGCCGATGGTGATCTGCCCGCGGATAGCCAGCATGCCGCCGGCGATGATGGTGACCACCAACGCGACCTTGGGCAGCTGGGACAGGATCGGCTGGAACCGCGCCGTGAGCTTCGCCGCACGCATCTTCACCGCGTACAGGTGGCGGCCCAGCTGATCCAGCTGGTCGATCTCGCGCTGCTCCTGGCCGAACGCTTTGACCACGCGCACGCCGGAGACGGTCTGCTCGACGTGCTCCGCCAGCTCCGCGGTGGCGTGCTGGTTGACCCACGTGGCGGCGTAGAGCGTTTTGCGTGAGCGGTTGGCCTCCCACAGGATCAGCGGCAACAACGCCAGGGACATCAGCGTCAGCGGGACGTCCATGTACAGCATCACCGCAAGCGTGAGCACAAGTTGCACGGTGCGGGTGAGCATCATGGCCAGGGTGTCTAACACCATCTGGTACATGTTCAGATCCGAGATGGAGCGCGAGACGATCTGCCCGGTGACAATCTTGTCGTGGCCAGGTCCGTCGAGGCGGTGCAGGGTGCGCAGGATCTCGGTGCGCAGCCAGTGCTGTGAGCTGGATGCCAGCCGGCCCGCCGTCACGCGGCGGGTGAAACTTAAGCCGTAGGTGGCTGCGGCGACGGCGACCATCAACCACGCCGTGCGCGTCACCGATCCCTCCGCGTTACCGGTGGCGATGTCCACCGCGCGGCCTGTCAGCGCCGGCACCGCCGTTTGGAACACTGCGGCGAGCGCGGCCGCGATGAACGCGGCTGTCGCAGGCGCGCGGTTGGCGCGGAGGGATCTGGTGAGCAGGGGGTTAATTGTCGCCGCCGTCCTTCGTGTCTTCCTTGTCGTCCTTCTTATCGTCCTTGAACTGGCGCAGGATCCAGGCCGCGAACTCCTTCGGGTTCAGGCTCAGGCCCTTGCCGTCCTCGTCGGTGTCCTTCTCCGGCAGCGGGGAGGCAAACGCGGCCGGCATCGCTGACAGGCCGGACTGCACGTTGTCGATCACGCCGTCTGCAAGCTTGCGGTTGGCGGTGGTGCCGGCGATCGCGCCGATGCCCAGCGGCATGAGCTTGCCCAGCCACGCACGCCGCAGCGTCTTGCGTATGGAGCGCGTGGCGATGCGCTCCAGCACGCTGTTCGTGTTCGCCAGCGTCGGCCCGGAGAACTTTGCCAGCGTGGACTTGCCGGGGATTTTGCCGGCGTCGTCGCCGAGCATGGCGTCCACAATCGCCAGCCCCTTCGTGCCCATCAGCAGCGACAGCACGAGCGTGCGGCGCCGCTCCGGGTCGGCGATGTCTTCACCGCGCAGGTAGGCGGACGCGACGGCGTAGAACGCCGCGAGGTCTAAAAACAGCACGGATTCACCCGCGACCGCGGCCGCGCCAGCGAACAGGCCGATGCCGGGCACGGCAGCTGCGGCGCCCACACCCGCGCCGGTGCCGGTGACGGTGTTTTTCAGATGCTTGTCCATCAGCTTTTGAATCTCGGCCGGCGTGGCGTCCGGGTTCTGGCGGCGCAGCCAGTCCACGTAGGTGCGGATGGTGGAGGTCTGCAGCTGCACCGCCTTATCCACCGCGCCGATAAACGCCCGCCCCAGCGGGCCAGCGTCCTTTTCCAGCTGCGTCGGGTCCTCGCGCAGCGCCTCATCGATCTCCTGGCGCACGGCCAGATCCTTGGACTTCTTCTTGGTGCCAAACATCGTGTGCTCTTTCGCTAATGGTCTGATTTACGTCGATCCAGCATAGTTGGACTTCGCGCACATCCGTCTACGCTTGAGACCATGACTGCCGCCGAGCACCCTGTCGCAGACACCACCGCGGGCAAGGTCCGCGGAGTGGTGGACGAGCGCTCCGGCATGCGCACCTGGCGCGGCGTGCCGTTCGGCGCATCCACCGCGAGCACCGGCCGCTTCCGCGCGCCCCAACCCGCCGAGAAGTGGCAGGGGCTTTACGACGCCTCCCGGTTCGCCCCGCCGGCCATGCAAGGCACGTTCGGCTGGCGCGACATGGTCATCGGCAGCGAGGACTGCCTCACCCTCGACATCGTGCGCCCGGACACGGACGAAGAATTGCCGGTGGTGGTCTACTTCCACGGCGGCACCTTCGTCACCGGCGCAAGCAACGAGAAGGTGCTGCAGGGGCATTTGCTCGCAGACGCTACCAAGGTGGTGTACGTTTCCGTGAATTTCCGCCTCGGTGTGCTTGGCTACCTGGACTTCCGCTCGCTCGGCCACGACTGCGTGGCCACGCCCGCGCTTTTGGACCAGATCCTGGCGCTGGAGTGGGTGCGCGCGAACATCGCCAACTTCGGCGGGGATGCGAACCGGGTGACCATCATGGGCGAATCCGCCGGAGGAGCGGCCGTGGTGCACCTCATGTGCGCCCCAGCCGCCCGCGGGTTGTTCCACGGGGCGGTGGCGCAGTCGCCGCCGCCGGCCAGCGTGCACTCGCGCCTCCAAGCCGCCATGTGGGTGCGCGAACTGGCTACCCGGATGGGCCTGCCGCGCACCACCACACTGGAGGATATGCGCGCCACCAGCGCAGAAGAGCTCGTGCGCGCCGGGCAGTCGATGCTGCTGAACTCCAAGGAACTGGTGCAGCTCAACACCAGCTTCATGCCCACCGTGGACGGCGACACGCTTACCGCCCACCCCATCGACACCTTCGAGGCCGGCGAGCAGGCCACCGTGCCGCTGATCGTGGGCACGAACTCGGATGAAGCCAGCTTTGCCAAGGCCATCTACCAGACCACGAAGGCCCGCCAGCGCGCTGCGCGCCGGGCGCTGGAGGCGTTCGACCCAGACAATTCTCAGGCGGTGCTGCGCGCCTACGGCTACGCGGGCGGGCGGGGCGACTACGCCGATCTCATCGCGGATGCGGTGTTCTGGGCGCCGACGGTGATCCTGGCGACGGCGCACCGTCGAAAGGCAAAGACTTGGATGTACCGCTTCGATTACGCCTCCGCGGCGATGCGCATGCTGGGGTTGGGTGCGATGCACACCTCGGACTTGGGTGCGGTGTTCGGCGAGCCGAACGCAACGAAGGCCTCGCGGTGGGACGTTTTCGGCGGATCCGAGGGGTTTGCGGAGGTCAGCCGCGTCATGCAGCACCACTGGGGCAAGTTTTTCCACACTGGCGCGCCGGGGGAGGAGTGGCCCGTGTACGGCTTCCGCTCCGACGATAAGCCGGGCCGCGCCACCGCCGTGTTCGACGCGGGGATGCACGTGGAGTGGGACCCGAAGGCGGTGCAGCGCAGGGCCTGGGAGAGCTTTGACATGCGCGAGTGGGGCACCCACCGCCAGGATCTGATGAATTCCGCGGCGTCCCTGTTGGGGGCTGCGCATCCGGCGTGGGGCGACGACTAGCGGCGCGTCGGCGAAGTCCCACGCATTTGCGGGCATTCGTGGCTAGGCTTGTCCGCGTTGCGGCAAGCCAGCCCGACGGCGCGACGTGGAAGGAACCACAGACATGAGCTTTTTCGAGGACATTGCAGCGGCGCTCGACCGCGAAGGCATCGAGTCCCGCGTGGGCGGGGACACCATGTTCGTGCCCATGACCGCAGCACTGGAGATCCAGTTCGTAGAAATTGACCCGCACTTGCCGGCCGCCAACGTCTACATCGCGGCCGCGGACGTGGACGAGGACGACGAGGATTTCGAGGCCGTGTTGGTGGCCGTGGTCTTCTCCGTGGAGGACGCCGTGGCCGCGGTTGCGGAGCATATAGCGACCGACCAGGTGATCACCGTGCTGCGCGACCTGCTGGAGGGCACCGACGAGCGCATCGGCGACCTAGAGTTTTTCCAGGACCACGTGAACCCGCAGCAGGTGCGCGCCGAGGTGGGTGACAACGCTGAGCTGCTGGTCACCATCGACACCGTCGACGGCACCCCGCACGCCAAGGTCACCTTCATCGCGCTGCCCGAGGATTACGACGACGTGCTCGACGACGCCGAAGGTGAGCTCTGGGAGTCCGACGGCGACGCGGAGCTGACCGAGGAGGACCGCGCCCGTCTCTTCGACGCTATCCACGACGAGGCGCTCGTCGACGCCGAGCGCCTCGAGCTGGGCAGCTTCACGGACTTTGACCGGCTTTTCGACGTGCTTTCGCTCGCCGCCGACCAGGCCGAGGACTGGGAGTCGCAGCTTTTGCCCGTGGACGACGAGTACGACGAGCCCGAGGTCTACGACCTGTTCGGCCAGGACGACGAAGACGACGATGACGATGACGTTGACGATGTCGACTACGACGAAGACGACACGGACGACGCAGACGCCGACGACGAGGACCCCAGCCCTCGCCGTTAGGCCGCGCGAAGCCCCTCGAACATCGACGACGGTGACGCGATCGGCGTGAAGGTCCCGTCGACGAGCCAGACGTAGTTCGCCGTGCGTGTCCCAGCCAGCTCATGGACCGCGTGGGCGCTGTCGTCGGGGAGCAGTGCGCGCACCCACGCTTCGGTGAGCACGGTGTCAACCACGCTGCCGGTCGTGTCCGCAATACGGACCTCAATCAGGTACGCCGGCACCTGGCTGCCTCCGTAGCCCTGTATCCGGGCCCGCGCCCGTGGGCCGACCCTGCGCCGGGTCACGGCCAATGTCAGCTGTGGCCCGTTGGCCACCCGCGGCAGTGTGAGCACCGGTGGGCGCCACGCGGCGGTGGGCCGGGACAGCGACCGCGGGTGGTGCATGACGGCCTGTGCGGACTCGATGATTTCCGGGTGGCGCTCGCGGATGACCTCGGCGAGGGATTCCGGGGTGGAGACGGGGGAGTGGGACATGTCGTTTCGGCTGACGCTTCGCAGCGGATTCTTCGTGGTGAACTTCATGGCGCACACACTATGAAGCCCGTCGACATCACCGACCCGGCAATCGAACACACGGTCGAATTCTGGTTGGCTGCCAGGGGTGATATGCCATTGCGGAAAATATTTGCCACATTGCCAAATCAGACCACCCCACCTGGCGATGTACCCTAGCCAGCAATGAACGCCGACAATCCAACTCAACAGCAGACGCCGCGCACCCAGCCGAAGATCCCGCGCACGATCTGGGTGCTTGTCGGCGCCGCGTTCATCATCGCCCTCGGCTACGGGCTCATCGCCCCAGTGCTCCCGCAGTTCGCCGGCAGCTTCGGCGTGTCCATGGCGGCCGCCGGAGCGGTCACCTCCATTTTCGCACTGGCGCGCCTTCTGGGGGCTCCGGGGGCCGGCCGGCTCGTCGATAGGCTTGGCTCCCGCCCGATCTACCTCACCGGCTTGCTTATCGTTGCCGCCTCCACGTTCTTCGTGGCCTTCGCGCAGGCATATTGGCAGATCCTCGCCCTGCGGTTTATCGCCGGGTTCGGCTCCACCATGTTCACTCTGTCGGCGCAGGCGTTGATCGTGCGCGTGACGCACCCGTCCATCCGCGGGCGTGCCAACGCGCTGTACGCCTCCGCGTTTCTGGTCGGCAACGTCGTCGGCCCGGTCATCGGCGCCGCGTTGTCTTTCCTGGGTTTCCGCGCACCGTTTGTCATTTACGGCATCGCGGTGGCGGGCGCGGCGGTTGCCGTCGGCGCGCTGACCCAGCCAAAGCCGGGCTCCGAGCCGCTGCCCGCAGCGAAGCCGAAGATGCGCGTGCGCCAGGCGTGGCAGAGCTCCACCTACAAGGCGCTGCTGGCCGCCGGTTTTACCAACGGCTTTGTCAACATGGGCTCGCGAGTGGCCATCTTGCCGCTGTTCGCTGCGGCCGTGTTTGAGCGCGGGGGAGCGGCCGCCGGGTTTGCGCTGACCGCCTTCGCGTTCGGCATGGCCGTGACTCTGCAGTTCTCCGGCCGCCTCGCCGACAGCCTCGGCCGCCGTCCGCTGGTCGCCGCGGGTCTTGCCACCTCGGGCGTGTTCACGGCACTCCTTGGCGGTGCCACCAGTTTCTGGCCGCTCGTGCTACTCTCCGCCGCCGCAGGCATCGGCGCGGGCCTGATGAGCCCCGCCACCCAGGCCACGCTCGCGGACATCATCGGCAACGAGCGCTCCGGCGGTACAGTGCTGTCCACGTATCAAATGACGCAGGATGCCGGCTCGATCCTCGCGCCGGTGCTGCTCGGCACGGTCGCGGAGGCGGCGGGCTTCCAGGCCGCGTTCGGCATGTGCGGGGCGGTGTGCGCCGCCACGTTAATCATTTGGCTTGTCGCCGGAAAGGAAACAAAACCGTGAGAGTCATCCTGGATTGCGACCCCGGCATCGACGACACCTACGCAATCATCTTCCTCACCGCCGCGGCCCACGCGGGGCTCATAGAGCTCGATTGCCTCACGACGACCTCCGGCAACGTCCCCGCCGAACAATGCGCCCAGAACGGCGCCTGGATCCTGGGACTGAGCGGTCTGCCCATCATCTCGCTGGCCGCGGGCCTGCCCGGGCCGCTCGAGGTGGAGCTGACCACCACGCCGGAAACCCACGGGGAGACCGGCTTGGGCTACGCCACCGCGCCCGAGCGCCACGTGGAGCACGACTGGGACGCGCTGTGGATCGACTCCATCGAGCGCGGCACCGAGGATTTGCACCTCATCGTCACGGGGCCTTTGACCAACCTGGCCGCCTTTGCCCACGCCCACCCGGAGCATTTTCAAAAGCTCAAGCACATCACCGTGATGGGCGGAGCAGTGCATTACCCGGGCAACACCACGCCCAGCGCGGAGTGGAACTTCTGGGTGGACCCGCACGCCGCCGCCGACGTGTTCGCCATGACACCGGTGCCGATCACACTGTGCTCGCTCGGCGTGACAGAGCGGATGTTGCTCGGTCCGGAGGCGTTGGCGGAGTTCGTCGATAAGCTTGGCGGCTCCCCGCTCGCCGAGCATCTCGAGGCGATCACTCGGTTCTACTTCGAGTTCCACGAAGACGTCGGCGAGGGCTATCAGGCTCAGATCCACGACTTGCTCACCGTGCTCATCGCTCTTGACCTGGTGGATTACCAGGCGACCGAGACCACCGTCGACGTGGAGGCCGACTCCGAGCTCATGCGCGGCACCTCGGTGGCGGATCTGCGTGGTATTTGGGAGCGCGACCCGAACGCGCGCCTGGTCACCGACGTCACCGACGAGGCCATCACCGCCGCCTGGGAACGCTTCGACTGGGCCTGCGAGGTGCACGCCAAGGCCGCCGCCGGCGACGCCGAGATTGTGGAGCTGCGCCACCTGCGCGCCGACGACTAGGCCGGGAAAACTCCCCCTGCTACACTTTCCGAACCGATAGCCCAGCCGAGGTGACATAGGCGAGAAGGGCTGCACCTTCCCGTTTTCCGCGCACCACTCGGAGCACCCATGTCACACGCAACCACCCCGGCCGCGCAGGCCGCGCAGAAGGCCGAATGGACCCCCGCCCGCCGCGCCCTCGCCGTCGCAGGCACCCTGTTTATCGCCGCCACCTGGCTCTACTTCGTCCTCGTCCACCCGGCGGATTGGGACCAGGTCACCGGCTCCGGCCAGGGCATCGCGCTGCTTGCCGGCTACGGCATCGGCACCATCTTGCTGCTGGCCGCGGTGATCCCCGTGCTGCCGGCGCGCACGCTGGGTCTGATCCCGATCGCGATCATCATCAACTCTGTCGTTGGCGAGATCGTCGGTTCCATCGGCCTGCCGCTGTACCTGGACTCCGTGGGCACCGTGCTCGTCGCGGCCTTGGCAGGCCCGGTCGCGGGCATGGCCACCGGCGCGCTGAACAACGTCGTGTGGGGCCTGCTCAACCCGGCGGCGCTGCCGTTCGCCGCGGGTGCGGCGCTCGTCGGTTGGCTGGCCGGCGTGTTCATCCACCGTTTCAACGCGCTGCGCAACATCGCCACCGTGATCGGTTTCGGCCTGGTGCTCGGCGTTGTCGGCGGCGTGGTCGCAGCCCCTGTGGCCGCATACGTCTACGGCGGCACCGCTGGTGTGGGCACCGGCGCGCTGGTCAGCCTGTTCCGCGAGATGGGCGGCTCGCTCATCGCATCCGTGACCACCCAGGCGTTCATCTCCGACCCGGTGGACAAGGTCATTGTCATGCTGGTGGCGTACTTCACGGTCAAGGCGCTGCCCAAGCGCACTGTCGCCACCTTCGCCCCGCAGAGCAACCCGCAGAGCAAGTAACCCCAAGCAACCCCAGTGTCCCAGCCACACACCCGCCTGAACCCGCTGACCGCTTTGGCCGTCGGCGCGTCCGGCTGGATCCTGGCGCTGGGGCTGAATACTCCGCGGGCCTCGCTCGCCATCATCGCTGTGGCCCTCGCCGCCGGCACCTGTCGCACCCGCAACCCGTCCGTCGTGGCGGCCACAGTAATCATCGCCGCGCCCGTCGCCGCGTCGATGGTGCTCATCCACGCGCCCTACGGCGAGCACAAAATCGCCCCGCTGCTCACCTCCGACGGGCTCGCGGATGCCGCGCACCTCACCGCTCGTTTCACCGCGTTGGTGGCGTGCCTGCTCGCCGCCGTGGCGTGGACTCGCACGCCGGATCTGGCCAAGGCCCTGCAGAGCACAAAGGGCGGCAACCGCATCGGCTACATCGCCGGCACCACGCTGCAGCTCGGCCCCCAGGGCGCGCACCGCGCACGCATCACGCGCGACGCCAACCGCCTCAAGCAGCGACCGATCAAAGCCAAAACCGTCGTCCCGCACCTGATCATGCCCGTACTCACGGAGCTGCTCACCCAGGCCGGCGCCCGCGGCCAGGCCCTGGAGACTGCAGGCTACGACCTCACCGGCCCCCGCACCGTCCTGCGCCCGGTCCACGACAGCCCCGCCCAGCGCGCCGCCCGCATCCTTGTCCCGCTTACCTGCGTGGCGGTGGTCCTATGGATCTAACGCCGCTGACCCAAACACTCGACCAGCACCACACCGTCGAGGTCATCGGCAATTCCGGTGCGGGTCTGACCACACTCGCCGCCCAGGCGCACAACGAGTGGCCGGGCGCGGCCGTGGTCCAGCAGGACGCCACCGCGCACGTGTCCTACCTGCGCGACACGGTCATCGAAGAGGTCGCGCTCGGCCTCGAGCAGCGCGGCACACCCATCCCGGAGATGCGGCGCCGCTGCGAGCGCGTCCTCAGCGCCGCGGGTCTGACCGAGCTTGCCGAGCGGCACCCCTCACAACTCTCCGGCGGCCAAACACGCCGCCTGGCCATCGCTGCGGTCGCGGTTCTCGAGCCGGAGCTATTGCTTCTCGACGTCCCCTTCGCCGGCCTCGACCCCACCTCCGCCACCCACATCATCCGCCTACTCGAAGCCCTGCCGTCACGCATCGTGGTGCTAGGCAACCGCCCCCGCCTCAACGCAGCCAAGCTCTCGCTTTCCGCCGGCATCCTTTCTCCCACATCTCCTCCCACCCACGAGCCCAGCCTGCCCCCACGCGTGGAGCCCACCGGTAATCCGATCGACCTCGGCGAGATCACCGCAACCCGCGGCGGAAAACCCCGCAAGTGGTGGCAGTTCCGCGCCACCGAGCAGCCCACCTTCACCGCCGGGCCTATCCACCTGAGAGTGCGCCCGGGCCAGGCGCTGTGGCTGCGCGGCGACAACGGCGCCGGCAAGACCACGCTGCTGCGCGCGATGGCCGGCCTCGACGGCAACCCGGGGCTTGCTCTCGGCGTCTCCCTCGCGCTGCAGCGCGCCGCCGACCAGCTCGCCGAATCCACGGTGGGGGAGTTCGTCGGCGACCCGGACGTCGTTGTCGCGCTCGGCCTCGACCCGGAGACCCACCCGCTCGACCTTCCGGCCGCCCACCTGCGCCTGGCCCAGCTCGCCCAGGTCTTCGCCCAACATCGCCCGCTCGTGCTCCTCGACGAGCCCGACGTCGGCCTCGACGCCCCCTCCCGCGACCGCGCCCACGCCCTCATCGCCCAAGGTCTGCGCCGCGGACAGGCCGTGATCTTCACCTGCCACGACGAGAGCTTCGCCGCGGAGGCGGGGGAGTACGCGGCGGTGGAAAACATTTTTCTTCCGAGGGCAGAGCAGTAACCGCAGTACCCTGCGTTTCGAGGTCGTTAGTGCCCGGCCAATGGGACCCAAAAACGGAGGCTGCTGACGGCGGAGATGCTGTGACATGGACCAGCACGCCGTCTCCTCAACCTTCCGGGCGACCCGCAATAACCCGAGGAACCTCAGCAGAAGAAAAGCCGCGAACCGGCCTGATTCTTCAAGGAGAAGCTGGCTTTGAAGGGGAGACTTACTGCTCCAAATGACGTTTGCCTTCCGAATCTTCTCTGACCATGTGGCCAGGGTTTCGGTGGCGTTCCGCCTTCATGCCGTCATCAAACGGATCCTGGATGCTCGAGCGCTTGTTTGTGGTGAGTGCCTTGTACAGCGGGGCACGGACAGGTTCGTCTAATCCCAACCTCATGACCACCACGTCGAGCAATTCATCTTTGTTTCCAGTCATGTGCCGCTCTTCGGCGTGCCTGACTTCAGCTTGCCCGAGGTAGTAAAACTCCAAGCCGTCTGCGTCTTCTCGCTTCACAAAGAGGTGGAGGTCGGCGGAGCCATCCAAGATTGGCTGGAGTTCGTTGCTCTTCAGCGTCCGATTGCTCTTGGAGAACCATTGCATTGTGGATTGGTCAATGAATGTGTCGTCGTATCGGTGGCTCGCCAGGACATCGGCGTCCTTGTGGTAGGTGACGAAGATCGGGCAAGTGTTGGTGTTTGAATCCACCGCGTACCCGTAGATCGTGGACTCCCTATTGTGATGCCAGTTGAGGAGTCTTGCTGCGTCTTTTCGGGTGTACGTTTTCCCTCGGACGAACATGTCGCTCTGGCGGTACTGGCGCCGGTTGACGAGGAGGCCAGTTTCGATGAGGTCATCAATGTGGGAGCGGAAACTGACTTCCGGGTTCGGGTGTTGCTCGTCGTAGGAGAAGTACAACTCTGAGAACCGCTCACCGAGCTGAAAACCGCTGCTTGTGCGGACAGCGAGTGGACTACCCCCATAGCGTTGGGCAGCAGCCTTCGTGAACCAGTCCAGGTTCAAAACGAGCTCTACCGACTGCATGAGGTTAGCCGAGGAATCAAGCTCCGGTGAGTACTCCTCAATTGCGGTCTTGAAGTCGTGTGCGGAAAGCGTCCCTTTAGGTCCGCGGCGCACAAGTTCGGAGAGAAGAAGAAGTTCCTGCGGTCGTTTTCCGTTGAGCAGCTCCGCGGCGATGAGGGAGAGGAAGCCGTCTTCTTCGCGGGAGGGCGCAGAGTTAACTTCCTTCAATTTGTACAAAAGCGACCAGTAGTTTCGGGTGTGTTGATCGGTTGCGCACAGCACAGACGGATCCATGGACTCGTGGTAAAGGAAATCGACGAGCCTCGGAATCCGGCCGAGCCGGTACTTTAACTCGGCGATGGCTTCGCGCTTCGCTTTAACTCCGGTGATACGGGCCTTTTGCAGAGACTCGATTACTCGAGCGGCGGAGACCTTGTCGAAGCTCACCGTGGAAGACCCGGCTTTTGGGCGAGGGTCGTTGACGTCGTCGAGAATCTTTGGCTTGCGGCCAGTCTTGTTTCCGGTGAGAGCAATAGCAATGAGGTAGTTGTTCGCGTAGTTACCAATAAAATCGATGACGCGCAGCGAGTGCTTGTCGGCGGACTTTCGCAACCCGCGTCCTAGTTGTTGCGTGAAAATAATTGAGGATTCAGTGCTTCGGAGCAGGACGATCACATTCACCGAGGGGATGTCGATTCCCTCGTTGAAAATGTCCACCGTGAAGATGTAATCGAGCTCGCCATTTTCCAGCTTCGAAACGACCGACTCTCGCTGTTCAATCGTGTCCGCTCCCGAGAGACTCCTCGTTCTCAACGGACGGCCGTGAGCGGTGCGCGAGGAGAGTGCTTCCGCGAGGATGCGGGATTCTTCGTTACTACTGCAGAACACTAGGCCTTTCGTACCTTCTGCGAACGAGTATTTCTGCAGTGCATCAACGATGTGCTCGACGCGACTTTCCGCAACCAGATCTTTGAGCTTTGACTTGTCTCCGATTGATCCCTGCGCCGATTCGTAGTCGGCAATGCCGTAGTAGTCGAAGGGGACGAGCATCCGGTTTTCAAGGGCGCCTTCAAGACGAATCTCGTACGGAACGTTGTATCCAAAGAGTTCGAAGACGTTAAACCCATCCGTACGCTCCGGGGTGGCGGTCAAACCTAGCGTGAAGTTGGGGCGGAAGTGGTTCAGGATCGACTGGTACGACTTGGCCCCGGAACGGTGAACTTCGTCGATGATGACCAGATCGAACTGGAGCGGCGAGATTGACGCCAGATTCTCTTTCCGTGAAAGAGACTGAACCGTTGCAAACACCAAATCTTTGTCTAACTCTCGCCGCGCTCCCACGAAGAAACCGATTTGTGAGTCGTCGACTTCCAACACCTTGGCAAACTCTTGAGCTGCCTTTTTCAAGATCTGCTCACGGTGCACGATGAAAAGCGTTTTTGAAGGCTTCATCTGGCGCGTAGCCAACGCTGCCAAAATAGTCTTTCCCGTGCCGGTTGCTGAGATGATCAATGCGCGTTTTTCGCCGGAGTCGACCACACTCTGCAGCTGCTCAAGCGCCTCCACCTGCATCAGGTTTGGAAGAATCTTCTCGCCTTCCGGAGAAACCTCCATCGGTTGAGTTTCCGTGAAAACGATTGTGCGGTTGGCCCTCTTCTGCTCGTACTCGCTGATCCATTCCTCGGTCAGTGGTACTGCCTTTTCGAGGTGCTTGTCGACCCCACTTTGAAGCTGTGACGCAATGTTGCCGTTTCGGTGCGAGGAAACTCGGATGTTCCACTCGTGGTTTTCCATCAGGGCGTAGCGCGTGAGGTTTGAGCTGCCGACGAGCGCGGTGACATGATCGCCGTGATTGAAGATGTAGCCCTTGGCATGGTGGGCGTATTCAGACATAACGTAGACATCGACGTTTTCCAGAGTTAGTAGCTCGCGCAATGCAGCTGGCTCGTTGAAGTCCTGGTACGAGGACGTGATGATCGTGCCCTTGCCTTGAAACTCAACGAGTTGCTGTTTGAGCGCGCCGATACCGCCGACCGTCACGAATGCAACGGAGAAGACGTAACTATCAGCGAACTCAAGTTCGTTCTTGAGCGCCTCGTACATGGTGTTTGAGTCACCGTTGGTGATGAGCTCCGGGTTTTCTTGCTTGTTGGCAAGAACGGCTTCGTCGATGAAGCCGTACTCAAGGTCGCGTTGCAGCGAGGAAAGCAAAGGATCCATTATTGCTGCTGTACTCGTTCAACAGTCTCGATGTCGGCTGGTGCCCATTCAAGTTGGTGCAGCTCAGCTTTAGGCACCCAGCGGATTTCCTGGTGCTCGGAAAGCTTCGGGGTGCCGGAGCGAAGCGTGCAGTAGTACGTGGTGAGGTTGATGACTACAGAGTTGGTTTCGTGCCGGCTCGTCACGATCCGATCCAATACATCAACCTCAACACTGAGTTCCTCGAAAAGCTCACGCTGCAGGGCCTGTTCCGGAGTCTCGCCGGGTTCAATCTTTCCGCCGGGAAACTCCCACAATCCGCTCATCGATCGGCCCAATCCTCGCTGTGCAGCAAACACAAGTTCGCCGTCGAGGATCACTGCTCCAACCACATCGATGTTTTTGGCCATGGTGACATCCTAGACGTCAGCCGGGCGAAGCTGACGTCGACAAGCAAAGGCCCCTAGAACTCGGCGTGGTCGATGACCTCGCGCAGGGCCTTGGCGGAGTAGCGGAACTTCTCCAGCTCGTCGGAGTCGAGGCGCAGTTCGACAACGTTGCGTACGCCGCTGCGGTTGAGGACGGTGGGGGTGCCGATGTAGAGGTCCTCGAGCCCGTACTCGCCTTCGAGTAGCGCGGAGACGGGCAGGACCACGTCCTCGTTGCGCAGGACCGCGCGCGTGATGCGGGCGAGCGCGTTGCCGATGCCGAAGGCGGTGTTGCCCTTGCGCTTGATGATGTCGTAGGCGGCGTCGCGGGTGCGGATGAACATCTCGTCCATCTGGGTGTAGATGTCCGGGTTGGTCTCCGCCTCGGTCTCCAGCATGGCGCGCAGCGGCACACCGCCGACGGAGCCGGAGGAGAACACGGGCAGTTCGGTGTCGCCGTGCTCGCCGATGATGTGGGTGTGCACGGCGGATGGGGCGATGTCGAAGTGCAGGCCGAGGTTGTGGCGCCAGCGGGCAGTGTCCAGCACGGTGCCGGAGCCGATGACCTGGTTGGACGGCAGGCCGGTCTGCTTCCAGGTGATGTAGGACAGCACATCCACGGGGTTGGTGGCCACGACGTAGATGCCGTTGAAGCCGTTGGCCATGACCTCGGAGTTGATGGACTGGAAAATCTTGGCGTTGCGGGCGATCAGGTCGATGCGGGTCTCGCCGTCGCGCTGCGCCACGCCCGCGCAGTTGACCACCATGGCGGCGTCGCGGCAGTCCTCGTAGGTGCCCACCGTGACGTCCATGTGGTGGCCCGAGAACGGGATGGCGTGGTTGAGGTCCTCAACCTGGGCCCAGACGAGGTCCTCGTTGAGGTCGATGATGGCCAGGTGGTCCGCCAGGCCCTGGTTGACAATTGCGTATGCGTAGGCGGTGCCGACAGCGCCGGCGCCGATAAGGACGATCTTGTTGCCATGAGTCACGGTCATACGACCAAGTGTGGCAGAGCCGCCGGGATCGCGCGCGGTGGGGGTTGGGCGCAAAAACACAGCCGCCGCAGCGAGCGGGCTGCGGCGGCTGTGCGGGGGAGGGGAGGTTGCGCGGGATTATGCCTTCGCGTACTCCTCCTGGGACTGTGCAACCACCTGTGGGCGTCCAGTGGCGAAGTACAGCACCGTCATGATCACCGTGAACGCCACGCCGATGCCGAGCGCGAGGCGGAAGTCCGGCAACCAGGCCATGATGCCGAAAGTGAACAGAATGAACGCGATGGCGAAGTACTGCCCGTACGGCCAAAACGGCACGGCGAACTTCAGGGCGCGCTGCTCCTCGACGGTCATCTGCTTGCGCATGGCCACCTGCGCGAACAGGATCATCAGCCAGACAAACACGGTGGCGAAGGTGGCCAGTGCCGCGATGGTCTCGAAGACGTTGGGGTAACGCGCATTGAGGAACACACCGATGACCAGCACGGCGAGCAGGGAGACAATCGTCATCACAGGCACACCGCGGTAGGTCTTTGCCATGCGGCGCGGCGCCAAGTTCTCCTTGGCCAGGCCGGTGAGCACCCGGCCAGTGCCGAACAGGTCGGCGTTGATGGCGGACAGCGCCGCGGTGATGACCACGAAGTTCAGCAGGCCGGCAGCCCAGTTCACACCGAGGGTGTTGAAGATCTGCACGAACGGCGACTCCTCGCCGGTGATTGTGCGCCACGGGTTGAGCACCAGGATGATCGAGATTGCCAGCACGTAGAAGAGCAGGATGCGCGCCGGGACGGTGTTCACGGCCTTCGGGATGGAGCGCTCCGGGTCATCTGCCTCCGCACCTGCCACACCGATGATCTCGGTGCCGCCGAACGCGAACAGCACGAGGATGAAGGAGGCGACCATGCCCGAGACACCGTTGGGGAAGAAGCCGCCATCGTTCCACAGGTTGCTAATCTGAGACACCTCCGGCTGCTGGCCCAGGTTGAACACAAGAATCGCCGCACCGCCGACAATCATGGCCACCACGGCCGTGACCTTGACGATGGTGAAGACGAACTCCAGCTCACCAAACCAGCGCACGGTGGCCAGGTTGGCCGCGCCGATGATCAGCAGCGTCACGGCGATCCACACCCACGCAGCTGTGTCCGGGAACCACAGTTTCATGTAAATGCCAATGGCGGTTAAGTCCGCGAGGCAGACGATCATCATCTCGAAGGCGAACATCCAGCCGGTGATGTAGCCACCCCAGCCACCCAGGTACTTGCGACAGTAAACCGCGAAGGAACCGGTGATCGGGTTGCGCACGCTCATCTCGCCGAGAGCGCGGAGCATGAAGTACACCACCGCGCCGCCGAGCAGGTACACCAGCAACACGGACGGGCCCGCCGCCTGGATGGCGCCGGCGGAGCCGTAGAACAGGCCGGTGCCGATGGCGGAGCCGAGCGCGATGAAGTGGATGTGGCGTGCGTTCAGGCCGGGGCGTTTCGGTTTGGGCTTCGAGGCGGATTCTGATTGGGCAGTCATAACAGACATAACTGTGCTCTTTCGGGAAGCAATGCGCGAATCGGGGCGCGGGGAATGGGATTCAGGTGTGCCCGATGCTGGGCGGCGTCTTCCCGGTTTGGCCGTCGATAGGAGAGTGCAGCCGTGTGCCTCGCGGACGGGTCCGGGGGCGCGGCGCGAACGACATAAGCCTTTGAGTGTTGCCCGTGCTAACAAGAAACCCCTGCGCTTTGAGCAGCAGAGGCTGTTAGCGCAGGGGGCTGGAGTCGGCCGACACCGCGCTACAGATGATGATGCAGGCGGGTCGGCTGGGTATTCAGCATCGCAGAACGCTCGGCCGGTGCGGCCGAGGTTGCTAATGCGGTGCTGTTGATCATGCGGACGAATCTAACACGTTGTTTCATCGTTTGGGACGAAATGGCGATAAAGATTCGCTTTTTGGGGGTTAGGCGAAGATCCCGAACGTCAAGGATCCAAGAACCAGCAGGACCGAGAACGCCCAACACACCGGAAACGCGAGGCGGATGTATTTGCCCATTTCTCCTCGGGCAAGGCCAAGTGCCAGCCAGAGAGCTGGGGAGAATGGGCTGACAAACGTGCCGATGACGTTTCCGACGATCATCGCGGATGCTGCGCCCATGCCAGTGACACCGAAAGCCTCAGCGGTCTGTTGCACGATCGGCAGTACAGAGAAGTAGTAGGCATCGGTGGACGTCGCCAGGTCCAGCGGCACACCTAAAAGGCCGACGATGATGTGGATGTACGGGCCGACAGCCTCCGGCAGAACAGCGATGAGCGACAGCGCGATCTGCTCCAGCATGCCCGTGCCGTCAAGGATGCCTAGGAACATCGCAGCGGCGAGGATGACACCGGCCATGGACAACGCAGTGGGAGCATGACGGCGCAACACATCGCTCTGGTCCTCAAGCTCGGCAAAGTTGATGACAAGGAGTAGTGCAGTGCCCACAAGAAACGCCGGAGCCGGGGATGCAAGGCCTGATACGAGAACGCCGATAAGAGCGACGGTGATGAGCGCGTTCGCCCACGTCACCCATGAATTCTTTCGTTGGGTGAAATCCAACTTGGCGCGTTCCTCCTGCTGACGTCGAGCGAAGTCTTCGGCGACTGCATCGACGTCAACTGTCCCCTCAGTCTGGCCCGAAGTGGAAGCCCGGCGTCCCTCAACCAGGCCGAAGATCGCGGCGACTATGAAAACGAGCACGATGGCGACGCCCTGCACCGGGAGCAGGTGAGCCCAAATCTCGTTCGGCGAGGGACCGACGACAGAGCTGGCGCGGCCGACAGGTCCACCCCACGGCAGCATGTTCATCACGGAGGCGGAAAGCGCCACGATGGTCAGCAGTACGTACCGCGACATGCGCATTGCCTCATACAACGGGAGCAATGCAGGGATGGTGAGCAGAAAGGTCGTGGAGCCAGAACCGTCCAGGTGGGCGACAATCGCGATGGCCGCCGTGCCCAGCGTTACTAATAGCGGCGTGCCGCGCGTTGCCTTGATCAGTGCCTTGATCACAGGTTCAAACAGCCCCACGTCGGAGAGAATGCCGAAGTAGATGATGGCGAAGATAAACATCACCACAACGTTCATCACTCGATCCAGGCCGTCCGTATAGAAGTCCGAGATCTCGGCGACGCCGGCGCCAGTGAATACAGCACCAACAATGGGGATGAGCGTCATTGCGACGATCGGGTGGGTCTTGCCTTTAAGCAAAAGCCCGACCGTGACCGCGATGATGGCCAGGCCGAGCAGTGTCAACGCGAAGGGAGAAGCCATGAAAGAACTCTAAATCACATGCTTCTCACTGCTGTGGTTTGGGTCATGTCAATGGCTTCAGCGTCAATCCTTTCGCAACGAATGTGGAGCACGTGTCGGGCGCCTTGGGGGTGGGGGTACTTAACTCGGCATCGGGCCCTGACCAGGGTTGGCACCGCGGGGCGGCAGGTCAACCACAACGGCACCGCCCGAGCACTGGCGGTAGCAGTTCGGGTACGAGTCCGCTCCGAATTCCTGGTGGGGCATGGGGAAAACGAGATGTCGCAGCGCCGGCCGTCGGGGGAGTTCCGGGCCACGGGAGAGTGCTCGTCGCCAAGCGTTGCGCGGTCTTGCTGGAAGTACTGCGAGATGGCCGTAAGCGCAGCGTCGCAGTCGGTGTTGTTGGCCAGCGCCACTGGGACGGACACGCCGCCGTCGGCAAGCGGCTTGAACCCACATAGGAACCCTTCCGGCGCCGCGTCGTAGTCGTACCGGTCCGGGGTACGCCCGCCGATAATGGTGTTGGGGCGCTGTTCGCCGTAGCGCTGGAAGCTGACTATCGGACTGAAGTTGAACACGGCTCCGGCGACGATCGCTGCGGCGTGCGCTCCGCGCTCGATCACCGCGACATCGTGGTCCGGCCGGCCGACAGTGAAACCGCCGGCGGGGACTTTCTGCCCCGGTAGAAGCTCCGCGTAATTGTCGCCGAACCGCAGCATTCGTGTCGCGTTGGCCTTAAATCCGACAATCGGGTCGTACTCCAGGGTGAAGTGTTCACCATCGGAGTAGGCGGCGTCGATGCCGAATGGGAACGGTGCGTCAGCGGCTGCGGGGATTGCGCACCCGTTGCTTCCCGTGCCGGGTAGCGCGATCGCGAGTGTCTTCCCCTGGAGGAACGTCTCTGCGGGGACTGCTTGTAAGGAATCGATGTCGATGTCGATGTCGATGTCGTGGGCCTTGCGTGCTGCGGAGTTGGGGTCCATCGACGGGGCTCCTTCGAGGGGTGGGGCAGGGGTGACGTGGATAGGCAATGTGACGTGCATTACACATCATGGATTGATGTAAAACAGATCGCAGAGTGGAAACGGTAAATCACTGCAACGGCGCACAATGGCGTACGCTGAGCCAACGATGAGCATTTCCGAAAACGCCACCGGCGGCGAGAATGGGCCGGACATGAATGAGTCGGAAAATCAGAACAACCCGCAGGATGTCGCGGCCGAAATCGTTGAGGCCGTAGTAGAGGACACCAGGGATGCGGGGGTTTCTGAGGAGACCGGCGCCACGGATGCCGTGGCCATTGAAAACGAAGACAATGTGCTGAAGCTTAACGACGAGCCTTCGGCCGAACCCGCCACAGAGTCGGCTGAGAACGCTGAGGCCGCTGAGGCCGCGGAGGCAGAAAAACCGGCCGAACCCGCCGCCGAGCCCAAAAAGCCCGAGAATGGCTTCAAAACCCTCGGCCTGCCCGAGAAGGTCATCGAGGCAGTCAAGCGCGTCGGCTTTGAGCAGCCGTCGCCGATCCAGGCGCAGACCATCCCGTTGCTTATGAAAGGCCGCGACGTGGTCGGCCTCGCGCAGACGGGCACGGGCAAGACCGCGGCGTTCGCGCTGCCGGTGCTGTCCCAGATCGATCCGGACAAGCGCTACCCGCAGGCGCTCGTGCTCGCGCCGACGCGTGAGCTGGCGCTGCAGGTGTCCGACTCCTTCCAGTCGTTCGCAGACCACATCGGCGGCGTGAGCATCCTGCCGATCTACGGCGGCCAGGCGTACGGCATCCAGCTGTCCGGGCTGCGCCGCGGTGCCCAGGTCATCGTGGGCACCCCGGGACGAGTGATCGACCACTTGGAGAAGGGCTCCCTGGACATTTCCAACCTGAGTTTCCTGGTGTTGGACGAGGCCGACGAGATGCTCAACATGGGCTTCCAGGAAGACGTTGAGCGCATCCTGGAAGACACCCCGGACTCCAAGCAGGTGGCGCTGTTCTCGGCGACGATGCCGAACGCGATCCGCCGCATCTCCCGCGACTACTTGAACGACCCGGAAGAGGTCACCGTCAAGTCGGAGACGCGCACCAACACCAACATCACGCAGCGCTACCTGTTCACGGCGCACCGCAACAAGCTCGACGCGATCACCCGCATCCTCGAGGTGACCGAGTTCGAGGCGATGATCGTGTTCGTGCGCACCAAGAATGAGACCGAGGAACTGGCTGAAAAGCTGCGCGCCCGCGGGTTCTCCGCCGCCGCCATCAACGGCGACATCGCCCAGCAGCAGCGCGAGCGCACCGTGGACCAGCTTCGCGACGGCCGCCTGGACATCCTCGTGGCCACCGACGTCGCCGCCCGCGGCCTGGACGTCGAGCGCATCTCGCACGTGCTCAACTACGACATCCCGAACGACACGGAGTCCTACGTCCACCGCATCGGCCGCACGGGTCGTGCGGGCCGTTCCGGCGAGGCCATCCTGTTTGTCACCCCGCGAGAGCGCCGGATGCTGCGCTCCATCGAGCGCGTGACCAACGCGACCATCGAAGAGATGGACCTGCCCACCGTCGACGAGGTCAACGAGTCGCGCAAGGCCAAGTTCATGGACTCCATCACCGAGTCGCTCGAGGCCACCGACCTGCAGATCTTCAAGACCATGGTGCGCGAGTACTCCGCCGCGAACAACGTGCCTATGGACGACATCGCCGCCGCCCTGGCCACCCAGGCCCTGGCCGGCGACGAGTTCCTGATGAAGGAGCCGCCGCGCGACAAACGCGACAAACGCGACCGTCGCGACCGCGACCGTTTCGACCGCGACGACCGGCGCGGACGCGGACGCGACCGCTTTGACCGCGATGATCGCGGGGACCGGGGCCGTGGCCGCCGCTTCGACGACAGCGGCAACTTCGACACCTACCGCCTGGACGTGGGCAAGCGCCAGCACGTCCGCCCGGGCGCGATCGTCGGCGCCCTGGCCAATGAGGGCGGCCTGAACTCCAAGGACTTCGGCCGCATCACCATCGGCGGCGACTTCACCCTGGTGGAACTGCCGAAGAACCTGGACCAGGCCGTGCTGGACCGCCTGGTAGACACCCGCATCTCCGGCCAGCTGATCAACATCCAACGCGACCACGGCGCACCACCGCGTGATCGCGGCGGGCGTGGCCGTGGACGCGGCGGCCGAGGAGGCTACCGCGGCGGACGCGACGACCGTGGTGGCCGTGGCGGTTACCGCGGCGGACGCGGCCGGGGCCGCGACGACAGAGGCGGCCGCTGGGATTAACCCCCAGGGGGCGCCGCTAGGCGGGAGTGCTAGGTTATTGCGCATGTCCTCCCAGCGCACGCACCGTATCTCCCGAGCACTTCTGACAGCGGCCGTCGCGCTGGGGATGCAGGCCGCACCCGCCGACGCCCAGCAGCGTGTGGAACAAGGCTCGCCCGTGCGCGTCGACGGCACCGGCACCTGCACCATCGGCTTCAACGACCCCGCCCGCCACCGCAGCCTCGTCGCCGCGCATTGCGGAGCCGAAGGCGCCCGAGTCACAGCCGGCGGAGCCACCGGCACACTGTTTCGCTCCAAGGCATACGACGGCCACCTGAGCAACGACTGGGCCGCCATCCAATGGGACCCGGGCGTTATCGTCGGCGGCAACCGGTTTACCGGCGACGCGTGGGTCCACCCAGGTGACGTGCGCCTCGGCGAGACCGTCTGCTACTTCTCCCGCACCCGCGGTGCACAGACCTGCGGGCGCTTCTCCGGCTCCGCCGACGGCACGTTCTTCGCCGCAGCGCCACTGAGCCATCCCGGTGACTCTGGCGGGCCAATGTGGGTTTCCGGCCGCGGCTTCATTGGCGTGGTCTCTAGCATGTGGACCTCCAACCCGCTGCCGTTTCTGCGCGGCGGGGATTACGTCATCGGCATCGTGCCCCACGACGGGCCCGCCGTCCCCGAAGCCCGCCTCGTCGGCGTGTGGGGGCAAAACGCGCTGTTTACCGGTCTGACTGGGCCGGTGGCGGAGGTGCTGCGCAAGGCGGTGGACGGCATCTTCCGCGTCCTTGCCGGGCTGGGCCTCGGCGGCACCCCCGCGCTGCGGTACACGTAGGGCGCAGCTGGGGCCGGCGCCAGCAAAGACCTAGATCCAGCTAGTAAGGCCCAGCTATTCGCCGAAAAATCGGGAATAGCTGGGCCTTGGTAGCTGGATCCAGCCGAAAGAGCGCCGGAGCGCCCCTTACACCGGGGTAGGCAGGAACATCAGGATCAGGGTGAGCATCCACAGCAGGTTGAAGATGCCGGCGCCGGCGGTTGCCTTCGCCTTGGACTTTTCAAAGTTGTTGGTCACATCGGACGGGTCGGCGTCGGCGGCCGGCAGTGCGCCGATGGTGCCCATCATCTTGCGCTGCTGCGGGATGACCATGGCCAGCAGGATGGCCCAGGCGATCACGGAGAGCACGATGGCGGTGTGGAACCAGTAGTTGGACTTGTATGCCTCCCAGTCGAAGGCGAGCACGGCGCCGCCGAGCAGCGGGACGAGCAGGGAGAGCATGCCGTAGGTCTTGGTGATGCGGTAGAGCACCGACGCGCGGCCGGTGGCCTCTTCGCCACCGGCGCGGGATTCCACGGCCTGGCGCGGGAACATGGAGGTCGACACAACAACGGGGCCGAGCAGCAGGATGGCTGCGGCAACGTGCAGGAAGATGAGGAATGTAGTCATGTGGGAACACCTTACGGCATGGTTGGAAAATCCTCACAGCTCCCCGCGCGAGAGCAGCCCGGCGACGCCGGAGCATGCGCGCCGCACCGCCCGCAGGTCAGCTCGGGGTAGAGGCAGGGCATAGTGCTTTGCGACGTCCACCATCCGGCGCCCATACGCACAGCGCGAGCGTCTATCCGTGGGCATCCATTCGGACGGGAGTTTGTCGCCTTTGGCCTGGTTGGCCTTAGAAGACACGGCGACGAGGTTGCGCGGGTCGTTGTAGTAACGCTCCCGTGTAGCACTGTCCCAGCGGTGGGCGCCTAGGTCCCACGCGGCGGAGACAGGCAGGATGTGGTCGACTTCCACGTCGTGTGGCAGAAGAAAATCCCCGGTGTAGGGGTCTACAACTCGGGGATCATCCCACTGCGGCCAGGGCTGGGCGCAATCGGCATCAAAGGCGGCGGCCATCACCGCGGCGCGGGTGTCGCAGCCGCGGGTGCCGGCGGCCCAGCCAGGGCCGAACTCGGCTCTGTCGTAGCCGAGGATGGTGGTGCGGTGGGGCACCGTTGGGACGTCGATAGGCAATTGCCCCGTGGGAAACGGCACCACCAGAACAGTGAGAGCAGACAGGATAAGAAGGTATTGGCGCATACCTTCTTAGACGGCAGTGGAGCCCTCCCGGTTCCGCAAGGCTGCGGAGAAGTCCTCGTCCGGGTGGGCGAGGGCGTAGTCGGTGGCCGCTGCGGCGGACTCGAACTCTTCTGCCACACCCTCCTTCGGGCGGGTGGCCAGGGAGACGATGACCATGGCCAGGGTGGCCAGGATGACGCCCGGGACGATCTCGTAGATGATGCCGGACAGCGAGTCCACGGAACCCCAGACAAACGAGGTCACGGCGCCGACGATCATGCCGGCGATCGCGCCCTGCGAGGTGAGGCGCTTCCAGTACAGCGACGCCACCACCACGGGGCCGAACGCGGAGCCGAAGCCGGCCCACGCGAAGCCGACGAGGCCGAGGATGGTGTCGGACGGGTTCAGCGCCAGCAGCATGCCAATCAGGGCCACGCCGATGACCATGGCGCGGGAGAGCACGAGCAGGGTGGTGTTGTTCGGGTTCTTCTTGAAGATGCGGTAGATGTCCTCGATGAGCGCCGACGAGGTGACCAGCAGCTGGGAGGACATGGTGGACATGATCGCGGCGAGCACGGCGGTGAGCACGATGCCGGCGATCAGCGGGTGGAACATGATGCGCGCCAGATCCAGGAAGACGGTCTCGTAACCCGACTGGTCGGTCACGGACGCGGACTTCTGGGCGAAGTAGACCGTTGCCACTAGCGCGGTGAAGATGCCGCCGAGGTAGCAGATGGCCACCCAGATGGTGCCGGTGCGGCGGGCTGCCTTCGCCTCAGACGGGGAGCGCAGCGCCATAAAGCGGGTGATGATGTGGGGCTGGCCGAAATAGCCCAGGCCCCAGGCGATGTTGCCGATGATGGTGCCCGCGGACACGCCGGCGACGATGTTGAAGTAGTCCGGGTTGCCGTCTTCCCAAGGGCCGTAGGGGTTGGAGGTGGCCCAGGAGAAGATGTCGGACGGGTTGTCCAAGGACATCAGCGCCATGATGGGGATGACGATCAGGGCGAGGAACATCAGGCCGCCCTGCACCACGTCGGTGTAGCTCACGGCGAGGAAGCCGCCGATGAAGGTGTAGAGCACCGTGATGGAGCCGACGATGAGCACGCCGTGAATGTATTCGCCGCCGAAGGTGGATTCGTAGTAGCGGCCGCCGGAGACCATGCCGGAGGAGACGTAGAAGGTGAAGAAGAAGATGATGATCAAGGCGGCGGTGAAGCGCAGCACTCGCGAAGTGTCGTGCGTGCGGTTTTCGAAGAAGCTGGGCAGCGTGATCGAGTTCTTGGCCACTTCGGTGTAGCCGCGCAGCCTCGGCGCGATCCACTTCCAGTTGGCCCAGGTGCCGAGGAACAAGCCGATGATGATCCACAGCTCACTCATGCCGGCGACGAACAGTGCACCGGGCAGGCCCATGAGCAGCCAGCCGGACATGTCCGATGCGCCTGCGGAGATGCCGGCGACGAGTGGGCCGAGGCCGCGGTCGCCGAGGACGTAGTCGTCGTATTTTGTTGTTTTGCGCCACGAGTAGAACCCGATGGCGACCATCACCCCGAAATACAGGACGATGGCAAGCACTAGCCAGAAACTATCGGACATGTGCACTCCCTTGCATCTATGTAGGTATCGGTCACAGTTCCGCAACACTGTAACGCATCCTCTCGCGTTTCTGACTTAATCTGAAAAATTTCCTAAATCGGCGCTGAAGAAATGCGTTCGAATGCTCGGCGCGGGCGATGTCGGTGTCGGTGGTATAAGGGTGGGTATGCCTGAATACCTTCTCCATGGCCTGTGGCTCCCCGAGTCCGGGCTTTCGGTGTGGGTTGAGCGCGTACAGGGCCACCGGATTGTGACCATGGAAGACGTGCCGCCCGGCACGTTTCCGCCGATCGTGCATTCGCTTTTGGACGGCCAAAGGTTCCACCACTTCCATACCCTCATCCTTCAAACCCCGAAGGGCCGCCACGTCCGGTTGAAAGCGCCCTTGGCTCAGTTTGCACCCGAGGACGCGGTGCGCTTTTTGGACAGCCTTGCGCACCTGGACGAGGAGTCGCCGGCGGCCACACCTGCCCAGCGCGAGGCGGTGGCGCCGGACATGTACTGGCTCCTGCGCATGTATCGGGGCCTGACACAGTTCGTGCGCGCGGGGCGTGTGAGCATCAACGTGCCGTACCACGACGGGCTGTGGTACGCGCAGTGGCAGCTGGGCACCGGTTTAGAGGAGCGCAGCTGGCTGGCGGAGATGATCGCCGCCTCGCCGGGCGTGCTCACGGTGAACAATGCGAACTTGAGCGAGGATTGCGCGCAGACGTTCACGCACTGGATCGCGTCGGCGCGCCTGCAGGGCGCGGCGGCGAAGGCGCCGACCAGGCCGTACCCGTGGCACGATTTTGTGAAGTCGCTGCTCTACAGCATGCCGTTGCGCCGCGGCGGGGCGGTGCTGGCCCGGCAGATAGGGGATTGGAACGGCACGATCACGGCGGTGAACCTGCAGCTGGTGTTCATCGTGGAGTCGCCGAGCGAGGCGGAGGAGTCGGGCCCGGACACGCTGTGGCCGGTGCGCGTGCAGGTGCGCTCGAGCTCGGATTCGCCGCGGCCGGTGCGGCTGGGGGATTACGACTCAACAACGGCGGACGTCCTGCGCGGTCAGCTCGACCACGCAATCGAGTTGACCTCGCTTGTGGACCCAGCGAAGCACGGCCGGTTCCGTTCCGCGGTGGACCACGGATTCGACCCGAACGCGGGCGACTGGGACCTGTATTTAAACGGCGACGAAATTGTGAAGTTCGTCCGCGAGAGCGCCTCGTACCTTCGGGCCCACGGCTTTGTGGTGCTCCTGCCTCGCGCGTGGACGACTGCGGAGACGGCCTCGAAGCTGAAGGTCAGCGAACACCAGGACCCGCACGATTCCTCCACCGTGACCATGATGGGCTTCGACACCCTGGTCAAGTACGACTGGCGGCTGTCCGTCGGCGGCGTGGAGCTTTCGGACGAAGAGATGGCGCAGCTGGTCAAATCCAAGTCCGGCCTGATTAAGCTCCGCGGCGAGTGGGTCCTGGCGGATAGTCGAGAGGTGGCCAAGACCGCGAAGTACCTGGAGAAGCTGCACGATACCTCCCTGGAAACCGCCATGCGTGAGGCGGAGGCTGCCATGAAGCGCGCCCGAATCGCCCAGGCCGCCGGTTCCGATGACGCCGAGGAGCTGCAGCGCATCGCCGATGAGGCGCAGGCGGAGTACGAGCGGCTCAAGGCCGCCGAGGGCGAGGGCGTGGTCTCCGCCGCGGAGCTGCGCCAGCTCGCGCTGGAGGCGGGCGCGGACAACCCGATCGAGTTCACCGGCTCGCGCTGGTTTACCTCGCTGGTCGGCGGCACGGACCGCCCGGCGCCGGAGCGGGTGGACATCCCCGACACCGTCAACGCCGAGCTGCGCGAGTACCAGCGCCGAGGCGTGGACTGGCTGTACTTTATGTCCCGCAACAACCTGGGGGCGGTACTTGCGGACGACATGGGGCTGGGCAAGACCCTGCAAATGCTCACCCTGCTCGCGGTGGAACAGGCGGAGGGCACTCGGCGCGGCCCGTCGCTGATCGTCGCCCCGACGTCGGTGGTGAACAACTGGGCGCGCGAGGCTGCCCGCTTCGTGCCGGGCATGCGCGTGCGCGTCCACCACGGCGCGGGCAGGCTCAAGGGCGACGATCTGTTTGAGGCAGCCGACAACTCCGACATTGTCATCACCTCCTACGGCACCGCCGCGCGCGACGCCAAGGATCTGGCGGCGGTGCAGTGGGATCACGTGGTGTTGGATGAGGCGCAGGCGATCAAGAACGCGGGCACGCAGTCGTCGAAAAGTGTGCGCGCAATTCCCGCACGCCACCGCATCGCCTTAACCGGCACGCCGATTGAAAATAGGCTCTCTGAGCTGCGCAGCATCCTGGATTTTGTCAACCCCGGCATGCTGGGCTCGCAGAGTTTCTTCCGCAACCACTTCGCCAAAACCATCGAGTCGCGCAGGGACCCGGAACTCGCGGACGAGATGGGGGAGCGGCTGCAGCGTCTCACCGCCCCGTTTATCTTGCGCCGTCTGAAAACGGACACGGCGATCATTTCGGACCTGCCGGACAAGGCCGAGCACGTCATCGCCGTGGACATGACCCCGGAGCAGGCCGCGCTGTACAAGGCGCTGGTGGATAGCACGCAGGCAGAGCTTCAAGAGCGCAAGGGCATGGCGCGCAAGGGGCTCGTGCTGGCCACGATCACCCGCATCAAGCAGGTGTGCAACCACCCGGCGCACTTTCTTGGCGACGGCTCCGCGGTCACCGACAAAGGCCACCACCGCTCCGGCAAGGTGGAAAAACTCATGCAGCTTTTAGAGGAAGCCGCCGCGTCCGAGCAGCGTGTGCTGATTTTCACGCAGTACAAGGCGTTCGGCGACATCTTGCAGCCCTATCTTTCGGAGCGCCTGGGCGAGGACGTGCCGTTCCTCCACGGCGGCGTGGGTAAATCCGCGCGCGACGCGATGGTGGAGCGCTTCCAGCAGCCGGACGGGCCCCGCGCGATGATCCTCAGCTTGAAAGCTGGCGGCACCGGTTTGAATCTGACCGCGGCATCCATGGTCATCCACCTGGATCGCTGGTGGAACCCGGCCGTGGAAAACCAGGCCACGGACCGCGCGTTCCGCATCGGGCAGGAGAAGAACGTCACAGTGTACAAGATCATCACCCGCGGCACGATGGAGGAGTCCATCCAGGACATTCTGGATGGCAAGACCGAGCTCGCGGGCGCCGTTGTGGGGCAGGGCGAGGGTTGGATCACCGAGCTGGGCACCGAGGAGCTTGCCCAATTGATCAGCTACAGGGGGCAAAATGACTGAGAAGAAGCGTCCGCGGGAAGACAACGTCATCTACGCCAACTTCGGCGCCCGCAAACGAGTCTCCAGCGCGGCCGAGACCGGGCGCGCGGACATCACCGCGTTCCGTCCACAGTCGCTCTCGCCTGCGGCAATGCTCATCTTCAACGCCGCGGTGCGCCAGACCGACGTGGGCCGGGCGAAGCGCGGCGCGGAGTATGCCGCCCGGGGCCACGTGGTGGAGCTGCACCCGGTGCCCTACGGCGTGCGCGCGGAGGTGGTGGGTAGCCAGAACGACCCGTTTCGCGTGGCCATGTACTTGCCGCAGCGCCAAACCGACGAGATCCGCCGCGCCACCGGCGCGATCGTGCGCGCGCCGGGCTCTATCGCCGCGGCGAAAGCCGGCACGTTGGACGAGGAAGTGCTTGAGATCCTGCTGTGCAAAACGCCGCAGGAAGTCACCTTTTACTGCGACTGCCCGGATAGCGCGGCCGTGTGCAAGCACGCCGTCGCCGTGGCGCAGCGCACCGCGGAGCTCATAAACAAAGACCCGAGCGTCATCTTCACCATGCGCGGGCTGCGTCTGGAGGAGCTGGAGAACCGCAAGCGCAATCAGGCGGAGGACTTGGCCCGGGAAAACGCCGAGCCCGGTTCCGAGTACTTCTGGTCCGGCCGTCAGCTGCCTGAGCTGCCGCGTCCGAAGGTGGCGCCGATGATCGAGGATTCGGACGTCGACCTGCTCCACCGCGCGATGCAGACTGTGTCGTTTACCAACATCGACCAGTTGCGCGCGGTGGCGGACATTGAAGATCTCTACGACGAGCTCACCCGTTAGATCATGTGTGCGAATGTTTGTGTTGGGGCGTCGGACGCAGTGGTAGGTGTATAAGGCATGACGCACACCACCTTCATCCACACCTCCGACCTGCAGTTAGGCATGCGCCGAAAATTCTTGTCGCCCGAGGCGCAGTCGCGTTTCGACGACGCACGGCTCCGCGCCGTCACCCGCCTGGGGGAAATAGCAACGGAGCACGACGCCGAGTTCATCGTGGTCGCCGGCGACGTCTTCGAGCACAACTCGCTCGAGCCCACCACACTCGGCCGCGCACTCGAGGCGCTGCGCAAACTGCCCGTGCCGGTCTACCTTTTGCCCGGCAACCACGACCCCCTGGTGGCGGACAGCATCTTCCAGCGCACAGAGGGCATCGATGGTGTCACGGTGCTCGTCGATTCTGAGCCGGTGGTTGTGCGCGATGGCGTCGAGGTGGTGGGTGCCCCGCTGCTGACCAAGCATGCCTCGGAGGACCTGTGCGCCAAGGCCGTGCGCGGCCTGGCACCGACGCAGGCGGTCCGCATCCTCGTCGGCCACGGCGCCGTGGAGGGCTTCGGAGAGGAAGATGAGCATTCGCTTATCGACGTTGCTTCGCTCGACAACGCCATCGACCAGGGCACTATCGATTACGTCGCCCTGGGGGACACTCACTCCACCGCGGCGCTGACCGCCTCGGAGCGGATCTGGTACTCCGGCGCGCCGGAAACCACGGATTACTTCGACCGCACCCCTGGCGTAGCCGGCGGCGAGGTGGATTCCGGCAATGCGCTGGTGGTCACCGTGAACAAGGACGCCGGGCGCGCTGACGTCTCGGTGGAAAAGGTCGCCGTGGGCACGTGGACGTTCGAGGCCCGCTTCTGGGAGGTGGCCAGCAGTGAGGATGTGGCCGAGGTGATCGAGGAGCTGAAGGCATACCCGGAGAAGGACCGCACCGTGATCAAGTACGCGTTATCCGGCACTCTCGGCTTGGAGGACACGCGCACCCTCGAGCGCGAACTTGCCGAGTTAGAGCCGGTCTTCGCGGCGTTGTACCCGCGCGAGCGGCTGATGAGCCTGCACCTCGAGCCCAACGACGAAGAGATGGAAAACCTGCCATTGACCGGTTTCGCCGAAGGCGCCATGCGTGAGCTGATCGGCCAAGCGGCCGGGGACAACGCCACCGCCCGCGACGCTGTGAACCTACTTTTCCGCCTGTCCAAGGAGGTGGGCTAGACCATGCGCATCCACGACCTAGTCATAGACAACTTCCGCGCCGTCGAGCACCTGGAGTTGCGCGACCTGCCGGATACCGGCGTGATTGTCATCCACGGCCCAAACGAGGCCGGCAAGTCCACCATCCTGGACGCCATCGGAACCGTGCTGCAGGAGCGCCATTCCGCCGGCGGCAAGAAGATCAGAATCTTCGCCCCAGTCGGCCGCGACGCCTCACCCGAGGTCACCATGACCGCGACGGTGGGGCAGACGACCTTTACAATCCACAAGCGCTGGTTGAAGGGCAAGCTCTCAGAGCTGGAGATCCTCTCGCCGGTGCACAAGAACTTCACCGGGCGCCAGGCGGACGACGAGCTCGCGCGCATCATCGCCGAGCAGATGGACACCAGCCTGGCCAAGACTTTGTTCCTCCGCCAGGGAGAGCTGGATCCAGGCATCGCCGCGGCCGGCATCCCGTCTATCTCGCAGGCGCTCGACACAGAAGACGGCTCGGAGTGCTCGGGCGAGGAAGACACCGAGCTCATGGCCGCCATCGAGGCGGAGTACGCCCGCTACTGGACGGCCGCGACCCCGCCGAAGCCCAAAGCCTCCTTCACTGCGAAAGCTGACGCGGTGGACGCCGCCCGCGAAACCCTGCGCGCCGCCGAGGCCGAGGTGCAGCAGCTCGCCACATTTGTCGACGAGGTGGCCCGCCGCGAGGACGAAATCCGCGCGGTGGACACGGAGCTGCCGCAGGCCCACGACGAGCTCGCCGAGCGTGAGGCCGAGTTCGCCCAGGCCAGTCAGCTTGCTTTACAGACCAAGACCGCGGCTGAGCAGTTCGAGCGCGCCACCGTCGCTAGGAAGCGCGCCGAGCAAGACCTCGCCGAGCGCACCGCGCTCATCAAGCGCGTCGCCGCGCTGCGCGAGGAGGAGAAGGAATTGCAGTCCGCGCTCGCCCCGGCCCAGGAGGCGCGCGACGCCGAGCGCGAGAAGGTCACGGAGCTAACCCAGCAGGTCGAGGATACGAAAACCAGCCTCGCCGCCGCCCGCGCCACTCTGCGCGGCGCCGAAAACGTCCGCGATCACGTGCGCGCTTGTCGACGCCTCACGGTCGTCACCGACCAACTCTCCCTCATTAGAGAAGCCGAGCATGCATACGCAACCTTGCTCAAGAACGCCCCCGCCCTGCAGGTCACGGATGCGGACGTGCGCAAGCTGGAAAAAGCCGAGAGCGAACTGACTCTGCAGCGCCGCCTGCGCGAGGCTGCCTCCGCGAAACTGGAGATCACCGCCGAGGGCAAAACTATCCAGGTCGACGGCGAGAGCGTGGACGTGGACGGCACCGAGTCCGTCGCCGTCTACGAGGGCACGCGCCTCACCCTCGACGACTTCGACGTTGTCTTCCGAGCTGCGCAAGGCGCAGAAGACCCCCGCCGTGCTGTGGAGAAGGCCGAGGACGGCCTTGCCAGCTTGCTGTCCAAGCTCGGCTGCGCAGATGTCGACGAGGCTCGGGCCGCCCGCGACGCGTGTAAGGCGCACGACGCGGAGGTGAAGTCTGCACGCCAGCGCCGCGACGACGCGCTCGCCGGCACCGACGCCGACGAGCTCGCTGCGGAGCGCGACCGCCTGTCCACCCAGATCGAGGAGCTCACCGAGGCGGTCGACACCGCCGAGCTGCCCGACTCCGAGCAGGCCACAGAGCTGGCGGTGAAGGACGCCCAAAAGGCGCTGGACAAGGCAGAAAAAGAAGTCGACGCCGCCGACGCCGCGCTCAAGCCTTACGCGGACCGCACCGCCGCCAGCGAGCTGACCATCGTGCAAACCAAGCTCGAGGCGAAGCAGGCCGAGGCCAGCCACGCCGCCGACGAGCTGGAGCGGGCGGAGACCGCCGCACCGAAAACCGAGCTCGATGACGCGCTTGAATCCGCCCGCGAGCAGGAAAGCGAGGCCAAGGAGGCGCACGACGTGCTCTCCGCTGAACTCGCGGCCGCCGACCCGGAGATCGCCCAGCAGATGCTCGAGGGTGCGAAGGCGCGCCTGCAGAACCTGGAAAAACGACAGGCGGAGGCCAACAACCGCATCACTGAGCTGACCGGCCGCATCGAGATCGCCGCCGGCGCCGCAGAGAAGGCCGACCGCGCGGCCGCGGAGCTCGACGCCGCAGAGACCGAACTGGCCCGCACCACGCGCCGCGCCGACGCCGTGCGCCTGCTACGCGAGACGATGCACACCCACCGCGACGCCGCCCGCGCCCGCTACACCGCGCCGTTCAATGACGCGATCCGCAACCGCGCCCGCGTGCTGTTCGGCCCGACCGTTGACTTCAACTTCGGCGAGGACCTCACCGTCACCGAGCGCACCGTCGACGGGGTGAGCGTGCCGCTTGACCAACTCTCCGGCGGCACGAAGGAGCAGCTGGCCATCCTCACCCGGTTCGCCATCGCGGACCTGGTCACCGCCTCCGGCGAGACAACCCCGGTGCCCGTGGTGGTCGACGACGCCCTCGGCGCCACCGACCCGGAGCGTCTCGCCCGCATGAACTCGCTGTTTTCCCAGGTGGGCAAGACCTCGCAGGTGCTAGTACTGACCTGTTTCCCGCAGCGCTTCGACCGTGTCGCCGCGACGCGCACGTACTCCATGGACGAGCTGAAGACCGCGCCCATCGGCTAGGATCTGCCCGTATGAATGCACAACCGCGGTGGCTCGACGACGAAGAACAGCAACTGTGGCGGCTGATGCTCGCGGGGTTTACCAAGATCTCGCGCACGATTGACGATCGCCTCCAAGCAGGCGGGGACATCTCCTCGCCGGAGTTTTCCGTGCTCGTCGCGTTGTCGGAGGCGCAAGACCGCACACTGCGCCTGCGCGAGCTGTGCGAAGAACTCGGCTGGGACCGCTCGCGCGCCTCCCACCAGGTCACGCGCATGGAAAAGCGCGGCCTGCTCACCAAAAAGAAGTGCCCCGGCGACGCCCGCGGCGTGCTGGTTATCCTGACCGACCAAGGCATGTCCCACCTCGAGGAGGCGGTGCCGGACCACGTGGAGACCGTGCGGCGCCTCATCTTCGACCACTTGGACGCGGACCGCGCCGACAGAATCAGCGAGTTCTTCACCGACGTGCTCGCTGCCGAGGATCTGCCAACCAACCAGCTCTAACAGCCACTTTCGTGGGTAAATGTCCTTGCGGGTTTGCGCTGGCAGGGGTTTGATGGGGGACACCAAGCCCATGGATGAAAGGATCTCACCATGTCTAGCCCCTACAATCCGCAGAACTTCAACCCGGGCAACTCCCCGAAGCGCCTCGAGCGTTCCATGACCGACAAGTACATCGCCGGCGTCTGCGGCGGCATCGCCCAGTACCTTGGCGTCGACGCCACCGCGGTGCGCGTGGTCTTTATCCTGCTCGTCCTCATGGGCGTGTTCCCGGGCCTGCTCGCCTACGGCGTGGCCTGGCTAATCATGCCGGCCGAGTTCTAAGGCCGGCTCCCGTCAAGGAACGTAAACCGCACAGCGTCGTCGCGCAGACGCTCCAGCGCGCGTCGCACCCCCGGCCCGGTGCCGGAGGTGGGGTGGTTCATGTGCGCCAGCACGATCGCCCCGTCGGGGGCATGCATGATTGCCGACGCCACATGGTCCGCCGCGGCAGTTGCCCCAACGTCAGCGTTGACGCTGAAGCCCGCGATTGTCACCCCGCGCTCGCGAGCGATGTCGACGGCGACGTCGTCGTAGTGGGCCGTGCCTGAGCGGAACCACCTCGACTCCACCCTGTACTCCGCCAGCAGCGTGCGGTTGCCGTCGATTTCCGCGATGGCCTCCGCGGGTGTCGCGGTGCCCGCGATGTCGTAGGCGGCCTGGCCATTGACGCTTAGCGGCAGGTGCCGAGTGCCGTGGTTTTCCAGGCGGAACAGGGGATCGGCCGCAAGCTTCCGCGTCGCCTCCGGGTTCGCCTCGATCCAGGTGGCGCTCAAAAACAACGTCGCGGGCACGGCGAACTCGCGCAGCGCGTCTATCAGCCCCTGGTCCACGGCTGACCCACTTGGCCCGCCGCAGGCGTCGAAAGTCAGCGCAATCGTGCGCCTGCCCGGGGTGACCGGCACCGTCTCCACGATGCCGCGCATCGACGTCCCGAACGCCTCCGGCACCCGACCCGCGTAGCGCTCCGGGCCGGGATACGCCGTCACCGTCTCGCGGACGGTGGTGGTGGCCGTCTCCGTCTCCGTGACTGTCGTGCCACGCGGGCCGGCGCACCCCACTAACGCAGAAAAGCCCGCCACTGACGTGACGGACATGAACGTTCTTCTGCTCAGCACAGGCTGAGAGTGTAGTTGCAGGGGGAGCGGAGTGCTCGTCGAGAAGCTACTGCTTGATTGCGACGTGTCAACAGTGCTACTCCCGGCACCTACTATGTCGAACATATGTTCTTGACAATTCCTGCGAACCTGCTTACCGTACTGATCGGTCTAGAAAAACGACGGATTCAAAGGAGAACCATTTGGGAGAAATACTCTCTGACGCAGTGATGCAGGTGATGACCCCATCACTGGAGTACCAAGACAAAACGGCCCTCGCACATGTGAGCAAATACGCCGATGATTGCACCGGCGAGATCATTGATCGCGACGGGAACTTCCACCGCGGCTGCATCGGGATGATCCACTACATCCCGAAAGAAGCCTACGAGCGACCCTGGTGGCGCGAACCCAACTATCCACTCAAGGGATGTATCGAGCGTTTGGTTGATGCCGGTTGGATCAAGCGCGTGGACGGCGAAGAGTTCGACGGAGCACTGATACTGAACACGTCGCGCCTGATCCGCCTGATGGACATTGCGGAGACGGAACTGGCGCAGAACCAGCACGTCATCGACTACGAGTACCTCCCGGACGGGATTGTCATCGACCCGCCGTGCGAAGACTTCGCGGACCCGCTGTTCTTGCCGTTCATTCGCTGGGCTGACCAGCTGTTCGACGGCGACTTCGCACACACCCTGGCCGACGACGTCACCGACGCGACCACCCGCCTCCTGGACGCGCACCTTTCCATCGAATGCGACCACGGCTGGAAAGAAACCGATCCGGGCCGCTGGACACGCGCAATTGCGAACTGGAAGGACCACCACCTGGGCGATGGTAATTTCCGCATCCCGCCGCAGTGGAAGGTGGCTGCCGATGATCGCTAACTCGAACCCCAACATGACCGCCGGCATGCTCCGCGCCGAAGTCAACCATTGGCGCGGCAGCGACGCTCCGGCCGAATTCCTCGTGCTCATCGATCCACGCGACAACCCTCTGCTCACCCTGCTCCAAGTAGCCAAGCTGCACGCCGCCGACGCCCTCGAGCCGGGCTGCGACTACACCTTCGGCACCGTCGAAGACGCCTCCACCCGCTACATAGCGTTCACCTACAGCGGCAGCCGCGACGACTTCTGGCGCGGCCTCACCATCGTCACAGAGCAGGTGATTATGGAAGCGGAGGAGCTTATCGACGATCGCAGTCCCAGCCACCGCGCATTCGCTCGCATGCTCATGTCGTACGGCCTGCCGCCCGTGGAAGTGCTGCCGCCTGTGGCGATAGACAGCGACGGTCATGTGCTCGTCGATGCCGAATGGGACGAGTTAGCTTAGGGGTAAAACCCCTGCTTGGAGCTTTCAGTAAACTCCCCGACCAGTTGTAGCGGGTTCGTGGCTACACCCCGGTTACACCGGGTTCCGACTCCGGTTACACGACAGAAGTCAATTATATGACGTGAGCAGGAGCGCTCCTTAGAACGGGAAGTCAGGAAATTCCGCTTCCGCCTCTTCCTGCCTCTCGGCAAGCTCCACGCTCCACCGAACTTCGAGCCAATTCGGTTGCCTTGGGCGCGGCACAAATCGCACATGGGCCGATCATCAGAAACGAGCGTGGTTCAACCAAGTATGCACCGTCGCCAGTGTTGTCTCCCTCGTTGTCCCTCTCGGCAATCCATCCGGCAAGGCTCTCCTTGGCGGCGCGAACCGTCGTCGAACCCCGAGGTGTCCCCGCTGCAAACGGGAATCGAGTCGAGGCTGCGGATGAGGTAGATAAGTTTGTTCGAGCCTTCCCGGTTCAAGATGATGAGGCCATCGAGTTTTGTCCCGTTCGGATCATTGCTTGGGGCCTGAAAACCGATCTCCTGAACTACGCCAGGCTCGTGCGCAACTTGAATCTCGAGCCGGCGACGCTGTTTTCGCAACTTTGCCGGAATCTCTGCCATCTCTGCTCCTTCCACTGTCTCTTGAGCAGCACACACAGCTGCACCGCTACCCGGAACTTGACTAGTTCAGTGATCGCTGTATAGTTCAGTGCATGCTGACTATTGCTTCGCGTCTCGACGTGATGAACCGCCTGGGTCGTGCACTGGCCGACCCCACTCGATCCCGGATCATCTTGACCCTGCTCGACCATCCCGCCTACCCGGCGGAACTATCCCTAGATCTGGACCTGACACGCCCGAACGTGTCCAACCACCTGGCATGTTTGCGCGATTGTGGGATCGTCGTCTCCGAGCCCGAGGGGCGTCGGACACGATACGAGATCGCCGATCCGCACCTGGCGCAGGCACTGACGACACTGGTCGATGCCACCTTGGCAGTAGACGAAGACGCCCCGTGCATGGATCCCGCCTGCACGCTTCCCGGATGCGACGTAGCTGGGGAGGGCGCGTAATGCTCACCACGGTCTTGCAGGCGATAGGCCTGTTCGCAGCTACCAACATCGACGACATCATCGTGCTCTCCCTCTTCTTCGCTCGAGGGGCAGGCCAGAGCGGCACCACCGCCCGTATTCTGGCCGGCCAGTACCTCGGATTTGCCGGCATCCTCGTCGCCGCGATCCTTGTGACCATCGGCGCCGGAGCATTTCTGCCCCCGGCAGCCATTCCATACTTTGGTCTCATCCCGTTGGGCATCGGCCTCTGGGCCGCATGGGAGGCCTGGCGCGGAGACGATGACGACGATGACGACGAGGCCAAGGTTGCCGGCAAGAAGGTCGGCGTGGGGACCGTCGCAGGCGTCACTTTTGCCAATGGCGGCGACAACATCGGTGTCTACACCCCTGTATTCCTTAGCGTGGAACCTCTCGCAGTGGTCGCCTACTGTGTTATCTTCCTCGCGCTCGTCGCGGTCCTGGTGGCCCTGGCAAAGTTCGTCGCCACCCGCCCCCCGATCGCGGAAGTCCTCGAACGCTGGGAGGACATCCTCTTTCCCATCGTTCTCATCGGCCTCGGCATCGTGATCCTCGTCAGCGGCGGAGCCTTCGGGCTCTGACGTAGCGTCAGTGTTCCAAACGGCCCCGACCGGGCGCACCCCTCTCGGTTCAGACCCCAACAACTACCCGCAGCCAGTCCTGCGTGATCGCAGCAACAAGACCGCCATGGAGCGCTGCAAAAACCGCGCCATCAGTTGAACGAAGCCACAGCCTTTGAGTGCAAGCGCCTCTACTGTTCATCTACTACAGCTGAGACGAAGAAAAATGACCCCTCCGAACGAGCGGAGTGGGTCATTTTTGTGTTCGCGGCCGTTTTCCTTCGGCTGGCAGGAGGTTTCGTAAAAAGATTGGTACCGTTTCGTGAAACCCCTGGTCGGGGCTTTTATGAAACCGCCTGACCAGTTATAACAGGTCCGCGGCTACACCCCGGTTACACCGGGTTTCGCCTCCGGTTACACGACACCCGACTACTAACGCTGCTACCCAGCGGCTTCCTCAGCGGGCACGAGCACCACAAGCGGCAGCGCCCAGTCCTTGTCCCGGTCCCAGTTGAGCGTGAACTCCTCCTCAATGTCTCGCACCGTGCCCCACGGCAAGTCCTCGCGCTTCAACGCCGCGAGAATGTTGAGGTCAAGAAACCAAGTTCCGGGGTGCTCGTCTTCCCACTGCTGAACTTCTTCTTTCGTCGTGAGCCACCGCGGTTCGGCTCCGTTTTCAATGGCTTCGGCAATTCCTTTAGCCCCGCCAAAACCCTTATGCGAGGTGAGCCATTCGTCCCCGTCTCGGGGCTCGTCACGGTACGCGTAACGGAACCCGTCGTCGTTCAACGCGACGGACACCTTGAACTTGTAGCATTCTGTGTATCTAGCGACAGTATTCTCAGTGGGACGGTGCGACCAATCATCTGAAGGGGCCGATTTGCACGGGGCGGAGAGGTCGGCCCCACCCTACGATTTTCCGATACGTGGCGCGTATCGACAGGCGAGATGGGCTATCGAGGCGTTACGCGCCGCGATACCCCATTTTCATCTGTTTCGGACAGTATCACCTTAGAGTCGGCCACGCTTAGGTCCTCTGTTACCGCATAAATGCACGAATAGCCGTATCGAAGCGGTGTCCCGAATGCATTGGGAAAATCAACGTTCCCGGTCTGTCGGTACACGTAGGTCTCTTCTGGGCGTTTTCGGCCGAGGTAGAACTCGTCGTCCTCTTCCTCCAACATGTACGCCGAGGAAATTGGGTCTTGAAATACTACCCCCCAGGGTATTTGGCGTAGGCGGTAACCTCTTCACGGCAGCGCTCGTCTACGAATTGCTTCTCGGCCGCTATCTGCTGACGCACCTGGTACTCCGAAAAGCGCTCGTACCCGAGAGCCAGCAGAAGGAGTACAAGGGGAACCGCCACCCATAATTGCCACCTCTTCCACAGCGGATTTCGGGAATCATTTTGATGCTCCAGGATTGGTCGCATGTGTTCGCTGTAGCGAGGCTTCTCTTGCAACCTCTTCTGTCTTTGGACCATCGAAGCGTCTCCTCTCAAACGTGACCAACCTCTGAATCGGATACGTGGAACGTACCCCTGAATCTCGAAAATCAAGGAGAAGTAGGAACGTAGGGCACACATTTACTTGGCGCGGCCGGTGGCGCAACTACAGAGTGGGGACTGGCATTAGCATCACTTCACACTGGCCGCGGAACACCCACCCTGCATATTATGTCGCCATGTTCGACCCCTCCGAGCCGACCGAAGAGGAACTCCTCGCTGCGCGCGACGTGCCATTAGAAGAACTGCGTGCCAAGGCACAGAAGAGACGATTTCGTAGATCTCGTACCAGTACACATTCGCCTGCTTAGAAAAGCTCTGGCTCATGGCGACGAACGGGGACGCGATCGCAGCCCCCGTGGTTGGGTGCTTGCCGAGCAGGCCGAACTTGGTAATCGCCTCCTCGCACTGGATGTAGCGGGCGAATGCCTGGGCGTAGGCCTCAATCAATCTTGGGGATACGAAGGAGGCAACACCGCGTGCGTCGAGCCAGGCCCAGGTTTCCCGGTAGAGCTCCCCAGCCAGCACCGGCTGACCATCACGCTGTGTCGCGGACAGGTAGGCGGAAGGTTCGGGCATAGTATTCCCCGTCGAGTACAGCGCCTTCACCCATGTCCACGCCGTCCAGGCCGAAGGGGTCCAGGTCGGCGGGTTCGAGCAGCCTGGAGGCGGGTTTGCCGACTTCGAGCTTGTCCTTGAGGGGATCGGGTTTCGCGCCGGCGCGGACGCGTCTGCCGCCGCAGTTGGTACCGTCCTTGGCCGCGAGCCCACCTCCTTCCTGGGTTTGATAGGTCAGTCAGGGGTTTGATTCGGGACTTTTGTGCGCGGAGGGCCTAGCCCGCCAGCCTATAGCTTAGGCACTAGAGATTTCATGCCCCCTGCGGGGCCTGTAGGCCCCGCAGAGCGTCGAACGGAAGAAAAACGACTCAAACCGCCACCGAGAACCTAAGGCGCTCAGAATCGCTTGCAACGCGTTTTATGCTGCGAAAATGATTAGAGGCATCAACTCTAAGCAGTGCTAAAACACTCACTGAACAGCTACTTGAGTTTTGTAAGCGAGGTGATCGGAGTAACCAATCTGCTGCACTTGACAGGAGTGGGCTGTTATTCCTTGTGTTACGAAGATATGGTCGATGGGTGATCTTAAAAGGTTGGGCGCACCAGCTGGCCAAGTACCAGTGGGGGTGGTTGAACAGAGCTCTTGCGAATCAATAAGCCTGCCTCTAGTGGCAAGAGGACCGTGGCGAAGAGTGGCGTTAAAGTCGCCCGCGATTATAAGCGGTTTTTGTATCGAGTTACCAAACTCAACGACACGATTGATGTCATCCCGCCACTGATTCATAAGTCTAGGCAACGGTGGTGCTGTATGTAGCCCTAGAATCACAGGAAGCCGAGCATCGTCAAACTCGATGGCAACTGTTCCGAATGATGTTACCGGGCCTCGTGTAAAGTGCGCTGCTCCAAGCCTTTTATTTACTACAACTGACGTGGGGGCGATTTGCCCTGTATAAGTGTTCGGAAGACCATCATTACGAGTTTCAAAGAGCTGCCCGTCATATTTTGACGTTTCTATCGCTTCACGAAGCTCATAGCCGGACGTTTCGGGCAAAACAATAATGTCGGGATCCCATGTACTGACAAGTTGTTGGAAATCGCTGGCGGTCAGCGTTGATCCCGTATTAAACGTAACGACCGTCAGGTTCCCCTCTGTAACGGTGGAATGTTGTTGGCCGCTGACCTGATGTGGGATGCCATTCGGAGCGAACAAAAATCCTGCTCCCGCGACAATCCACACTAAACAAGAAGTTAGGGCAAGTCTTGACCATCGCCTCCGCCAACCGACACCGGTAGCACACCCGCCAAGGAGTAGTATCACCAGCCCCAGTGCTTGCGGGAAAGCTAGCACCTGAGCGAAGGGAAGGTAGACGCTCAACGATCTGGCAACCCCAAACTGTGGGAATAGCCCCACAATACAGGAAAAGCAGCCCAACACAATCCCGCAAACAAACATAGCCTTACGCCAGAGTAATCCTTTGGAACCACTCTGGTGCAAGGCTTCCCAATTGTCACGGCTCATTGGACTCTGGTCAGCTACCGTAACGTCACCAACCGGTTGTTGCGTGCAAGCCATTCACAACGGTTGGAGGCGCTATCATAGGTGCGATAGCTTTGACCAACTGATCGACCAGTTGCGTTGTTAGCGAGATCCATCTCCTTATCAGGGCCAGAAGATTCAGCTTCATGGCGATCACCGAACCCCTGAGCTTCTCCCACGCCCATGTCGATGGTCATTCTGGCACTCCAATAGCAATGGCGGTAAGCGTCACCCTTACCCAGAGAAAGAGAATACTCGTCGAACTTGGCCCGGGATCTTGCAAGGGCATCATCTGATGCCGATTTAGCGGATGCGCATTTACCAAAGTTCCAGGGTTGCGCACAGAACCTAGCTTCTGCACCGTTCATCCCACCAGGATAGTATCCGTAAGTGGTGAACTCATCCGGTCGGACAGGTTGCGACTCGCCGACGTCAAGAGCGTCAAGGCTGAACCTCTGAAGCTGGTCTGTGGTCAAGTAGTAACTTGCTGAAGTGGGTTGCGTGTTAGCATCTTGTGTTTCTTCAGCCCATGCTGGTGTTGTGCCGAGGCCGAACGTGAGAGCCAAGGCGGTGATGACAATCGGAGTTCGGAGCGTGCGTTTTAACGTAGGATCTTTTGCTTGAGATTGCACCATGACAAAACCGTAACACAGTATCTGCCAGATCGCACCCCTATTGACAATGTGTGGTGAGCCACACTTCGCTAATACGTGTAGACGCGTGGGGCTTGCCGCCACCGGTCACCATCCACCGCGGACTGCCTAGAGTAGCAGGGCTTACACAACGCTCTAAGGTTGCTCTCATCATGCGTACCACCCTTCGAGAGTGGTTGGATGTGATGCACCTCGGCCGCTGGCGTGACCCGCCCTGCTTTCTGGCAGTCCTCACACAACGGGTGGGCCGCGAGATACCGCTTGCGTACCTGCTTCCACGCCTTGTCGTAGCGGCGGTTAATCTTTGGGTCGCGCTGGTACTTGCGATAGCGTGCAGTCTCAACTTTCGCGTGCACCGAGCAGTAGCGCTCGTGGGTGAGCTGCGGGCAGCCGGGATACCGGCACGGCTTTGCTGGACACTTCTACATTGTTCACCACCCTTCGCATGCATGGCAAAGCCCTCAACAGAATCCTACTGGGGGCTTGACCTGATTACCGACTGCTTACCACAGTAGAGGGTGCAAGCGTCGAAATTATCCGCTCTTTGCGATACCCGCAAACGCGTGGGTTCATCCGTAGAGTGCGGAGGCGAGTCTGCGTACCGCGCGAGACTTCTTGGCGTGAGCGGTGGTGCGCTCCACAAAGAACCGGTCAGCCACCGCCCGCAACCGATCCTCTTGGGAGACATCGTCGGCAGCGAAAAAGAACGTGTCCAACACGAACCTGTCATCCTCGCCCAATGTGCCCCATGAGGACAGGAACCAGTCCCTGTACTCCCGTGCCTGGGCGTAGCGCTGCTGGTAAGCATCCACCCGGTCCGTGCCAGCGGCGATGCTGTCTTCACTAGCCTTGGGGTTTCGCACCGGCGGCATCCCTTCCGGGGCGGGGATGTTGAACCAGTAGAGTTTCTCGGCTTTGTCCTTGATGGCCTGGTCGGTGGTCTGAAGGATGTGCTGCATGGCCACGTAGTCCTCCAATGCGGCCACCGTCGCACGATAGGTGTCAATGTATTTGCTCATCACGTGCATGAGGGTTACTTCCTTTCGGGGTTGAGGGTGGTGGCCACGGCCTGGATCAGCGCGGCCTGCGTGGTGTTCTTCGCTTCCAGGGCTGCCAGGACTTGCTCGTCGATGGTGCCGGCGGTGGCGAGGTGGGTGATGGTGACGGGTTGGGTTTGGCCTTGCCGGTGCAGCCGAGCGTTCGTCTGCTGGTAAAGCTCCAAGCTCCAGGTGAGCGAAAACCAGACCAGCAGGTGCCCACCGGATTGGAGGTTCAAGTCGTGCTCCGCGCTGGCGGGGTGGATCAACGCCAGTGGAATGTCGCCGGCGTTCCACGCGGTGAAGTCGTCGGAGGTGGTCAACATACGTCCCTGCGGGAAGCGCTGACAGATTCGCTGGGCGTCGTGTTTGTGCCGGTACGCCACCAGAAGCGGCTGCCCGTTCGCAGCCTCAACAAGGTCCTCCAAGGCGTCGAGCTTGCGGGCGTGAACCTCCACGCTCTCCCCGGCGTCGTCATAAACCGCGCCGGAGGCCAACTGCATGAGCTTGCCCGAGAGGGCTGCGGCGTTGACGGCATCCACCACCTGCCCGTCCAGGTCGAGCACCATGTCACGCACCATCTGGTCGTACACCCGTCGCTCGGTGCAGGAAGTTGTCCCCGTAGAGGAGTTCGGTGGCGCGGTTGGTGAATGCTGCTGACTTATCGGACTGGAGGCCGAAATTGAGTTGGTTCGTGACGTTCACAAACTGAAGAGATTCCTGAATGCTGTAGTCGAAAAGTGACTTCAGAAGCCAAATGAGAGAACGATACGGCCGGCTGATGGTGTTTGCTGGGTCGCGTTTCACGGTCTCGGTAAACAGGGTTAGAAGCGCCATATCAGTAATAACGAAAACATCAAAGGTGTTTTCGTCCAGGCGCGGCGATTGACCAATAGTTCTCCATTCGGCCACAATGACCAACGGGGTTTGCTCTTCGATTCCGTTGCGGATAATTTCTTCTACCGCCTCGATAAGTTCTGCGCGCTTTTCAATCATCTTGGATTTATTGGACCACACGATGTCCTGTGGCGTTTGGAGCGCATCAACGATGATTCTCCGGAGCGTTTTCATCTGCTCTACGCCGTATTACCTGGCAATTGAGAAGGCAAGTTGCTCAATTGAGGCGGGGCGGATAACCAATTCGCAGAGCTGGTCTTCGCGGTTCCGGTGTGCCGAACCTGATGTTGGAACTACCACGAGTTTGATTTCAAACGCGCTCCTGTGGTGCCCACTTTCATCGACCACCACGACATCAGAACCGTTCGGGACATCTCTGGTGAACTTTCTATACTCAGAATAAATCCCCCTCAAACTGCCACCGCGCAGTTGCTGGGTCTGCATTGATGATTACGGGCCATGGCGTGGGAACGTGCTCTGTTTCAATTTCTCCGCCAGCACCGACCGTTGCGGAAACAACTGGGATGTCTAGGCCGCGCTCAAGGTGGATATAGTTCGCTAGCGACAGGGGGAACGCATTGGTGAATATGTTCTTCCCTAAAAATTTCCGGGACGTTGAATCGTGGCTTGCGTTCTGCATTCCGTACAAGAGGCTCACTAGGTGCTCCGTCGTCGTGGGCGTGTTCTTCTTCTCCTCGGGAAGTATGACACGGGTAATAGGAAAAACAGGTGCAATTATCGGGTCGATGCTATGACGAAATGAGACTTGAGCGAACCGTATCAAGTTATAGGATTGGTCTATTTCGCAGAAAACAAGGTCTCATCATTCGTGCTTTGTGGTGATATATCTCACATACATCCCCGATAGCGGGCGAATGTAAAAGAAAATCACCCCCGGACGGAGTAAGTAAAAAGGTGGCGAAAGTGAGAGATGTGTCGACATGTCGACGGACTTTCGAACATCCCGACGTTTTGTCGTCGTCACATAGCCTCAACCTATTGGAACCCTTTCACCCCGGACCCCTACTTTTCGGGGTGTGCCACCATTTTTAGCCATGGAAACAAACGCAAATCAACACCTGCAATTACCCCCGTTCGTGCTCCAGCGGCGGGAAGTCGTAGTCGCCTCCAAGCGGCCTGCGGTCTGTCTTCGCGGCAACCTGCCGCGGCCACAGTGGCGCTTGGGTGGCGTACTCGACGCGCTGCACGAGCCACGTCGCCGGCCACTTGGAACCGCTCAGCCATGTGCTCAAGGCCGAGTGCGACACGCCGCACCTGTTGGCGAAGTCGCTTTGCGAGCTCGCCCACCCGTTAGCAATGAACCGCTCAATAGTCCTCGTCAGGTTGTCGCGAAGCGTCCATGCACGCGCATAGGCCTCCGGCAGGCCGGTGGGGTCTATATCCGGCCAGTCGGGGAAAGCGTCTCTGGGTGCAAGTGGGAAAGCCACGAGGTTGACGCTACTGGCTCTGCGCTTGCGAAGCACTCCGGGGGTAGTGGGGTTATGCGCTACCTGGTACGAGGTGGGTGGCCGGCATGCCTGTAAACCCTCGCGTGGAGAAAGCAGTGCAGCAAGCGCTGTTCAAGCATGTCTCCGGCGCGCACGCACACCGCTTGCGTGACTTTGTCACCCAAACCGTTTCGTCCTATGTCGCGGTGAGCGGGTTTGGTGATATTTCGCCCTACGGTCCGACGTCCTTGCCAAACATGACCTCGCTCGTGGTTCAAGCAAGCGACCGCGTGTATCTTCAGGGGCGAGACCTCACCCCGGAGTCGGTCTTTGCGGTGGAGAATATCCACGCGGTTGTGCCTGAAAACATGCACGCCTACTACGCGAAGCGTCTTGCTCTTGTGCGAATCGCTGAGTTCAGCCTCGGGTATTCGCTAGACATTGAGGGTTCCGATGACGAGCCGAAGAAGGGGTATGCGAGGCCGTATCTGCCGGAAGACTTCCCGAAAATTCGCCAATGGGCGGTTGCACGTACGACGCAGTACAGCCGTGAGCTCACAGAAGGAGCACTCGCACTCTGTCTCGGTGCCGGGTTGATGGGCAAACAGGCCGTGACGGTGAAAGCCGGAGACATCCGCGAGGACAACAACGGTGTCGTGTGGGTGCCGCAAGGGCATGGTGAGTCGCCGCGTCCGGTGGCTACCGTCTTCACCCAGGCGCTTTTGGAACTTCGGGGCAGGCGGGAACCCGACCAGCTCCTACTGGGCGGCAAAGAAAAACCAGCTTCGCTACAGACTCTCAACGTCGGAAGAGAGTTCAAAGTGTTTCCGGCTCGACTGCGCATGACCTGGTACGTGGCGGTGGCCGCGACCACAAACGCAGACGTTGCGGCCACCGCGCTAGGCACAAAGTTTTTGTACCCCTACCTGAAGTTCTCCCGGAAAGACGGTGTACGCCCCGACCCCATAGAAGATCATGCTCGCGAGTTGGTCGACCCATTCACGAACTGGCCGGCATTGCGAGCTGACCAGCGCTGGCAACCGACCCCGTCACCCTCGGCGCCTGTCGCGAAAGAAACGGGTTCTGGGGACAAGGCCAAGCGCATGAATGCGGCCGACGTACCTGTTCAGCAGCAAGAACAGTACCCCCGCTCGGGTGTAGCTGACGAACAGGCGCGGAAACAACGTTCCATGTTTGAAGTTATCGACGGAGGTAAGAAATGAGTGCCGTGACGTGCAAACATGTCTCATTCCTTATGCGTCGCAAGCGTTTGTCCATGCTCCGCGCTGTCGCGGTAGCGACAGCATGGACCTTGACGACCTTAAGGTGTCGACCCAGGCTGGTGTTCAATTCCACCACCACGGAACAAGACCAGGCGACCACCACCTGCCTGGTCGGACAGGGCAAATTGAACATGAACACCGTCAAACGCACCGACCCGTTCGAGGTTATTGCTGCCTACACACCAAAGGTTGTCACCGAGGAGCGCTGGAGCGAACTTTCCGGTTTCGTCCGTACTGCCGTTGGCAACACTGTCGAGGACACCTGGACCGCAGACCGCACCCGCAATGCGCTGCGACTGGTGACAAAACTCTGCAACTTCGTTCTTCACACTGGCCGCGACTTGTCGGTCGAGGCTGTCTTCACCGACGACATGGTGTCTGCCTTCTCGCACAACGAACTGGCCTCCGACACCACCCATGTCCGCGGCTCGTCTCGCGCTGTGCTTCGCAAGGTCGGTCTCGCCAACAACCCGGACTTCGACGCTCCGCGTCTTCGCCCCGAGTACGGCTCCGACTCTGGCTCGGCTCCGTACACCGAGGACGAGGTCACGACACTGCGCGTCTGGGCGAACGGTGAGCGCACTGAGGAGCGTCGCCGTCAGGCGCACCTGCTGCTGGCGTTGACCCTTGGCGCTGGCCTTCGCTCCTGCGAGGTTGCGGGGCTCACCGCACGCGACGTGTCGCAGGACAGCCTGGGGCTGACGCTTCTGGCCTCCGGCTACCGGGGCGCAGCCGAGCGCGTCGTGCCTGTCGAGCACGAGTGGTCAGGCGCCATTGCCGAGGCAGTAGAACTTGCTGCGGGCGAGGACTCCTGGCTTTTCCGTCCCCGTCGCACGACGGCCGGCCACGGCACGGTTGCAACCTTTACCAAGCGCTCGTTCCACCCAACCGAAGCGGTAGACGTGGCGCGGGCCAGAACGACCTGGGTGGTCAACCAGATCCACAAGGGCGTGCCGGAGACCGCGGTGCTTCAGGCCGCAGGACTCCACGACTTGCAGCACTACAGGCGGTTCATTTCCGCGCCTCGTCATAGCGAGGACCAGGTCCGAGCACTGCTGCACGGCACTCGCGCAAGCGAAACACAGAGCGGTCTGACACTCATTCAGGGCGCACTCTAAACCAACCACATTTCCCCTGGTGGCGACACCAGGTGGGTCTCTTATTGCCAAAAACAACCCACACGAGGAGGTGACAACGACATGGCGAACCTGTACCCGAAAACGCAAGAGAACTTCTCTCAACTCAAGTACGCCGCCGACCTCGTTGACGCCTCCGGTGTAGTTGAACTGGTAGAGCGCTGGCGTATTGAGGACGGGCTCCAAGTAGGCCGCGGTGGTCGCCCGCCTTACGTGACCATTCGCACCGCCATTGTGTTGTGGGTCCACATGGCGCTGACCAAGCGCGCGCAACTGGTCGCCCGCATGTCCGAGGTAGTTGCCTTCGGCATGAAGCCCTACATGCGCGACTACTTCTCGCTCGTCAACGAGGACGTTGACCTCTCCACCGTCGAGGGTCGAATGGACTACTACGACGAGTGGTACCACCGCATTTGGCGTGGGCTTGACCGCGTGCGGGCGACTATGGAGCCGTACCCGCAGGTCTCCCGTCACGGCCGCCACACCGTCGACGAGTGGCTTGAGTTCATGGACCTCTTTGGCCTGGACTCGAAGAAAACCTCCAAGAAGGGCTATGAGCCAACCGAGGAAGAATTGCTCGCAGAAAAACGCATGGCGCGCTGCGACGAGTTCTCCAACCGCCTGCTGTGGGCGACGGTCGAGAAGTTCGGCGACAAACTCGGCACCTGGAACGGCGACGTGGCCGTCGACGGCACTGCGTTCAAAGTCTCTGCCAAGGGCAACCCGAACAAGCAGGACATGCTGGCGGGCAAGGTGCCAGGCCACCGCAAGGTAGCGTCCACGCCGACGCTCGGCAACTACTCGAAGGGCCGCGACGACCACGACGGCGACGCGAAGGGTGCCAAGGGCGACGCCATGTGGGCCGGCGAAGCGACCTTCGCCACCATGGAGGGCGACGGCATAGGCAAAGAAGGCGGTCTGCCGTCGCTTATTCTCGGCATGTCGTTCCACCGCCCCGGTGCGAAGCCGTGGCAGCGTGCGCTTCGTTCGCTGACGAACGTGCTTGAGCGCCCGGAACTACCGCGTGGCCGCTTCCTTGCTGACCGTCTCTACCTTCCCGGTCAAAAGGCCGAGAACCTCCAGGTACCGCTTCGCAAAGTAGGCTACGACCTTATTGGCGACTACAAGAAGAACGAGCTGGGGCTCCAGACCGAGCTCGCCTCCGGCGCGGTCGTTGTGGACGGGCAACTCTACTGCCCGGTAATGAAGGCGCGTCAGCGCCTGGTCAACGCCACCGCAGACTTTCAGAACGGGGCCATTGAGGAAAACGAGTACTACGCCCTATTGGAAGAGCGGAAGAAACTCCAACTTGTCCCGCTCGGCAAGCCTGTCAAGGGCGACGGCAAGCAGCGTTTCCAGTGCCCTGCACGCTCCAAAACCGCAAAGGTGACCTGCCCGCTTGTTCCGCGCTCGCAGGAGAAGCACCCGAACCGCCCGAAGGAGCGGTTGCTCGAAAGCGAAGTGCCGACCTCCGGCATGTGCGGTTCCGTATGTTCGCAGACCTCTATTACCGTGCAGAACACTCCGGAAGACGGTGCCAAGTTCCTGAGCCAGGGTGCTCCATACGGCACGAAAGAGTGGCAACAGCAGTACCACCGCCGAAATACCATTGAGTCGCGCAACGACCGTGTGAAGTCTTCTCGCCACCAGGGCCACGGCGACCCGACCATGCGCCTTATGCGTGGCTGGGCCGCGCAAGCCATTTCGGCTGTCATGTCCGCCGTCGCAGCCAATATTGGTCTGCTTTCTGCGGAGTCTCGCTGGCGCTTCCCGAAGAAGCCCACGCCTCCCACGACCCCTCCGGACGGGCGCAAGACCCGCGGACGCGAGCGGGAGGGGGCGCAGGCGAACCCGAACGCCCCACCACTCGCGGCATAGCCCGACCAAGGCCACCGGCTGGTCCTCACACAACGAGGACGAAGCCCGTGGCCTAGAGGTCGTGGGCGAGTGCCGAAATTCGGCTCAAAACGGCGCTCACGCAAAGAAAAATGACCCCTCCGAACGAACGGAGCGGGTCATTTTTGTGTTCGCGGCCGTTTTCCTTCGGCCGGCGCGGGGTTTCGTGAAAAGATTGGAACAGTTTCGTGAAACCCCCTGGTCAAGTGGTGTCCCCGACAGTGTCTGAAGTCACGACATATTTGACGGGGTGTGCCTGCGGAAGGCGTTGTGATCCTTGACAGGTCAGTCGCGTCATTGTTGACACTTAGGGTTACTTCAGTCGTGTCGGTGATGTTTGACTGGTGAGTCGGGACATGTTTGACACTATGAACAGTCCTAACCGCAACATCGCCATCGTCAGAGCCGTCAGAGATCAAGGCGGCACACCCACCAGCGTCGCCAAACGCTTCGGCATCTCACGGCAACGCGTCCACCAGATCCTCAACGCCTACGACGCAGGCGGCGCCGAAGCAATCGCACCGAAATCACGCGCCCCTCACACCCACCCGCACGCCGTGCCGGAAGCACTACGCAACGACATCATCACCGCCCGCGACTACCAAAAGGCCTACTGGAAACACGGCGACCCACCACTGCCCCCCCCCCGAATGAACAAAACCGGCACCCCAGAACAAAAACAACTGGGATGCCGGTCCGTCCAGCATGTCGCGACTCATGCGTCAAGCATGACGCGACTCATGACAGTGGTGTCCCCGACAGGATTCGAACCTGCGACCTTCGGTACCGGAAACCGATGCTCTAATCCACTGAGCTACGGAGACAATGCCGTCTAGATTAGCACCCGGCATTACAGCCAACGAAATTGGAACGAACCCTAGGGTGACTCCCAGCTTCACCCCATGGATTTGCAACACCCATGTCGCATAATCGTTTCTGCGCGCCGCGGGAACGGCGTGACACGGGAAACAATGACAGCGAAACGGCCGGCCCCGAAAGGGACCGGCCGTTTCGTTATGCCAGATCGGCGGCTACTTCACGGGTTAAACGACAAAAAGTGTGTCTGATTCAGCGTGTCGTGGGGGTTAGATTTGGCCTTTTTGGATGCCGATTGAGTGTGTGTAGTTGGTGTCGATAGCGTTGTCGTAGAGGGCTGGTCGTCCGGTTTCGTGGTCGGCTTCGTTCTCGTTTCGGGTCAGGGTGGATACTTTGGCGAGTTGGCCCTGGCCCCAGTCGGACTGACTGGCGATTCGTACTGGATCGTCAGGCAGTTCCGTTTTCAAATAGAGCCACCAATCCAGCATGCGGCGTTGTCGTTCACCTGATCTGCCGCGGTGTGTTCTGGCGAGCAGTTTGAGCTGGGCGTTGATGCCGCCTTCCAGGCTGTTGGTGGTGGATTTGATCCACTCTGGTTGAAGTACTGCTTTTGGCGGGTTGAGGTAGACAAACAGCATCTCGGACCGCCAAAGATGGTTGAGGCTGTTGTATGCCTTGCGCACGTTGTGATGCGTCCACACGCGGGTCCATGCACCGGTTTTGGGATCTTTGACCAGGGTTTTCTCGTCCATCCATGACCGGTAGAGCGTGGAGAACTCGTGCAGCTGCGCACCCCATGCAGCGGCTTCATCCAGCGTGGTGATCCGGGTCAGCTTCAGCGCAAGTCGGTAGATGGTGCGCCCGGCATCGGTGCGTGGGTTACTGGTGGTGTAGCGGCGTACCACGCGTTGGGCGTGGACGAGGCAGCGTTGAATTTTCGTAGTCGGCCAGCACTTTTTGATCGCGCTGTATGCGCCTTGGCCGCCGTCGATGACGGCGATGAGTGGGGCTTCGATGCGCTCAAGCAGCAGTTGGTAGTCGCGGGTGGTTTCGTGTTTGCACCAGTGCCAGGCAATCACGTGGTCGATCGTCGCCGCGACGATCAAGCAGCCGCCAGCGGTGTAGGTGCCGTCAAGGAAGATCTGGTCGTAGACCCGCTTGTCGTGGCCGGCGGTGGGGTCAGGCACATCAACGAACCAGAACGGTTCGAATCGACGTTGCATCGTGCGCGGTGAGCACCCCACACGGCGGGCAACGGTATCGAGGCTGGCGCCGGTGGTGAGGTGGTCGATGAAGACGGTGAACGCCGCCGCGTTGGTGATGTCGCTTCTGCGTTTCACGCTGGAGGCGCCGCATCGTTTGCAGCGCCACCTGGTGGTGCCTTTGCTAGTGGTGCCGTTTCGTTTCATTTCTCCGCCGCAGTGGCAGCGTGGTTGGTTCTTTGACATTGCGACACCACACCACGCCGCACATAGCACATCACGGCAGCCACACCGAGGATTGAACGCTCGAGACCTAAATATATGCCCCCGAAGCATATATTTCCCTGAAACCTACAGGTCAAACCCTGAAAATCGTCGATTCCAGACACACTTTTTGTCGTTTAACCCTACTTCACGATCATCACGATGAGGTCGCGCGGGCCGTGCACGCCCTCGACGCGCACGAGCTCGATGTCGGAGGTCGCGGACGGACCAGAGATCATGGTCGCCGGGCGCTCCGGATTGATGCGGGAGATCATCTCCGGCACGCCGAAGACGACGGTCTCAGGACGCACGATGCAGATGTGGCGGTCCGGCACCAGGGACAGGGCGCGGCGGCCGCACACGTCGCCGGACTCCAGCACGATGGAGCCGGTCTGCGCGGAGGTGACCTGGGAGTCGGTGATCACGGCGTCGACGTCGGAAAGCTCGCGCGGATCGGTGTCGTTGGAATCCGGGCGGGCGGTGCCAGCAAAGCCGTCGAAAAGCGAGGCGTCGAGGCCGGGGGCGTAGACGACCTCGTTGCACTTGCGGTCCGCAAGCACCTTGACGATGTCCTCGGCGAGGGTCGCCTCAGTGGTCTCCACAACGTCCGCCTTGTAGTCCACGAGGCGGTCGATGAGGATCTCGCGCAGCTCGTCGGTGCCGAGGTCGGAGGAGGTGTTGTAGTTGCGAACCACTTCCACCTGCTCCGGCGTGTTGGACAGCTGCTGCGCGTCGCGGATGCGCTTGAGGATCTCGCGCTTCGCGTCCTCGTTGCGGGTGTCGCGCGGGGCAGAATTACCGGTTACTCGAGTAGTCATTTACTTGTCCTCTTCCTCGAAACGCTCACCGGTGACCTTCTGGCCATCCGGGATGCCCTGCTCGCGGGCCTCGGCCAGCAGGCGCTCGGCTTCCTCGGAGCCCCACCACTGGCGGAAGGACTTCTTCGGCGGCACCGCGACGTCGCGGTACTCGGTCCAGCCGGAAATCGGCGGCGGCATGAGGTCGATCTTGCCGTTGAAGCCGCCGAGCACGCGGCCCAGTGCCACCATGCGCACCAGTTTGTCCCACACGCCGCTGCGGCCCCAGACCTGGGCCAGGGAAGCGAACGCCGCGCGCTCGATGTGGCTCGGCTCGTTCTTCGCCTTCTGGTAGCGCAGCTCCAGCAGAATGTCCGTGATCGGGATCTTCACCGGGCAGACCTCGTTGCAGCGGCCGCACAGGGAAGACGCGTACGGCAGGGAGCCGTTCGGGTCGTCCGAGGAGTCGATGCCGGTCAGCTGCGGGGTAATGATCGCGCCGATCGGGCCCGGGTAGGTGGAGCCGTAGGAGTGGCCGCCGGCACGCTCGTAGACCGGGCAGACGTTCAGGCAGGCGGAGCAGCGGATGCACTTCAGGGCCTCGCGGCCGATCTCGCTGGACAGGGCGGCGGTGCGGCCGTTGTCCAGGAGGACGATGTGGAAGTTCTGCGGACCGTCGCCTTCGGTCACGCCGGACCACAGGGAGGTGTACGGGTTCATGCGCTCGCCGGTGGAGGAGCGCGGTAGCAGCTGCAGGAACACGCCGAGGTCCTCGAAGTTCGGCAGCAGCTTCTCGATACCCATGACGGTGATCAGGGTCTCCGGCATGGTCAGGCACATGCGGCCGTTGCCCTCGGACTCCACGATGGAGACGGTGCCGGTATCCGCGCAGCCGAAGTTAACGCCGGAGATGGCCACCTTGGCCTCCATGAACTGCTGGCGCAGGTACTTGCGGGCAGCCTCAGCCAGCTCCGCCGGATCCTGGGTCAGGGTCTCGTCCGTGTTCGGCATCTTCGCGGCGAAGATGTCGCGGATCTCCGCGCGGTTGCGGTGGATTGCCGGGACCAGAATGTGGGAGGGGAAGTCCTCGCCGAGCTGCACGATGAGCTCTGCCAGGTCGGTCTCCTGCGCGAAGATGCCGGCCTTTTCCAGCTCTTCGTTCAGGGCGATTTCCTGGGTGGCCATGGACTTGATCTTGACCACCTTGTCCTCGCCCGTGGCGCGGACCAGGTCCTGGATGATCTCGTTGGCTTCCTTGGAGTCGCGCGCCCAGTGGACGTGGCCGCCACGCTTGGTCACGTTTTCCTCGAACTGCTCCAGCAGCTCGGGCATGCGCGCAGCGACGTCGCGCTTGATAGTGGAGCCGGCCTCGCGCAGGTCCTGCCAATCGTCCACCTCATCCACGACAGCCTGGCGCTTCACGCGGATGGTGGTGGTGGCGTACTGGTAGTTGCGGCGCTTGGTTACGTCGTTGAGCTCGTGGTGCGCAGCCTTCTGGAACTTCTCCTTGCCGCGCAGGTGGGACGGGCCGCTCGCGTACGGCGGCATGGTGGGTTGACCGAGTGCGACCTTCACAGCATCTTCTCCTTCTTGTACGCCGCGGACGTCGGGGTCAGCGGGTGCTCCTTAGTGGAGGCGAGGATCTCCGCCATGTGCACAGCACGGATGCCCTGGTGCTGGCGGGACATCGCGCCCGCGATATTCATCAGGCAGGAGGAGTCACCGGCGGTGACGTACTCGGCCTGCGTGTCCTTGATGTGGCGAACCTTGTCTGAAACCATCGCGGAGGAGACCTCCGGCATCTTCACAGAGAAGGTGCCGCCGAAGCCGCAGCACTCCTCGGAGTTGGGCAGATCCACCAGTTCCAGGCCCTCGACGTGGCGCAGCAGCTCGGTCGGGCGGTCGCCGACCTTGAGGAAGCGCAGGGAGTGGCAGGAGGAGTGGTAGGTCACGCGGTGAGGGAAGAAGGCGCCCACGTCGTAGGTGCCTGCGACGTCGACGATGAACTCGGAGAGGTCGTAGGTCTTCTTCGAAGCGGTCTTCGCACCGTCCGCCAGTGCCTTGGAACCGAAACGCTCGGCCAGCTCGACGTGCTGCTCGCGCACAGCACCCGCGCAGGAACCGGAGGGGGCGACGACGTAGTCGATGGAGGGGTCCGAAAACGCGTCAACGTAAGTTTCGATGATCGGAATGGCTTGCTCTTTATAGCCGGTGTTTAGGTGCATCTGGCCACAGCAGGTCTGCTGTTCTGGAAAGACAACGTCGTAGCCCAGGCGGGAAAGCACAATGGCCGAAGCCTTGTGCGCGTCGGGGAAGAGGGCGTCGCCGATACAAGTAGAAAACAGCGCTACTCGCATGTTCGGACTCCTAAAAGATGAGATCACAGGGAAATAATGAAAGCCCCCGCAGGCTGTGATGACCTCGAGGGCTCCAATATTCGGTTGTCAGTTACGGAACGACCGGCGCAAGCACGCTCAGAACGTTCGACTGAAGGAAGACTATCACGCACACAGCAACCAGGAAGCCGAAGCTCCAGCCGACGACCTTCTTGAAGATCTCGGACTCCTTGCCCTCCATGTTTACCGCGGTCGCGGCAATGGCGAGAGACTGCGGCGAGATCATCTTGCCCACAACACCACCGGTGGTGTTGGCGGCGAGCAGCAGATCCGGGTTGAGGCCCAGGTTGTTCGCGGCGGTGACCTGCAGGTTGGCAAACAGGGCGTTGGCGGAGGTGTCGGAGCCGGTCACGGCCACGCCCACCCAGCCGAGGACCGGGGAGAAGAACGCGAATGCCGGGCCGAGGTTGGCGAAGAACTCGCCGATGGTCACGGTCTGGCCGGAGTAGTTCATCACGTACGCCAGTGCCAGCACGAGCACGATGGTGACTGCGGACCAGCGCATCTTCCACACGGTGTCGGTGAATTCCTTGCCCACCTGGCCCCAGGTCAGGCTGTAGCGGCCGTTCTCGTTGAACACCATGTAGGCAACGGAGACGATGAGCGCGGAGATGACTAGAAGCGTGCCGGGGTTGTTGATCCAGGCGAAGTTGTAGTCGCTGTTGACGGCCTGGCCGGATGCGTCGAGAAGCTTGCCGTCTAGGCCCGGCCAGGGGAAGGAAATCTGGAACTTGTTCAGCCACTTCGGAATGGTGCTGCCGAGGTTGGCCAGGCCGAAGATGACAACGACGACGGCGTACGGCATGAGTGCCATCCAGACGCGGTGGCCCGGAAGCTCCGCATTCTCGGTGTGTGCCGGCAGCTCAAGGCGCTGACGCATCTCTTCGAGACCCTTCGGCTGCCAGAAACGCAGCAGCAGGAACGCGGCACCGAGCGCGACGATGCAGGCCACGACGTCGGTGAGCTGGTACGCGAAGTAGTGGGAGGTCCACCACTTGGCCACGGCGAAGGTGAGGCCGATGGTGAAGGCTGCCGGCGCGGTCTCGCGCACGCCACGCTTGCCGTCGATGATCAGGGCGATGATGAAGGGGACGATAAACGCCAGGATCGGGGTCTGGTTACCGATGATCGCCGCGATGTTCTCGGTCTGCTCGACCGTGCGGCCGCCGACCTCGCCGGCGGTGGTGATCGGGATGCCCACGGCGCCGAATGCCACCGGAGCGGTGTTGGCCAGCAGCACCACGGTCGCGGCCTTCAGCGGCGGGATGCCCAGTGCGAGGATCATGGTTGCGGTAATCGCCACCGGCGCGCCGAAGCCGGCCAGCGCTTCAAGCAGGCCGCCGAAGCAGAACGCGATGAGCATCGCCTGGATGCGCACGTCGCCGTTGCCCATCTTGTCGAAGACGGTGCGCAGGTCCTCGAATCGGCCGGATGCGACGGTGATCTGGTAGAACCAGATGGCCGTCAGGATCACGAAGACGATGGGGAAGAGGCCGAACAAACCGCCGCGGAAGGCGGAGGAGATGGCCATGGTGGTGGGCATGTTGAAGCCCAAGATGGCTACCAGCAGTGCAACTACGAGCGCGACGGCGCCGGAGGTGTGCGCGCGGGCTTTGAATCCGAGCAGCATGATGAAGAACGTGAGCAACGGCAGGGTAGACACCAGCGCCGAGAGGCCCACGCTGCCACCGATCGCGTCGGTGAACACTTGGAATTGATCCATGGGAGGCTCTTTCGAGTCGGTACGGGCAATGACTGCAAAACAATATGCCACCCTAACCCCATTAGTGACGAATGGAGGGGGTTCGCTTTGGTGTGACCTATTGCACCGAGCGGCCGGTGCCCATGCTGCGTGCGGTGTCGGCGGGTGCTTTAAACTTGTGCCCCATGACGCCAGCTGAACTCGCAACCACCGTGAAAGAGGCCGCGACGCGCGTGCTCGCCGCCCACGATCTCGACGCCTCAGTCGTCCCCGACACCGTGACCGTGGAGCGCCCCCGCAACCCCGAGCACGGCGATTACGCCACAAACGTCGCGCTCCAGGTGGCCAAGAAAGCTGGCACTAACCCACGCGATCTCGCCACTTGGCTTGTCGACGACCTGTCGGCCAACCCCGCAATCGCCTCCGCCGAGATCGCCGGTCCGGGCTTTATTAACCTGCGTCTCGCCGCCGGTGCCCAGGGCCAGCTCGTGGCAAAGGTGCTGGATGAGGCCGAGAAGTTTGGCCACTGCGATCTCTACGCAGACGAGAAGATCAACCTCGAGTTCGTCTCCGCCAACCCCACCGGCCCGATCCACCTCGGCGGCACCCGCTGGGCCGCGGTGGGCGACTCGCTCGGCCGCGTTCTCGAGGCTGCCGGCGCGGAGGTTACCCGCGAGTACTACTTCAACGACCACGGCGGGCAGATCGACCGCTTCTCCCGTTCGCTCGTTGCCGCGGCGAAGGGCGAGCCCACCCCGGAGGACGGTTACGGTGGCGATTACATTCACGAGATTGCCCGGGCGGTCGTCGATAAGCATCCTGGCGCTCTCGATGGCGCGGACGCCGAGGTGCAGGAGACCTTCCGTGCGGCCGGCGTGGAGATGATGTTCGCGCAGATCAAGCAGTCCCTGCACGAGTTCGGCGTGGACTTTGGCGTGTACTTCCACGAGAATTCCCTGTTCGAATCGGGCGCCGTGGATAAGGCCGTGCAGACGCTGAAGGACAACGGCAACCTGTACGAAAACGATGGCGCGTGGTGGCTGCGTTCTTCCGACTTCGGCGACGACAAGGACCGCGTCGTACTCAAGTCCGACGGCGACGCCGCCTACATCGCCGGCGACATCGCGTACGTGGCCGACAAGTTCGACCGCGGCCACACCCTGGCTATTTACATGCTGGGTGCGGACCACCACGGCTACATTGCGCGTCTCAAGGCGGCGGCGCAGGCGCTGGGCTACAACGCGGATGCCGTTGAGGTGCTCATCGGCCAGATGGTCAACCTCGTGCGCGACGGCCAGGCCGTGAAGATGTCCAAGCGTGCAGGCACCGTGATCACGCTCGAAGACCTCGTGGACGCGATCGGCGTTGACGGCGCGCGCTACTCGCTGGTGCGCTCCTCGGTGGATTCCACCTTGGACATCGACCTGGACCTGTGGACGAAGCAGTCCTCCGACAACCCCGTCTACTACGTGCAGTACGCCCACGCCCGCCTGTGCTCCATCGGGCGCAAGGCGGCCGAAGCCGGCGTGTCCCACACCGACCCGGACCTGGCGCTGCTCACCCACGACAAGGAGGGCGACCTCATCCGCACCCTCGGCGAGTACCCGGCCGTCGTGCGCGCCGCCGCGGAGCTGCGCGAGCCGCACCGCATCGCCCGCTACACCGAGGAACTGGCCAGCGCGTTCCACAAGTTCTACGACTCCTGCCAGATCCTGCCCAAGACCGGCGAGGAAGCGGAGCCGATCCACACCGCGCGCCTGGCCCTGGCGATGGCCTCGCGCCAGGTCATCGCGAACGCGCTGGGTCTGATCGGCGTGAGCGCACCGGAGCGGATGTAAATGACCGTTTTCGTCTCTACGCCCTACGAGAAGGACAACGGCGACTTCAACGACCTGCCCGCACACGTCTGGCCCCGCTGCGCCAAGCGCGAGGAGGACGGCGTGGTCACCATTGCCGGCGTGCCGCTTCCGGAGATCGCTGCGGAGTACGGCACCCCGGTTGTGGTCATCGACGAGGACGACTTCCGTTCGCGCTGCCGCGACATGGCCGCCGCGTTTTTAGCGCCCGAAAACGTGCACTACGCCTCGAAGGCGTTTTTGACCCGCCGCGTGGCCCGCTGGGTCGATGAGGAAGGCCTCGCGCTGGACGTGGCCAGCGAGAATGAGCTGCGCATAGCCCTGGCCGCGAACTTTCCGCCCGAGCGCATTACCGTGCACGGCAACAACAAGTCGGACGAGTTCCTGCGCTTGTGTGTGGAGTCACAGGTCGGCCACGTAGTCATTGACTCGCATCAGGAATTGGCGCAGCTGGAGGCCGTGGCGAAGCAAGCGGGCGTGAAGCAGGACGTCTTCGTGCGCGTGAAACCCGGCGTGGACGCCCACACCCACGAGTTCATAGCCACCAGCCACGAGGATCAGAAGTTCGGCATCTCGCTCGCTACTGGCGACGCCTTATCGGCCGCCGCCGCAGCCATCACCTCCGACTGGTTGGAGCTGACCGGCCTGCACTGCCACGTCGGCTCCCAGGTTTTCGACGCCGAGGGCTTCAAGCTCGCCGCCGAGCGCGTGCTGGGCCTGTACGCCGAGATCTGGAAGACCCAGGGTGTGGCGCTGGGCTACCTCGATCTCGGCGGCGGCTACGGCATCGCGTACATGCCGGGCGAGTCGCCTTTGGACGTCAACGCTGTGGCGCACGACCTGCTCACCGCGGTGCAGGAGGTCGCTGACGAGCTAGGCATCGCCGCGCCCACCGTGGTGGTCGAGCCCGGCCGCGCGATCGCCGGCCCGTCCGCAGTGACCGTCTACACCGCCGGCGTGATCAAGGACGTGGACACCTCCTACACCACTTCGCGTCGCTACGTCGCCGTCGACGGCGGCATGAGCGACAACATCCGTCCCTCGCTCTACGGCGCGCTTTACGACGCCCGCGTGGTCAACCGTTTCACCGATGGCGCCCCCACCGACACGCGTCTGGTCGGCTCCCACTGCGAGTCCGGCGACATTCTGGTGGAGGAGGCATCCTGGCCCGACGACATCGCCCCGGGCGATCTCATCGCGCTGGCCGCCACTGGTGCCTACTGCTATTCAATGGCCTCGAACTACAATGCGTTTGGCCGCCCAGCAGTCGTGTCCGTGCGCGGCGGAGAGGTGACGCCGATGGTGCGGCGGGAGACTGTCGAGGATCTGATTGCGCGCGAATATTAATTGACCGTCAGTGTCTTTTGCGCGATAGTAGACAAAGCGGTTCACCGCTGATCCCTGTCACGTACGACGAAGGAGCTACTCGCATCATGACTTCCGCCACCGCCGAGGGATATAACGGCAACTACCCGGGCAAGGGCATCGGCACCCCCGTGGGCATTGCCGTGTTGGGCAAGGGCACCGTCGGTACCGAGGTGTTGCGCCTGCTGTCCGAATTCTCCTCCAACCTGGAACACCGTATTGGCGGCCCGATCGAGGTGAGGGGTGTTGCGGTGTCGGACGTCGAGAAGCACAAAGATGCCCCCGAGGTCCAGGGCTTGTACTTGACGGGGGACGCGCGCGAGCTGGTCACCCGCGACGACGTGGACATCGTGGTCGAGCTCATCGGCGGCATTGACTACCCGCGCGAGCTCGTTCTCGAAGCGCTCAAGGCCGGAAAGTCCGTGGTCACCGCGAACAAGGCCCTGGTGGCGGCTCACAGCGCCGAGCTTGCCGACGCTGCCAACGCCGCCGGCGTCGACCTCTACTACGAAGCCGCCGTCGCCGCTGCCATTCCGGTGGTGGGCATGCTGCGCCGCTCCCTTGCGGGCGACCAGGTGCAGCGCATCTCCGGCATTGTCAACGGCACCACCAACTTCATCCTCGACGCCATGGCTTCCACCGGCGCCGACTACGAGGAGGCGCTGGCAGAGGCCACCCGACTCGGCTACGCGGAGGCCGACCCGACCGCGGACGTGGAGGGCCACGACGCCGCCTCCAAGGCCGCCATCCTCGCCTCCATGGGCTTCCACACCCGCGTGACCTTCGACGATGTGCACTGCGAGGGCATCACGAAGATCACCGCCGATGACATCGAGGCCGCGAAGAAGTCCGGCCACACCATCAAGTTGCTTGCTATTTGCGAGCGGCTTGTCGACGACGCCGGCAACACCACCGGAGTCAACGCCCGAGTCCACCCGACGCTGGTGCCCAACGAGCACCCGCTCGCGTCCGTGGACAAGTCCTACAACGCCATTTTCGTCGAGGCAGAAGCAGCAGGTCGACTCATGTTCTACGGCAACGGCGCCGGCGGCGCCCCCACCGCATCGGCAGTACTCGGCGACCTCGTCGGCGCCGCACGCAACAAGGTCCACGGCGGGCGCGCCCCGGCCGAGAACCCGTACGCGGACTACCCGGTTGTCTCGTTCGAGGAGGTGACCACCCGCTACACGATCAACATGACCGTCAACGACCGCGTCGGCGTTCTCACCGATCTCACCGCCCGCTTCGCTAAAGCCGGCATTTCGCTGTCCGCGGTGCGCCAGGAAGAGTCCGGCGACGAGGCCCACCTCATCGTTGTCACCCACGCCGCCCGCGAGCAGGATCTCAACGCGATCGTCGAGCAGCTTTCGGGCCACGACGACGTGCTCGCCGTCAACTCCGTCATCCGACTCGATTCCTAAGGGGCCCTTGCAATGGCAATCGATCTGCAGCCCCGTCTGAAAGTCAAGGTCACCGTCCCCGGTTCCTCGGCAAACTTGGGCCCCGGCTTTGACACCCTCGGCATCGCGCTGAGCATCTACGACACCGTGGAAGTGGAGGTCACCGACTCCGGCCTCGAGGTGGAGATCTTCGGCGAGGGGGCCGACGATCTGCCCCGCGACAGCTCCAACCTTGTGGTCAAGGCCATCCAGTCCGGCCTTGCCGCTGCGGACGTGTCCGCGCCCGGCCTGCGCGTGGTGTGCCACAACACCATCCCGCAGTCCCGCGGCCTCGGCTCCTCCGCGTCCGCCGCCGTCGCCGGCGTAGTTGCCGCCAACGCGCTGGCCGGCTCCCCGCTCGACGAGGACGCGGTCGTGCAGCTGTCCTCCGAGTTCGAAGGCCACCCGGACAACGCCGGCGCATCCGCGCTCGGCGGGGCAGTGGTGTCTTGGACCGACATCCCCGTCGACGGCCAGTCCAAGCCGTCCTACCGCGCCGTGCGCATCCCGGTCGACGAGTCCATCAACGCCGTCGCCCTCGTGCCCGCCTTCCACGCATCCACCAACGCGGTGCGCAAGGTGCTGCCCAGCCACGTCACCCACACGGACGCGCGTTTCAACGTTTCGCGCACCGCGGTGATGACAGCGGCACTGCAGCACCACCCGCAGCTGCTTTTCGAAGGAACCCGCGACCGCCTCCACCAGCCGTACCGCGCAGATGTCCTGCCGGTCACAGCCGAGTGGGTCAACCGCCTGCGCAACCGCGGCCACGCCGCCTACCTGTCCGGCGCCGGCCCGACCGCGCTGGTGCTCACCACGGGTGAGGTAGAGCCCTCGCTTCTCGACGAAGCCCGTTCCGCCGGCCTCCGCGTCATCGAACTCGACGTCGCCGGCCCCGCCACCGCGGAGCTAGTGCACGACTAAGCGCCTGCCTGACCCGGGTGCTGGCCTGCGCCCGGCTCGTCGAAGCTGTCGCCCGGCGTGACCGTGTCTCGCAGCGGGCCCCGGTGGTTGTGGGTGCGCCTGGGCAGCGAGCGGTTTCTGGAGACGTACTGCGTGCCGTCCTTCAGGCGGAAGTACAAGTCCGGACCGTGGGCCTGGATATGCGCCAGGCCGTGGCTGATCTTGGAGTGGCAGCTGGAACACAACGGAATTAGGTTATCCACGTTGGTGGCGCCCCCGTCTTCCCATTCCTTGATGTGGTGGATCTCGATGAATCGCCGATGGCTGCATCCGGGCATCGCGCACTGGTGCCCCCAGGCCGTCAATAGTGCGAGGACCTGTGCGTCTGTGGCGAAGCGCTGCGCGCGGCCGACGTTGATGGTCAATCCCTTCTTGTCCAGCAGGTGCAGGCGTAACGTAGCGTTCGCGATGTAGCTTCGCACTTCCTGGGATCTCGCCGAGGTGTTCTCCGGCATCCACGCACCGCCGTCCTCTGTGAGCACAATGTTGACGTGGGCGCCGGGAGAACGAAGCGGGCTAGTGGGGCTGTCGCGCACCATGTCCATCATGGCGATGAAAGCGGGGTAGAGGTCCTTCTTCTCCGGTGGGCCGAAGCGTGAGGGCGGGCGCAGAATCGACTCCAGATCGAGTTTGGACTTCCGCGGTTTAGGGGCGTCCGCAGTGAAATCAGGCGGGCAAGACTCTGCTTCTGCTTCGGCCGCCGCGATGAACTCGTCAAGCTTGTCCGGGTCCGCGAGCTCGTCTGAGTTGGGTAGCTCGGCGCAGTAATTGGCCAGCTGAGCGACCTTCAACGCGGTAAGCAGTGCTTGTCCGCGTACCGCGGGAAGGAGCGCGCGGAAATCCATCATTCCGTCGGCGCGGAAATCGGCCTTCACAAACGGTTCTTCGGGTTCGTTCTCATCGGCGGTGTCGGTGCCGGCGAGGATGCGTTCGAGCTCGGAAAAGGCATGGATGAGTGCGAGGCCGATCAGTTCTTCCTCATTTCCCTCATGCATGAATTTCAGCAGGAAGCGCATCGTGTTGTACGGCATCACGCCGGAACGGAACGCCTCATACAACATGCGGAACCGGCGTAGGCCTCGGGCGACGCGGAGATACTCGTACGCGGTGGATGGCGGGAGATTGAGCTCGCGTTTGAGCCATGTGGCAGTGGATATTTCGCCACGTTGTTCGGCAATTCCTTCTTCGTCGAGCTGGCCAAGTGCGTCGAGCATGTCTGCTCGGTGGGCGTGGGATTCGCAGTGGTGGAACTTTAGATCGTCTATAAGCTGCAGTGTTTTACTGGTGGCTGTGGTCACGGAAAGCCCCCTGGGCGATGGCTGGATGGTCGCTGTGGGGTCGAGGGTAGGCGAAAATGTGTGCGATGTAAAGGAGTTCTTCAAAAATATTTGCGAAGATTGAAAAGTGATTCTGCGGCCGCAGAACACCCTCAAGTATTAGATGAGACTTTCGAACCGCGCGGATTCTGCGGCCGCAGAATGTGGGCCGGGGTTTTCACAAAGTGATTACGAGGCGTGCAGGTGAGCCGATCAAGTTCGACGGCGCCAGCAGCCCGGGCGAGGAGCGGACGGTGGAGGAGACCACCGAAAACACCGAAGAAGCCGAGAGCACTGAGGCCGCAGAAGCCGCGGACGACAAGTCGGGCGGGCTGACCCTGCCGCTGCTCGGCGGTCTCGGCGTGCTGCTGCTGGCCGTGATCGGTGCGGTGGTCTTCCTGCTCAACCGCAACCGCGCATAAAAGCAGTTTGCTTTACGACGTCGCCTTCGGCCGGCTGCCGGGGCCGGGCAAGGCGATGATGTCGAACTCGTCCCGGGCGAGGTGTTTGCGCAGGTCCTTCTTGTCGAACTTGCCCACGGACGTCTTGTCGATGGTGTCGACGAAGGTCCAGTACTCGGGTGCCATCCACTTGGGCAGCACATCGGCGAGCCCTGCGCGCAGGCGGGCGGCGGTCTCCGCGGTGGGGGCGACCTCGGCGGTCAGCTTGGTCACGGCGAGAGGGCGCTCGCCCCACTTGTCGTCGGGGATGCCGATGACGGCGCACTCGATGACTTCCTCGGACTCCATGATCAGGTTTTCCACCTGGGCGGAGTAGATCCATTCGCCGCCGGAGCGGATGACGTCGCGGGCGCGGTCGTAGAGGGTGAGGAAGCCGGCATTGGTCACGGTGCCTACGTCGCCGGTGCGCAGCCAGCCGTCGGCAGTGAAGTGGTCGCGCACGTCGTCGACGTCTTCGCCGCGGAAGCGTGAGGCGATCTCGCCGGGCTCCTGGGTGGGCGAGTGGTAGTAGCTGGCGGCGACCATGTTGCCCCGCACCTGGATTTCGCCCTGGGTGAGGTCGGTGGGCGCCATGACCTGGCCGTCGTTAACCACGCGGTGTTGCAGGGTGGGGGCGAAGCGGCCCTGGGAGATGCGGTAGGCCCAGCGGGCCTCGCCGGAGGCGCCGGACGGCGGCCTGGCGACGGTACCGACGGTGGAAGTCTCCGTCATGCCCCACACGTGCACCACGTCCACGCCGTAGCGCTCCTCCCACACCTTGATCAGGGCGGGCGGGGCTGGCGAGCCGCCGACGAAAATCTCTTGCAGGCTCATGCGCTCGGGCGGGTTGTGCAGGTAGTGCACCATTAGCTGGATCCACAGGGTAGGCACCCCGTGGGCGACGCGCGGGTGGGTGCCCGCGATGAGCTTGGCCAAGGTGGGGGCGGACATGTCCGAATCCGGCAGCACTAGCGGCGTGCCAGCCAAAAACGCGGCGAGCGGCACGCCCCAGCTGAGCACGTGGTAGATGGGGATGCAGCACAAAAACGTCTCGCCGTGGGTCACGGCCAACGAGTCGGTGGCGCGCAGGCCCGTCGCCTCCAGCCACAGGGAGCGGTGAGAGTACGCCACGCCCTTCGGTGCGCCGGTGGTGGCGGTGGAGTACACCAGCGCCGCTGCGGTGTTTTCGGGCAGTTCGGGCCATGGGTAGGACGTGGGCCGGCCGTCGAGAAGCTGCTCGTAGCTGTATACCTTGACTGAGTCGGGGAGGTGCGAAGCTGCGTCGTCAAGCGGTTCGACGCCCGTAAACGCCACCGCGCGCACGGTCGGGCAGTCCTGCAAAATTGTGCCCAGCTTCTTTGCCAACCGCGGGTCCGCGACCACGACTTCAGACTCGGAGTGGTTGACAACGTACGCGATCTGATCCGTCATGAGCTGCACGTTTAGCGGATTGAATACCGCGCCCTTCGCGGCGACGGCGAACATCACCTCGATGTGCTCCGCGCAGTTGTACAGCAGCGTGGACACGCGCTGGTCGCCATCGATGCCCAGGTCGTTGTGCAGAGCATGCGCAAAGGCCGCGGCGCGCGCGCCGATCTCGGCGAACGTGGTTTCCTCCGCGCCGGATGCGCGCCACGTCGTGCACTTCGTGTTGGCGTGGGCGGTGATGCCGAACTCCATAATCCTGGCGACGGAGAACGGCACCTCCTGCATCGTTGAAAGCATGCAGGCCATGTTAGCGCGGGCCTGATTAGCGCAGGGCCTTCTATGCGCTACACTTCTGCGTGGATCGTGCGAATTGCACCCGTCCCGGAACTTCTCCGGTTGAGGGTGCTGGCGGCGCTACCGGGAGGAACGTTTCCCCGGGCCCGCGAGATCCGTAAGACCGCACACGACCGCTACCGGTGCATGCAAACGCGAATATCTGCGCGATTAAGCAGCTGGCTTAGCGACGAAAGGACACACGTGACCGAAACCGGCACCGCGGCCGACCTCGCCGCAATGAAGATTCCGGAGCTGCGAAAGCTCGCCGCCGAAAAGGGACTTAAGGGGATCTCCGGGCTCCGCAAGGGGGAACTCATCCAGGCCATCGTCACCGGGCAGGTGCCACGCAAGGCCGCCGCCGAGAAGGCAGCGCCGGCGGAAAAGGCAGCGCCGGAGCAGGCAGAGAAGCCGAGCCAGGCTGAGAAGCCGAGCCAGGCAGAGAAGCAGCAGCCTAGCGACGACGACGAGTCCCGCGGGGCATCGCGCTCCGCCGCACGTCGCGCCCGGCGCAACCGTGCACGCTCGCAGCACGACGAGCAGCAGGGCGGTGACAACCGTGACAACCGTGACAACCGCTTCAGCCGTGGTAACAGCGCCGAGGGCGATCACGAGCAGAACCACGACAACAACGACCGTGGCAACGACCGTGGCGGCCGCAACAACCACGGCAACCACGGCAACCATGGCGGCAACAACGACGACCACCACCACCACGGTGGGGGCCGCCGCGGCCGTCGCGGTCGTCGCAACCGTAACCGCAACCGGGACCACAACCACGGCGGCGGAAACAACGGCAACAACGACAACCAGAACTTCAACCCGGAGGACCTGCAGGAGGTCGCCGGTATCGCGGACGTGCAGGACAACGGTTCGGCGTTCATCCGCACTACCGGCTACCGCCAGTCCAACGCGGACGTCTATGTGCCGCAGAAGCTCGTGCGCCAGTCGGGCCTGCGCTCCGGCGACGCGGTGATGGGTCAGGTCCGCGCGAACGGGCAGTCCCACTCGCAGGGCAACGGCCGTAACCGTCGCAGCTACAACCAGGTAGTGCGGGTCGATTCCATGAACGGCCAGACCACGGAGGCGGCGAAGGGCCGCAAGGAGTTTCACAAACTCACTCCGCTGTACCCGAACCGCCGTCTGCGCCTGGAAACTGAGCCGAAGATCCTCACTACCCGCGTGATCGACCTGGTCATGCCGATTGGTAAGGGCCAGCGCGCGCTGATCGTCTCCCCGCCGAAGGCCGGTAAGACGACGATTCTGCAGAACATCGCCAACGCGATCGCCACCAACAACCCGGAGTGCTACCTCATGGTGGTGCTGGTGGACGAGCGTCCGGAGGAAGTCACGGACATGCAGCGCAGCGTCAACGGCGAGGTCATTGCCTCCACGTTCGACCGTCCGCCGTCAGAGCACACCGCCGTGGCCGAGCTTGCCATCGAGCGCGCGAAGCGCCTGGTGGAGATGGGTCAGGACGTGGTGGTCCTGCTGGATTCCATCACCCGCCTGGGCCGTGCCTACAACAACTCCTCGCCGGCGTCCGGCCGCATCCTTTCCGGTGGTGTGGATTCCAACGCGCTGTACCCGCCGAAGCGCTTCCTGGGCGCAGCTCGCAACATCGAGGAGGGCGGTTCGCTGACGATTATCGCCACCGCGATGGTGGAGACCGGCTCGGCTGGCGACACCGTGATCTTCGAGGAGTTCAAGGGCACCGGCAACGCGGAGCTGAAGCTGGACCGCAAGATCGCGGAGCGCCGCGTGTTCCCGGCTGTGGACGTCAACCCCTCCGGCACCCGCAAGGACGAGCTGCTGATGAGCCCGGAGGAGTCGCGCGTGATGCACAAGCTGCGCCGCATCCTCTCCGCGCTGGACCCGCAGCAATCCATTGACATGCTGATTAAGCAGTTGAAGAAGACGAAGACCAACGGCGAGTTCCTGATCGGCGTGGCCAACTCTGCACCGATGGCGCAGACGGAAAACGACGAGGAGGACTACTCCTAATGGCAGAGAAATCGCAGGTTTCGCTTGTCGACGACTACGTGGCCGAATACCAGGGCATCCAGGCCCAGATGGGCGACCCGGAGGTGGCGGGCGACCAGGACCAGTTCCGCAAGCTGTCCAAGCGCTACGCGGAGCTGCAGCCGATCATCAACGTCTACAACGACCTGACTCAGGCGCAGGAGGACTACGAGGCCGCGGCCGAGATGGCCAACGAGGACAAGGAGTTCGCCGAGGAGGCCAAGCGCCTTGAGGGCGAGATTGTCCGCCTGGAGGAGGAGCTGGCCGACCTGCTCGCTCCGCGCGACGAGCACGACGGCGACGACATCATCATGGAGCTCAAGGCCGGCGCCGGCGGCGAGGAGGCCGCGCTGTTCGCTGGCGACCTTGCGCGCATGTACCAGAAGTACTGCGAGAAGCATGCCCTGACCTGGGAGGTGCTTGACGTCGCCGAGTCCGACCTGGGCGGCGTGAAGGACATGACCGTTGCGGTGAAGTCCAAGAACCCCTCGCGCGACGGCGTCTGGTCCAAGCTGAAGTTCGAGGGCGGGGTGCACCGTGTGCAGCGCGTGCCCGTCACGGAGTCCCAGGGCCGCATCCAGACTTCGGCCGCAGGTGTCTACGTCTTCCCGGAGGCCGACGAGATTGAGAGCGTCAACATCGACGACAAGGACATCCGCGTCGACGTGTACCGCTCTTCCGGAAAGGGCGGCCAGGGCGTGAACACGACCGACTCGGCCGTGCGCATCACCCACCTGCCCACCGGCATTGTGGTGACCTGCCAGAACGAGCGCTCCCAGATTCAGAACCGCGCCCGCGCCATGCAGGTGCTGCAGGCCCGCCTGGAGCAGCTGGAGCGCGAGAAGCTCGAGGCCGAGGAGGCCGAGGGCCGCGCATCCCAGGTGCGCACCATGGACCGCTCTGAGCGCATCCGCACCTACAACTGGCCGGAGAACCGCATTTCGGACCACCGCATCAACTACAAGTCCAACAACCTGGACTCGGTGCTCGATGGCAACATGGACGACCTGATCAAGGCGCTGCAGACGCACGAGCGCCAGGAGCGACTTGAAGCCGAGTAGCCTCCGCTCGTTCCTCTCGGAAGCGGTGAATGCCCTCCGGGAGGCGGGCGTCGACTCTCCGGAGGTGGACGCGCGCCTGCTCGCCGCGCACGTGCTCGGCGTCGCGCCGATGCAGTTGATGTTCGCCGATGTGCCGGCGGATTTCGGGCAGCGCTACACCGAACTCGTCGCCCGCCGCACCAAGCGCGAGCCGCTGCAGCACATCATCGGCACCGCGCCGTTTTACGGTGTAGACCTCGCCGTCGGACCCGGTGTGTTCATCCCCAGGCCCGAAACCGAGGTCCTCGCCGAGTGGGCAGTGCACAAGCTTATCGACGCACCTTCGGCCCCCACCGTCGTCGACCTCGGCTCCGGCACCGGAGCGTTGGCCATTGCGGTCGCCCGGGCCAGGCCGGATGCGACGGTGTACGCGGTGGAGCGGTCGGAAGCCGCGCGTGCCTACCTGCAGCGCAACGTCGATACGTTCGCGCCCCAGGTCAACGTGGTGGCGGGAGACATGACCGACCCGCAGCTGCTCGCCGGGATCAGCGCGGACGTGGTGGTGTCTAACCCGCCATATGTCCCGGGAACGCCGAAGCTGCAGCAAGAGGTCTACGCGGACCCGCGTGAGGCGGTGTTTTCGGGCGCTGATGGGATGGCGGCGATTCGCGGGATCGTGCCCGTCGTCAAGCAAATGCTCAAAGATGGGGGAGCTGTGGGCATTGAGCACGACGATACGACCTCCGAGGCTGTGCAGGATGAGCTGTGCGCCAGCGGTTTTGCGGACGTGCGCGCGCTGGAGGACATGACCGGACGGGCCCGGTTTGTCACGGCGAGTAAGCTAGCCCGGTAACTGCCCGACGGCCAAGGAGCGAACATTGAGGGAAACGTACAACTGCCTCGACCCGCAAAAGCGCATCGAAGGTGTACGCGCGGCCGCCGACGCCGTCCGGGCCGGCCGCTGCGTGGTGCTGCCGACGGACACCGTCTACGGCATCGGCTGCGACGCCTTCAACAACGACGCCGTGGACACGCTTTTGGCGACCAAGCGTCGCGGTCCGGATATGCCGGTGCCGGTGCTCGTGGGCTCCTGGGTGACCATCCAGGGGCTCGTGCGCGAGTTCTCAGAGACCGCGAAGACGCTGGTGGAGGCATTTTGGCCGGGTGGGCTGTCCATCGTCGTGCCTGAGGCGCCCAGCCTGCCGTGGAATCTCGGCGACACGCGCGGCACCGTGCTGTTGCGCATGCCGAACCAGCCGCTGGCGCTCGAGCTTCTGCAGGAGACCGGGCCGATGGCGGTGTCCTCCGCGAACATCTCTGGCAACCCGCCGGCGACCACCGCCACCGAGGCGCGCCAGCAATTCGGCGACGCGGTGCCGATTTACCTCGACGGGGGCACCGCGGAGATCGGGGAGCCCTCCACGATCATTGATCTTTCTGGCCCCGCGCCACGGATTCTGCGCGAGGGGGCGATTTCCGCCGAACGCATTGGTCAGGTCTTAGGACTTGACCCAGAGAGCCTGCGGAGGAAGTAGCCGCCGATGAACGCCTCCGGTGTTCCGCTGCGTGAGCTGGGACTTGTCCTGCTCGTGGCGGCCGCAGTCACGTACCTGGCCACCGGGCCGGTGCGATCCATGCTCGTGCGCACGGGCAGGGTGGCTGAGATCCGCCAGCGCGACGTGCACACGCAGCCGACGCCGTCGTTAGGCGGGCTGGCCATGTTAACCGGGTTCTTGGCGGCCTATGCGCTCGCGCAGCAACTGCCCGCGCTGACCCGAGGGTTCGCGCCCGTGACGCCGGAGATGACCGCGGTGCTGGTGGGCGGGCTCGCCATCGTGCTCGTCGGGGTGGTGGACGACCTGTATGAGCTGCGCGCGCTGACCAAGTTGATCGGACAGTTTGCGGCCGCGGTGATCATGACGGCTCTGGGCATCGTCTTTACCGTTTTTTATGTGCCGTTCGGGGAGGGCACCACGCTCATCCTGGATCAAGTCCAGGGCATGGTCTTGAGCGCGCTGTTTACGGTGCTGCTGATCAACGCCGTGAACTTTGTCGACGGCATCGACGGGCTCGCCGCGGGCCTGGGCATGATCGCGGGGTCCGCGATTCTGATCTACTCGCTGGCGGTGCTGCACGACCAGGGTGGGGCAGTCTCCGCATACCCGCCGGCGATCATCTGCGCGATCCTGGTGGGCATCTGCGCCGGGTTTTTACCTCACAACTTCGAGCCGGCGCGCATCTTCATGGGCGACTCTGGGGCGATGCTGATCGGGCTGTTGCTCGCCGCTGCGTCCATTTCCGCTTCGGGCAAGATCAACATGTCCCTCTACGGCGCGGCCGACCTGGTCGCGCTGGTCAGCCCGATCATCGTGGTGCTGGCGGCGATCGCCCTGCCGGTGCTGGACTTGGTGTGGGCGGTGATCCGTCGCACCGCGAGGGGGCAAAGCCCGTTCGCCGCGGACGCCGGGCACATCCACCACCGCCTGCTGCGGCTGGGGCACACCCACCGGCGCACCGTGCTGGTGCTCTACATGTGGGTTTCCGCGGTGGCCTTCGGCGCGGTGAGCTTCTCCGTGGTGCCGTTTAAGGTCGCGGCGTCGCTGAGCGTGGCTGCGCTTTTGGTTGCGTTCTTGCTCACGCTGGTGCCCTTGGCCAAGGGGAAAATTGGCCCGGCAGGTAGGATGACCCACCGTGAAACCGCTTGAAGTCAACGACGCTAATGCCATGTCCAACCACCGCAAGCCCCTTGTGCGCGCCCTGAAGGTGGCGAGCTGGGCGCTCGTGGTGCTGACCGTGGTTGCCCTCATGGGGTGGGGCGCAGCGCGCGACCTGCCCGGCATTTGGGCCGCGCTGATGGGCGTGGCCGTTGGCGGGAGCTTCGTGCTGCTGACGGCGGTCACTGTGCTCGCCACCTCGAACTCCTCTCCGAACGCGACCATGGCAATCGTGCTCGGCGGCTGGCTGCTCAAGATGGGCGTGCTGGTGCTGTTTTTCCTGTGGATCCGCGGCTACGACTTCTACGACCACCAGGCGTTCGGCATCACCACCATGGCCGCTCTAGTTGTGGCTTTGGGTGCCGAAACATGGGGTTTGATCACCACCCGCACTACCTACCTGGATTAGGGGTAAGTGCGGGCTGTGACAGACCTAACAGCACTGCGAAAACACGTCGTAGCAGCGCAGTTGCGGGTTTTGGGGGTTTGGGGTGGTGCGTCGGGGGGACAATTGCACAGGTAAAACCTACTTTGCGCGGATGGCCTGTTAGGATTACCGCTGGGTTTGTTCCGAGTCGATATTAACCCTCGTAAGCAGGGGAAACCGGCAGAAGAACGACATCCCCTGCCCCCGCGGAAGCAGATGTGCGACGGAGTCCGCCGCGGAGGCAGTCTTTGTTGAAGACGTCCATCGCACCGCGCGCCGAGCGCATCGGAGCGCGGCCCGAGAACGGGAGAGAACGCTGAGCGTTACAACTTTGGCCATGAAGGGTGAATTCCACGCACCTTCGCTTGGTCCAGAATTTTTCCCGGGGCAGACGTACGGCCAGCTCATTGGCGAAGACTTCGCTAATGGGTGGTTCGCACTCGATCGCATCATGCTCGTCCGCCTCTTCATGGCGGCGATTTTGGTGCTCCTCTTTGTTATTGCCTTCCGGAACCCGAAGCTGGTTCCTAAGGGGCTGCAGAATGTCGCCGAGATCGGTGTCGATTTCGTCCGCGTCAACATCGCGGAGGACACGCTGGGGAAGAAGGACGGCAAGCGGTTCCTGCCGCTGCTGTGCACCATCTTCTTCACCACGCTGTTCATGAACGTCGCAACGATCATCCCGGGCCTGAACATCTCGCCTAACGCACGTATCGGCATGCCGATCGTCATGGCGGTTGCGGCCTACATCGCGATGATCTACGCCGGCGTGAAGCGCTACGGCATCGCTTTCTTCAAGCACTCGACCGTGATTCCCGGCCTTCCGCCGCTGCTCCACCTTCTGGTGGTGCCGATCGAGTTCTTCTCGACGTTTATTCTGCGTCCGGTCACCCTGGCTCTTCGTCTTATGGCGAACTTCCTGGCTGGCCACATCATTCTCGTCCTGCTGTACTCCGCCACGAACTTCTTCTTCTGGCAGCTGAACGCATGGACGGCAGTGAGTGGCCTGACCCTCATCGCAGCACTGCTGTTCACCGCATACGAGTTGATCATCATCTTCCTGCAGGCGTACATCTTCGCTCTGCTGACTGCGGTGTACATCGAGCTGTCGCTGCACGCGGATGCGCATTAACAAAGCGCGACCACACGGCCAACTGAATAACCCCACAATCTGTCACTCGCTCACCCGCAACCCGCGGGAGAGCACTTAGAAAGGGAACGACTTTCACATGAACGACATCATTCTTGCTCAGGCAGCGGAGACCGTGAACCGCTACGAGGGTCTCGGCACCATCGGCTACGGCCTTGCAACCATCGGCCCGGGCATCGGCATCGGCATGCTCGTCGGCAAGACCGTCGAGGGCATGGCTCGCCAGCCGGAGATGGCTGGCCAGCTGCGCACCACCATGTTCCTGGGTATCGCCTTCGTCGAGGCGCTTGCCCTGATCGGCCTCGTCGCCGGCTTCCTGTTCTAAAAAACACGAACGAGTAACCCGTACATTTTTTAGATCAGGAGCAACCAATGACTAACGTCACTGCATTCCTCGCTGCCGCAGAGGCCAGCGAGAAGCTGCCGCTGGAGAATGAACCTTCCATTCTTCGGCCGGCCGCCTACGACGTGGTTTGGTCTCTTGTCGTTTTCATCATCGTCGGCCTACTTTTTGCGAAGTACGTCATTCCGAAGTTCCAGGAAGTGCTGGCGGAGCGCGAAGACCGAATCAAGGGTGGCATCGAGCGTGCTGAGGTCGCCCAAAAGGAAGCCAAGGCTGCCCTGGAGAAGAACAACGCCGAGCTTGCGGAGGCGCGCCACGAGGCCGCTGAAATCCGTGAAGCCGCACGCACCCGCGGCAAGGAAATCGAGGCTGAGTCTCGTGCCCGCGCCGAGGAAGAGGCCCGCCGCATCATCGCCTCCGGCGAGAAGCAGCTGCAGGCCTCCCGCGAGGAGGTTGTCGCTGAGCTGCGCAACGAGATGGGCCAGAACTCCATCTCGCTGGCTGAGCGTCTGCTGGGCACCGAGCTGTCGGATTCGACCCGCCGCTCGAACACGATCGACGAGTTCTTAAGCGAGCTCGACCACGTGTCGACGAGGAAGTAGGCGAGATGAAGGCAGCTAGTCGCGAAGCACAGTCGCACGTTACGGGCAAGCTCGAAGAGCTGATCCGGAACGCCGACAATTCCGTCGCCGTGGCTGCGCAGATCGGTACCGAGCTGTTCCTCACCGTGGACCAGCTCGACACCGAGCGCGCACTGCGTATCGCCGTGGCCGACACGTCGCTGGATTCCTCGCAGCGCGAGGGCATCATCCGCGACGTCTTCGGCAACAAGGTTGCGGAGCCCACCTTGAACATCCTCACCGCTGCAGCGCAACAGGAGTGGTCGACCCCGCGCGAATTCCGCGCTGGTCTGGTCAACCTCGGCCGTCGCGCGCTGGAGCTGGGTGCCAAGGAACAGGGCCAGCTGAAGCAGGTGGAAAACGAGCTATACCAGCTCTCCACGCTGCTCGAAGGGGAGAAGGAGCTGACCCAGCTGCTCTCCGACCGCACCACGACCCCGGCGCAGAAGCGCGGACTGTTGGCTAGCGTGATTTACGGCAAGGTGACGATGTTCACCGAGGCACTGGCATTGCAGGTTATCGGCCGCCCCCACCACAACCCCGTCGACGACTTGGCCGAGCTGGCCGCGGGCGTCGCGGAGCTGCGTGGCAAGGCTGTCGCACGCGTGAAGGCCGCTGAGACACTCAGCGACACCCAGCGCGATGCACTGGCCCGCAAGCTGGAGCAGATTTACGGTCGCGAGATGGCCATCCACTCTGAGGTTGACCCCAGCCTCCTCGGCGGAATGGTTGTCCGTGTGGGCGATGAGGTCATCGACGGTTCGACGCGCGGCAAGATTAACCGCCTTCGCACCGACATGGCAGCCCAGGCGGCCAAATAGAAAACAACATGCTGGAAGAAACTACCGAGAGCAGGAAGAACATGGCGGAGCTGACGATCTCCTCCGATGAGATCCGTAGCGCGATAGCGAACTACACCTCGAGCTACTCCGCGGAGGCCTCCCGTGAGGAGGTCGGCGTGGTGACTTCGGCTGCAGATGGTATTGCCCAGGTTTCCGGGCTGCCAGGTTGCATGACGAATGAGCTGCTCGAGTTCCCGAACGGCGTCATTGGCGTCGCACAGAACCTCGAGACCGACTCCATCGGTGTCGTGGTGCTGGGTAATTTTGAGACCCTTTCCGAGGGCGACGAAGTCAAGCGAACGGGCGAGGTTCTCTCGATCCCGGTCGGCGAGAACTTCCTCGGCCGCGTGATAAACCCCCTGGGCCAGCCGATCGACGGCCTGGGCCCCATCGAGTCCAACGAAGAGCGCGCACTGGAGCTCCAGGCCGCAGGCGTTCTCGACCGCCAGCCGGTCGAGGAGCCGCTGCAGACCGGCATGAAGGCGATCGACGCCATGACCCCGATCGGCCGCGGCCAGCGCCAGCTCATCATTGGCGACCGAAAGACCGGCAAGACCGCAGTCTGCATCGACACCATCCTCAACCAGAAGGAGTTCTGGGAGACCGGTGACCCGTCGAAGCAGGTGCGCTGCATCTACGTCGCCGTCGGCCAGAAGGGCTCCACCATTGCTGGTGTGCGCCAGACTCTGGAGGAGGCCGGTGCACTGGAGTACACCACCATCGTGGCGGCTCCGGCATCCGACTCCGCTGGCTTCAAGTGGCTCGCACCGTTCTCCGGTGCAGCCCTGGGGCAGCACTGGATGTACCAGGGCAAGCACGTCCTGGTGATCTACGATGACCTGACCAAGCAGGCTGAGGCATACCGTGCGATCTCCCTGCTGCTGCGCCGCCCGCCGGGCCGCGAGGCATACCCGGGCGACGTGTTCTACCTGCACTCCCGCCTGCTGGAGCGTGCCGCCAAGCTTAACGACGAGCTCGGCGCAGGCTCCCTGACCGCACTGCCGATCATCGAGACGAAGGCGAACGACGTGGGCGCCTTCATTCCGACCAACGTCATCTCGATTACTGACGGCCAGGTCTTCCTGCAGTCCGACCTCTTCAACCAGGGCGTGCGCCCGGCTATCGACGTGGGCATCTCCGTGTCCCGTGTCGGTGGCGCCGCGCAGACCAAGGGCATGAAGAAGGTCGCCGGTAACCTCCGTCTGGACCTCGCCGCATACCGCGACCTGGAGGCCTTCGCGGCCTTCGCGTCCGACCTCGACGCCGCTTCCAAGAAGCAGCTCGAGCGCGGCCAGCGTCTGGTGGAGCTGCTGAAGCAGTCCGAGCACGCGCCGCAGCCCGTCGAGTACCAGATCATCTCGATCTGGTCCGCAAACGAGGGCGTTTTCGACGTCGTTCCCGTCGAGGACGTCCGCCGCTACGAGGCAGAGCTGCACGAGTCCATCCGCGCCAACGCTCCGCAGGTCTACGACCAGATTGCGGGCGGCAAGCAGGTTGACGACGACTCGAAGGCCGCGATCCTGCGCGTCAACGAGAACCTGGCACGCAACTTCCAGGCTTCCTCCGGCGAGCGCATCGTCCGCGAGGCCGAGGCAGAGCCGCTCGACTCCAAGCAGGTGGCCAAGAACCAGCTCAACGTCAGCCGCTCCTAGACCGCGTGAATCGCGACTAGGACAACTACTTAAAGGAAGGGAGGAAACACCATGGCAACGCTTCGCGAATTGCGCGACCGCATCAGGTCCGTCAACTCAACGAAGAAAATCACGAAGGCCCAGGAACTGATCGCCACCGCGCAGATCACCAAGGCCCAGCAGCGCGTCGAGGCGGCTAAGCCGTACGCCGACGAGCTGAAAGACGTCATGGAACGCCTCGCGTCCGCGAGCTCCCTGGCCCACCCCATGCTCAAAGAGCGTGAGAACGGCCGGGTCGCGGCAATCCTCGTGGTCACCTCTGACCGCGGTATGGCCGGCGGTTACAACCACAACGTCCTGAAAAAGGCGACGCAGCTGGAGCGCATGCTCACCGATGCCGGGTACGAGGTAGTCCGCTACGTCACCGGCAACAAGGGTGTCACGCACTTCAAGTTCCGCGACATGGACGTTCAGGGTTCTTGGACCGGGTTCTCGCAGCAGCCGTCGTGGGATGACACCCACGGCGTGCGCCACCAGATCATCGACGGCTACATGGCAGGCTCCGAGTCCTCGGTGCCGCTGCGTGTCGACGGTGCCGAAGGTGGCACCGTGCGCGGCTTCGACGTCGTGCACGTTGTCTACACCGAGTTCGTCTCCATGCTGTCGCAGGAGGCTCGAGTCGCCCAGCTCCTGCCGATTGAGCCGGTGCTGGAGGAGTTCAAGTACGAGCAGCAGGACATGCTGACTACTTCCGGCGACGTGCGCCCGGACATGAACTTCGAGCCCGACGCTGACACGCTGATGGAAGAGCTGCTTCCGGTGTACGTCTCTAGGTTGCTCTACTCGATCTTCCTGGAGTCCGCTGCAGCGGAGTCGGCATCGCGCCGTACGGCTATGAAGAACGCGACGGACAACGCTACGGAGCTGGCTAACGACCTGTCCCGTGAAGCTAACCAAGCCCGTCAGGCAAAGATCACCCAGGAAATCACCGAGATTATCGGCGGCGCTGGCGCGCTGTCCGGTAGTGGAGAAAGTGACTAAATCATGACTACTGCTCACTCTTTTGATGAGCGCAACGACGAGCTGGCGGGTGCGGCTTCTGAGACCGACACCGCCCCGGCTCAGGTCGAGAACACTCAGAACCCGCGCGGTTCTGAGAACGGCCGTGTCGTTCGCGTCATTGGCGCAGTCGTCGACGTGGAGTTCCCGCGTGGCGAGCTGCCCGCTCTGTACAACGCGCTCGAGGTCGACATCGACCTCGGCGAAATGTCCCGCACGATCGTGCTCGAGGTCGCCCAGTTCCTGGGTGACAACCTCATGCGCACCATTGCCATGGCGCCGACCGACGGACTTGTCCGCGGCGCCAAGGTGGCGGACTCCGGCAACCCGATCTCCGTGCCGGTCGGCGACCAGGTGAAGGGCCACGTGTTCAACGCGCTCGGCCAGTGCCTGGACGACCCGTCGGTGGGCGAGAACGGCGAGCGCTGGGGCATCCACCGCGAGCCGCCGGCATTCAAGGACCTCGAGGGTAAGACCGAGATCCTGGAGACCGGTATTAAGGTCATCGACCTGCTCACCCCGTACGTCAAGGGCGGCAAGATCGGCCTGTTCGGCGGCGCTGGCGTGGGCAAGACCGTGCTGATCCAGGAGATGATTACGCGTATTGCACGCGAGTTCTCCGGTACCTCGGTCTTCGCCGGCGTGGGCGAGCGCACCCGTGAGGGCACCGACCTGTTCCTCGAGATGGAGGACATGGGCGTGCTGCAGGACACCGCGCTTGTCTTCGGCCAGATGGATGAGCCGCCGGGGGTCCGTATGCGCGTGGCCCTGTCCGGCCTGACCATGGCGGAGTACTTCCGCGATGTGCAGAACCAGGACGTGCTGCTGTTCATCGACAACATCTTCCGCTTCACCCAGGCGGGCTCCGAGGTTTCGACCCTGCTGGGCCGCATGCCTTCCGCCGTGGGTTACCAGCCGACCCTGGCCGACGAGATGGGTGTGCTCCAGGAGCGCATTACCTCGACCAAGGGCCGTTCGATTACGTCGCTGCAGGCCGTGTACGTGCCGGCGGACGACTACACCGACCCGGCTCCGGCCACCACCTTCGCCCACCTCGATGCGACCACCGAGCTTTCCCGTTCGATCGCGTCGAAGGGCATCTACCCGGCCGTGGATCCGCTGACCTCCACGTCCCGTATTCTCGAGCCGGGCATTGTCGGCGAGCGCCACTACGCGGTCGCTCAGCGGGTGATCGGTATCCTGCAGAAGAACAAGGAGCTGCAGGACATTATCGCCATTCTCGGTATGGACGAGCTGTCCGAGGAAGACAAGATCACCGTGCAGCGCGCACGTAAGCTCCAGCGCTTCCTGGGCCAGAACTTCTTCGTGGCGAAGAAGTTCACCGGCGACGAGGGCTCCTACGTCCCGCTCGAGGAGACGATCGACGCGTTCGAGCGTATCTGCGAGGGCGAGTTCGACCACTACCCGGAGCAGGCCTTCAACGGTCTCGGCGGTCTGGACGACGTCGAGGCTGCGTACAAGAAGCTGCAGGCGTAGGAGGGTAGAACATGGCTGAACTTACCGCTCAACTGGTCGCGGTTGACCGCATGCTCTGGAAAGGCCAGGCAAGCATTGTCACCGCCCAGACCACGGAGGGTGAGATCGGCATCCTTCCTGGCCACGAGCCGCTCCTTGGCCAGCTCAAGGACAACGGTGTGGTGACCATCCGCCCGACCGACGGCGAGCGCATCGTCGCCGCCGTCCAGGGTGGCTTCCTGTCCGTTGTGGGCGAGAAGGTGACCATCCTGGCCGACTACGCCGTTTTCGCCTCCGAGGTCGACTCCGCCGACGCGGAGTCGCACCTCCACGACGAAGATCGCGTTGTCAAGGCTCGCTCCGAGGCGGAGCTCGCCGCGGTTCGCCGCTTGAACCAGTAACTGGTCTGGAAGGCATAAACGCCGACCGCCACGAACGCACCCCTTCCCGGGAAACCGGGAGGGGGTGTTTCGCATTTGTGCGATATGATCACAGGCAAATGTCTATCCAGCGGAGTCGAGGAGGTTGGGCCGGGATGATCGTCTTCGCAGCAATTGCAGCGATTGTCCTGGTCGTCCTCGCTGCGGCGGCCGCGTGGCGCTTCGCAATGGTGCGCAACTCCGGCGCACGCGCCATGATGCGTGAGCTTCCGGCGCAGGGCATCCACGGCTGGCGCCACGGGGTGCTGCGCTACGACGGGGAGCGGCTGCTGTTTTTCAAGCTCCGATCTCTGACGTTCCACCACGACGTGGAGCTGGATCGCCGCGGGGTGGAGTTCGAGGGCTTCAGGGACGTGACCGAGGGTGAACGGGAGTTCATGCCCGAGATCGGTCACGTTCTTCGTTTTTCCGGCCCGCAGGGTGACTTCGAATTCGCGGCAGACCGCCACACGGAGATGGGGCTGGTGTCGTGGGTGGAGGCGGCCCCGGATGTGCGCAAGGAGCGTATCGACGTGCATTCGCTGGCCCAACGCGCGCAGCGCGAGTCGGCGCAGCGCGATGCAAACGAGCGCTAGGCCCGGCTGTACCCTGACAGGCATGCGTCTTGTCATAGCCCGTTGCTCTGTGGATTACGTCGGCCGCTTGGATGCGCACCTGCCGGAGGCGAAGCGCCTGATCTTGGTCAAGGCGGACGGTTCGGTCTCCATCCACGCAGATGACCGCGCCTACAAGCCGTTGAACTGGATGACGCCGCCGTGCACCACCCGTGTGGAGCAGGTGGTGGACGTCGATGGCGAGGACACCGGCGAAGAGCTGTGGATCGTGGAGAACCCGAAGGGCGAGCAGCTGCGCATCACAATTTCTGAGGTGCTGTTGGACGAGACGAAGGAGCTTGGGCAGGATCCTGGCCTGGTCAAGGACGGCGTGGAGTCGCACCTGCAGGAGCTTCTAGCGGAGCACATCACCACGCTCGGAGACGGCGTCACCCTGGTGCGCCGCGAGTACCCGACTGCGATCGGCCCGGTGGACATCCTGGCGCGTGACCCGCAAGGAGGCACGCTTGCGGTGGAGGTGAAGCGCCGCGGCGGCATCGACGGCGTGGAGCAGCTCAGCCGCTACGTGGAGCTGCTCAACCGCGACGAGCTGCTGCGCCCGGTGCGCGGCGTGTTCGCGGCGCAGGAGATCAAGCCGCAGGCGCGCACACTCGCGGGCGACCGCGGCTTCGAGTGCGTGACTCTGGACTACGACGAGCTGCGCGGCATCGAGTCCGCGGAGCTGCGCCTGTTCTGATGCCGCGCAGGAACCGTCGCCGGAACCAGGCGCCGCGCTACGTGCTGCCCAAAGACGGCTCCACGTTCATTGGCACGCAAGAGATGGAGGGGCCGAGCTGGACCAACGGGGAGATCTTCAAGGTCCGCCAGATCGGCTCGGCGGCCGCGACGAAGTACTACATCTGCCCGGGTTGCAACCAGAACATCCCGCCCGGGGTGGCGCATGTGGTGGCGTGGCCGCGCGATACCGGCCGCGGCGCGGACGACCGGCGGCACTGGCACAAGCACTGCTGGCAGCGGCGCTAGTATTGGCCGCATGATTGCAGCGTTTTCTGTGGCACCGACCATGACCGAAAATTCCAACGCGGAGATGTCCGACGTTGTCGCTAGGGCGGTGAAGGTGGTCCGCGAGTCGGGCCTGCCGCATGAGACCACGGCGATGTTCACCACCGTCGAGGGGGAGTGGGACGAGGTCATGGACGTGATTAAGCGGGCGACGCAGGCGGTGGAGGAGGTCTCCCCGCGCGTGTCGCTGGTGGTCAAGGCGGATATCCGCCCCGGCTACGAAAACATGCTGCAGCAGAAAGTCGAATCCTTAAACAAGCACTTGGAGGCGTAAGAGCACATGACCAACCCGCAGTTCACCGGCGGCGCGATCGACTTAGGAGCGCTCGCGGAGCGCAACGACGAGGCGCAGGCCGGCTTCGAGCCGTTCATCACGGTCACTGAGGCCAACGTTGAAAAGGGCGTGTTCGAACGCTCCATGCAGATCCCTGTGGTGCTGCTCATCGGCACGCCGCGCAGCCCAGACTCGGAGAGTTTGAAGGCGCAGTTTGAGAAGCTCTCGGCAGGCCAGCGCGCGTTCATGGTCGGCTACGTGGACGCGGACGCCACCCCACAGGTCGCCCAGGCCATGGGCGTGCGCGTGCTGCCCACCGTGGTCGCGCTCGCGGGCGGGCGCCCGGTGGCCAACTTTGAGGGCAACCAGCCGGCCGACGAGCTCGAGCAGTGGGTGGGCGCCCTGGTCAGCCAGGTGGGCCCGCAGCTTAAGGGGCTTGTCGACGACAACGCGCCCGAGCAGGAAGACGCCGACCCCCGCCTGGACCGCGCAACCGAGGCGCTCAACGCGGGCGACTTCGACGCAGCCACGGCGGTGTACGACGAGATCCTTGCGGAGGATCCCACCAACGCGGACATCAAGCAGGCCAAGGCGACCGTGGCTGTGCTCAAGAGGGTGAACGGGCAGGGGGAGCCGGAGGATGACGTCGAGAAGCTGCTGTGGCTCGCGGACAAGGAGTTTGTCGCAGGCGACCCGGAGGCGGCCTTCGACCGTCTGTTAGAGCACGTCAAGGCCGAGCCGCGCGCCAAGGAGCGCTTGCTGGAGCTGTTGACGCTGCTCGAGCCGGGCGACCCGCGCGTGATCGCGGCGCGCACCCGGCTCGCAAGCGCCCTGTTCTAGCGGCGCAGGATGTAGTACTGCGCGCTCATCGCCGGTACGTGCAGCTCGGTGGACTGCTCGAAGCGGTCCCACTCGGTCGGCTCGGTGGTGAGCACCTGCGGCAGGTCGTTGCCGGCGCCACCGTAGACGGCGTCGTCGGTGTTGACTAACAGCTCCCACTCGCCGGCCTCGGGAAGACCCAGGCGGTAGTTGGGCTGGGAAACCCCAGAGAGGTTCACCACGGCGAGCACCGGGGTGGCGTCGACGCCCCAGCGGATGTAGGCGAGGATGTTGTTCGCGGCGTCGTCGCCCTTGACCCACTGGAAGCCCATCGGGGTGTTGTCCTGCGAGTACAGCGCCGGGGTGTCGCGGTAGACGCGGTTGAGGTCGCGCACGAGGCGCTGCACGCCGCGGTGGTAGCCGTGGCCCCAGCTATCGGAGATGTTGTCCCAGTTGACGGAGTGGGCCTCGTCCCACTCGGTGGTCTGGCCCCACTCGCAGCCCATGAACAACAGCTGCTTGCCCGGGTGCGAGAACATGTAGCCGTAGAGGGCGCGAAGGCCGGCGGCCTTGTTCCAGTCGTCGCCGGGCATGCGGGTCCACAGCGAGCCCTTGCCGTGGACGACCTCGTCGTGGCTAAACGGCAGGACGTAGCGCTCGGAGAACGCGTAGACCAGCGAGAAAGTGATCTCGTTGTGGTGGTAGGAGCGGTGGATGGGGTCCAGGGAGAAGTACTCCAAGGTGTCGTTCATCCAGCCCATGTTCCACTTCAACGAAAAGCCCAGCCCGTCAGCGTCCGTCTGCGCGGTCACGCCCGGCCAGGCGGTGGACTCCTCGGCGATGGTGAGCACACCCGGGTGCTCGCGGTGCACGGTGGCGTTCATCTCCTGCAAAAACTGCACGGCCTCCCAGTGCTCGCGTCCGCCGTATTGGTTGGGCAGCCACTCGCCGGGCTCGCGGGAGTAATCCAGGTAGAGCATGGAGGCCACCGCGTCCACGCGCAGGCCGTCCAGGTGGAACTCATCGCACCAGTACAGCGCGTTTGCCACCAGGAAGTTGCGCACTTCGCGGCGGCCGAAGTCGAAGACGTAGGTGCCCCAGTCTTTCTGCTCGCCGCGGCGCCAGTCGGGGTGCTCGTAGAGGGCGGTGCCGTCGAAACGCGCGAGCGCGAAGTCGTCTTTGGGGAAGTGGGCGGGCACCCAGTCCACCAACACGCCGATGCCGTTGGCGTGCAGCGTGTCCACGAGTTTGCGGAACTCGTCCGGGGTGCCCCAGCGCGCGGTCGGGGCGTAGTAGCCGGTGACTTGGTAGCCCCAGGAGCCGCCGAAGGGGTGCTCGGCCACGGGCAGAAACTCCACGTGGGTGAAGCCGTTTTCCACCAGGTAGGGCACGAGCTCCTCGGTCAGGGTGGCGTAGTTGGAGCCCTGCTTCCAGGAGCCGATGTGGCACTCGTAGACGCTCATGGCGGAGTTAGTGGGGTCGATGCCGGCGCGCGCGTTCATCCACTCGCTGTCGGTCCACTCGAATTCGCTCGGCGCGGCCACCACGGAGACGGTCTCCGGCGGGGTCAGCGTGCGCTTGGCCAGTGGGTCGGCCTTGTCCACGCGGGTGCCGTCGGCGGTTTGGATGGCGTACTTGTAGGTCGCGCCGTCGCCGATGCCGGGGATGAAAATCTCCCACACGCCGGAGGCACCCAAGGAGCGCATGGGGTACTGGTTGGGGTTCCACCCGCAGAAGTCGCCGATGACGGCCACACCCTGGGCGTTCGGCGCCCACACGGCAAAGGAGGTGCCGCGGACCTCGCCCAGGGAGGTCTCGTACGAGCGCACGTTCGCGCCGAGAACCTCCCAGAGGCGTTCGTGGCGGCCCTCGTTGATCAGGTGGAGATCGAGCGAGCCCAGGGTGGGCAGGAAGTGGTACGCGTCCGCCACGATGCGCGGTTCGGCGCCGGGGTAGGTGACGCGGAAGCGGTAGTCGGGCGCGTGCTCGTCGTCAAGCGAGATTGCCCAGATGTCGTCGCCGATGGGTTCCATGGCGCGCGCGCCGTTGTGGATGAGCAGCTCCACGCGCTCCGCGCCGAGGAAGCGGGTGCGCACGACGGATCCTGCGCCCACGCGGTGCCAGCCGTAGAAATCGTGGGGCGCGTGGTGCTTGCACTCGATGAGGCGCTGGCGGTCGCCTTCGGGGATGAGCAGGTCGGTGTTCATTGGCTTCCTTAGGGACGGTAGTCGTGGTCTGAGATCTGACGGTACGCAAGTGCTTCTCGACGAGCCGAAGGCACCTCCGGCAACCGGAAAATGTGCGCGACGTTCTTCTCCGGCGCGAGACGGATGAAGTTGCCGGTCTCGGCGGTGGTCCAGGTGTAGCGCTCGCCGGTGATCTGGTCGTGCACCTTGAAGGTTTCTCCGTCGTTGAGTCCTGCCGCGGAGGCGTCGACACGCAGCATGCCCTCCTGGGTGGAGGAGGGGTCTAAGTTGATCACCACAAGCACCGCGTTGCCGGTCTCGGCGTCCACCTTGGAGTAGGCGATGATCTGGTCGTTGGCGATGTCGTGGAAGCGGATCTGACGCAGCTGCTGCAGCGCCGGGTTATCGCGGCGGATCTGGTTGAGCAGGGTCAGGTACGGCTCGAGCGACGCGCCCTTGGCCAGCGCGGCCGTGAAGTCGCGGTGGCGCAGCTGGTACTTCTCGCTGTCGTGGTACTCCTCGCTGCCTTCGGCCACGGGGCGGTCCTCGTAGAGCTCGTAGCCAGAATAAACGCCCCACAGCGGGCTCATGGTGGCAGCCAGCGTGGCGCGCAGCGCAAAGGCTGCCGGGCCGCCCTGTTGCAGCGTGGCGTGCAGGATGTCGGGGGTGTTGACGAAGAGGTTGGGGCGGGAGACATCGGCGACGTCCACGAGCAGCTGGGCGAAATCGGTCAGCTCCGCCTTGGTGGTCTTCCACGTGAAGTGGGTGTAGGACTGCGAGAACCCGGCCTTGGACAGCCCGTACATGCGCGGCGGGCGGGTAAACGCCTCCGCCAGGAAGACCACGTCCGGGTCGGTCTCGTGCACCTTCGCAATCAGCCAGTGCCAAAAATCCACCGGCTTGGTGTGGGGGTTGTCCACGCGGAAGGTGGTCACGCCCAGGTCCACCCAGTACATGAGCACGCGGTAGATCTCCGCGTAGAGCTTCTCCGGGGCGTTGTCGAAGTTGAGCGGGTAGATGTCCTGGTATTTCTTCGGCGGATTTTCGGCATAAGCAATGGTGCCGTCCGCGAGCACGGTGAAAAACTCCGGGTGCTCTTTGGCCCACGGGTGGTCGGGGGCGGCTTGCAGCGCGAAGTCGAGGGCGATTTCCAGGCCCAGCTCGTTGGCGTGGTCCATCATGTCGAGGAATTCGTCCTCGCCGCCCAGGTTCGGGTCGAAGGCGTCGTGGCCGCCGTGCTTGGAACCGATCGCCCACGGCGAGCCGACGTCGCCGTCCTCCGGGGTCAGCGTGTTGTTCCGGCCCTTGCGGTTGACCTCGCCGATGGGGTGGATCGGCGGGAAGTACACGGTGTCGAAGCCCATGTCCGCCACGCGCTGAAGCTGCGCCGCGGTGGTGGCCCAGGTGCCGTGGACCGGGTTGCCCATCGCGTCCACGCCGCCGGTGGAGCGGGGAAACAGCTCGTACCAGGAGTTCACCAGCGCCTCGCGGCGCTCCACCAGGATGTCGGCCACGGGCCCGCGGGTGACCAGCTCACGCAGCGGGTACTCGGCCAGCACGTCGCGCACCTCGGTGGAGACGCACGGCGCGATGCGGTCGGCGAGCGGGAGCGTGTCGTCGAGAAGCTTTGTGCGGGCGCTTTCCAGCACCTGCGGCGCGGGGGTCTGGGCGATGGCCGCGGCGAACAGGTCCGCGCCGTGGGCGATGTCGTTGGCCAGCTCTTTTTCGGTCTGGCCCGCGGCGAGCTTCTTTTCCACCGCATTGCGCCAGGTGGCCATCACGTCGCTCCACGCGTCCACGCGGTAGCGCCACAGCCCCTTTTCGCGGGGGATGAACACGGCGTGGACGTAATCCGGGCGGTAGACCTCCTGGTGCATCGGCACCGTAAACTGCTCGCCGGTAGGCGACACCAGCACCAGTGTCGCAGCGATCGCGTCGTGGCCCTCGCGCCACACCAGCGCCGAAACGGGCACGACCTCGCCGACCACCGCCTTCGCGGGCAGCGTGCGCCCGGAAACGTGGGGGCGCACATCGTCGATGCCAAAGCGAGCAACCATCTTTCAGACCCTCTCAACCTGCCTGCATTCCATCAGCCAGGGTAGCGCGGGCCTCCCACACACGCGGGCCGAAATAGGTAAAGATGGATGCGTGAATGCGAGTGAGGAATTGGTGACAGACCCGGACCTGCTGGTGGACATGCGCGACGTGGAATTTATCCGCGGCGGCAACACCCTTGTGGGGCCCGTGACATGGCAGGTTGAGCTAGATGAGCGCTGGGTGGTCATCGGCCCCAACGGCGCCGGCAAGACCACCCTGATCCGCATGGCCTCGGCCCAGGAGTTCCCGTCCAAGGGCACCGTGTTCATCCTCGGCGAGCGCGTCGGCGCCACCGACATGCGCGACCTGCGCGCGGCGATCGGCGTGACATCGTCGGCGGTGGCGCAGCGCGTGCCGGAGGGCGAAAAGGTGGGCGATCTGGTCGTCTCCGCCGGCTACGCCATTTTGGGGCGCTGGCGCGAGGACTACGACGAGATGGACTACGAGCAGGCCCTCGAGGTGCTCGAGCAGGTCGGCGCGATCCACCTGATCGACCGCACCTGGGGCACCCTGTCCGACGGTGAGAAGAAGCGCGTGCTGGTTGCGCGTGCGGTGATGACCAACCCGGAGCTTTTGATCCTGGACGAGCCGGCCGCCGGCATGGACCTGGGCGGGCGCGAGGACCTGCTGGCCTACCTGGGCGATCTGGCCATGGACCCGGACGCCCCGGCGATTGTCATGATCACCCACCACTTGGAGGAGATCCCGGCGGGATTTACCCACGCCATGCTGCTGGACGAGGGCGAGGTGGTCGCCCAGGGCCTCATCAACGACGTCCTGACCTCTGAAAACGTTTCGCGTGCCTACCACCAGCCCATCGAGGTCACAGTGGACGAGGGCCGCTACACCGCCCGCCGAGCTCGCGCCAAGCGCGGTGGTGCGCACCGGGCGTAGGCCTGAGGGGATTTCGGCAATGCCCACGAGAAGGAATCGCACCCAGGGCGTGCTGACGCACGACGTCGGCGACACCATCGACGTCCACGAGCGCAGCGGGTTTCAAGGTGCCCGGCTGTCCGCGACGGTGATGCTGCTGCGCGACGGTGCGGACGGTCTCGAGGTGTGGATGCAGGAACGCGTGCTTTCCATGCCGAACTACCCCGGCATCACAGTCTTTCCCGGCGGTGGGGTGGATTCGCGCGATTTCCCGCCGCGCGCGTGGGACGACGGCGAGCTGTGGCTCGGCCGCTCCGCGATTTCCCTGGCCCGCCAGCTGGGCGTGACCAAGTACAAGGCGCACGCGTTGCTGTTTGCGGCGGTGCGCGAGCTGTTTGAGGAAACCGGCACGCTGCTCGCCGTGGACGACGACGGGGTGCTGCTCGATGACGCGCGCCCCTTCCACGAGCACCGCCTGAAGTTGGCGTCGCATGAGCTTTCGCTTACCGACGTGCTCCGCGAGTCCAACCTCAACGTCTGCGCCGACCTGGTCAAACCGCTCGCGAGGTGGGTGGGTAAGTCTGAAAGCGGCACTTGGTTCGACACCTTCACCTTCGTCGCCGCCAACCCGGAGGGCCAGGAACCGGACGCGAACACCGACGAGGCGGACGACGCCAACTGGTTTCCTCCCAAGCTGATCTTGGAGGGCTGGCGCCACGGCCTGGTGCGCTTGGCACCCTCGACGTGGGCGCAGCTGAACGAGGTAGCGCGCTTCAGCGACACGGAAGAGGCGCTGGCTGCCGCCTGGCGCGCAGACCTGTCCCCGGTGGTGGGCGACCCGGTGGACGACCTGCGTTACCACGACTTTTTCTCTTTCACGCCCATAGACAGGATTGGACGCCGCGGTGGGATTTAGCGTTGCAGAAGCCCGCTTTTTGGCGGCACACGCCGGGGAGATCGCGGAGGTTGCGCCGCAGGTGGCACTGACCAAGCAATCCGTGTTCGCGGACCGCGCGGTCCTCGATGCTCGTTTCGGCGAGTACGCCCGCGCGGTCAGCGTGCTCATCTCCTCCCAGCGCGCGGCAGCGGGGAAGTTTCCGGAGCACTGGCTCACCGACGCCGACGCAGTGCAGCAGGCCACCCCGGCGCGCGTGGCGAGCGTGCGGGCTAGGCGCATTGCCTCAGCCGGAGTGGAGTTCGTCCACGACGTGACCTGTTCGGTGGGCTCGGAAGCGCCGGCGTTTCTTGATGCCGGCGTTGCCTGGCTCGGCTCGGACCTGGACGCCGCGCGCCTGGTCATGGCGCGGCACAACCTCGGCGCGGACGCCTGGCTGGCTCGCGCGGACGCGCTCGCGCCGGTGAGCGCCGGCGGAGCGGTGGTGGCCGACCCGGCGCGCCGGGCCGGCGGCAAGCGGATCACCGACCCGGCGAAGCTCCTACCGCCGCTGCCGGACCTGCTTTCCGCGCATGCGGGCCGCGAGATGGCGGTCAAGTGCGCGCCGGGCATCGACTATTCCGGGTGGGACGGCCTGGTCAGCGTGGTTTCGGTGGACGGGGGCGTAAAAGAGGCGTGCCTGTACACGCCGGGGTTGGCGGGCGGAGCTCGTCGAGAAGCAGTGGTGTTGCGCGACTTCGAGGAACACGTCACTGACACCGAGCCGGACGAGGTGGAGGTCACCGCGCCGCGCAAGTGGATCATCGAACCGGACGGAGCGGTTGTCCGTGCGGGGCTGGTGCGGCAGTGGGCCGCGCGCCACGGGTTGAGCATGCTCGACGAACACATCGCGTACACCACCGGCGACGCTGTGCCAGCGGGCTATAGCGGCTTCGAGTTCATCGAGGCGGTGCCGCTGCGAGCGCTGAAGAAAACGCTCGCCGGCCACGGGGCTGGGGCCGCGGAGATCCTCGTGCGCGGGGTGGACGTGGACCCGGACCAGCTGCGCAAAAAGCTCAAGCTGCGCGGGGACAAGCAGATGGGCGTGGTGATCGCGCGCATTGGCGACGACGCGGTGGCGCATGTGTGCCACGCGCGCGTGCACGCCTAACCTGTGGGGCATGGTCTACCTCGATCACGCAGCCACCACTCCCATGCGCCAGTGCGCCATCGACGCGTGGGTAGAGCACGCAGGTGTCCTGAACGCCGGCAGTCAGCACGCCGCCGGGCGCCAGGCGAACGCGGTGCTCGCAGACGCCCGCGAGCGCATCGCGTCCGCACTGGGGGCGGATCCGGTGGAGGTGGTGTTCACCGGCTCCGGCACCGAGGCGAACAACATCGGGGTACGCGGGCTTTGGAGCGCCTCCGGCGGCGGGCGCGTGGTGTCCACCCCGATCGAGCACCCGGCGGTGCTCGAGGTGGTCAAGTCTCTGGGGCAGACTGAGTGGCTGCCGGTGGGGCGCGACGGCGTGGTGTCGGACCTTTCCGCGCTGGATGCCCCGGCCGCGGTGGCGGCGGTGATGTGGGCGAACAACGAAACCGGCGCGATCCAGCCGGTGCGTGAGGCAGTCTCCCGCGCCGACGCTGCGGGCACCCCGGTGCACGTGGACGCGGTGCAGGCGGTCGGGCACATTCCGGTTCACTTCCACGAGCTCGGCGCGGCCACGCTGGCGGCCAGTGCGCACAAGTTCGGCGGTCCGCGCGGCACCGGCATCTTGTTGGCCCGGCGCTCGCCGGCGCCGAAACCGGTGATCCTGGGCGGCGGGCAGGAGCGCGGGATCCGCTCCGGCACGGTGGACGTGGCCTCGGCCGCGGCAACGGCGGCGGCGCTGGAGGAAGCGGTCGCCGAGATGGGGCAGGAGCAACAGCGGATCGCGGGCCTGCGCGATGCGGTGATTGCTGGGGTGAAAGAGGCGGTGCCGGAGGTGATCGTCGCAAAGCATGAGCCCTGTCTTCCGGGGCACGCGCACTTCATGTTCCCGGGGGCGAACGCGGACGCGCTGATCATGCTTTTGGACGCCCAGGGCATCCAGGTTTCGGCCGGTTCGGCGTGCGCCAGCGGTGTGCTGCGGATGAGCCACGTGCTGGAGGCGATGGGGTACTCCGAGCGCGAAGCGATGGGTGCGCTGCGCGTGACGGTGGGGCGGACGAACACGAGCGAGGACGTGGAGAAGTTTTTGGCGGCGATTCCGGAGGTGGTGGAGCGGGCCCGCGCCGCCGGCGCGCTGTAACTTGCGTGTCGCGTGTGGTGTGTGTGACTTGAGTGGTTTAGTGTGTCGGGCATGCAGATCACTCGCCGCATCCGTACCGCAGCCGCCGCCGTGACCGCGCTCGCCTTGGGCCTGAGCGTGATCAACCCGGTGACCGGGCCCGCAGACGCCCAGCCAATCCCGGGCGTTGTTTCCGGCGTGGACGTGGCGGGCCACCAGCGCCCAGGTGGCGCCGCCATCGACTGGCGCTCCGTGCACACCATCGGCGGCCAGGACTTCGCCTACGTGAAGGCCTCCGAGGGTGACGGCTGGAAAAACGACTTCTACGACGAGGACGCGAAGGCCGCGGCCGACGCCGGCCTGAAGGTGGGCGCCTACCACTACGCGCGCCCCGCCGAGGATCCGGTGGCGCAGGCGCGCTACTTCGCCTCTGTGGTCAACGACGGCCCGGCAACCCAGCTGCCGCCCGTGCTGGACCTGGAGGTGGACGAAGGGCTGGGGCCGGTGCAGCTGGCGGGCTGGACGCAGGCGTTTCTCTCCGAGCTGGAGGCGCGCACCGGCAAGCGCCCGATGATCTACACGTACCGATACTTCTGGTACGAGCGCATGAACGACACCAGCGCGTTTACCTCGTATCCGCTGTGGCTGGCGGCCTACCAGAACCGCCCGCCGGCCCCGGTCGGCGGCTGGGAAAAGCTGAGCTTCTGGCAGCGCAGCGAGTCCGGCCGCGTGGTGGGCATCAACACGCCGGTGGACATGAACATCTTCAACGGCAACGCCGCGCAGCTGAACCAGTTCGCCGCGGGCGACCTGCGGGCCGGCGGCGGCGTGCTGGAGGCGTTCCAGGTGCCGGACTCCGGGGAGCTGAAGGTGCTCGAGCAGGACAGCACCAAGCTCGTCGTGGCCATCCTCGCGCTCGCCGCGGGCGGCCTGGGCGCGCAGCAGCTTATCGACGCCGCCCGCCTCGCCGGCTTCGACCCGACCGACGCGGATAACATCGCGGGTCTCGTCCGCGCATTGGCGGGCCAGGGCGAGCTGCCGATCGAGGACCTGCAGAAGATGATGGTCGGCGACTACCAGATCGGCGACCTGCTCATCCTGCTGGACAACGCCGCGAAGGCCGCCTAGTCGTGCCGCGGTGTCGTCGCTAAGCGGCGGCACCATTTTTCATCTTTGAACTGCGCCGGCACCCCGCCTTTGAGCAGGTTGCGGGTAAGTGAGTCGTTCGCCTCGAGCGGGTGGCCAGCGCCGATAAGCACGATGTTGCCGTAGCGGCGGCCCTTGAGCATCGGCGGGTCCGCGATCGCCGCGACGTGCGGAAACACCTCCAACATCCCCGCCAGCTCCTCCTTGGTCTCCTTGAGATCCGAGTGTGAGCCGCAGTTGGCCACGTAGAAGCCGCCTTCGCTTAACGACGTCCACGCCGCGGTGTAAAACCCCACCGTCGTCAGGTTGCGCGGGGTGGTGGCGGAGGTAAACACGTCGCGGATGATCACGTCGCGGGTCGCCGGTTTAAACGCGTCGGTGACCTCGCGGGCGTCGCCGACGCGGATTTTCACGGTGGGCGACCGGGGGACGTCGAAAAGCTCGCGCGCAAGCACCGCGAGCTCCGAATCGATCTCGACGACCGTGCTGCGCGAGCCGGGCCACGCGGCGGCGAAGTAGCGGGCGAGAGTGCACGCGCCGCCGCCGAGGTGCGTCAGACGCGACTTCGCCCGGTTTGGTTCCGGGTAGGCGGAGTCGAGAAAATCTGCCATCCAGCGCATGTACTCGAAATCCAGCCTGGTCGGCTCTCCCGGCACGACATGCGAGCTGGGCACGCCGTTGACAAGCAGCACCATGGAGCCGTCCGGCTCTTGGAGGACTTCTGTGATGCCGGTGTCGATCTCGTAAAACTCGCTTTTTGCGGCCATGGCAGGTGAGAGTACTAGAGGCGCGCGTCGGTCACTCGCAGGTAGGCCGCAGAGGCGGTCCACGCGGCTGCCGCGAGCGCGGCCGAGGCGAGGATCACGCTCAGGGCAGTCCCGAAGTCGAGCGCGCCGGCATCGGCGACGGCGGTGCTTCCCATCCACAGCGTTTCCGACAGCAGCGCCGGCGCGAGCACGAACCGCACGCCGGGCATGCCGGAGGCGAGCGCGCCGAAGGAGATGAGGCTGGCTATCACGGCGATGCCGATGGGGGCAGCGAAGCTGCGGAGGACCATGGAGAAAAGCGACTGCCAGGCCGCCACCGCCACCATCGGCGCCAGCGACAGCGCAGCCGCCGTGAGGAGGTGGACGGGAAACTCGCCCTGGACGCCCAGGGCGAAACCGATAACGAGGGCGAGAATCACCAGAACCGCGTGCATCGTCGCGGCCGCGATGCTGATCGCCGCAATCTTTGCGGCCACCAGGCTGCCGGTGCCGCGGGTGGAGGTAAGCATGGTCAACCAGTTGTGTCCCCGGTGCTCCACGCGCCAGGCGTAGGCGGCCAGCACCGCGATGCCGGCGGTGCAGAACAGCATGCCGTAGAAGAGCATGATCTGGGAGAAGTAGCTGTCCCAGCCCGCGGACAGTGTCTCGGCATTGGCGGAGTAGTTGCCGGCGCCGAAGCCGACGGCGATAAGCGGCACGAGGACCACCACCGCCCACATGTGGGAGCGCTTGAACTTCAGCAGGTCGTTTGTGATCAGGTGCATGGTTTAGATTTCCTTCCGGTCCAGGGCCCTCGAACCTGCGATGAACACTGCGGCGGCGAGGACAAGGTATGCGGCCCACAGCCACCAGCCGGGCTGGGTTGGAGCGACGCCCGACTCGGTGAATCCGAACGGCAGCAGCACGGCGTAGTAGCCGAAGGGGTTCAGCGCTGCGAGCCAGGCGGGGGACAGCAGCGCGGCGACGCCCAAGAACCCGCCGACGATGCCGACGCCCAACACGACGATCTGTGAATCGACCACCGCCGCGAGCAGCAGCATCACGGCCAGCAGGGCGATGCTGGTGCCCAAGGCCCCGAGCCCGAAGCGCAGCCATGTGGAAACCATTGCCCCGCTAGGCGCGGGCGCGCCCAAAGCGACGGGCAGGGCGAGGGCTGCGGCGAATTCGAGCGCGGTGAACACGACCACGATCAGGCTGGACACGGCGAACTTCCGGGAAAGCAGCGTCCCCGGCCTCGTGCCGGCAATCGCGTTGAGCCGCCACCCGCCGCTTGCGTGTTCCGCGTCGACGATGCGGCTGGCCACCAACGCCAGCTGCAGGGGAGCAAGAAACGCCAGGGCCATGCCCAGCCCGACGAGGTGGCTGGCCCACTGGGTGTGCGGGTCGGCCTGGAAATCTGCGATGGGATCGCCCGCGAACAGGTTCATGTTGGAAAACAGCACGATGCCGGCGCACATGAGCAGGCACAGCCAGACAATCTTGGTGCGCTTGAGCTTGGCAAACTCGACCATCATGCGCCCATCGCCTCCTTGCCCGTCAGGCCGATGAAGACGTCTTCCAGGGTGCGCCGCTTGCGCACCACCTGGTGCAGCGGCACGCCGTGGGAGACGAGGTGGGCGCAAGTCTCGGCGACCTGGGCGTCGCTAAGCCCGGAAAGCTGCAGGCCGCCCTCGACGAAGGTGGGGTGAAGCGCCCGCAGCACCTCGGCGGCTGCATCCGGGTGAGGGGTTTGGATGAACACGTCCGGCAGCTGCGCGCTGTAGAGCTCGTCCTGCGAGTCCTGAAACACCAGCTCGCCGTGGTTGATGATGGTCAGATCCGAGGCCATCTTCTCAATCTCGGACAACAGGTGGCTGGACACCAGCACGGTGCGGCCGTGGTCGCGGGCGAGGCTGATGATCAGCTCGCGGATCTCCTCGATGCCGGCAGGGTCGAGGCCGTTGGTGGGCTCGTCCAGGATCAGAAGCTGCGGGTCACGTGCCAGCGCCATCGCGATGCCGAGACGCTGCTTCATGCCCAGCGAGTAGTTCTTCACCAGCTTGTCCATGTGGTTTTCAAGGTGCACAAGCCGTACCGCGCGGCGCGCCCGTTCTTTGTCGGCGCCGAGCAGGCGGGTGACGATGCGCATGTTCTCCCCGCCGGTCAGGTGCGGGTAGGCGGCCGGGGCCTCAATGAGCGAACCGACGCCGGAGAGCACCTTCGCCCGGTTGGCGCGGGTGATCGGCTGGCCCAGCATCGTGATCTCGCCGCCGGTCGGCGCGATCAGCCCGAGCAGCATCTTCATGGTGGTGGACTTGCCGGAGCCGTTCGGCCCGAGCAACCCGTGCACCACGCCCGGCTGGACTTCGAGGTTGAGGTCGTGGACAACGTCTGTGTTTCCGTAGGTCTTGGTCAGACCCCGGGTGTGAATGATCGGTGTTTCCATGCGTTCAAGGTTCGCGCATGGCACGGGCCTTCCGCGTCGGCGCGGGGCACGATTTTGGGCATGATACCCAGGTATGACGCGGCTTAGGAATCCAGCAAGTCCGCCCGCGAAACCAACCCGGTCCGGTACGCGAAAAGTGCCGCGTGCACCCGGTCGCGCGACTGCGTCTTCGCCAGCACCCGGCCCACGTGGGTCTTCACCGTGGGCATGGAGATGAACATCCGCTCGGAGATCTCACCGTTGCTCCAGCCCCGGGCAATCGCGATGAGTACTTCGCGCTCGCGCTCGGTGAGCTCACCCAGCCCAAGGCGGTCCGCGGGGGACAGGGCCACAGCCTCCTCTGTCGGAGCAGCAAGCTTTGCGACGATCCGGTTCGTCGCCCTCGGCGAAATCACCGCGTCACCGCCTGCAACCGTGCGGATCGCGTCCAGCAGCGCCTCCGGTTCCGCGTCCTTGAGCAGGAACCCGCTCGCGCCCGCGCCAATCCCGCCGAGCACGTAGTCCTCGTCGTCGAACGTGGTCAGCACGATCACCTTGGTGTCCGGATGGTGCTGGGTGATACGCCGGGTGGCGGCGATGCCGTCGAGGACGGGCATTTGCACGTCCATAAGCACAATGCCCACCGGATCGCTGCCGCACGCCTGCACTGCCTCCTCGCCGTTCGCGGCGAGCCAGCGAACCTCCATGTCCGGCTGGGAGTCCAGCACGTTGCGGATGCCGTGGAGAAACAACGCTTGGTCGTCTGCGAGTCCGAGAGTGATCATGAGTTCAGCGGGATCCTTGCCGTTGTGGTCCAGGTGCCAGCGGGGGTGGCGGATGCGGTCACCGTGCCGCCCGAAAGCGCCGCGCGCTGCCGCATGCCCTCCACTCCGTGGCCCGGACGAGTGGTCGCGCCGGGAGCGACCGGGTTCGTCGTTTCTACCACGACGTTATCTGCGCCCCAGCGCATCGCGAGCTCGGCGCGGCCGGTGCCGTGCTTCATGGCGTTGGTCAGGGACTCCTGCACGATGCGCTGGACGGTAAGCGCGGTGGCCGGGGCCAGGTGCTCGGGAGGGGTGCCCTCGGCGGTGTATGCGACGTTAAGCCCGCCCGCGCGGCTGGTGGCGACCAGGCCGTCGATGTCCAGTTGCGTTGCTGGTTCAAGGGGGCGCTGTTCAGCGTCGCGGAGCAGCTCCACCACGCCGCGCATCTGGCGCAGCGAGTCGCGGCCGACGTTGCCGATGGTGCGCAGCGCCTCGTCCTTCGCCTCCGGGGTGGCGGCAAAGCGCGCGCCGTCGGCCTGCGCGACGATGACGGTCAGCGAGTGGGTGACAATGTCGTGGATCTCTCGCGCGAGGTGGGCGCGCTGCTCCTGGGCATCGCGCTCGAACTGCTCACGCTGTCGGGCCAGATCCTTCTCCGCGGTCTCCTTGGCACGGCGGCGCAGCTCGCCGAACAGCAGCGCCACGGTCAGCAGAATGATGCTCCAGAAGACGTAGGGGAGTCGCTCGGCAGGCTCGAGCGCGGTGAGCGCGGGGATGACGAACGCGGTGGCTGCGGCGTCGCCAAGCAACAGTGCACCCGTGGCGATGTCGCGGTGCGGGGCGGGCAGGTGGCGCCTGGCGATGTAGGCGGCGAACTGCGCCACGGCGATTGCGCCGACGGGGAGCGTGTTGCAGAACGCCGCGGGAATGAGCACCGCAAGGATCGCAGCGAACGTTTCCAGCGGCCAGCGCCAGCGGGTAAACGGGGCCGCAACGGCGCAGGCCAGCAGTGCGAGCCCGACGACCAACTGCCGCGAATCCGGCAGCAGCCCAACCAGGCAGGCGACCAGCATGAACGCTGCCATGCCCGCATTGCGGATCCGCACTGCGCGGGTAGTGGAAAAGTTCATGGCCTTCCACGCTACTTGCCGCCGCGGGCAGCCGCGTCGTACTGCGGTATGACGATTAGGACTTCACCAGCCGCGCGATTGCGGCGGACGCCTCTTCGATCTTGGCGTCGGCTTCCTGCCCGTCGCTGATCGCATCGGCAACACAGTGCTTCAAGTGGTCGTCCAGCAAACCCAGTGCTACGCTCTTCAGCGCCGCGTTGACCGCACTGATCTGGGTGAGGATGTCAATGCAGTAGGCGTTTTCGTCGATCATGCGGTGAATACCGCGGGTCTGCCCCTCGATACGTTTGAGCCGAGCGAGGTAACGGTCTTTATCGCTCATGTAGCCGTGGTCGTTCATCATGGGCCTCCTGAGTGGTGAGAGCGGTGTCGGGTCACTTGGACCGGTTGAGCATACGGTCGGCGCTGCTCTGTGGGGTGAGGTCGAGACGGCGGAGCAGCTGCGCATTGAGGGCGACGACGACAGTCGAGGCCGACATTAGGATTGCGCCGACGCTCATCGGCATCACGAACCCGATTGGGGCGAGGATACCGGCAGCCAGCGGAACGGACAGCAGGTTGTAGCCGGCCGCCCACCACAGGTTCTGCTTCATCTTCCGGTAGGTCGCACGGGAGAGCTCGATGACCGAAAGCACCGATCGCGGGTCGGAGCTTGCCAGGACGACGCCCGCCGAGCCGATCGCCACGTCTGTGCCGGCACCGATCGCGATGCCGACATCGGCCTGGGCCAGCGCGGGGGCGTCGTTGACGCCATCGCCGACCATGGCGACCTTGTGGCCCTCGCCTTGCAGTTCCTTGACCTTCGCGGCCTTGTGCTCGGGACGCACACCCGCGAAGACCCGGTCAATGCCCAGGTCCTTGGCTACGGTGTCCGCGACGGCCTGCGCATCGCCGGTGATCATGACGACCTGGGCGCCCGCAGAGTGCAGTGCGTCGACGGCGTCGCGGGACTCGGGGCGGATCTCGTCGGCAAGCCGGAGCGCTCCGATCACTTCGCCGTCGGCGAGGACGTGGAGAATGATCGCGCCCTCCTTTCGCCACTCGTCTGCGACCGGGAGCTCTTCGGCGGAATGCTTCTCAAGCAGGTAGGGTCCACCGACCTCGATTACCTCACCGTCAACAGTTGCCTTCACGCCCACTGCTGGGGACGAAGAAAAGTCGATTGCCTGCGGGACGGCTACGCCACGGGCCTGAGCAGCCCCGGTGATGGCGCGGGCGAGCGGGTGCTCGCTGTCTGCTTCGGCGGCCGCTGCCAGGGCAAGCACGTCTTCTTTATCACGCCCGCCGGCGGGGTCGATCGCGGTGACGGTGGGCTCACCTTTGGTGAGGGTGCCGGTCTTGTCGAACAGTACTGCGTCGACGGTGCGCATGGATTCGAGTGCGAGCCGATCCTTGATCAGCACCCCGCCGCGGGCGGCGCGCTCAGTCGCAATCGAGACGACCAGCGGGATCGCAAGGCCCAGGGCGTGGGGGCAGGCGATGACGAGCACCGTGATGGTGCGGACCACGGCGTCGTTTGGCATGCCGACAACGGTCCAGACCACGGCGGTCAGAATGGCGGCGCCGAGGGTGAACCAGAACAACCACGCGGCGGCCTTGTCTGCGAGGCGCTGCGCCCGCGATGACGATTCTTGCGCATCGGTGACGAGCTTTTGAATGCCGGCCAACGCGGTGTCGCCACCCGTGGCTGTGACCTCGATGCGCAGGCCCGAGTCTGTCGCGATGGTGCCAGCGACCACGTGCTCGCCTTCACCGCGGCGCACCGTTTTCGACTCACCGGTGACCATCGACTCGTCCATGCTGGCGCTGCCGTCGACAATTGTGCCGTCGGCAGGCACGGACGCGCCGGGCCGCACGATCACGACATCGCCGACCTCAAGATCCGCCGGGGTGACCTTTACAACTTCGTCGCCGTCGATCTTCTCGGCCTCGTCGGGCAGAAGTGCGGCGAGCGAATCCAGGGCCGAGGTGGTCTGAGCGAGGGAGCGCATCTCGATCCAGTGCCCCAGCAGCATGATGACCACCAGCAGCGCCAGTTCCCACCAGAAATTCAGCCCGCGGTCCAGCAAGTTCAGGCTCGCACCCCAAGAGGAGACGAAGGCGACCGTGATCGCGAGCGCGATCAGCAGCATCATGCCGGGTTTGTGGGAGCGGATCTCGGAGACAGCACCCGTCAAGAACGGGCGACCTCCCCAGAAGTAAATGACCGTGCCCAAAAGCGGCGAGATCCACCGGACCCATTCCGCGTCAGGCAGCTGGTAGCCGATGAGATGGGCGAAGGTTTCGTTAAATCCGACGACCGGGATCGCGAGAACCAGCATGATCCAGAAGAGCCTGCGGAACTGGGCAACGTGGTCTCCGTGGCCTCCGTGACCTCCGTGGCCCGCGTGCTCTGTGTGGTGGCGGCCGGCATGGCCTTCGTGGCTGCTGTGTTCGTGATGGCTGGCGTGCCCACCGGGTCGGGTGCCGGAGTGGGCGTGTCTGTCGTTCATAGTTCTGTCCTCTCGTTGCAGTTCATCGTTGTGGTCGGTTCGGCCGTGCCGGGGGCCTAGCACGACGGCCGTCTCCCACGTTAGTACCCCAGGGGGGTATATGTCTAGAGTGTGTCCCGATCCGAACGACCTGACGTTTCACCTTTCGCACTCACGGGACTACACTGCGCCGACATGCGAGTATTGGCGGCCATGAGCGGGGGAGTCGACTCCTCTGTCGCTGCTGCGCGCCTGGTGGAGGCGGGCCACGACGTCGTGGGCGTGCACCTTGCGCTGAGCAAGGACGCGCAGCAGACGCGCGAGTCCGCCCGCGGGTGCTGCTCCCTGGAGGACTCCGCCGACGCGCGCCGAGTGTGCGACCACCTGGGCATCCCGTTTTACGTGTGGGACTTCTCTGACCGCTTCAAAGAAGAGGTCATCGACAACTTCGTGTGGTCCTACGAACACGGCGAGACCCCCAACCCGTGCCTGCGCTGCAACGAGAAGATCAAGTTCGCAGCGTTGCTGGACCGCGCGGTGACCTTGGGCTTCGACGCTATCGCCACCGGGCATTACGCAATTATCGACGACCAAGGCAACCTCCGCCGGTCCACCGACCCCAAGAAAGACCAGTCCTACGTCCTCGGCGTGCTTACTCGCGACGAGCTGGACCGCTGCATCTTCCCGGTCGGCGACACCGAGAAACCGCAGATTCGGGAGGAGGCGGCCCGCCACGGCTTCGCCACCGCGTCCAAGCCGGATTCCTACGACATCTGCTTCATCCCGGACGGCAACACGCAGGCGTTTCTGGGCCGCTCCATCGGCATGCGCCCCGGCATGATCAAGGACACCGACGGCCACGAGCTGAAGGAGCACGACGGCGCGTTCCAGTACACCATCGGTCAGCGTAAGGGCTTGAACATCCGTGTGCCGGCAGCCGACGGCAAGCCGCGTTACGTCACGGACGTGGACACCGCCACCGGCACGGTCACCGTCGGCCCGCGGGAGGCACTGAAGGTCCACGCGATCACCGCCGACCGCCTGAAAGTGCTGCACCCGGCGATGGAAGGCGAGTTCGAGGCCAACGTGCAGATCCGCGCCCACGGCGGGGTCGTGCCCTGCACCGCACGCGTTGAGGGCGATCAGATGACGCTTGCCCTCCACGAGCCGCTCGAGGGCGTGGCCCGCGGCCAGGCGGCGGTGCTCTACCTGCCGGATCCGGACGGTTTGGGTGACATCGTGCTCGGCTCCGGCACAATCTGCGCCACTGGGTAACATCAGCGCCGTGACAACACTGCCCCCAACGGCGTTCGGGCTTGGCCCGCTGCCCGGCACCGACCTCGCGCAAGCCGCGGACGTGGTGCTCTCCGAGTCGCCACTGCCGCACATCCCGCAGCTGCCGGACCGCGGCGTCGGCTCGGACCTGATCGGCCGCACCGCCGCCGTGCTGGAAATCCCCGTCGCGCGCGGGCCCCGCGGCTGGCGCGTGGCGGCCCGGAAGCGCGCGGATGCCGACCGCATGGAGCGCGATCTAGACCACCTCGAGGAGCTCTGGCACGGCAAGGTGGACACCGTGAAGGTGCAGCTGGCGGGCCCGTTCACGCTCGCCGCCGAGATCGAGATGGCCAACGGCCACCGCATGATCACCGACACCGGCGCGCTTCGTGACCTCACGGACGCGCTGTTGGAGGTGTGCGTGGGGCACCGGAGGGACGTCGAGAAGCGTTTTGGCAAAAGTGTGCTGCAGCTGGACGAGCCGCGCCTGCCCGAGGTCGTCGCCGGCACGCTGCAAGGTGCCACCGACTTCGAGACCATCCGCGCGATCCCCGAGCCGGAGGAAACGCTCGCGCGTTTTGGCGAGCACCTGTTGCATACGCCCAAGCTTCTTGACGTCCCGTGGTTGACCACCGACCCTCGCCGCGCCGACAAGGACGCGCTGGCCCGGCTGTTGGACGCTGGCTCACGCATCGCGATCCCGGTGATGGCCCCGCGCGAGCTGTACGACCTGTTCGATGAGCTGCAGATCGATCCCGCCGAAACGACCGTGGACGTCTACGCCGAGTCGGCCGCCACGCTGGTGGGAACCGCGGCGAACTACCGGGCGGCCCGGGAGATGGCCGGGGCACTTACAGTGGAGGTATGACTACGCCGCTGCATTGGGACAAAAAGAAGGCTGACTTCTCGATGGGAATCGTCTTTGGCGTGATGTTCTTTGTCGTGTTCGGCCTAATGATGGATGACATGCTGTTAGGCGCCGGGATCGGCATTGCGTTCTTCGTCGCGTTTGGGCTTTTGTCGGGTAAACGCGAGGCCGATTTTGACGGGCAGACGCTGCGCCTGGTGGACAAGAAGGAAACCACAGAGCTCGACGCCGCGAGCATCGCCGATGTGGTCATCAGCGAGTCGGGCGCGATGGTGGTGAAGACCAAGTCGGGGGAGAGGTACTCGGTCGAATCCGAAGGCGACAACCGGGGGTTGCGCAACTTTGCGGAGAAGCTGCGCGCGGAGCTGGCGCTCAACTAGCCGATCACTAGCCCAGCATGGGCCAGCCGGGCAGCACGTTCGAGGCGTCGCGGCCCTGGGACTCGAAGTAACGCTTCCGGTCCTCCTGCAGCGTGAAGTACTGCACCGCCTGGTACTCCATGAGCTCGCCGGTGTCCATCTGGGCAAGATCCGGGTAGAGCTTGCGCACCTGCATCCACGCCACACGGGCTGCGGCGAACGCGTCGGCGGTGGCCTCGTGCGCGTTGTCCAACCGCACGCCGTAGTGCTCGCACATGGAGGTGAGGTTGCGCGGGCCTTTGCGGTAGCGGTCCTTCGCGCGGTCGATCAGCAAGGGGTCAAACACCGGGCCGGTGACCGTGAAGTCTCCGGTGAGCTGGCGCAGCACCGTCAGGTCGTAGGGGGCGTTGAACACCACCAAAGTCAGGCCGTCCTCCCAGCCCTTCTTGATCGCCTCGACGGTCTCGCGCACCACCTCGTCATGGTCGCGCCCCTCCGCGCGGGCCTTCTCCGTGGTGATGCCGTGCACCTTCGCGGCCTCTTCCGGGATCTCAACCCCGGGGTCGGCGAGGGTTTCGTTGGCGTCGACCTCGGAGCCGTCGATACGCACGAGCGCAGAGGTGACCACACGGGCCTCGCGCGGGTTGGCGGAGGTGGTCTCCAGGTCGAAGGAGAGCATGCGGGAGGCGTCGAAAGTGGCCATGAGCGACATTGTAATGAGCGCGCCGACACGGGCAGCGCGGACGCTAGACTCGGGTGCCGTGAGTGAAATTTCCGCTGATCTGCACCGTGAATGGGACGAGCTGGCCGCGAAGGTGCGTAAGCACCGGGACCTGTACTACAACGGCCAGCCGGTGATCACCGACGGCGAATTCGACGAGCTGTTCCGCCGCCTTCAGAAGCTGGAGGAGGAGCACCCAGAGCTGGCCGTGCCGGACTCGCCCACCAAGGAGGTCGGCGCACCCGCCGCCGACACCGCGTTCGCGGACGTCACCCACCCAGAGCGCATGATGAGCCTGGACAACGTCTTCAACGAAGACGAGATGCGAGAGTGGCTCGCCAAAGCCCCTGGCCCGTACCTCACGGAGCTGAAGATCGACGGGCTGTCCATCGACCTCGTCTACGACAACGGCGAGTTGACCCGCGCCGCCACCCGCGGCGACGGCACCACCGGCGAGGACATCACCGCCAATGCGCGAGTGATCGAGGACATCCCGCAGAAACTCACTGGCGACGCCCCGGCGTTCCTCGAGGTCCGCGGCGAGGTGTTCATCCGCCCCGAGGACTTCCCTGAGCTCAACGAGCTGCGCCAGAAGGAAGGTGGCAAGCCGTTTGCCAACCCGCGCAACACGGCGGCCGGGGGGCTGCGACAGAAGAACCCGGAGGACGTGAAGAAGCGAAAGCTCCGCATGATCTGCCACGGCATCGGCGCGCGCGAGGGCTTCACCCCCGAAACGCAGTGGGAGGCCTACGAGAAGCTCGCCGAGTGGGGCCTGCCGGTCAGCGAGTACACGCGCCGGGCGGAGACGGCCGACGAGGTTATCGAGGCCGTCAGTTACTGGGGCGAGCACCGCAACGACGCCATCCACGAGATGGATGGCCTGGTGGTCAAGGTGGATTCTGTAGCCGAGCAGCGCGCCCTGGGGGCGACCTCCCGCGCGCCGCGCTGGGCCATCGCGTACAAGTACCCGCCGCAGGAGGTGACCACGAAGCTCAACGACATCGAGGTCTCCGTGGGCCGCACCGGCCGCGCCACCCCGTTCGCGGTGCTCGAGCCGGTGTTCGTCTCCGGCTCGACGGTGTCCATGGCCACGCTGCATAACCAGCACGAGGTCAAACGCAAGGGTGTGATGATCGGCGACACCGTCGTGGTGCGCAAGGCCGGCGAGATCATCCCGGAGGTGTTGGGCCCTGTCGCAGATCTTCGCGACGGCACCGAGCGCGAGTTCGTTTACCCCGAAAACTGCCCCGTCTGCGGCACGAAGCTCGCGCCCGCCAAGGAGGGCGACGCGGACTGGCGCTGCCCGAACACCCGCTCCTGCCCGGCGCAGCTTGCCACCCGCCTGGAGTACATCGCCTCGCGCGGCGCGTTCGACATTGAGGCACTCGGGGAGAAAGGCGCGCAGGACCTCATCGCCTCCGGTGTGCTGGAGGACGAGGCGAAACTCTTCGACCTCACCGAAGACGACCTGAAAAAGTCCAGCGTGTACACCCGAAAGGACGGCGAGGTCAACGCCTCCGGCAAGAAGCTTCTGGCCAACCTGGAAACCGCGCGGCACGCAGACCTGTGGCGCGTAATCGTCGCACTATCCATCCGCCACGTCGGCCCCACCGCGGCCCGCGCGCTCGCGTCGCGCTTCCACTCGGTACGTTCGCTTATCGACGCCCCCGTGGCCGACCTCGCCGAAACCGACGGCGTGGGCGACGTGATCGCCGAGAGCTTCAAAGAGTGGTTCACCGTGGACTGGCACCAAAACATCGTGGACACCTGGGCCGCGGCCGGGGTGACCATGGAGTCCGACGAGGAAGACCGCGCCCCGCAGACGCTGGAGGGCCTGACCATCGTCGCCACCGGCACGTTGGAGGGCTTCACCCGCGACGAGATCAAAGAGGCCATCCTGTCGCGCGGCGGCAAGGCGGCCGGCTCGGTGTCGAAGAAGACCGATTACGTGGTCGTCGGTGAAAACGCCGGCTCCAAGGCCGCGAAGGCGGAGGAGCTGGGCCGGCCGATCCTTAACGAGGAGCAGTTTGTGCAGCTGCTCGAGGGCGGCCCAGACGCGCTCGCATAAGCCGAGCGGCGCTCAGCCCTACTAGGGCCGCCGCCCACACGGCGATGGCCCACCACAGCCAGATAGGGAACTGGCCGTTCCAGTTCACGCCAAATGAGAGCATCCACACCACAGCTGCGGAGATCACCGCGTTGACGAGGGCGTAAATTGGGCCTTTGGTCTTCCGCGCGGCGCTGAAGGTCGGAGACACGAGCAACAGCAGAATCATGGTGAGGGCAATCATCGGGTCTCCTTCAGCAGATCGATGCCGAGCGCGTCCACCCAAGCTTCGGTATCGCCCGCGACGAACGCTGCGCGGTGGTTATTGTCGGGGTCCCAGACCAGCATGGTCCGGAATCCGCCCGTGCCGCCGTTGTGGAACGTGAACTCCTCGCCGCTATCTTCGAGGCTGGCCCAGCCGTATCCGGGCACACCGTGCGAGGACACCCACTCCACGTACTTCGCCATGTCAGCCGCCGTGGAGCGGATTGCGCCCGCTGGCGCCCAGCCGTTCATGTCCCACGGCCCGGCGTGGTGCCCGTTGGCCGACAACCCGGTAGGGGCACCGTCGATGGTGCCCGGCAGCGCCACATACGTCGAGGTCATGCCAGCGGGCTCGAAGATGCGGGTGCGCAGTAGTTCGTCGTACGGAACGCCAGCGTGTGTGGACAGTAGTTGGCCGAGCAGCGCGTGACCGTAGTTCGAGTACTGCTTCTCGCCGCGGTCCTTCAGTTGGGCGGCGCCGGCGGCGTCAACAATGTCCTGAGGTGTATCGCGGCGGTACGGGTTGCCGCCGTCACGGAGATTGGCCATGAACAATTCTTTAAAGCTGAGGCTTTCGGTGGTGGCCAGACCGGAAGTGTGGTTGAGCAGCTCTTCCAAGGTCACGTCGGAGATGGGGGCGGAGGGGACGTCGATAAGCTCCTGCACCTGGGTGTCCAGGCTGAGCTCTCCTTCTTCAATGAACTGCCGGACAAGCTCCGCGTTGAAGGTTTTGGTGATCGAGCCGATTTCGAACTCGGTGTGCTCGTCCGCGCCGAGGCCGCCGAAGTGTGCCTCGCCGCCGTCGTAGGAGAACGCGGCGAGGTTGTGGTGGCCGTTCTCCGCGAGATGTTCAAGGGCGGAGGAAATTTCAGGATCGCCGGTGCGCTCGGTGGCTACGGAAATGTCGCGGGGGCCGGTTGAGAGTAATGCCGCGGCGGTGACAGCGGCGGCGATGACCCCAACAGCCATGTCTCTGGCGCGCATTAGTGATCCTCCCCGGCAATGACCATAGCCATGAGGGGGATAACGCGGGCGGGGGGAATCTTGAAAACCCCGTCCTGTTTGTGCACCCAGCCGGCGGCTTGCAGCTCCTTCAGGTGGTGGTAGGCCGTGCCAGTGGAAGAAACCAAGTCCGACTCCACAAGCTCCGTCACCGACGCGGGCGCCGCCAGCAGGTGCCGCAAGATCGCGCCGCGTACCGGGTGCGCGAGCGCGGCGATGCGGGCAAGCGCGTCATCCCACGGCTGATCCGTAATCCAGGCTGCCGGGCGAGCCCATGCGTATGTGTACGTGCCAGTCGACAGCGTGATGTCGCCGGTGAAGGACACCGTCCCATCGTGGTTACTGTCGGCGTGAAACTCGGGTGATTGCGGAAGTGATGCTTGTTCGAGCGCGTCAATGCGCGCTTCTATGGCGGTTAAGCGTGCTTCAAGCGGTTGCATAGTTTCTAGTATTTCAAAATTCTAGAAACTATGCAGTGGCGTTCGTGCGCTAGCGCAGCATCGCGCCGGTGATGCAGCCGAGGTCGCCGATCTCGCGCACCTCGGACGCCAGGAACTCCGGACCGCCCACACGGCCGACCACTAGCACCATGTCGGTGCCGTGCAGGGGAGTAATCGTCAGCGAGGTGCCGAGCTGGAACCAAGACTCCGGCACCCACTCGTCGAAGTCGGGCTGCAGGATGCGCGCGGCCTCGATCGGCGGCATCTGCGGGGTCGATCCGTCGTCCTCGGGTGCGGCGGGGGAGGCGGCGGCGCGGGTGAGTCCGTCTTTAGAGGAATGCAGTACCACGGCCCAGGAGGAGGTCACGGCGCTCGGCATGACGCCCACCAGCTCGCTGAGCCGGTCTTCGACGCTGCCGGACTGCGCCGCAATCTGCGCGAGCATCTGGATCTGCCCGCGGCGGTCCACACGGCCGGTGAACGGGCGGATCGAATCCACTTCGGCGCCGTCGACGGATGCCACGGCGGTGATCAGGGTGTCCACCATCACGCCGGTGGGCAGGGTGACCACAATGTCGTCGGTCACCGTGCCGTCGGTGGAGGATTCCACGATGTCCACGGAGTTGATGTCGGCATCCACCATGCCGAAGACCTCGGCAAGCTGGCCGAGGCTGCCCGGGACGTCGGGGAGAGATACGCGGATGAGGTACGACATGGCCTTATTTATAGCAATTCGGCACATCGCGAGCGGGTGTACATTCGAAAACCCAACAATTTCCGAACGAAGGAGAACCAGAATGGATCGCACCGAAATTCTGCAGACCACGCTCGCCGGGGCCGAACCGCGTGCTGTCGGGGACGCATTGCTTCGCGACGGCGCGAGGTTGGCTCGTGACGGCGAGGAGGTCGTCGTCACGGGCAACGCTCTCGCCCGCGAAGTGGCGGAAAACCCGGAACAGTTCTCGTCGGGCGTGTCGCGATTTTTGCAGTTGCCGAATGGCCTCGACGGCGAAAAGCACACTGAGATGCGTGCGTTGATCGACCGCTACCTCACTGCAGAGGAGGTCGGGCAGCTCGATCCGATGTTTCGCAAGATAGCGCGGGAACTGGCTGAAAAGGCGGTGTCGGCCGGTGAGGTCGACGCAGTCGGCGACTTGGGCGCCCAGTACGCGGTTCGGGCGATGACCGCGTGGCTCGGTTGGCCAAGCGAGCTCAACGACACCCTTGTGGAATGGGTGGCGGACAACAACGCGGCCACCCGGTCCGGCGAGCTCGAGCGCACCGCAGCCGTCGCGGAGCGTTTCGACGACATCATCCGCTCTGTGGTCGAACCGCTGCAAGACAACCCGGACGATTCGGTCACCTCGCGGCTCGTCCACGACGACAGCCTCGGACGCCGTCTGGAGTTCGAAGAAATTGTGTCCGTGCTGCGCAACTGGACCGCGGGCGATCTGAGCTCAATGGCGTACTGCATCGGCGTGGTGCTTGACGCTCTCATCCGTCACCCGGAGCTGCAAGACCGCCTCGCTGGCGGCGTGTCGCAGAAGGAGTTCACCGCGATTGCCGACGAGATTCTCCGCGCCGATTCGCCGTTTGTGAGCAACCGGCGCGTGACCACGTGCCCCGTCTCGCTCGGCGGGCACGATCTGCCGGAGGGGCAGCGTGTGCGCATTCACTGGACCGCAGCGAACCGGGATCCGGATGTGTTCGCAGACGCGGATGGATTTGAGCCGGATGCTCACGCGGACGACAACCTGGTCTGGGGCGCAGGCCCTCACGCGTGCCCCGGCAAGGCGCTGTCGATCGTCGAGTTGCAGGCGTTCTTCGAGGAGTTGCTTGCGGCCGCGGAGGTCACCAGCGCTGGCGAGGGGGAGCGTGAGGTTCACCCGGTTGGTGGCTGGGCGTCGTTGCCGGTGCGCCTTACCGCCCGCGGGTAAGCGAATTGCCGTGACGTAAGATAAGGCGCGTTAATCGCAACCCACGTGATGGACGAAGGGATGGGACTGTGGCTGAGATTTCACGCGACGAGGTGTCGCGCATCGCACGCCTGGCGCGAATCGCGCTGAAAGACGAGGAACTGGACGACATCGCCCAGCAGCTGGACACGATCGTGGACGCGGTCTCGAAGGTGCAGAGTGTGGACACTGAGGGTGTCACGCCGATGAGCCACCCGCACTCCATCGACGCGGGTATGCGCGCCGACGTGGAGAAGAAGACGCTGACGCAGGCAGAGGCGCTGGACCAGGCTCCGGCCGTGGAGGACGACCGCTTCGTGGTGCCGCAGATTCTCGGAGAGGGAGACTAGAGACTTATGACGCAGTACACGATTCCGGCCGAAGGTTTCGTCGCAAAGCCAGCGCACGAGCTCGCAGCAATGATCCAGTCCGGCGAGGTCACCTCCCGCGAGGTCACGCAGGCGTTTTTGGACCGCATCGCTGAGGTCGACGGCGAGCTCGGCGCCTTCCTGCACGTCGGCGCCGAGGTAGCGCTTGCGGCGGCGGACAAGGTGGACGAGCAGGTTAAAAACGGCGATGAGCCGGCCTCCGCGCTCGCGGGCGTGCCGCTGGCGCTCAAAGACCTCCTGGTGACCACCGACGCGCCGACCACCGCCGCGTCCAAGATGCTCGAGGGCTACATGAGCCCGTACGACGCCACCGTGGTGGCGAAGCTGCGTGCGGCTGGCATCCCGATTCTGGGCAAGACCAACCTGGACGAGTTCGCCATGGGCTCGTCCACGGAGAACTCCGCCTACAAGCAGACGAAGAACCCGCACGACCTCGAGCGCGTCCCGGGCGGCTCCGGCGGCGGCACCGCGGCGGCGCTCGCGTCCGGTGAGGCCCCGCTGGGCATCGGCACCGACACCGGCGGCTCCATCCGCCAGCCGGCATCCCTGACCGGCACCGTCGGCGTGAAGCCGACCTACGGTGGCGTGTCGCGCTACGGCGTGATCGCCTGTGCGTCGTCGCTCGACCAGGTGGGCCCGTGCGCGAACAACGTGCTGGATACCGCGCTTTTGCATGAGATCATCGGCGGCCACGACGAGTTCGACGCCACCTCCGTGGACCGCGAGGTGCCGGCGTGCGCCGACGCCGCACGCGAGGGTGCGAAGGGCGACCTCAAGGGTGTGAAGATCGGCCGCGTGAAGCAGTTCGAGCGCCCCGGCACGCAGGACGGTGTGAAGGAGTCCATCGATAAGGCCTACGCTCAGCTGGAGGCACAGGGCGCGGAGATCGTCGAGGTGGACTGCCCGAGCTTCGAAGACGTCATGGGCGCGTACTACCTGATCCAGACCTCCGAGGTCAGCTCGAACCTCGCGCGTTTCGACGGCATGCGCTACGGCCAGCGCGTCGGTGACGACGGCACCCGTTCCGCCGAGGAAGTCATGGCCGCCACCCGCGGCGAGGGCTTCGGTGCCGAGGTCAAGCGCCGAATCATTCTGGGAACCTACGCGCTGTCCGTGGGCTACTACGACGCGTACTACCTGCAGGCGCAGCGCGTGCGCACCCTGGTGGCGCAGGACTTTGCGAAAGCATTCGAGCGTTGCGACGTCATCGCCGCCCCGGCCGCTCCCACTACCGCGTTCAAGCTCGGCGACAAGGTGGACGACCCGCTGGCGATGTACAACTTCGACCTGTTCACCTTGCCGCTGAACCTGGCCGGCCTGCCCGGCATGTCGGTGCCGGCGGGCCAGGCCTCTGACACCAACCTGCCGGTGGGCCTGCAGCTGATCGCCCCGGCCTTCGAGGACGCGCGCTTGTACCGCGTGGGTGCCGCTTTTGAAGCCGGCCGTTAACCCCTGGAATACCCTCGCAGCCCTGGCTGCGGGGTATTTTCTTGTCCTGATCGATCAGGGCTTCATGCCCGTGATCACGCCGCTTTTGCCTTTCGACGTCGGCTCCGCCGTGTGGCTGACCAGCATCTACCTGCTGTGTACAGTGGCCCCGATGCCGGCCACGGGCAAACTCGGCGATGCTTTCGGGCAACGCCGCGTCTTCCTCATCGGTCTGGCCATCTATGTGGCCGCCCTGGTGTTTGCGGGCGTGTCCTGGTCGTTCGGTGCCCTGGTTGTGGCCCGTGGTCTGCAGGGCGTGGGTGCCGCGGTGTTCTTACCGCAGGCGTTTGGGCTGATCCCGCGCGTGTTTGCAGAAGACAAGCAGGGACGCGCGTTTGCCGCGTGGGGCGTGATCGGCTCGGTGGCGTCGCTGATCGGCCCGGTGGTCGGTGGGGCGGTGGCAGACGGCTTCGGCTGGCGTGCCGCGTTTTTCGCGCAAGCCGCGCTTGGTGCGGTGGCGCTGCTCGCCGGGTTGATCGCGTTGCCGCGGCTGCCGCGCAGCAGCGAGCGGGTGACGGTGTTGCCTGTTGTGCTTTCCTTCGGCGGGTTGGGGCTGCTTGTCTACGGCATCCAGTTCGGGCAGTGGCCCTCGATCCTCTTTGGTGCGCTGCTGATCGGCGTGCTGGTGCTCTCGGCCCGCAACGGCACCGACGACGGGTTCTTGCCCGTGGAGCTCATGCTGAACCGCTCGTTTGCGCTCGGGACGCTGGGGGTGGCCGCGATGGGCTTTACTGTGGCGTCGATGTTCATCCCGCTGATGTACTGGCTGCAAACCGTCGCTGGCGCCTCGCCGATGGCATCCGGCGCCGTCACCGCGCCCATGTCCGTATTCGCGCTCGTGCTCACCCCGGTTGCCGGGTACCTGACGGACCGGCGCGACTCAGGCAAGCTGTGCGCGGCGGGCTTTGCCGTCTCCGCGGCGGGGCTGGCGCTCGCCATCGCGCTCATTCACACCGGGGCCAGCGTGTGGTGGTTTACCGCCGCGACCTCGCTGTTGGGCATTGGCGGGGCTTTCGTGTGGGCGCCCAACGCGGCGGTGACCATGCGCGGCGTCTCCGAGCACGAAACCGGCGCGGCTTCCGGGCTGTACAACACCGCCCGCCAGGTCGGATCCGTCCTTGGCGTGGCGCTGGTGGGCATGGTCCTGGCTTCCGGCTCCGTCGAATCCACCGCCGGTTGGGCGCTTGCGCTGCCGTGCGTTGCGATGCTGATCGGTGCGGTGTCGTCGCTTCGGCTTCGCGGGTAGCCTGGCAGGTATGCGACTTGCCACTTTGACCTCCGGCGGCGATTGCCCTGGCCTCAACGCCGTCATCCGCGGCATCGTCCGCACCGCCAACACGGAGTACGGCTCTACCGTCGTGGGGTACCGCGACGGCTGGGTGGGGCTGATAGAGGATCGCCGCGTCGACCTTTACAACGACGCCTACATGGACTCCCTCCTGCTTCGCGGCGGCACCGTGCTGGGCACCGGCCGCCTGCACCCGGACAAGTTCAAGGCGGGACTGGACCAGATCAAGGCCAACATCGACGACGCTGGGGTGGACGCCTTGATCGCCATCGGCGGCGAGGGCACGCTCAAGGGCGCAAAGTGGCTCTCCGACAACGGCATCCCGGTCGTCGGCGTGCCCAAGACCATCGACAACGACGTCGCCGCCACCGATTACACCTTCGGCTTCGACACCGCGGTGTCCGTGGCCACCGACGCGATCGACCGGCTGCACACCACCGCCGAGTCCCACAACCGCATCCTCATCGTGGAGGTCATGGGCCGCCACGTCGGCTGGATCGCCCTGCACGCCGGCATGGCCGGCGGCGCGCACTACACCGTGGTCCCGGAGGAGCCGTTCGACATCGCCGATATCTGCAAGGCGATGGAGCGTCGGTTCCAGATGGGGGAGAAGTACGGCATCATCGTCGTCGCCGAGGGCGCGACTCCTAAAGAAGACACCATGGACGCAGGTCTCGGTGAGGAAGACGAGTTCGGCCACAAAACCTTCAACGGCATGGGCCAGATCATCGGCGACGAAGTGAAAAAGCGCCTGGGCTACGACGTGCGCACCACGGTGCTCGGGCACACCCAGCGCGGCGGCACGCCGACCGCCTACGACCGCGTGCTGGCCACCCGCTACGGCGTCCACGCCGCCCGCGCAGCCCACGACGGCAACTTCGGCCAGTGCGTGGCCCTGCACGGCGAGGACATCGAGCTGGTCGCGCTCGAAGACGCCGTGGCACAGCTCAAGACCGTGCCCGAGCGTCGCTACGCCACCGCGAAGGCGATGTTCACATAGCGCCCGCGCGCACGCTATGAGAAACCGCATCCCTGACCCCTGTCGCCTGCTCATCGTCGGCATTAACCCCGGCCGCCTCACCGAGGAGGTGGACGCGCCCTTTGCCTACCCGGGCAACCGCTTCTGGCCGGCGCTGGAGGCCGCGGGCATCACCCCGTACCGCGTCCACGCCAATGAGGGGTTATCGGAAGAAGACGCGGCCATGCTCGCCGAGCGCGGCATCGGCTTTACTAACTTGGTGGGGCGCATGACGCCGAAAGCGTCGGACCTCTCCAAGGCGGAACTCGTTGAGGGAGCAGAGGTGGTGCGGGGCGTCGTCGAAAAGCATCGGCCCGCAGCCGTGATGTTCGCAGGTATTGGGGCGTACCGCGATGCCTATCGACGACCAAAGGCCACCCGCGGCCTCCAGCCCGAGACCCTCGCCGGCGTGCCGGTGTGGGTGGTGGGCAACCCCAGCGGGCTCAACGCGCACGAGACCGTGGCCACGCTCGCCGAGAGCTACCGGGAGGTCTGGGAGGCGACAGCGCGGGAGCGGCGGTAGAGCCAGATCAACAGCACCCACAGCAAGATCGTGACCGCGATCGAGCCGAAGAGACCCGCGACGCCGGGGAGCTCTTTGGAGGCGTTGAACGCCCCGTGGATCGCGGCGGCGAGGAGTAACCAACCGGCAAGCCGGGAGAGGCGCCAGCCGAGAGGCTGGTCGGTGCGGCACAGGAACTGCCCGAGGCCCCACGCCGCCAGCCCGGTGTACACGGCGTGCGAGAACGGGCCCATGACAACCATCGTGATCATGGCCGCGACACCATTGAAGTATTCCGAGTGCAGATCCAGCGCCGCTGCGATCGCTGAATTGTTCACGGTCTCGGCGACCGTGTAGCCGACGCCGACTGCCATGCCGACCACGGCCGACTCGACGGGTCGACGCACCGGCGCGAATGCGGCGATGACCAGTAACGCAGCCAGCAGTTTGGCAGTCTCCTCCGGAATCGAGGAAAACAGGTACGTAACAGCGTCGGGAAGCTGCTGCGCCGCGGCGAGGTACGCGGAGTTGACCGGCGGGACGACGCCGCACAAGCCCGCCCCGGCAATCACGCCGGCGGGCAGCCACCACGGATTCCCAGGCCGCCCGGGGTGGCGGCGCAAAAGTAGCCACGCCGCCGCGACAGAAATGAGGACGAATGCCGCCGCTGCAGCGCCGAACGCGGGCGTCCACGGCACCTGGGTGAGTGCGTAGACGAACCGTCCCACGCCCGCGAGGATTGCCAGGCCGCCGATGCCTTGGAGAATGAAGCTCTTTTGCACTAGCGGGCCTCCTCTGCGACGAAGCGGTCGACGATCTCTTCGCCGGCGGCATAAGTCGCCGCGACGTACACCGTGAGGCCGCCGCGCTCTACGGCGGCGACGGACACGTCATCGCGGTGCACTGCGTACACGCCGGGTGCGGGCTGATCGAGTTCGCCGGTGTTGACCCGGTCGCCTCCGCTTACGAGCCAGTACGTGCGCGCGACTGCTTTCGCCCCCGCGTCCTCGTCGGTTGCGTCGGTCGTGTCGGTCGCGTCGGTGCGCATTTGAATCTTGGTGTCGCCGCAGTCCCACTTCCAGGTGCCGGTGCCGTCTTCGGAACCATCCGAGGCGGTCGTTTGGGTGCACTTCAGGGGAGCCCCGTTGGCGTCGAGAAGCGTGGCGCCCGCGGCGGAGACCTCTGTGACCTCGGGCTCGCCGTCCGACGTTGCCGCCTGGGCGACAAACGGGGCGGCGAGGATCAGTGCTCCGACGGCGACGATGCCGAGCGTGCCCGTGCGGGTATTTCTGTCAGAAAAATCGGGATAATCCACCCTCGACAGCATAGGGAAACCCTCTCTCGGTTGCAGCGGGGGCCTATATGTGCCGGGATGCAGTAGCGTTTCCCGCATGACGCTGCTTGAACAGATGGCGCGCGCGTACGAGGCGTGGATGCCTATTCAGCTTCGCGAGTGGTACACCGCAGACCAGCGGCGTGAGCTCGCGGTGCAGGAGATGCGCCCGCACGCCGAGCACACTGCAAACGCGGAGTTCGGCGCGGGCTTTCGCGACCATCTGCAACCTCTCGGCGGCCCGGACGTGCCCGACCCGCTGGCGTGGGCGATCCGCCGCGTGGAGTTTGCGGACGGTAACTGGTGCATCGCCGGGATCCGCTTCCTGGGGCTGGACAGGCGCAAGCCGTTCGTGCACGTTGTCGCGACCTCCGCGCCGCCGCAGCACGACCGCCTAGGCACGTACGCCAAACAACTGCACAGCGAGTTCGCGGACTTCGGCCCGCGGCAACGTCGCAAGGCAACGGCCCGAAGTGCGCACCTGGACGGAGGCCGCGACCCCGGAGCAGCTGCAAAGCTGCGCGGAAACCGGTGCGCTGTGCACGATCGAGGTAGACGGGCAGCGCGCGGTCATCATCGCGGCAGCCCGCGACGACGCAAACGGCATGCGCGGCTTTCAGGTCTACGAGTTTCTCCTCGACGACAATGCCCGCGGTCGCGGCCTCGCACCCGTGGCGATGCAGCTGCTTTGCGACGTCCTGCCTGCTCAAACCGGCGACACCCTGTGGGGGACGGTGCACGTGGGCAATGGGCCGTCGATAGGCAATGCGCTCGCTGTCGGCTGCGAGAAGACGGCCGCATTTGTGTGGGTGCAGAGACGGGGTGAGCTGTAGCGCGGGGGCGCGGGGCGGGGCAGTAGACTGATGCGCATGACTGCGTACGACCTGATGGATTACGACGAAGTACTCGAAAAGTACGACCCCGTGATGGGCCTTGAGGTGCACGTCGAGCTCGCCACCGAGACGAAGATGTTCTCCACCTCATCCGCCCACTTCGGCGCCGAGCCGAATACGAACATCGACCCGGTCTCGCTCGGGCTTCCCGGTGCGCTGCCGGTGGTCAACGCCAAGGGCGTGGAGTGGGCCATCAAGATCGGCCTGGCGCTGAACTGCAAGATCGCCGAGTCCTCGCGGTTCGCGCGCAAAAACTACTTCTACCCGGATCAGCCGAAGAACTACCAGATCTCCCAGTACGACGAGCCGATCGCCTACGACGGCTACCTGGACGTCGTGCTCGAGGACGGCACCGAGTGGCGCGTGGAAATCGAACGCGCGCACATGGAGGAAGACACCGGCAAGCTCACCCACCTAGGCTCCGCCTCCGGCCGCATCACCGGCGCCACCGCGTCGCTGGTGGACTGCAACCGCGCGGGCATCCCGCTGATCGAGATCGTGACCAAGCCGATCATCGGCGCCGGCGAGCGCGCCCCAGAGGTGGCCAAGGCCTACGTCGGCGCACTGCGCGAGCTGGTCAAGGCCCTCGGCGTCTCCGACGCGCGCATGGACCAGGGCAGCATGCGTTGCGACGCCAACGTGTCCCTGCGCCCGGTTGGCCAGGAAGAATTCGGCACCCGCACCGAGACCAAGAACATCAACTCCCTGAAGTCCGTCGAGCAGGCCGTGCGCTATGAGATGCAGCGCCAGGCCGCCGTACTGCAGGACGGCGGGGAAGTGGTCCAGGAGACCCGCCACTACCAGGAGAAGGACGGCTCCACCTCCAAGGGCCGCCCGAAGGAAGAGGCGAGCGACTACCGCTACTTCAACGACCCCGACCTGCCGCCGGTGATTGCCAAGCCGGAGTGGGTCGAAGAAATCCGCGCCACCCTGCCGGAGCTGCCGTGGGTGCGCCGTGCGCGCATCCAGGAGGAGTGGCAGCTGCCGGAGAAGGAGTTCCGCGACCTGGTCAACGCCGGCGCGCTGGACCTGATCGTGGACACCGTCGAGGCCGGCGCCACGCCCGATGAGGCCCGCGCATGGTGGGTCTCCTACATCAACGGCAAGGCCAACGAGGCCGGCAAGGATCTCGACGCCCTCGGCGTCACCCCGGCCGACGTCGCCCGCGTGGTGGAGCTGGTCAAGGAAGGCAAGCTGACCACCAAGCTAGGCCGCCAGGCCATCGACGGCGTCATCGCCGGTGAAGGCTCTGTCGACGAGGTCGTCGCCGCCCGTGGCCTGGAGGTCGTGCGCGATGACGGCGCGATTGAGAAGGCTGTCGACGAGGCGCTGGCCGCCAACCCGGACATCGTGGAGAAGTACCGCGCCGGCAACAAGAAGGTCACCGGCGCCATCGTCGGTGCTGTGATGAAGGCAACCCAGGGCAAGGCTGACCCGGGGCAGGTCAACCAGCTCATCGCGAAGAAGCTCGCGGAGTAGAGTTACTCGGCTGCATCGGCCGCTCCGGCCGCAAATGGTGAAAGGCAAGTGGTGAAAGTCCTTGGATAGGCGGGGATTCACCACTTGCCTTTCACCATTTGTAACGCAAGGGGTTGTCCCCATTGCCGCCCACCCCTACCGTGTAGGTACGTACCTAAATGGAGGTTCGCATGGCAGCTACTTCAGCAAGAGAATCTAACCGGGACGTCAGTGCAGTCGTGAACACTGATCGTGGCGAGCCTTCGTACGTGCAGCTCTCCTCTGAAGCTGGCTCCGAATGGGTGGCGTCGTTTCAGATGCAGGGTGATGACAACGATTTAGATCCGCCGCGAGTTGAGTTCACGCCTCGGAACGTGGATCTGTGAAGTAACTGGCCCTGCGCCCCTCGTACCGACAGACCCCTAGTAAGCGATCCAGATTATGGCCCAAAACAGGGCTTTCTCTGGCTCCCTTACTAGGGGTCTGCGGTGGGGTAGTCCAAGGAAAACCCAGTAGCGCAAAACCCCGGCCAACACACGTTGGCCGGGGCGGAGCGGGACGTCGAAAAGCGAGTGCTTACTTGCCCTGGGGCTTGTCCTCGGGCTTGACGGCGGGGAACTCGCCGGTCTTGTACATCTCCTCGTACGCCTCCCACTGGATCTTCTCGTCCTGGGAATCCGGGGCACCAGCGTAGGAGTCGGACTCGGGGTCGAGCGCCGGCACGGTCTTGATGTCGAAGTCGCTGGAGGAATCGGCGTGCATGTCCGCCGCAACCTCTTCCTGCACCGACTGCCACAGTTCCTTGCCGCCAACATTGGAGTCGGAGGTCAGCGAGTCGACCTCGTTGCGCTCCGCGCCGGTGAGGTCCGAGCGCTCGGGATCAAGCTGGGTGCCTGCGAGCTCTGCGAGGCGCTCGCGGCGTCCGGTCTCGTCCTGGATGTTCTTGCGGTCGCGGAACCAGGCCACACCCATGACGACGCCCAGCACCAGGCCGAGGTAGCCCAGAAGCGGGTAGACCCAGCCGACCAGGTCGGCGAAGCCAATGAAGGACAGGGCGAAGCCGACCAGGACCGCGGCGGTGTAGTACGCGCGGAACTTCCCGGGCTTGTCGTGGCTCAGGCGGCGACCGTTGGCATAGAACATGCCGACGGCGGTGTTGTAGATCATCAGGTAGATGACAATGGACACGAACACGCCTACGGCGGGGTGCATGGAGTCGAAGACCATCAGCAGCGGCATATCGGCATCCATGACGTTTTCCATGTTGCAGAACAGGATGAAGGTCAGGATCAGCAGCAGCACGGCGAATATGATGCCGCCGAGCAGGCCACCCTTGCCCGCCTGTGCCGGGTTCATGTGGGAGCCGGCGAAGACGAGCATCATGGAGACATCCATGATCATCACCAATGTGGCGTAGTTCAGCGCGGTGATCAACCAGTTGCCGAACGTGCCCGACGCGCTCTGGTTGGTCTGTGCCAGTTCGTTGATGTGCCCGAAGTCGGACGGCATGTTCATCAGCGTGATCACGAAGGCGACGAGCAAGCACGCGATCAGCAGCGGGGTGATGTAGGAGAAAACGCTGGTGAGTTTGTCAATGTCCAGCAGGCCGGAGAGAAGCAGAAGCACGGTCATGATTGTGGAGCCAACCCAGGTGGGGAAACCGAATTGCTGCTCCAGGTTGGCGCCTGCGCCGGCGACCATGACGAAGCCGATGCAAAACAAGGTGAACATCGTAGTGATGTCCATGTACTTCGAAAGCCACGGACGCGAGACACTCTTGAACACGGCGCTGTGGTCGTCGGCCATGTAGTAGGAGCCGAGCTGGTAGACCCAGCCGCTGAAGATGGCGATTGCGGCGCCAGCGACAGCCGCACCGAGGATGCCCCAGTATCCGAACGCGAGGAAGTACTGGATCACCTCCTGGCCGGAAGCGAAGCCCGCGCCGACGGTGAGGCCCACCAGCGCGAGGGCTACTTTGAAGGTTTTACCCATGATGATCCTTAATGAAAGTTAATTAAGAAAGAGCGGAGCCGAGGGTAACACCATTGGGGGTGCCGTTGCTAACCGGCGTCCAAAGGCTTCCACTGTCAACAGTGCAGCGCACAGGGGCGGTTTTGGTGTTTTTAACGGCGCGTTGCCAAGGATCAGGCAGTGGTTTCGCATACATTTGTTGGCATGGCTAACAACCCACGCGATCTCACCCCGAATGAGCAAAACGATCTGACAAACCTGGATTCCCCTGATGTGCCGGATTACACCGGCGACGGGCTTTACACCCGCACGGGCAAGGCTGCCCCGACGGAAATTTTCCCGCGCGGCGAGCAGAACAACGGCCCGTTGATTCCGCAGACACCGGAGACCACAGGGGTTGAACGCACTACTGAGACGGTGGACATGGACCGCGAGCCAGCGTATGTCGCCACTGAGCCGGCCTACGCCGAGACCGCCGAGACCACCGAGCCGGCCGTGGTGGAGGAGGAGACCCGCCGCGGCACCACGGACTTCGGTCTGTTCTTGATGCGCCTGTTCCTCGGTGCGTTTTTGATCATCGACTCCGTCGCGATCTTCTTCCGCCTCGGCGGCAACGAAGGTATCTCCGGTCTGGAGAGCGCGTTTGCAGATTACCCTTACGGTTCCGGTCTGGCCGTTGTGGTGCCCACCCTCGAGCTGGCCGCCGGTGTGTTCCTGCTGCTAGGCCTGCTCACTCCGATCGCGGCGCTGGTCGCGATCGCTGTGACCGGCTTTATGGCGCTGCACGCGTTTGTTTCCCAGTCTGACGGCTTCAACGTCTTCGCCTGGACGCCGGAGACCTGGGTGCCGGTGATGCTGCTGGCCGCATCCCTGGTCGTGCAGTTCACCGGCCCGGGCCGCTACGGCATCGACGCCTCGCGCGGCTGGGCCAAGCGCCCGCTGGTCTCCAGCTGGATCGGCGTGCTGCTCGGCCTGGCGGCTGCCGGACTGATCTGGTGGTTCGGCACCGGGGTCAATCCGGTCGCTTAGTCCACCTGGCGCACGGCGCCCTTGTCGGCGCTGGTGGCCATCTTCGCGTACGCTCGCAAAGCCTTCGACACCTCCCGGACGCGGTTCGGCGTCCACGGGGTGTCGGAGGCTTCTATCGTTTTCCGGCGTTTGTCCAGCTCCGCCTGGTCCACGTCGAGCTTCAGCTCGCGGTTGGATACGGAAATGGAGATGGTGTCGCCGTTTTCGATCAGGCCGATCAGGCCGCCAGCGGCGGCTTCGGGGGAGATGTGGCCGATGGACAGCCCGGAGGTGCCACCGGAGAAACGCCCGTCCGTGATCAGCGCGCACTTTTTGCCTAGGCCGGCGCCCTTGAGGAACGACGTCGGGTGCAGCATCTCCTGCATGCCCGGCCCGCCGGCGGGGCCTTCGTAGCGGATCACCACGACCTCACCTTCGAGCACCTCGCGGTTGAGGATCATGGAAACGGCTTGCTCCTGCGAGTCCACCACGCGCGCGGGCCCCGTGAACTCCCACAGGCCCTCTTCCACGCCGGCGGTCTTCAAAATCGCGCCGTCGGGTGCGAGGTTGCCGCGCAGCACCACCAGGCCGCCGTCGGACGTAAACGGGTGCTCGGCGTCGTGGATCACGCCGTTTGCCGCGTCGGTATCGAGCTCCGCCCACCGCGCACTCTGGGAAAACGCCTTCGTGGTGCGCTCTCCGCCGGGGGCGGCGTGGTACAGCTCCAGCGCCTCATTGGTCGCGGACCCGCCGCGGATGTCCCAGTCTGCGAGCCATTTGCTTAGCGACGGATACGCGATCGAGTGCACATCCGCATGCAGCAGTCCCGCGCGGTTGAGCTCGCCCAAAATCGCCGGGATGCCGCCTGCGCGGTGGACGTCCTCGACGTGGGCTTCGCCGTTCGGCGCCACCTTGGACAGGCAGGGGATCTGGTGGGACAGCTCGTCGATGTCGTGGAGGTCGAAGTCGATTCCGCCCTCCTGCGCGGCGGCGAGGATGTGCAGGATGGTGTTGGTGGATCCGCCCATGGCCATGTCCAGCGCCATGGCGTTGCGGAAGGCGTTCACGCCTGCCACGTTGCGTGGCAGGACGGATTCGTCGCCCTGGCCGTAGTAGCGCTCGCACAGCTCCATGACGGTCCGGCCGGCCTTTTCAAACAGTTCGCGGCGAGTGGTGTGGGTGGCGAGCGTGGTGCCGTTTCCCGGCAGGGACAGGCCGAGCGCCTCGGTGAGGCAGTTCATGGAGTTGGCGGTGAACATGCCGGAGCAGGAGCCGCAGGTGGGGCAGGCGTTGTTGGCGATGTTGTCGAGCTCCGAGTCGGAGACGTCGTCGTTGGCGGACAGTGCGATCGCGTCGATGAGGTCGGACTTCGGTTTGGTCACCCCTCCGACCGAGAATGCCTTGCCGGCCTCCATGGGGCCGCCGGAGACGAACACGGCCGGGATATTCAGGCGCATCGCGGCGTTGAGCATGCCCGGCGTGATCTTGTCGCAGTTGGAGATGCAGACCATGGCGTCCACCGTGTGGGCGTTGACCATGTACTCCACCGAGTCGGTGATGATTTCGCGCGACGGCAGGGAGTACAGCATGCCGGAGTGTCCCATGGCGATGCCGTCGTCGACGGCGATGGTGTTGAACTCCTTGGGCACTCCGCCGGCGGCACGCACGGCGTCCGCGACGATGTCGCCGACCTCCTTCAGGTGCACGTGCCCCGGAACGAACTGGGTGTAGGAGTTCACAATAGCCACGATCGGCTTGCCAAACTCGTTCTCACCGGTGCCGGTGGCGCGCCACAGTGCGCGGGCGCCTGCGGCCTGGCGGCCGATGGTGGTGACGCGTGAGCGAAGTGGGATCACGGTGGTTACTCCTTAAGTTTCAGAGGAAGTATTCGGCGAGGACGGGCGCGGGCCCGGCAGGTCCGGGTGCTCGGCAACGTAGGCGTCGTACTCTTCGCGGGAGAGCAAAACCTTGTGGCCGCCCTTGTCGATGATTTCGTACTTGCCGTCGGTGGCCTCCTGGGCTGCGGTGATCACGTCGGTGATGCGGCCGTTGGATGCCTCGGCAAGTTCGGGAAGCGAGTTAAAGGTCACGCCGGGTAGCGGGTGCTCCGCGCCGTCGACAGTAACGGCATGAACAGCAGAGCCCTTGAACGCGAGGCCCTTGAGGTCGCGCCACGGCAGGGTGACGTTCTTGCGCACCAGATACTTGGCGGTGATGCCGCGCTCGTCCACTGTGGTGGAAGAGGCAAGCACCCAAGCCAGCCAGACCGCGGGGAAGATCAGCAGCCAGGCCAGGTACTTCGGCGCCCAGAGGATGCCCATCAGGGCGATGCCGGTGGCGAGCACGATGGCGAGGATGTGCTCGCGCGTGGGCTTGAATACGTGCTGGGTGTGTTCCGGCGTGTCAGTCATAGTTGGGGATGGTAGTCACCTTTGGAACGTCGATAGGCAATAGCCCGCAATTTAAATACTTGAATAAAAACCCTCGAGATGTTGCCTGGGACACTACAGTTCTAAATCGTGATCAACGAGCGACTTGTAATTATTCTCTCCCGACGGCGCTTGCCGTAGCGGGTGCGTTTTACACGCCGCTCACACACCAAGCGCCCTCGAGAGCACATCGCTCGTCGGGGGCTTTTGTTGTATGGGATCGCGATACCAAGCAGAGTCGAGCAAGCAAGGAGCCTTCACGTGGCAGCTGCAGAGAAAAGAAAGCCCGAACGCATGACGGGTGCGGACGCAGTCGTGCGCAGCCTCGAGGAACTGGGCACCGAGATCGTATTCGGTCTGCCCGGTGGTGCAGTGCTCCCGCTTTACGACGCACTGTTTCGTGCCGAGAAACTGCGCCACGTCCTCGTGCGCCATGAGCAAGGAGCAGGCCACGCCGCGGAAGGCTACGCGGTGGCCTCCGGAAACGTGGGCGTGTGCATCGCCACCTCCGGCCCGGGCGCGACCAACCTGGTCACCCCGATCGCCGACGCTTATCTGGACTCGGTGCCGCTGGTGGCGATCACCGGCCAGGTTGGCTCGCCGCTGCTGGGCACCGACGCGTTCCAGGAGGCGGACATCCGCGGTGTGACCATGCCGATTACCAAGCACAACCTCATGGTGTCCAAGGCGGAGGATATTCCCAGCGCGATCGCCGCGGCCTTCCACATCGCCTCCACCGGCCGCCCCGGCCCGGTGCTGGTGGACATCCCGAAGGACGTGCAAAACGCCGAGATCGAATTCGTGTGGCCGCCGAAGGTGGATCTGCCGGGCTACAAGCCGAACACGAAGCCGCACAACCGCCAGATCGCGCAGGCCGCGAAGATGATTGCCAAGGCGAAGCGCCCGGTGCTCTACATCGGCGGCGGCGTGGTTAAAGCGAACGCGCACAAGCAGCTGGCCAAGTTTGTGAAGGCCACCGGCATCCCGGTGGTGACCACACTGATGGCGCTCGGAACGTTCCCGCACGACCACCCGCTTTACCTGGGCATGCCTGGCATGCACGGCACCGTGCCGGCGGTGGGCGCGTTCCAGGAGTCCGACCTGCTCATCGCAATCGGCGCGCGTTTCGACGACCGCGTCACCGGCGACACCGAGACCTTCGCCCCGCACGCGAAGGTCATCCACGCCGACATCGATCCGGCCGAGGTGGGCAAGATCCGCCCGGTGGACGTGCCGATTGTCGGCGACGCCAAGAGGGTACTGTCCGAGCTCACTGACTACTTCGATGAAAAAGACAAGGTCAAGGCTCCCAGCATCCAGCCGTGGGTCGACCGCTTGATGGGCCTCAAAGAGCGCTTCCCGCGCGGCTACGAGGAGCACTCCGACGGCACGCTGGCCCCCCAGTATGTGCTGGAGACGCTGTCCAAGACCGCAGGCTCCGACGCAATCTATGTCTCGGGCGTGGGCCAGCACCAGATGTGGGCCGCCCAGTTCATCGACTACGACAAGCCGCGCCACTGGATCAACTCCGGCGGCGCAGGAACGATGGGCTTTTCCATCCCGGCCGCGATGGGTGCTAAAGCGGCGATGCCGGAGAAAGAGGTCTGGGCGATCGACGGCGACGGTTGTTTCCAGATGACCAACCAGGAGATCACCACCGCCGCCCTCGAGGGCTTCCCCATCAAGGTGGCCTTGATCAACAACGGCAACCTGGGCATGGTGCGCCAGTGGCAGACCCTGTTCTACGACGGGCACTACTCGCACACCAAGCTCGGCGGCGAGGTCTACGTACCGGACTTTGTGAAGCTGTCCGAGGCGCTCGGCGCGGTGTCGTTCCGCGTCACTTCCGCCGACGAGGTGGAAGAGGCGATCCAGCGCGCCCGCGAGATCAACGACCGCCCGGTGGTGGTCGAGTTTGTCGTGGGCGAGGACGCGCAGGTGTGGCCGATGATTGCGGCCGGCACCTCTAACTCCGACATCGAGTACGCGCGCGGAATGCGTCCGTTCTTCGGCGAGGAGGAGTCTGCGGCGGAGACGCCGGAGGCCATCAACGACACCATCGAAGCGCTCGAGCAGGAGGGAAACTAACCATGGCGCAGCCCGATCAAATCACCCGCCACACGCTGTCGGTACTCGTCGATGACGTCGACGGCATCATCACCCGCGTCACCGCGCTGTTTACCCGCCGCGGCTACAACCTGGTCTCCCTCGTCTCCGCGAAGACAGCGAAGGAGGGCATCAACCGACTCACGGTCGTCGTGGACGCCACGCCCCACGCGGTCGAGCAGATCACCAAACAGCTGTACAAGCTCATCCAGGTGCACAAGGTGCTCGAGCTTGACGACGCCACGTCGGTCGGCCGCCAACTGCTCCTGGTGAAGGTCAACGCGGACAACCTGACCCGTCCGCAGGTGGTGGACGCAGCCAACCTGTTCCGCGCCCGCGTGATCGACGTGGCGGTGGACTCCGTGATCATCGAGGCCACGGGCAACTCCGCCAAGCTCAAGGCGTTTCTTGAGGTGATGGACTCCTTCGGGATCCGCGAGTTGGCGCGCTCCGGTTCGGTGGCGCTGTCGCGTGGTTCGAAGACAATGGCAAAGTCCGAGTAAATCTTAAAATCCCGAGACGGTTGTGTCATAATGTGAAATGACCGTCTCACAGAATGAAGGAAGTGACGTACACATGGCAATCGACGTGCTCTACGACAACGATGCAGACCTGTCCCTGATCCAGGGCAAGAAGGTCGCCATCATCGGCTACGGCTCCCAAGGCCACGCACACGCGCAGAACCTGCGCGAATCCGGCGTGGAGGTGGTCGTCGGCCTGCGCGAGGGCTCCAAGTCCGCAGACAAGGCTCGCGAGGCTGGCTTCGAGGTCAAGACTAACGCGGAAGCCGCCGAGTGGGCCGACGTGATCATGCTGCTGGCCCCGGACACCTCCCAGGCGCAGATCTTCACCGAGGAGATCGAGCCGAACCTCAAAGACGGCGACGCACTGTTCTTCGGCCACGGCCTGAACATCCACTTCGACCTGATCAAGCCGGCGGACAACATCACCGTCGCCATGGTCGCCCCGAAGGGCCCGGGCCACCTGGTCCGCCGCACCTTCGCCGACGGAAAGGGTGTGCCGGCGCTGATCGCTGTGGAGCAGGACCCGCAGGGCAACGGCAAGGAGCTCGCCCTGTCCTATGCCGCGGCCATCGGCGGCGCACGCGCAGGCGTCATCCCGACCACCTTCGAGGCGGAAACCGTCACCGACCTGTTCGGCGAGCAGGCCGTGCTCTGCGGCGGCCTGGAAGACCTGATCATGTCCGGATTCGAGGTGCTCACCGAGGCCGGCTACGAGCCGGAAATGGCCTATTTCGAGTGCCTGCACGAAATGAAGCTGATCGTGGACCTGATCTACGAAGGCGGCCTGGCCAACATGAACTACTCCATCTCCGACACCGCGGAGTTTGGCGGCTACCTTTCCGGCCCCCGCGTCATCGATGCCAGCGCGAAGGACCGTATGCGTGAGATCCTGAAGGACATCCAGGACGGCACGTTCACCAAGCGCCTCGTCGACAACGTCGAAGGCGGCAATAAGGAGCTGGAGGACCTGCGGGCGAAGGTCTCCGAGCACCCGATTGAGAAGACGGGTGCAGAGCTGCGCGAAATGATGAGCTGGGTGCAAAATCCGCTCACCGACACCGCCCGATAGCCTGCAGGCAGCAAAAACCCCGCGCTCCCGATTGGGAGACGCGGGGTAAAGCTTTTTGTGGCGACTAGTTGGTAGCCGCAGCACCCTCCGGAGCTTCCTCCGGTGCCAGGGTCTCGGTGATCTCGTCAACGATGTTGGTCTCGGTGACCGTCTCGTCTGCCGGCTCAGCGGCGGACTCCTCGGCACCCTCAGCAGCGCCGTCCTCAACGGTGGTGGTCTCGGAGACAACCTCGGTTGCGGCGGTGGTGGTGGAGGTAACGGTCTCGCCCTCGCCGTTGTCGCCGGAGAACAGGGACCACAGCAGCCACAGCAGCAGCAGGGCGACCAGCAGGCCGAGCAGCCACTTCCACCAGCCGCCGCCGTTGCCCTCCTCGGTCACCGCGGTGGAACCAGCGGTGGAACGAGCCGGGGTAGTAGCGGTGCGCTCGGTGGTGGTGCGCTCAACGCGAACATCCTTGTTCGGCTCAACGTTGGTGCGGTCGACGTTGACGTCCTTAACGCGGTCGACGCCCTCACCGCCGCGGGTGCGCAGATCGTCCAGCTTGTCCTGGCCGAGATCCTTCGCGTCGCCGAGCTTGTCCTGGCCGAAGTCCTTAGCGTCCTTAGCAAAGTCCTTCGGGTTGCGCTTCGGGTCGATGGGGTTGTTCATTGTAAATTCCTTTCGTGCTAACACAAGTGCTGGTGTAGCGTCTGCGTCGGACGCATGGCTATGCCAGCATCCTTCGCGAACGAGCGCCCACTGTAACAAAACTTCCGCAAGCGGTGCCGCGGGATCCGTGCTACACGCCCCATAGTATTCGGTGTTTTCCCTGCGCTCGTAGGGTGGTCGCTGCCAAACGGAACGGTTTTCAATTAGTTGTCATTAAGGCGTGTGGCGAATACCGTAGGTCGTCGATAGGCAATGTGAAAGATGCGAAGGGGACCCGCAGATGCACGATCACGCCCACCACGACCACGCCCACGGCGCACCGCGGCGCGCGCTCGCGGTCGCGCTTGCCATCACCGGCACTGTGTTTGTCGCGGAGGTCGTAGGCGGTTGGCTCTCCGGGTCGATGGCGTTGATCGCAGATGCGATGCACATGCTTTCCGACGCCGCGGGGCTGATCATCTCCCTTATCGCCAGCATCGTCGGACAAAGGGCGGCTTCGGCGACCGCGACGTACGGTTACCGGCGCGTGGAGGTGCTCGCCGCGCTGATTAACGCGGTGGCGGTGCTGAGCATCTCCGTCTGGATCGTGGTTACGGCGGTGCGCAGGCTGGGCGACCCGCAACCGGTGGAGACCACCTCAATGATGGTGATCGCGGTTGTTGGCTTAGTCGCAAACGCAGCTTCAGCGTGGGTGCTTTCGCGCCATAGGGAGAGCTCCATCAACGTCCAGGGAGCGTACCTGCACGTGCTGGTGGATATGCTCGGCTCCGTCGCAGTGCTCGTGGCCGGCGCGGTGATCGCGCTCACCGGGTTTACCGGAGCGGACGTGGTCGCCTCTCTGCTCATCGCGGCGCTAGTACTGCCGCAGGCATGGCGGTTGATGGTGGGCTCCGCCCGCGTGATGCTCGAGCACGTGCCGGCCGGGTTTGACGCGGACGAGGTAGTGCACGCCTTGAGGCTGGTTGAGGGGGTGGGCGACACGCATGACCTGCACCTGTGGTCGCTGGACGGGGTGAGCGTGCTGGCTACGGTGCACGTGGTGGCGGGGCCCGGGGTGGACCGGGACAAGCTGCTGGACCGCGTGCAGGAGGCCCTGGCGCAGCTCGGGGTGGAGCATGCGACGGTGCAGATTGAGCCGCCGGAGCACATCGGTCACGAGAAGGTGTGCTGAAACTGCACTACGCTGTGGTGCCATGGGTTTCACCACGCCGAGCTACTCACTTAAGGACTTGTTTTCCCGCGCGGGGCGGGGAGAGCTGCAGTTGCCCGATTTTCAGCGCGAATATCTGTGGGGCGTCGATAGAGTCCGCACGCTGGTGACTTCGGTGCTGCGTGGCTACCCGGTGGGCTCGTTCCTCGCCCTGGACACGCGCAACATGGAGCAGCGCTTCAAGCCGCGCCCGCTCGAGGGCGTGGAGGTCGACGGCGTGGCCCCCGGGCTGTTGCTTTTAGACGGCCAGCAGCGCCTGACCTCGCTCTACCAGGCATTCACGAACAACGGCGAGGTCCAGACCGTGGATTATTTAAACCGGCCGATCTGCCGCCGCTTCATGGTGGACGTGCGCGCCGCGGCGTCCGCGGACCCGATGCCGGTGGAGGCGCTTTTCGCGGTGGACGAGCAAGGGCAGGTGCGCTCCCACTTTGGGCCGGACGTCGACGGTGCCCTGAATTCGCGTGAGGCATACATACATAACGGTGTCATCCCGGTGAGCATGCTGCTGTGGCCGGAGGGCAACGACGTGCTCGTGGACATGGCGGCGCACACTGAGGACGAGCAGCTGCGCGACGCGGTCAAGCGCTTTGTCAACCAGGTCATGCGGGCACTTCCGGCTTACGACGTGCCGGTGATCCGCGTGGACCGCGAAACCACGCAGGCCGGTGTCGGCCAGATCTTCGCCTTTGCCAACTCCGCCGGCGTGCAGATGGACGTTTTTGAACTCCTCACGGCGGTTTTCGCCTCCGAGGATCCGTCATTCGTGCTGGCGGAAAGTTGGTTGGATACGGAGCGCAAGCTGCGCGAGCACCCCGTGCTGGACAGCGTTGGGCGCGTGGAGTTTTTGCGTGCGCTGTCGCTGCTGCTGTCCAGCAGGCGCGGCCAGGCGCGGGGTCACCGCGGCGACATCTTGGACATAACGCTCGAGCAGTACCGGAATCACGCAGGCGAGATGCTGGACGGTTTCCTTGCCGCGGCGGCGTTTTTGGAGGAGCGACGGGTTGTTTCCGCGGACCAGGTGCCGTACCCGGCCCAACTGATCCCGTTGGCGGTGATCTTGGCACGCCTGGCTGAGGATCCGGGCGCGCTTGAGCGCGAAGGGGCAGCGGACCGGCTTAACCGCTGGTTCTGGTGCGGTGTCTTCGGCGAGCTGTACGGCTCCCACGCGCCCACCATCCGCATCGGACTGGATGTCACCGAGGTGACCCCCTGGGTGCGCGAGGACACCGACGAGCCGCCCCGCACGGTGTCGGACGCGCAGTTTTTCGAGTCCCGCCTGCGCACCGCCGGCCCGGACAGCGGCGTCTACCGCGGCCTGTACTCGCTACTCATGGCCAGGGGCGCACGCGATTGGCGGACTGCCGAGCCGTTTAACGCAGAAACGGTGGGGCAGCTGCAGCCCCGATTCCGGCAGGTGTTCCCGGCGGAGTACCTGGCGGTGACCGGTGCGCTGGAAAAAGACCCGGAGTTGGCCGATTCAGTGCTCAACCGCACCCCGATGGGACGGCGCACGGACGTGGTCATCGAGGGCAACGAACCGAAGCGTTACCTGTCCCGGCTGCAGTCAAAGTCCCTGCTGGAAGACGACGAGTTCGACGCAATGCTTGAAGGCCACGAGATGGATCCGGAGCTGGTGCTGGCCTCGAACTGGGAAGGTTTTGTGGCCGACAGGCGCGAGCGCTTCGTGGGCATGATCGAGTACGCCATGGACCGTGCCGCCGAGCGGGACTGGGAACCGGGCGAGAACTAGTGGCGAAAGCGGGAAGCCTCGCCCGGGCGGCCGCTGTGATTGCTGCCGCCGCGATGCTGATGTCGTGTGCGCCGGAGGCGCAGTTGAGCCAGCTTGAGCGCGCCCGCGGCGTGAACCAGTCCAAGCACGTGGGGAAGCTGTTCGCGGGCGAGCCGGAGGTCGTCGACGACGTTCTGGGTATCAAGACCACGAAGTTGTTCTTCCCCACGTCGGAGACGCTCGTGCTCAGCGACACCTCGGTTGAGGCACAGCTGCGGGCGGCATCCATCGCGGTGACCACGAACGCGCCGATGATGGTCTACGACCCGGCCCGCCACGCCGAGTACGTGCAGATGATCGCGGATATGCGCACAGTGAACGTGCTCACGGTCGGGGACGTGGCCATTGCGCCGTCGAAAGGCGCGGTGAGCGTGCGGCGCGACCCCGGCGGACTGCGGGCGTTGGAGCAGATGACGGCGTTGCGCTACCGGGAGCGCACCGTCGCCACGCCGCAGGAGGCGGTGCGGGAAGTGGCCGAATTGCGCCAGCTCGAACCGATGTGGCTGCGTGCGCAGTGGGCGGATCCGGCGGTCTTGCCCGCGTCGACCCCGGAACCTTTCCCCATTCAGTCCCGCCGCGACGCCAATATGGCACCAAGGGTGGTTGCAACCTGGGAATCCTCGATCCCGTCCGTGGCAAACGCGCGCAGCTACGGCGCGGATGTGACTGTGGTGCCGTTGGCGGATCCGCGCCGGAGCGAGCAGACCCTGTTTGCCATGGCGGGGCTGGCCGAGCGTCCATTGGTGGCGCTGGGCGGCCACTTTGGCACTTCCGAGGAGCTGGCCGCGCGGATTCGGAAGGCGGAAGCGGCCTACTAGCGCGGCGCGAGGTGATAGCCTGAGGCTGGTTTCTACTATGTGAGAAGAAGGTTTCAGGATATGAAAATTGCAGTGCTCGCAGGCGACGGCATCGGACCAGAAGTCATGGCGGAGGGCCTCAAAGTTCTCCACACCGTGCGCGACGACGTGGAGACCACCGATTTCGACCTCGGCGCCCGCCGCTACCTGCGAAACGGCGAGCTGCTCACGGACGCGGACCTGGACGCGCTGAAAGCGCACGACGCGATCCTGCTCGGCGCCATCGGCGACCCGGAGCGCGTGCCGGCCGGCGTGCTCGAGCGCGGCCTGCTGTTGCCGCTGCGCTTTAAGCTGGACCACTACGTCAACCTTCGCCCGTCGCGGCTGTACCCGTCGTCGGTGAGCCCGCTGGCAAATCCGGGCGACATCGACTTTGTGGTGGTGCGCGAGGGTACCGAGGGGCTCTACGCCGGAAACGGCGGCACCCTGCGCCAGGGCACCGACCACGAGGTGGCGTCAGAGGTCTCCCAGAACACCTACCACGGTGTTTCCCGCGTGGTGCGCTACGCGTTCGAGCTGGCAATGACCCGCCGCAAGAAGCTCACCTTGGTGCACAAGACGAACGTGTTGGTTAACGCCGGTGGGTTGTGGCAGCGCGTCGTCGACGAGGTGGCGGCCGAGTTCCCTGAGGTGGAGGTGGACTACAACCACATCGACGCCGCGACCATCTACATGGTGCAGGACCCGCAGCGTTACGACGTCATCGTCACCGACAACCTCTTCGGCGACATCCTCACCGACCTTGCAGGCGCCGTCGCCGGGGGCGTGGGGCTCGCCAGCTCCGGCAACATCAACGCCGCCAAGGAGTATCCCTCCATGTTTGAGCCGGTGCACGGCTCCGCCCCGGACATCGCTGGCCAGGGCATTGCGGATCCGACCGCGATGATCCTGTCGGTGGCAATGATGCTGCGCTTCCTCGGCGACGAGGACAACGCCGCGCGCATCGAGGAAGCCGTGGAGGGCGATGTGGCTTCCCGCGAGGACGCGAAGCTGCGCACCGCCGAAGTGGGTGACAGGATCGCCGCCGCCCTGAAGTAGGGTTGTGCGCATGCATGTGACCCGCACGATTCCTGCCGTCCTGACCGCAACCGCACTGGTGCTCACCAGCTGCAGCAGCACAGAAGGCGGGATCGGACAGCCGGGAGCCCTTGAAACAAATGGTGACGAGGTCATCCAGGACACAGACGGCACCGGTCTGGAGGTCTCACAGCGCCTCTTTGATTCCTCGGAGACCGTGGTGGTCTCCGCGAAAGAGCGCGACCAGCAGCTCAAGGCAGCGGCGATCGCCGTCAAGCTTGGGGCGCCGATGCTTGTGCGTCTCGACGGCACCGATTCCGCCGTCGACGCCGAGGTTGAGCGCCTGGGCGCCACGCGCGTGATCAACGTGCCGGGCGATGAAGAAGAAGCCGAGGCGGTCGCCTCCGCCGAGCCGGCCGAGGACGCCGCTGCCATCGCGGCGTTGGATGCGCAGAACCCGAGCAAGCTGACCATGCCGCCGGTGTTCGCCACCGCACTGTCCTCGCGCGCCTCCGTCGCCACCGCGCGTGCGGCTGGCGCTGAGGTGCAGGTGCTGGCAGTGCCGGATCCGCGCGCCACGGCGGACAGCATGCGCACCGTCACCGACCAGGACACCCTTGCGCTGGGCCGCCAGTGGGGCGACACCGAAAACTTCCAGGCGCGTGCGGCACTCGCGGACAACGGCGAACTGCCGGGCGGCGGCGGTCTGGCGTTCCCGGGCCGCCGCATGGTGGCGCTGTACGGACACCCCTACGGCCCGGACCTGGGCGTGATGGGGGAGCAGGACCCGGCGGCGGCGGTGGAGCTGGCCAAGAAGTACGCCGAGGACTACCAGCCGTTTAGCGAGGTCCCTGTCATCCCCGCGTTCGAGGTCATCGCCACCGTTGCCTCCGGCGGCCCGGGCGACGACGGTAACTTCTCCAACGAGACGCCGATGGAAGACCTCGTGCCCTACGTCGACGCGATCGTGAACGCCGGCGGCTACGCCGTGATCGACCTGCAGCCCGGCCAGGGCAGCTTCCTCGAGCAGGCCAAGCTGTATGAAGAGCTGCTCAAGCGCCCGAACGTCGGCCTGGCACTGGACGCCGAGTGGAAGCTCAACCCGGGCGAGCAGCCCCTGTCTCGCATCGGCAGCGCCACCTCGGGCGAGATCAACGAGGTGGCTGACTGGCTCGCCCAGCTCGTCCGCGACAACAACCTGCCGCAGAAGGCAATGATTTTGCACCAGTTCAACGTGTCCATGTACCCGGACCGCGAGAACATTGTCACCGGCCAGCCAGAGCTCGCCTGGGTCCTGCACGCCGACGGCCACGGCGGCCCGGAGCAGAAGTTCGATACCTGGAACGTGCTGCGCGAAGGCTTGGACCCGAACTACTTCATGGCGTGGAAGAACTTCTTCGACGAGGATTTCCCGACGTTTACCCCGGAGCAGACCTACCGCGACGTCAACCCGCGTCCGTGGTTTGTCAGCTACCAGTAAAAACCGCCGGTATCGGGCGCAGCTGCACGATACTCTTGCTCCATGAGTGTGGAGCTTGATGAGGTCTACGGTTGCCTCGCCCAGCACGAGCCCTTCTCGACGCTGCCCGAGGACATCCTTCGCGCACTTCCCGTGCAGATGGGCATCACCTATGTCCGTCGCGGCCAGGCCGTGGTGGAGGTGGGCCAGCCCAACGACACGCTCTATGTCATCCGCTCCGGCGCGGTGGACATCGTCAGCGCGGACAACCTGCTGCTGGACCGGCGTGAGGCCGGCCTGAACTTCGGCTACTCTACGCTGGTGGGTGAGCGTGAGTCCGCCTACCTCATGCAGGCGGTGGAAGACAGCATCTTGCTCATGCTCCCGCGCGAGGCGTTCCTCGAGCTGCTTGAGCAATTCCCCGACATGGGCCGTTTCTTCCAAACCGCCTCGCGCCGCGTGCGTGCCGCCGCTGAGGAGGTGCGCGATGTTGGCGCCACCGACGTGCTGCGCACCCCGCTGCGCGAGATCTTCGCCGGCCGCGGGCCGGTCACCCGGGACAAGCACGTGAGCATCGCCGAGGCCGCCCGCACGATGGGCGAGGAGGGCATCAGCAGCCTGATCATCACCGACGGGCAGGACATCGCCGGCATCATCACCGACGCCGACATGCGTTCGCGCGTGGTCGCAGCGGGGGTGGACACGTCCAGGCCCGTGGCAGATGTGATGACCAGCCCGGTGCGTACCATCGCCCCCAACGCGCTCGTGTTCGAGGCGATGCTGACCATGAGCGAGCTGGGCATTCACCACCTGCCGGTCGCCGGCCAAGGTCAGATAGTGGGCGTGGTCACCGCCACGGACATCATGCGCCAGCTGCAGGCGGACCCAATCTACCTCGCGGCGGACGTCGCCCGGGCGTCGCAGGATGAGCTGGAGGGCGCCTACCGGGACGCGGCGCGCGTCGCTGTGCGGTTTTTCGAGCGCGGAGCCTCGGCGGCGGAGACGCAGCGGCTGCTCACATCGATTGCGGACGCGCTGGCGAAAAGGTTGGGCACTTTAGCCGTCGAGAAGCTTGGGCCCGCTGGTGTCCGTGGGGTGGGTGCCGGTCAACGGCCGGGTGATCGACCTCGCCGGCGCCGAATACTTTGTTCTGCGCGGGGCGGACGTGGGGGAGTCCGCCACGTTGCACGGGGTGACCGACGACGAGGTGACGTCGCTGGGCCGCGAGCCTGCAGAGGTGCTGGAGGCGTTTCTGGCTGCGCTCGACGGGCGGAAGCTGCTCGCGCATTTCGCGCAGATGGAAACCGGGTTTCTGGGCAAACTGCACCAAGATGTGCGCGGGTCCAAGTGGCGGCTGCACGACAGTGAGGTGGTTGACACCTTCGCCATGGAGCGGCGCCACATGGAACGCATGGGCACCTACCCGCGCGGCGAAGACCTGCGTTTGCCCAGGGTGCGGCAGCGTTATAACCTGCCGACGTACGCGAACCACAACGCGTTGACCGACGCGGTGGCGTGCGCCGAGCTCTATCTCGCGTTGACCGCATCCGGGTAACGCCACTTTTGTAATTGGTTGTATGCTCTGTCACATGCGTTTTGGACGAATTGCAACACCTGAAGGGATGACGTTCGCCGTCATCGACGACGAGGGCACAACTGCGAAGGCAATCGCTGGCACCCCGTTCACTGACCCCGAATACACCGGCAAAGAGTACGCGCTTGAGGACGTCCGCCTGCTTGCCCCGACCCTGCCGTCGAAGGTGGTGGCGGTGGGCCGCAATTACGCCGACCACGTGGCGGAGGTGTTCAAGCAGTCCTCAGAGCACCTGCCGCCGACGATCTTTATCAAGCCGTCCACCGCTGTGGTGGGCCCCGGCGCCGCCATCAAGATCCCGGAGTACGCCACCGGAGTGGAGTTTGAGGGCGAGCTCGCACTCGTCGTCGGCGTGCCGTGCAAGAATGTCAAGGCTGCAGACTGGAAGTCTGTCATCCGCGGCGTGACCATCATCAACGACGTGTCGTCCCGCGACCTGCAGTTCGCAGACGGCCAGTGGGCCCGCGCGAAAGGCATCGACACCTTCGGCCCCATCGGCCCATGGATTGAAACGGACCTGGAGAAGTTCGACTTTGCCAACCTGCCCATCAAGGCGCACCATACCCACAACGGCGTCACCGAGACCAAGCAGGACTCCAACTCCAACCAGATGATCAAATCCGTCGGCGAGATGGTGGAGTGGGTCTCCGAATCCTTCACGCTGCTGCCTGGCGACGTCATCGCCACCGGCTCGCCCGCCGGCACCGCAGAGATGGTGCCGGGCGACCATATCGAGGTGGAGATCCCCGGAATCGGCAAGCTGGGCAACCCGGTCGAGCGGGCGTAGGACACCTACAGGCCGAGCGCGCGCATGATGGTGCGCAGCTTGGCCGAGGTCTCGTCGAGCTCCGCCTGCGGGTCCGAGTAGGCGGTCAGGCCCCCGCCTGCCCAGGCGCGTGCCCGGGTTCCGTCGCCGTTGACCTCGGCGCAGCGGATAGCCACCATGTATTCGCCGTCGCCGGCAGCATCCGTGTATCCCACCGCGCCGGCGTAGAACCCGCGGTCCGACTCGGCGGTGGTGATCAACGCCTCCGCCGCCGCCTGCGGGGTGCCGCAGACAGCCGGGGTGGGGTACAGGCTCAAGGCTAGGTCGAGCGCGCTCGGCGCGGGGTCTTTCAGTACGCCCTCGATCGGTGTGGCCAGGTGCCACATCTCGCTGGTCTTTTCCAGCCTTGGCAGATCGGGGACGGTGAGTTCGCTGCACAGCGGCGCCAGGATGCGCCGGATGTGGTCGACCACGAAGCGGTGCTCGTCTAGGTCTTTCGCAGAATCGCGCAGTGAGTTGGCCGCCGCCTGATCTGCATCCTGGTCGCCGGGGACACGGGCGGCAGAACCTGCCAGGGGAAACGACCAGACGCGCCTGCCGCGCCGGCGCACCAGCACCTCTGGCGAGGACCCCACGAGGAAATGCCCCGTGCGCCCCGAGGGGGTGAGCTCTGCGATGAACCCGTCGTGCGTGTACGACAGGTCGATCAGCCGCGCCGCGACCAAGCGGGGGTCCACCGGCGGGTCAAACGCGATGTCTACAGCACGCGCCAGCACAACTTTGTCCAGGGCGGAGCTTTGGATTGTCGAGATGGCGGCTTCGACTCGGCGCAGGTGTTCGGCCGGGGACGGGTCAACGTCGATAAGCATTGCGTTGAGCTTGGAACCCTCGCCGACGCGGTAGTACGGGTGCGGCTCGAGCGCACCCGGCTCGCGGATGATGTGCTCGGGGACCGTGAGTGCCGCTGGGCAGTCATGGTCGAAGGGGAGGGCGCCGACGACCATTTCTTCCTTGCCGCGCGCCATCGCGTCCGCGGCCTCCCATGCGTCGTCGAAGGTGCGGAGTGCACCCTGGGTGCGCACGGAGCCGTCGCCACGCGAGAGCAGAAAGTCTGGGGCGCTATCGGGTCTGGAAGTCGGCATGTGTCGATACTTTAACGAACCTCAGTTTGTGCACGCACGTCTGTATTGCTTGCCGCTACATAAAAGTGGGTTTAATGTGACCAGTGTGAAAATTGTGAAACGCCTTGCAGGTGGTCTCGCCGCCTTGCTAATCGCAGGTAGTGCGATCGCTCCGGTGCAGGCCGGGGCCCAAGATATGTCGTCCCAAATCAACGGACAGGTCAACCGCGCGATCAGCGACGCTAACCGCGCCGCCACCGACGCTGTGAACCAGGCCAACGCCGAGTGGAACAAGTTCGTCAAAATGGCCAACGACACCGTCCCCGGCAGCTCGGCTCTTCCGCGCAATCCGTTGCCCGCGCCTGCGCCGGTGCCTGCGCCGGTGCCTGCGCCCTGGGCGCCACAAGCACCCGCACCAGTGGCTAACGGCACCAACGGCGAAATCCACGCCGCCGGACGCAGCTACCTCATCTGGGTGCCGCGAGGCTACAACCCGGCGAACCCGACGCCGGTGATGGTCGGCTACTCCGCCTACCAAGATTCCACCGAAAACTTCCGCAACTACTCCCGACTGCGCGAGTCCTCCGTCGGGCGCGACGCCATCATCGTCTACCCGCGCGCCATTGGTACATCCTGGGAAGGCTCGCCGACCGCGGTCACCCGGCCCGGGCAGGACATCGCCTACGTGCGCGCCATGATCGACGATGTGCAGCGCTACTACAACATTGACCGCCGACGCATCTACGCTACCGGCATGTCCACCGGCGGCGGCATGGCAGCAGTCTCCGCCTGCCACATGGCGGACCTTTTCGCCGGTGTCGCAGGCGTATCCGGCGCGTACTACGCGCCAGTGAACCGGGGTTGCCAGAACCTGCCCATCGCATTCATGGCACTGCACGGCATGAACGACACGCTCACCCCGTACTATGGCACCACCCGCCGTGGCCAGCGCGTACTGCCGGTTCCGGAACTATTCGGTTCCTACGCCCTCCGCAATGGCTGCGGCCCCGGCCTCAACCGCGCCCCGCTGCATAACGCCACCCGCGTCTCCGCACGCGGCTGCCGTAAAGGCGTGGAGGTGATAAAGGTGCACGGCTCCAACCACTACTGGTGGTACTCGCCGTCCGCCGCCGACGAAATGTGGGCGTTCCTCTCCCGCCACTCCAAGTAGCGCACCACCTAAGCGCCTCCCGGGGCGCGACCCGGGGCGCCTGTCAAGGCGCGGTTTCGTAAAACTCGGCCACAGTGGGGTGAGGGGGAGCTGGGGTATTGGGCTTTAGGTTTTGTTTAGGCCGAGTTTTACAAAACCATGTTGTGCCGGTTCTGCGGCCGCATAATGGGGGACAGCGGCGGGGACCGGAGGACGTCGATAAGCGAGGGGCTCTGCGCGCTACGATTGCGCACATGACTGACTCTTCAATGCGCGTACGTTTTTGCCCGTCACCAACTGGAACCCCGCACGTGGGCATGGTGCGCACGGCACTGTTCAACTGGGCGCAGGCGCGCCACTCCGGCGGCACGTTGGTGTTCCGCATCGAGGACACGGATGCCGCGCGTGACTCGGAGGAGAGCTACCAGGCGATCATCGAATCGCTGGAATGGCTGGGCCTGACCTGGGATGAAGGCATCAATGTGGGCGGCCCACACGAGCCGTACCGCCAGTCCCAGCGCTCCGAGATCTACACGGACGTTTTGAACAAGCTCATCGAGGCTGACGAGGTGTACCCGGCGTACTCCACGAACGAAGAGGTTCAGGAGCGCCACAAGGCCGCCGGCCGCGACCCGCAGCTGGGCTACGACAACTTCGACCGCGACCTGACGCAAGAGCAGATCGACGCGTTCGAGGCGGAAGGCCGCAAGCCGGTGTGGCGTCTGCGCATGCCGGACCAGGACTGGACCTGGAACGACCTGGTACGTGGCGAGGTGACGTTCAAATCCGAGACGCAGCCGGACTTCGTGGTCGCCCGCTCCAACGGCGCGCCGCTGTACACCCTGGTCAACCCTGTCGACGACGCGCTGATGGGCATCACTCACGTCCTGCGCGGCGAGGACCTGCTGTCGTCCACCCCGCGCCAGATGGCGCTGTACGAGGCGCTCAAACGCGTCGGCGTCGCAGAGTTCACCCCCGAGTTCGGCCACCTGCCGTTCGTGATGGGCCAGGGCAACAAGAAGCTGTCCAAGCGTGACCCGGAATCCAACCTGTTCAACCACCGCGACAACGGCATCATCCCGGAAGGCATGATCAACTACCTGGCGCTTCTGGGTTGGTCGCTGTCCGCGGACCAGGACATCTTCAGCGTCGACGAGTTTGTCAAGGCCTTCGACGTCAACGACGTGCTGGGCAACCCGGCTCGCTTCGACCAGAAGAAGCTGGAGGCGATTAACGCCGACCACATCCGACTGCTGGCCCCGGAGGACTTCCGTGACCGCCTCCGCGCGTACCTGACTGAGCACACGGATTTCCCGGAGGATTACCCGGCGGATAAGTTCGCCGTCGCAGCGGACCTGGTGCAGACCCGCATCAAGGTGCTGTCCGAGGGCTACAGCCTGCTGAAGTTCCTCGTCACCGCCGACGAGGACCTGGAGCTGGACGAGAAGAGCGCGAAGAAGAACCTCAAGGAGACCGCCATCGAGCCGCTGGACGCGGGCATCGCCGCGTTGGAACCGGTAGAGGAGTGGACCACGCCGAACATCGAGGCGGCGTTGAACAAGGCGCTTATCGACGACCTCGGGTTGAAGCCCCGTGTCGCATTCGGTGCCCTGCGTGTTGGCGCGACCGGCGCTGCAGTGTCTCCGCCGCTGTTCGAGTCCATGGAGCTGCTGGGCCGCGAGTCCACGCTGAAGCGTCTCCGTGCCGCTCGAGAGGTGACTCCCTACCAGGCGGCGGAGTAGTTACAACGCTGTTGTTATAGCGCAATAACGGCCACCGCGATTTGGGCGGTGGCCTGCGGATTTGGTTGCTGTAGCGATTCATGGTTATAGTAATCCACGTTGTTCAGCAAGACAGGCGCGAAACCGCAAGGGAAAGCGCAGGTCAGCTAGAAAAACGATGGCCTATGGTGTAATTGGCAACACAACGGTTTCTGGTACCGTCATTCTAGGTTCGAGTCCTGGTAGGCCAGCTGCAGAGCTTTTAAGTTCTGTGTCCTATGCCCCGTTCGTCTAGCGGCCTAGGACGCCGCCCTCTCACGGCGGTAACACGGGTTCAAATCCCGTACGGGGTACAACGCGAAACCTCCGGTCCAGCTTTTGGGCCGGAGGTTTTTCGCTTCCGGTACTGTGAGCGCATGGTGTGGAAGTTGTCGTCGCTGTTCAGCGGTGAAATTCGTCAAAGCGGCTCCAGTCTCATCGACGCGTTCAGTGTGCCAGCAGCTGCGTTGAGCTTGTCGTCGTCGATTCCACTGCTCGCAGTTCCGGCGCTGTTTCTCGCAACGCTGGGTGGGGGTGTCTTCGGTGCGCCGCTTTACGAGGGTTCGGCGGCAAGCGGGTCGTCGATAGGCAATGGCTCCAGCAACGTCGCCGAGACGTTCCCGGAACCGGACGCGAAGCCCGCGACCCTGAAATCGGTGACGCACATTGAAAACGACGTCTACGAGGTCGTCGTGTACTCGCCATCGATGGATAGGGAGGTCAAAAACGAGGTGATCCTGCCCGGCGGGCCGGAGAACGACACTCCGCGGCCCACGTTTTACCTGCTGATGGGGGCGGACGGTGCCGCCAACGGCTGGTCCTGGCGCAACTCGTCCGATTATCAGGAGTTCTTCCAGGACAAACTGGTCAATGTGGTCACTCCGATCGGCTCAGTCTCTTCAATGCAGGCTGATTGGTACAGCGAGGACGATGCGACAGGGCGCAACAAGTGGCTCACGTACTTCACCAAAGAGCTGCCTCCGCTTATGGACGAGCAGTTCCACGGCACCGGCACCGATGCCATCGCAGGCATTTCCATGTCCGGCGGGCCAGCACTCAATATTGCGTCGTTGGAACCGGAGCGGTTTGCCGCCGCGGCGTCGTACTCCGGGTGCCCGGCTACCTCCGGTGTCCTCGGCGACACATACGTGCGCCAGGCATTGCAGCTCAACGGGGCGGATCCCCACAAGATGTGGGGCATGTCCTCCAACCCGGCGTGGATGGCGCATTCGCCCGTGCTGCACTTGGACGCGCTGGAAAACACGAAGCTGTTCATCTCCGCCGCGCAGGGAGTGCCCGGCGCTATCGACGACACGAAGACGTCCTCCGAGCGCGTTGGCCCGCCCGTGGCGATCGAGGCGGCGTCGTATGCGTGCTCTGAGTACTTCGTGGATAGGGCGCAGCGCGCAGGCCTCGACGTGCAGTGGTACCCGCAGGTGGAGGGCACGCACAGTTGGGGTCTGTTTGAGAAGTCCATGCGCAAAAGCTGGTCGGTGATCGGGCCGGCGCTCGACGTGCAACCCTTCGAGCGGGAGAACCCGGTGACGAAGACGCCTCTTTCAGAGGAGACACCGCAGCCTGTCGGCGGTTCTACAGGGTCGAGTGGGTAGCAACTGGCGCTGCTGTTCGGCGAGCGTGCGGTGGGATGCGGTGTTAAGGTAAGCGCTGTTTTTACCGTGCGCAAAGGAGTTCTTAATGAAATTCACACGAAAGTCCCTGTCTGCAATTGCCGCCCTCAGCGCCGCGATGCTCGCTCTCGCTGGCTGCTCTGAGCCTACAGAGGACACAGCATCTAGCGACGGAACCTCCGGCGGGAATGCTGCTGAAGACGCGGCCAAGGACTCTGCCACCGGTTCGCTCACGCTTTACACTTCCGAGCCGGAGGAGAAGGTCGACGAAATTATCGCAGCGTTTAATGAGGAGCACCCGGATGTAGACGTGCAGGTTTATCGCGCAGGCACCGGTGACCTCAAAGCGCGTATCGAGGCAGAAAAGGCATCTGGCTCCGTGGAGGCCGACCTGATCTGGGCGGCGGACGCACCAACTTTTGAGGCCTTCAAGGCTGAAGACCTGCTCGCACAGTTGAATGATGTGGAAACTGGTGAGGTTATCGACGGCGCCGCGGACCCGGAAGGGTACTACGTTGGCACCCGCATCATCTCTACCGTTCTTGCGTACAACACCTCAGTGATCGATGAAGCTGATGCACCACAGTCTTGGACTGATTTGACCGACGCACGGTTCCGCGACAAGATCGTCATGCCGGACCCGGCAGTTTCCGGCGCAGCCGCATACAACGCCACGGTGTGGATGAACAACGACGAGCTCGGTGAGGACTGGCTCACCGAGCTGGGCGAGAACGCACCGATGATTGCTGCATCCAACGGCCCGACCTCGCAGGAGATTGCGGGTGGTGGCCACCCGGTCGGCGTAGTGGTGGACTACCTCGTGCGCGATCTGGCGGCACAGGGATCCCCGGTTAAGGAGGTCTACGCCACCGAAGGCTCGCCGTACATCACCGAGCCGATCGCAGTATTCGCGGATTCGAAGAGCCAGTCTGCGGCGGAGTTGTTTATTAATTTTGTGCTGTCGAAGAAGGGCCAAGAACTAGCAGTCGAGCAGAACTACTTGCCGATCATTGACGGCGTCGGTACGCCGGGTGATGCCCCGGAGCTTGATGATATTGCGTTGATGGATGCTGATCTGCAGACGCTGACGGACGATCGCGCACGTTCCGTAGAGTTCTTCCAGAGCGCGATGAACTAGGTGGCAATGCAACGCGTTTCTTCGCCGGGGCTCAACCTCGCTCGCCTAGGGGTGTGGTTGGTTGCCGCGGCGATTTTTACTGTCCCGCTCGCGCTGGTGGTCTCACTCGCGCTCGGGGGAAATCAGTTTCCGGTACTTGTGGAACAAGGCCTGGCGCGTGCCACTTGGAATTCCGTGATTACCACCGTGCTGTCTTCTATGGGCGCGGTACTCATCGGTGGCACGATTGCGATTGTTTTGGAGCGCACCGATGTTGGTGGAGCAACGGGATTACGTTTATTTCTGCTCTCGCCGCTGTTAGTCCCACCGTTCGTCGGTGCCATTTCCTGGCTGCAGCTGTTTGGCCGAAACCAGGGGCTCAATGCGCTGTTCGACCGGCCGCTGTGGGACCTGTACGGAGCCGACGGCATCGTCTTTCTGATGACGTTGCACTCGTACCCGGTTGTGTACGTCATTGTGGCCGCAGCGTTGCGCCAGATCCCGTCTGATCTCGAACTGGCTGCGCGCGTTAGTGGCGCGGGCAGTGGCACGGTGCTGCGCACTGTGACCATCCCGCTGTTGGGGCCAGCATTCTTGAGCGCCTTCACCCTGACGGCAGTGTCGAACCTCGCCGACTTCGGTATTCCATCGATTCTGGGGTCGCCGGTGCAGTTCGAGACATTAGCGACAATGTGTTACCGGTTTATGGAATCAGGCACGGTAAGCAACCCGCTGCAGGTCGTGTCCACAGTTGGAGCAGTGTTGATGCTGCTGGGCATTATCGCCGTGGTGGCAGATTACGCGGTGTCGCGCCGAGCCTCCTCGCAAGTCAGTGGTGCCAGCACGATGAAACTTTCACTCGGTGTGGCGAGAGTTCCTGTCACCGTGGTGTCCTGGGTCCTTGCACTCGCGGTTACCCTCGGTCCGATCTTGGGGCTCGCTCACCGTGCGCTGCTTCCGGCCCCGGGTGTACCGTTTACGTTGGAGACCATCTCGCTGTCGAATTTTCAGCGCACCCTGAGCAACCCGCGGGTGGTTGATGGTTTCACTAACTCGGTCGCTCTCGCAGGCGGTGCCGCGCTACTGTGCGGTCTGCTGGGTTGGGCGATCGGCATCTTGGTCACCCGCACCCGCGCGCGTACTAACACGCCGCTATCTCTGGCTACATTGCTTCCGGCTGCACTCCCTGGGCTGATCATTGGCGTCGGATGGCTCATTGTGGGCAGGTACACGGGGCTCTACAACACCCGCTGGGTGATCCTGTTGGCATACGTCTGCGCCTTCACAGCCTTGGTGCTGCAGGCAGTGCGCGCACCGATGAGCAAGATTCCGGTTGCAGTGGAAGAAGCGGCACGAATCTCTGGCGCGGGTAGGGTGCGCTCAATCGTGGATACCTCGGGGCGAATGGCTGTACCAGCGGCGTTCTCCGGGGCAGTTCTCGTTGCAGTCACCGCGGTGCGCGAGCTCACCGTGTCAATTCTGCTCGTCGCTCCGGGCACCACAACAATTGGTGTGCAACTATTCAACCTCCAACAGTCCGGAAACTACAACCAAGCTTCAGCGCTTGCATTGATGTTTGCAGTAATCGGTATTGCCGCCCTGGCACTGACCGTGCGCAACCCTGACAAGGAGTCATGATGAGTGACATTGCGATTGACGGCCTCAGCGTCGTATTCCCAGACGGTGCCGTTGGGTTGGACGACATCAACCTACGCGTTGGTAGCGGCGAGTTCGTAGCGCTAGTCGGCCCGTCCGGCTCGGGCAAAACCACGCTGCTGCGCACTCTCGCCGGGTTTGTGCAGCCCTCCACAGGCACGGTCTCCCTCGACGGCACAAACGTGACTCGCATACCGCCAGAAAAGCGGCGGATGGGCATGGTGTTTCAGCAGCACGCAGTCTGGCCGCACATGAGTGTTGCGGATAATGTCGCCTACCCGCTCAAACGCGCAGGTACGAGCAAGAAGCAACAACAACAGCTCGTCGAATCGACGTTGCGCACCGTTGGGTTGGAGAGCTACGGAGACCGGAAACCTTCAACGTTGTCTGGCGGTCAGCGGCAGCGAGTCGCACTCGCGCGCGCGATTGTGGCCAAGCCTCAAGTGCTGCTTCTCGACGAAGCTTTGTCGGCTCTCGACGAACCACTGCGAGACAGTCTTCGCCGAGAGCTTGTTGCACTGACTAAGCGGTCTTCCCTAACTACAGTGCACGTGACCCACGACCGCAAGGAAGCGATTGCCATCGCCGATCGCATCGCATTGCTGCGAGACGGAAAGCTCGAGCAGTTTGCCTCGCCGAGGGATATCGTCGCTCAACCAGCTTCGCCGTGGGTGGCCTCCTTTATCGCTGACGCGACGCTGTTAGAGGGACAAATTCTCGACGGCCGCGTGGTCGTCACAGCGCCTGCCATGGAATGGCCGACTGCGCATGTGGAGATGGTTGGCGCATCAGGCCATAGAGGTGCTGTCACCGTTGCGGTGTTGCCTGAGGCGGTAGAAGTGGCAGCGCCAGGGGAGCGGGACGTACTAAACGGCCGGGTCACCTCCTCGCTTTTTGAGGTGTCCGGCTACTCGCTCACCATCGATGTGGACGGTGTGGAGTTTCGCGCACGCACTTCGGCCCGCACCACCCCAGAAGTTGGCGAAACGGTCGGCGTCAACGTCCACGCCCCGTTGGTCTACACCACATAAAAACGACCCTAACCTGCCGATTTGTTGGTGGACAATAGCGTCCTTTATTGTTAACAAGTCGCAAACAAGCGAGCGCGCCCCGTTCGTCTAGCGGCCTAGGACGTCGCCCTCTCACGGCGGTAACACGGGTTCAAATCCCGTACGGGGTACAACGCAAAACTCCCGATCCGGACTCCGGGTCGGGAGTTTTCGCATTGGTAGCCTTGGCCGGGTGACTTCCCTGGACTTCTTTGAAATCGATGTCTTCGCTACCGGCGCGTTCACGGGCAACCCGCTCGCCGTCATCTGCGGCGCGGATGATTTGAGCGACGAGCAGATGCAACGGATTGCGTCGTGGACCAACTTCTCCGAGACGACATTCCTGCTCGAGCCGACCGATCCTGGGGCGGATTATCGCGTGCGCATCTTCACGCCGATGGAGGAATATGCCTTCGCCGGCCACCCCACGCTCGGCACGGCGCGTGCGTGGCTGGAGCTCGGTAACACGCCGCGCAACCAGGGTCGCGTCATTCAGGAGTGCGGCGTGGGCAACGTCGAGGTCCGCATCGAGGGCGACTCCCTCGCATTCGCCACCCCGCCGCTCAAGCGCGACGACCAGCTCTCGGATGAGGAAAAGGACGAGGTGTGCGACACCTTTGGCGTCGAGAAGCAATTGCTTGTCAGCGCCGCCTTCGGTGACAACGGCCCCGGCTGGAAGCTGGCGTTGCTGGATGACCTGGACGCGTTGCGGGCACTGGAGAAGCCGGCGGTAAGTGACCTGAAGGTGGCGTTTGCGGCGCTGACGGGGAGTGCGGATCCGGCCTATGAGCTGCGAGCTTTCACGCCGACGTTCGAGGACCCGGTGACTGGCAGCGCTAACGGTGCGATGGCGCAGTGGCTGCGAGGGAGGGGAGATGTGCCGGCGGAGTACACGGTCTCGCAGGGCACGGCGCTGGGGCGCGACGGACGGGCGGAGATCACCGACGACGGGAAGGACATCTGGGTTGGTGGTCGCGCGCGAGTGCGGGTGCGGGGGACGCTGGAGGCGGGATAGAACGGGTGTGCGAATAGCGGGGTGGTGATGTCGGCGGCGCTCGTATCGTGTGAAGCGTTCCCGACAGAAAGGGGTCTGGCATGACCAATGCTCCCGTCGCGTCCCCGCGACTTATCCAGGCAATCAACACCGCAGCGTGGGCGCACCGCGACCACGTCCGCAAAGGAACCGACATCCCGTACGTCTCCCACGTGTTCGGTGTGATGCAGCTGGTTTCCCAGGTCACCGACGACGAGGACGTGCTCGTCGCAGCGCTCTTCCACGACATTTTGGAGGATGTGCCCGAGGAGTACAGTCCGCAACGCATGGCCGAGGAGTTTGGCGACCGGGTGGTGGAGCTAGTGCGCGGAGTGACCAAGGACAGCACGCTTTCCAGCTGGCAGGACCGCTCGGACGCGTACTTGGCGCATTTGCGTGAGGCGGACGACGGCAGCGTGCTCATCTCCGCCGCCGACAAACTGCACAACCTGCTGTCCATCCACGCAGACCTCGATGAACTCGGCGACGAGCTGTGGGGCCGCTTCAACTCCGGCAAAGAGCGCCAGCTGTGGTGGTACCGCTCCGTGGCGGACCTGGTGCAGGAACGGCTGCCCGGCAACCCGCTGGGAGTGGAGCTAGCCCACCAGGTGGAGCGGCTGGAGAACCGCGGCGCATAAGCTGGGGCGCATGCAAAAATCGGTGATGAAGGTAGCGATTATCGGCGCCGGCCCGCGCGGTCTGTGGGCGTCAGAAGAGCTCATGGAGCGGGCACGGGAGCGTGGCGCTGCTATCGACGTGACGGTGTTCGACGCCAAGCCGCTGGAGGAGTCCTCCGCGCCCGGGGCGTTTCGGGATTCGGTGCCGGAGGAGTTCATCCTCAACGCACCGAAGTCCATTGTGGAGACGAAACTCGGGCCGCTTGACCCGAACGATGAGCTTCCGGGGGACTTTCCCAGCCGCAGGCACGTCGGGGAGCACCTCGATAAGTCGTGGCGTGCGCTCGAGCAGAACCTGCCGCCGCGCTGCAGCCTCACCCACCGGGTGGAAGATATCGAGATGGTCGAGCCCACCGACAGCGGGGTAGACGTGCTCGGCGAGCACTTCGACGAGGTTCTCATGGTCACCGGGCACGCGCATGATTGGCCCGGTTCGCTTGCGCACGCGGACCTGGGCGACTTCAAGGTGGTCGCCCCTGCCTACCCGGCATCGAACCTGGACGCGGTGGGCCCCGACGATGTCGCGCTGGTGCGCGGCGCTGCGCTGACCTTCATTGACGTGGTGAAGTACGCCGACGCGAAAGTCTTCTACCCCGTGACCCGGTCGGGCCGTTTCATGGAGGTCAAGGCGTACTTCGAGGGCGAGGCGAAGGAGGAGGCGCAGCCGCACATCGAGGAGGCCTCGCAGAAGATCCTCGAGTGCGAAGGCCTCGATGAGCTGGAAGGCATCCTCGCGGACTGCGCCACGGAGCTACTCCGCATCGCCGGCGGCGAAGGCGGGAAAGACGACATCCGGAACGTGCTGCGCGGTGAAGACTTCACCGGGGACCCAGTGGCGGAGCTTCGCGCATCCGTTGCCGCGGCCCGAGGGGAGCGCCCGTGGACGCCGGCTCTTGCGGTGGCGCTTGCGTTCCGCGACACCTACGACGCTGTGATCGACCGCGCCTCCTACGGCGGTCGCCACACCCTGGGTGGGAAGGACTTCGACGCATTCGTTTCCACTCTGGAGCGCGTCGGCTTCGGCCCACCGGTGGAGTCTGCGCAGATCATGCTCGAGCTTATCGACGAAGGCCGGATCCGCATCGAGCTCGTCGCCCGCGGTGAGGAGGACCTCCGCGACTTGGCTGAGGAGGTCGGTGCGACCGTCGTCATCGACGCAGTCCAGGCGCCGCCCGGAATTGTCGAAGGCACCCTGGTGGGCAATCTGGTGGAGGCCGGAATCGGACTGCGCTACGCCGACACGAATGCGCTGCACGTGAAGCCGGACGCCACGCTCGTGGGGCAGGAACACCTCGCCGCTGCGGGCCGCATGAACGAAGGCTTGGTGCTCGGCCACGACACGCTGAAGCGCACCAAGCAGCATGGCATTGAACGCTGGGCAGACCGCGTGAGCGCCGCTGCGGCAGAGCACTAGAAGCGGCTGCTGAAAAGCGCAGAACCCGCGACGGCGATCCGGGTGATCGCGGTGGCGGGTTGAGCGTTTCGCGCTAGATGTTGAACTGCTTGCGGATGTCCTGAATCCACTGCGGGTGGACGTAGGACAGCGCCGCGAAGATCGCACCCAGGACGGCGATCAGTATTGCCAGCACGGTGAGGATGATGCCGCCGGTGCTGCTGCCGGACACGCTGCCCGCGGTGTCCTTGCCGGTGCTATCCGCGTCCGAATCCTCAGCCGGTTCCTGCGGCTCGGCGTTCTTGGTGATGGTCTCGGTGACCGTGGTGGGTACAGTCTTGGTCTTCTCCACGACCTTGGTCTCCGGGGCGGTCTGCGTGGACGTCTCGGTCACGGTGGCAGTACCGACGGAGGTGACGGTGGTGACCTCCGGCTCAGTGTTCTTGGTGACGGTCTCCTTGACCGTGGTGGGCACAGCCTTGGTCGGCTCCGCGTTCTTGGTGATGGTGGTCGGCACCTCAACCGTGGAGGTCCCGGTGGCGGTTTCCTTCACGGTGGTCGGCACCGTCTTGGTCTTCTCCACCGTCTTGGTGGCCGGCGTAGTCTGCACGGACGTCTCCGTCACCGTTGCGGTGCCGACAGAGGTACTCGTGGTGGGGACCAGCTTCCCCGAGGTCTGCGTCGTGGTTACGACCTCCGGAGACGGCTTCCGCTCGGTGGTCGGCTTCCGCTCGGTGGTCGGCTTCCGCTCGGTGGTCGGCTTCTGCTCGGTGGTCGGCTTGGTGGTCTCTTCCGGCTTCTCCTCCGGCTTCTCCGCGTCCTTCTTCTGCAGCGTGACCTGGTCCACCACGTACGGGGTGTTGATGTTGTAGGTGGTCAGCTTCAGCTCAGTCGGGGAGACGCTGATGTTGGTGTAGTCCGGGTTGTAGTCCTGGCGCCAACGGGCGGTCGAATCGTGGGCCAGGTCGCGGGCACGCTCCTCGCGGATGTTCGGGTGGGTCTCACCGGACTCGTCCTGGAAGTCGTAGTACTTGCCGCCGGTGGCGGTGGTGGAGGTGAGGTAGAGCACCTCGCCGTCCTCCGGGATGAGCACATCGCCGGACTTTGCAGCGCCCTCCGGGATCACCGGATCAAAGCCGTTCATCAGGTGGGTGCGGGTGTAGATGTGATCGTGGCCGCTCAAGACCAGGTCCACTCCGGCTTCGGACAGCTTCGGCGTGAGCTGCTCGCGCAGACGCACCACATCGCTGTCGGTGTAGTGGGTGCCCTGGGAGAACGGTGCCTGGTGGATGCCCACCATCACCCAGTCCGCGTCCGCACCGTGGTCCGCGATTGCGTCGTTGACAAACTTCGCGTGGGCCTCGATGTCTGCTGCGCTCGAGCGGTTGCCGTCGAGGCCGATGAACAGGATGTTGTTGTAGTTGAAGAAGTAGTTTGCGGATGCACCGTCTTCGTTGGGCAGGAAGTAGGTGTCCTGGAAGTGGCGGTCCGACGTGTACGTTTCGTGGTTGCCCTTCAGTACAGCCAGACGGTAGTTCTGCAGCGCTTCCGGGGCGGTGAACTCCTCGAGCTGCTTGACCGCTGCGCCCCAGCCCTCAACCTGGTCGCCGAGGTGCATGAGGAACGCGGAATCCGGGTGCTCGCCGGTGGCGACATTGACTGCTTTGTTCCAGGCGGCGGACTGCTCGTCGATCTTCGCGTCCACGCCGATCTGTGCGTCGGCCATGGCCAGGAAGCTCCAGGAGTCGGAATCCTCGCCCGTAGTGAAGGTGCGCTCCTCGCTCCAGCCGCGGTCGTCGTTGCCCACGCGGTAGACGTACTCCGTGTCCGGCTCAAGGCCGGTCATCTTCGCCTCGTGCGGGTAGAAGACCGCCCCGTTGTACTTGCCGCGCGGGGACTCGACGCTGGTCTTATCGGCCGCGTTGTCCGCCGGCCAGTACTCCAGGTACTGCAGCTCGTTGGACTTGGACTGCCAGGAAACGTTGGCCTCCGTGGCGTCGGAGCCGATACCGAGCACGATGCGGCTGAGCTTGGTGTTTACAGCGTCCGCAGCCACAGCGGTGGTCATCGGCGCGAACAGGGAGACAACGACGGCGGTGGCGATGGTGCCACGGCGCAGGGAACGGTGGGTACGCAGGAGAGTCATGGTTGCCCACTTAAATCACCCGCTTTTAACAGGCGGTTACAAGTAGTAAGACACCTTGGTGAATTGGAAATGAATATCCGGTGACATCGGTCTGCTGTTATTGCACCGTGCTTACGGCTAGTTGAAAGTATGCTCCATGAGCTCAAAGTTCCATGTCAATCGTCGTGTGTTCCTGCAAACTGTCGCAGCGGCCGCTGCCGCAACCGCTATCGGCACCGGTGGCGCTTACGCCGCCCGGCGTGGCACAGTGTCCACCCCTGAAGAACCGACCCCGGCGGGCGAGTGGGACCTGCCGTTCCTCCACGGCGTCGCATCCGGCGACCCGCTGCCGGACCGCGTGGTGCTGTGGACCCGCGTGACCCCGTCGCGCGAGGCGCTGCCGGGCTCTGGCCTGGGTGAGGACGTGGAGCTGGAGTGGCAGGTCGATACCTCGGAGGACTTTGGTAACCCGCAGACGGGCACCGTGACCACCTCGGCGGACTCGGATCACACCGTCCACGTCGACCCGGACGGCCTGGAACCGGCGACGGAGTACTTCTACCGTTTCATCGTGAAGAGCGGGGAGTTCGAGGGCGCAACCTCCCCGGTCGGCCGAGCGCTTACGGCGCCGGAGGCTGACGCGAGTGTGGACAACCTCAACCTGGCCATCGCCTCGTGTGCGAACTGGGAATCCGGCTTCTTCGCGGCGTACGGCGACATGGCGCAGCGCGCCCGCGGCGGCGAGATCGACCACGTGGTCTTCCTCGGCGACTATATCTACGAGTACCCGACCGGCGAGTACGCAGGTAAAAGCGGTGTCGCGCGCATGCACCACCCGGAGTGGGAGATCACCACGCTGGAGGACTACCGCCAGCGCCACGGTCGCTACCGCACGGATCTCAACCTGCAGGCCGCGCATGCGGCGTGCCCGTGGATTGTCATCTGGGACGACCACGAAACAGCGAACAACAGCTGGTTCGAGGGCGCTGAGAACCACACCGACGGCCGTGTGGAGGGCGAATGGCCGGAACGCTTGAGCGCCGCGAAGCAGGCATACTTTGAGTGGTTGCCGGTGCGCGCGCAGTCCGCGGGCGAGGAGCAGCTGCTGTACCGCAGCTTCACGTTCGGTGACTTGGCGCAGCTGACCATGATGGATCTGCGCACCTACCGCGACGAGGAAACCACCGGTGCGAACTTCGCTAACGACGACCGCACGATGCTGGGGAAGAAGCAGTTTGATTGGGTGGCGCAGCAGTTGCAGGAGTCCACTGCCCGCTGGGATGTGCTGGGCAACTCGGTAATGGTTTCGCCGATGCGCTTTGCCACCATCCCGGACAACGAGAAGGCCAACATCGCTGCTGGTTACATGAAGGAGCGCGCGACGGGCATCGCGGTGAACTCGGATCAGTGGGACGGCTACGCCGCGGAGCGCGACCGCCTGCTCACCATGTTGGACGAGCAGGAGTCGAACGCGCTGTTCCTCACCGGCGATATTCACTCGGAGTGGGCGAACTCGATCGCCTCGCCGTCTGGCTTCGGCGAGATCGGCTGCGAGATGGTCACCACCTCTATCTCTGCCCCCAACGTGGACGAGATCCTCACCAGCGCGTTCGGCACGTACCACAAGGAGGACAACTCCACGTCGTTGCTGGTGGAGCAGACGATCCGGGATGCCAACCCGTGGGTCAGCCACATCGATTTCGACGCGCACGGCTACGGCGTGGCGAGCATCCACCGCGACTTTGTCGACATGCTCTACTACCGCGTCTCGGACGTGGAGGACCCGGACGCTTCCGTCAGCTTGGGCGTGAAGCGTCAGTGGCGCATCGGCGAGGGGTTCGTCGAAGCATAAGCTGCTTGTCGACGTCTACAGTTCCCCCTCAAGCTGCTTCCTCGCCGCAAGCAGCTCCTTGCCCCACTTGTCCGCCGGCGAGGGCTTGAGCCGCTCGGCCGGCCCGGAGATAGACAGTACGGCCACCAGCGCGCCGTCCGGTTGGAACACCGGCGTGGACACCGACGCGAGGCCGATTTCGCGCTCTGCGACGGATTCGGCGAAGCCGTCGTCACGCACCTGCTTGAGTTCCGCGTCTTTAAAAGGCGCGTCGACGGGGGCGTAGGCGGCGAACACGCGGGCGGCGGAGCCCGCGGTCAGGGTCAGGTGAGAGCCGACAGGGACTACGTTGTGCAGGCCGCTTTCGGGTTCCTCGGCGGCGATGCAGGTGCGTGTGGTGCCGGTGAGCTGGTAGAGCTGGGCCGATTCGCCGGTGGCCTCGACGAGGCTGCGAAGCACCGGGGCCGCGGCTGCGAGCAGTCTCGGCGACGGCCCGCCGGTGTAGCTGGGCAGCGCGGGCCCAAGCGACCATTCGCCGCGTTCGTTGCGGGCGAGCACATGGTGCACTTCGAGTGCCGTGGCGATGCGGTGTGCGGTGGCCCGGGGCAGCTCGGCGGCGTCGCTGAGCTCTGCGAGCGATTTGTCGCCGTTGGCTACCGCGGCCACGATTGTCACTGCGCGGTCGAGCACTTTAATGCCGGATCCTTCGTTATACTGTCTCACAGTTCGAATCCTATCATCTCATTATGTGGGAAGGTGGGGAGGAAACGCGAAGGAGTTTGCTATGGCGGAGACACCGTTGACGTTGGCGGAGAAGGTGTGGCGCGACCACGTGGTCAAGCAGGGCGAGAACGGCGAGCCCGACCTCATCTTCATCGATTTCCAGCTCCTGCACGAAGTCACCTCACCGCAGGCGTTTGAGGGGCTGCGCTTGGCAGGCCGCAAGATGCGGCATCCGGAGCTGCACCTGGCCACCGAAGACCACAACGTGCCCACCGAAGGGATCGTCTCCGGCGAGCTGCTCGAAATTTTGGAGCCGACCTCTCGCACCCAGGTGGCCACGCTGCGCAAGAACTGCGAGGAATTCGGTGTCACCCTGCACCCGATGGGTGACGTCAAGCAAGGCATCGTGCACACCGTCGGCCCGCAGCTGGGCATCACCCAGCCGGGCATGACCATCGTGTGCGGCGACTCGCACACCTCCACCCACGGCGCGTTCGGCTCCATTGCCATGGGCATCGGCACCTCCGAGGTGGAGCACGTCATGGCCACCCAGACCCTGCCGCTGAAGCCGTTTAAGACCATGGCCGTCGAGGTCACCGGTGAACTGCAGGAAGGCGTCACCGCGAAAGACTTGATCCTGGCGATCATCGCCAAGATCGGCACAGGCGGCGGCCAAGGCCACATTATCGAGTACCGCGGCGAGGCCATCGAGAAGATGTCCATGGAAGCACGCATGACCATCTGCAACATGTCCATCGAGGCGGGTGCGCGAGCCGGCATGGTCGCGCCCGACCAGAAGACCTTCGATTACGTCGAAGGCCGCGAGTACGCACCAAAGGGCGCCGACTGGGGCGCCGCGGTGGAGTACTGGAAGACGCTGCCCACCGACGAGGGCGCCAAGTTCGACACCGTGGTGGAGATCGACGGCGCAGCGCTCACCCCGTTTGTCACCTGGGGCACCAACCCCGGCCAGGGCCTGCCGCTGGGGGAGCGAGTGCCGGATCCGGAGGACTTCACCGACGAGACCTCGAAGCAGGCCGCCGCCAAGGCGCTCAACTACATGGACCTGACCCCGGGCACGCCGCTGCGCGACATCGCCATTGACACCGTGTTCTTAGGCTCGTGCACCAACGCCCGCATCGAGGACCTGCGCGCCGCCGCCGAGGTGGTCAAGGGCCGCTCCATCGCGGAAAACACCCGCATGCTGGTGGTGCCCAGCTCCACGCTGGTCAAACAGCAAGCGGAGCAGGAAGGCATGGACAAGGTCTTCACGGACTTCGGCGCCGAGTGGCGCACTGCCGGGTGCTCGATGTGCCTGGGCATGAACCCGGATCAGCTGAAACCGGGGGAGCGGAGTGCGTCGACAAGCAACCGCAACTTCGAAGGACGCCAAGGACCCGGCGGGCGCACCCACCTTGTCTCCCCGCTGGTCGCCGCGGCGACCGCTGTCACCGGCCACCTCGCTAGTCCCGCCGACCTGTAAAGGAGCACTCAGATGGAGAAGTTCACCACCCACACCGGTGTCGCCGTGCCGCTGACGCGCTCGAACGTGGACACCGACCAGATTATTCCGGCGCGCTACCTCAAGCGCGTGACCCGCACCGGCTTCGAGGACGGCCTGTTCTCCAACTGGCGCGAAAACGAACCCGGATTTGTGCTTAACCAGGACGCGTACAAAAACGGATCCGTGCTCTTCGCCGGGCCCGACTTCGGCACCGGCTCTTCGCGCGAGCACGCCGTGTGGGCGCTGATGGACTACGGCTTCCGCGCCGTGTTTAGCCCCCGCTTCGCCGACATCTTCCGCGGCAACTCCGGCAAGGCAGGACTGCTCGCCGCGAACCTGCCCGAAAACGACATCGAACTGATCTGGAAGCACTTAGAGCAGCACCCGGGAGAGGCCGCCACCGTGTCGCTGGAAGACCGCACGGTCACCGTCGGCGACAACACCTTCGTCTTCGAGGTGGACGACTACACCCGCTGGCGCCTGATGGAAGGCCTCGACGATATTGGCCTGACGCTTCGCGGCGAAGACGATATCGAGGCCTTCGAAGCACAACGGCCGGCGTTCAAGCCGGCCGTGCGATAAAAGGGAGAAGCGCTAGTCCTGCGGCGCTTCCTCGTCGAGGCGCTGGGTGACCTCCGGCGCGAACTCCGCGAGGAAGTCACGCGAAGCGGTCACCACGCCCTGGATGCCGGTGAGGATGTGGGACTCGAACTGGGCGTCGGTGTACTCCCAGTGGCCGGGCAGGCTGTAGGCCACGCCCAAGGCGGTGACGCCGCGCTCCTCGTCCTTCAAAGCGGTGACGGTGGGGTATGCCTTGGTGTAGTTGTACTGCTCGGCCCAGTTGCGAATGTCCTCGTAGCGGTCCGCGCCGATGGAATCCACCGCGACCGAGGAAATCACGTTGATGTTCGGGGCGATGTGCGCGATTTCCAAGCCGATGCGGGAAAAGCCGGTGCGGATGGCAAACTCGCTTGCCTCGTCAAACTGCCAGCCCTGCTTGGCAAAGACGTCCTTGACGCGCTGGATGGACAGGGGCTTTAAGGTGTCGTTGCTCATGGGTGTTACGCCTCCTTAGCGCCGTCGTTGAAGGATTCTTCGAGGCCCGGGAAGGTCTCGCGCAGCTGGCCGGCCACGTGGTGGATGGCGGAGAAGAAGTACTCGCACATCTCGCGCAGCTGCGTGTCAGCGAAGCCGTCGCCGGAGAAGAACGGCGCCTCCATGATCGCGATGGCGGTGCCATCTTGGCGCAGCACCGGGTGCACGCGCACCAGCGGCAGGGTGCGGTTCATCAGGTTCGCGAACTCGCGAAGCTTCTCGACGTCCTCCGGTTGATCCACAACCGCCATCCACCTGGACGTGGCCTTGAAACCCTCGCGTTCGACCTCGAAGAAGACCACCAGGCCGGGAAAGGCGGTGCGGCACTCGCCGCCGTCTTCGCGGAAGTACTTCAGATCCATCGCTTCCAAGGTGGACGCGATGCGTTCCTGCGTCACCGGCGGGAAGGCGGTGGGGGTGGGGGAAGTCATAAGAAAAATCCGTTCCTTTCTTTTCGCTACAGCACCGGCAGTGCGGACGGGACGTAATCGGCGCCGGTGAGCTGGCCCTCGTTAAAGCTCAGCACCCACACGGAGCCCTTCTTCGCGCGGATCTCGGTGTCGATGGGCAGGGTGCCCTGCGCGGACAGCCAGGCGATCATGCCCGGGATGACATCGCCCTGGGCACAGACCACGGAGGTGCCGCCCTGCTCAATCACCTCGGTGAAGGCGCGCTGCGCGCCGACCATGTCGGACAGCCATGCCTCGTCGCCGAAGCGCGCATCTACGGCCACGTCGATGCCCAGCTCGTCCGCAAGCGGGGCGACGGTGGTCTGGCAACGCTCCGGTGCCGCGGAGTAGATCCGCCCCGGGGAGAATGCGCTGAGTAGCGGGACCAGCATCTCGGATTGGCGGCGGCCCTTCTTGTCCAACGGGCGCAGGTTGTCGTCGCCGGACCACTTCTCACGCTCGTGCGCGCGGGCGTGGCGCACGTACAGCACGCGCGCGGTGGCCGGGGTGGCGAAGCGCTTCTTTGCCTTTTGCAGCACCTGTCGGTCCAGGTCGTAGGTCATCAGCTCGCAGGCGTCGTCGAGAGGCAGCCAGCGGATCTCGTCCACCTCGTCGTTGGGCTCGAACTCGCCGCCGGTGACCTCGCCGGTCCAGTAGTAGACCACCTTCGTGGTCTTCTTCACCGGGTAGACCGTCTTGCCCAAAAGCTTGCCCAGGCGCACGTCGAAGCCGGTTTCTTCCTTGATCTCGCGCACCGCGGTCTGCACCAGGGACTCGTCCGGGTCCAGCTTGCCCTTGGCTAAAGACCAGTCGTCGTAGTGCGGGCGGTGGATGCACGCCACCTCCAGCGAGTCAGGTTGAGCCAGGTCACCGCGCCACAGCACCGCGCCGGCGGCAAGCGTGGTGCGCTTGAACTCGCTTTGCGGGTGGTTGGGGATTTCCTGCAGGCGCCCGGTGAGAAACATCTCGCCGCGCGTGTCCTTGTCCTGCTCGTGCAGTTGGCGGTCGTCATTTGGCATACATTCCATTGTGACGCAGACTCGGCTGGCGCGCTACGTCCGGGCAGGGTCCGGGCGGGGTGGTACGTTGTAGCGGTTGAAAAACGCTGGGAGGACGCACTGATGGTCAACGTGGCAGTACTGGGCGCCGGTTCCTGGGGGACCACCCTTGCCAAAGTGTTCGCGGACGCGGGCAACCCCGTGAGCCTGTGGGCACGGCGCGAGGAGCTCGCACGCACAATCCAGGACACCCGGGAAAACCCCGACTACCTGCCCGGCATCGAACTCCCGGCGGCGATTCAGGCCACCTCGAAGGCCGCCGAGGCGCTGGAGAACGCGGCGATAGTCGTCTTCGGCGTGCCCAGCCAGACCATGCGAGATAACCTCACCCGCTGGGCGCCGCACTTGCCTAGCGACGCCACGCTGGTGTCCATCTCCAAAGGCGTCGAATCCGGCACACACTTGCGCATGAGCGAAATCATCGCGGAAGTCACCGGGGTAGAAAACGAGCGGATCGCGGTGCTGACCGGGCCGAACCTCTCGCGGGAGGTCGCCGAGGAACAGCCGGCCGCGACCGTGATCGCCTGCGCCGACGAAAACCGCGCCAAGCTGGTCCAGGCTGCGTGCGCCACCAGCTACCTGCGCCCGTACACCAACACGGACGTGGTGGGCTGCGAGATCGGCGGCGCCACCAAAAACGTCATCGCGCTCGCCTGCGGCATGGCCGCCGGCCAGGGGTTGGGAGACAACACCCAGGCCACCCTGATCACCCGCGGCCTGGCGGAGATCACCCGACTCGGCGCGGCGCTCGGGGCGGACGCACGAACCTTCGCCGGCCTTGCGGGCATGGGGGATCTGGTGGCCACCTGCGCCTCCCCGCTGTCGCGCAACCGCACGTTCGGCGCCGCGCTGGGAGGGGGCGCCACGATGGACGAGGCCCGCGCCGCCACCAAAGGCCAGGTCGCGGAGGGTGTGGTGTCCTCGCGCAGCATCTTCCAGCTCGCGGAGGAGCACTCCGTGGAGATGCCGATTACCCAGGGCGTGTTTTCGGTGTGCCACGAGGGCATGAAGGTCGCGGACGTCATCGCCGCGCTGATGGGTCGCAGCAAGAAAGCGGAGTAGCGCCCGGTAGGCTAGCTCCCCGTGATCCGCATAGCTGTTTTGTACGGTGGCATGTCCACCGAGCACTCGATTTCCTGCATCTCCGCCGACTCGGTTATGTCGCATATGCCCGCCGAGTACGAGGTGGTTCCCATCGGCATCACGCAGGAAGGTGTCTGGGTTGAGGGTGTGGCGAATCCGGCTCAAGGGGCGGAGCTTCCCGTGGTCAAGCCTGGGCGCGAAGTTGCGCTCTCATTGAACCCGCAGCGCAAGGGATTGCTTTACGACGTCACCTCCGGCGAGACCATCACCACCATCGACGCCGTCTTCCCAGTGCTGCACGGCAAATACGGCGAGGACGGCACAGTCCAAGGCATGCTCGAGATGGCAGGGGTGCCGTACGTCGGCCCGGGCGTGCTGGCGTCCGCGTGCGGGATGGACAAGGAGTACACGAAAAAGCTCGTTGCCGCGGCCGGCATCCCGGTCACGCGCGAGGTGATCTTGGACGGCGCGCGCGAGCTGACCGAGGCGGAGCGTTCGCATCTTGGTCTGCCCGTGTTTGTGAAGCCGGCCAACGGCGGGTCTTCTATCGGCGTGTCCAAGGTGACCAGCTGGGATGCGCTGCCGGACGCGGTGTCGCTTGCGCTCGAGTCCGACGGCAAGGTCATCGTGGAGGCCGAGTTGGTTGGCGACGAGGTGGAAGTTGGCGTGCTTGAGCGCCCCGACGGCACCATCGCCGCATCCGTGCCCGCCAAGCTCAACGGCACCGAGGACTCCGCTGAGGGCTTCTACGGCTTTGAGACGAAGTACCTCGAAGAAGGTGTCACCGCCACCATTCCAGCGCCGTACTCCGACGAGCTGATCGCCCAGCTGCAGGACATGGCGGTGACGTGCTTCCACGCGCTGGATTGCAAGTCGCTCGCGCGCGTGGACTTCTTCGTCACCGACAACGGGCCGGTGCTCAACGAGATCAACACCATGCCCGGCTTCACCGCGATTTCCATGTACCCGCAGGTGTGGGCCGCCACGGGCGTGGACTACCCGCAGTTGCTGGACACCCTGATCCGCACCGCGCTGCGCTAGCTACGCCTGCGCGGTGTGCTCGGCGATGAGGTTGGTCAGGTTCGTGATCGCCTCGTTGCTCTCCGCCTGTGGCAACGACGCCGCCACCTGCACGTCGCGGCCCATCGCGTACCAGGTGGAGGCGGTGGTGCCGTTGGCCAGCTTCACGTCCTCGAACCAGGGCACGCCGTTGATCTGGTCCAAACGCGCGCCCGGGCCGTAGTTGGCCGGGTCGGCGACTCCGCAGCGCAGCACGATCGCGTCCTGGCCTGCGGCGGACCAGGCCACGGTCTGCTCACTCACGGCGTCGACGCGGGTGTAGCCCTCGGCGATGGATTCGGGGGCCGCGGCGAGCAGGCTGTCGCACTTGCTGGAATCGCCGGCGGCGAGGTCGGCGAGCGGGGCGGGGCGCTGCTCGGGGGCGGGGCCGGTCAGCGCGGCGGTGTCGATGCCGGAGACGGGGGCGGTGCCGTCGCGAAGCTGCTGCGTATCGGCGGTGACGGCGAGGACGGGGGAGCGGTCCACAGTGAACCAGGTGGTCAGGGTGGAGCCGGGGGTGGCGTCGTTGACGCGCAGCCAGCGGGCTCCTTCGATGTCCTCGGTCTGCGCGTACGGGGTGTACTGCGCGGGCGCGTCCACGCCGCAGCGCAGGGTGATGCGCTCGGTGGAGGAGGCATGCCACGCGGCGGCGCCCTCGGGGGCGGGCTCGGCCAGTTCGGCGCGTTTGAGGTTTGCGAGGGTGGACGGGAGGGCGTCGATAAGCGATGTGCACTCCGCGGAAGACGCCTCGGGCGCAGGCAGCTGCGTCATCGCCACCGGCTGCAACGCAACGCGGTTGAAAAACACGCGAGCGCCGACGAGCACGCCGAGCACCAGCGCCACCGCCAGCCCAAGACTGACGTAGATGGTGGTGCGGTTAAATTGAGCATTATGCGCCGTGGAACCCATGGCGGCTGAGTCTAGTGAAAGGGTGCGCGCAGACGTGATCGAGACAGGCTTTCCCACCGGCGGGCCGACACTGGGCGAGCTCGGCGAGCGCGAAGTCATCGCGCTCATCCGCGCCCAGGCACCGTCCCCGCTCAACGGCGACGACGCCGCGGTGCTCACCCAAGCGGCACCGAATTCGCGTGTGGTGGCCAGCACCGACATGCTCGTGCAGGACCGCCACTTCACCGCGCAGACCACCACGCCGTACCTGCTGGGGCGCAAAGCGGCGCTGCAGAACTTCGCGGACATCGAGGCGATGGGGGCGCGCCCGATCGCGGCGTTGATGGCGGTCTCCGCGCACCCGGATACCCCGGCGAAAGTGCTGGAGGAGCTCGCGCACGGTGTGGGCGAGATGGCGTCGGACTACGCCTGCGAGCTGGTCGGTGGCGACGTCACGGGCGGCGACTACCTGGTGGTGTCCGTCACCGCCATGGGCGCGCTCGGCGGCAACCGCCCGCCGCTGACCCTGGACGGGGCCCGCCCGGGTCACCGCGTGATCGCACATGGGCGCATCGGGTACTCCGCGGCGGGGCTGGCGCTGCTGCAGGCTGGCGTGGACATCCCGCCCCAGCTAGAGCCGCTGGTCGCCGCGCACCAGGTGCCGGAGCTCACCCCGGGCCGCGGCGTGGTGGCGCGCGCGGCGGGGGCGTGCTCTATGACCGACAACTCGGATGGGCTGATCCGGGACATCACCCAGCTTGCGGCCGCGTCGGGTGTGGGCATCGACCTTGCGTCCAACGCGCTCGCCCCCGACCAGCTGTTGGTTCAGGCCGGCACGCTGCTCGGCGTGGACCCCTGGGAGTGGGTGCTTGGCGGCGGGGAGGACCACACGCTCATCGGCACCATCGAAGGCTCCGCGCCGGTGGGCTTCCGCTCCATAGGCGCGGTGACCAAGAAGCAAGGCGTGCGTATCGACGGCTCCTCACCCGCCACCGACACCGGATGGGAGAGTTTCTGATGTTGCCCGTACACGAATCCTGGCAGGCACCCCTGGCGCCGGTGGAAGATCAGATCCACGCCATGGGCGATTTCCTGCGCGCCGACGGCAGCTACCTGCCGCGCGGCAACGACATCCTGCGGGCGTTTGCGGACCCGTTCGAGGATGTGCGCGTGCTCATCCTGGGCCAGGACCCGTACCCGACACCGGGGCATCCGATGGGGCTGGCGTTTTCCACCCAGCCCGGGGTGGCCGCGCCGCGCTCGTTGGTGAACATTTACAAGGAGCTGCAGGACGATCTCGGCGTCTCGCCGCGCAAGGACGGGGACTTGAGCTCGTGGTCGAACCAGGGAATCTTGCTGCTGAACAGGGTGCTCACCGTGCGTCCGGGCGCGCCGGCGTCGCACCGCGGCAAGGGCTGGGAGGCCGTGACACAGGCGGCGGTCGAAGCACTGGTGGCCCGCGACACCCCGCTGGTGGCCATCCTGTGGGGCCGCGACGCGCAGACGGCCGCGAGGTTTTTGGGCGACACCCCACGCATCGAGTCGCCGCACCCGTCGCCGCTGTCCGCCTCCCGCGGGTTCTTCGGCTCGCGTCCGTTCTCGCGGGCGAATCAGGCGCTGGAAAAGATGGGTGCTCAGGCGGTCAACTGGGCACTCTAAGCGGAACCTGTAAACTCTCTCAGCATGTCTGCATCTCCGCTTTCCGACGGCGCACGCCTGCTCGCATGGGCCCGCCGTGCCTCCGGCGAGCTGGAGCGCAAGCGCGCGGAGATCAACGAACTCAATGTTTTCCCAGTTCCGGACGGTGATACCGGCTCCAACATGGCGCACACGATGGCTGCGGCGGTCGAGGCCGCTGCGGAGCTGCCGGACGGCGCGGGCCTGACCGAGGTCGCCGAGGCGCTGGCCGTCGGCGCGGTGCGTGGCGCGCGCGGCAACTCCGGTGTCGTGCTCTCCCAAATCCTGCGCGGGTTCGCCCAGGCCGCCGACAACGGGGCAACAGAAGGGGAGATGCTCGCCGTCGCGCTCACCAACGCCGTCGGGTTTGTGGACCGCGCCATCGCGGAACCGGTCGAGGGCACCATCATCACGGTGCTGCGCGCCGCCGCCGACGCCGCGCGCCCCAACGCGCACCTCCCGCTTGTCGACGTCGCTGCCGCCGCCACCGCCGGCGCCCAAGACGCACTGCGGCTGACGCAGACCCAACTGCCAGCACTGCACGAGGCCGGCGTGGTCGACGCCGGCGGGGCGGGCCTGGTGGCGGTGCTGGGCACGCTGACGGTTGAAGGGGAAGGCAAGGGGTCGCCGGAGGACGTCGATAGGCAGACGTCCGAAACCCAAGGCACCCAGGGCGAACTGGAGGTGATGTTCAGCTTCCGCGGCGACCTTGATGCGCTGAAAAGCGAGCTTGCGGGGCTGGGCGACAGCCTGATTGTCGCGCCGCTGAACGATAGCGAGGCCACGGTGCACATCCACTCCCGCGACGCCGGAAAGGTCATCGAGACTGCCTTTTCCGAAGGTGAGGTGAGTGATCTGCGCTTGGAGGTGCTCACGAGCGCGGTTCCGGCCGGTGCGCCGGAACGGTTGATCATCGCGGTGACCCCGCCAGGGTCCGTGACCAGCCTGTACGCCGCCTCCGGGGCGGTGACCGTGGTGCCGGGGCCGAACGTGGCGGCGGACATGCTCGACGCGATCACGCGCTCAGGCAGCAACGAAGTGATCGTCCTGCCGAACGGACAGCTGAGCAGCAGCGAGCTCGCGGCGGTGGAAAACGCGGCGCGCGCGGTGGAGCAGTCCATCACCATCCTGCCCACGGTGCGGCTGGTCTCCGGCATCGCTGCGCTGTCCGTGCACGACCCGGCGCAGCCGCTGGCCACCGCCGCGTTCACCATGTCCGAAGCCGCCGGCGAGATGCGCACAGCACTGGCCTTCCGCGCCGAGAAGGGCGCGCTCACCCTGGGCGGCGCGGTGGCGAAGGGCGACGTGGTGGTCACCTCACGCGGCGAGCACCTCCTCATCGCCGACGAGCCGATGGAGGCCGTCGAGCGCGCCTGCCGCCGCCTGCTCGAACACGGCGGGGAGCAGGTGAGCGTCCTGTTCGACCCGAGCGAGCTGCGCGCCGACGGGCTGGAGGAGCTCGCGGGCAAACTCGGTGTCGACGTGATGGTTTATCCTGCGGACGGACTGCAAGCCTGCGCGGAGATTGGGGTGGAGTAGATGCTGGGTTTCGAGGACACGCGCCCGCTCAACCTGGTCATTCCCCTCAAGCAGGCCAAGGCGATAGGCAAGCACCTCGACATCCACACCTGCGGCGAGTTGCTGCGGCACTATCCGAGGCGGTACCTGCACTACGGCACCGGCGCCGACCTTTCCGGGATTCGCCCGGGCGACACGATTAACGTCATCGGCACGGTCGTCGGCACCGAGCAGTTCACCTCCAAGAAGCAGCCGAAGCGGCCCATTTACAAGGTGCACGTGGACGACGGCCGCCAGGTATTTTTGGCCGCCTTCTTCGGCTCCCACTACGCCCAGCGCGTGCTCAAAGAGGGCCGGCGGGTGATGCTCACCGGCAAGTACGACGTGTTCCGCAACCAGCCACAGCTCTCGCACCCAGACTTCGTGCTTTTAGACGGGCCCACGCAGGCCACCGGCGCGCTGCGGCAGCTCGGCCACTTCGGCGACATCGAACAGATCATGAGCGGCCGCGAGTGGCTGCCCATCTACCCGGCAGTGAAAAACGTCAGCACCTGGACCATCATGGGGGCGGTGCATGCGGTGCTCAAGGAGCTTCCGCCTATCGACGAGCCTCTCGGCTTCACCCCAATAGGGTTCTTGCCCCTGAAATCGGCGGTCCACCAGATCCACGAGCCGGGCCCGCCGGGTCCTGCCCGTGCGCTGGAGCGGCTGAAGTACGACGAGGCGCTGTCCGTGGCGTTGGCGATGGGCGTGCGTCGCGCTGACGCGGAGGCCCGCAGCGCCAAGGCTCTGCCGCGCGTGAAAGGCCGCGACCAGGACTTGCTGGTGCAGCGCTTGCCGTTCCCGCTGACCGCCGGCCAAAACGAGGTGGTCGCGGAGATCACCCGCGACATGGCGCGCACCGTGCCCATGAGCCGCCTGCTGCAGGGTGAGGTCGGCTCCGGCAAAACCATCGTGGCGCTGATCGCCATGCTCCAGGCCGTGGACAACGGCGCGCAGTGCGCCTTCCTCGCGCCGACGGAGGTGCTGGTGCTGCAGCACGCCCGTTCCATGACCAAGGTGCTCATGAACGCCGGCCTGCCCACCCGCGTGGTGGCCCTGACCGGGTCGATGACGGCGGCGCAGAAGCAAGACGCGCTGCTGAAAATCGTCACCGGCGAAGCCGACATCGTGGTGGGCACCCACGCGCTGATCCAGGACGGCGTGGAGTTTTTCCGCCTCGGGCTTGTGGTGGTGGACGAGCAGCACCGCTTCGGCGTGGAGCAGCGCGACGCGCTGCGCGCCAAGGCGGGGGATGAAACCCCGCATCTGCTGGTGATGACGGCGACGCCGATCCCGCGCACCATCGCCATGACCGTCTTCGGCGATTTGACCGTGTCCACGCTGCGCGAGCTACCCGGCGGACGCAAACCGATCCAGTCCGCGGTGGTGCCCGAGTTCAAGCCGCGTTGGGTGGCGCGCGCCTGGGAGAAGATCCGCGAGGAAGTCGCCGCCGGGCACCAGGCGTACGTGGTGTGCCCGCGCATCGACGGTGAAGGCGGCGTGCTCGAGGTCTTCGCCGAACTTGCGTCCACGGAGCTCGAGGGCCTGAACGTGGCGTTTCTGCACGGCCGGATGAAGGGCGAGGAGAAAGACACCGTGATGGCGGACTTCGCCGCCGGCGGGGTGGATGTGCTGGTGGCCACCACGGTGATCGAGGTCGGCGTGGACGTGCCCAACGCGACGGTGATGATGGTGCGCGAATCCGAGCACTTCGGTGTGTCCCAGCTGCACCAGCTGCGCGGGCGCGTGGGCCGTGGCGGCAACCAGTCGCTGTGTTTGTTCCACACGCAGGCGGAGGAAGGTACCCCGTCGTTTGAGCGCGTGTCCCAAGTCGCGTCCACCACGGACGGGTTCGCGCTGGCGGAGCTGGACCTGCTCAATCGCCGTGAGGGCGACGTACTGGGCACGCAGCAGTCCGGCATGCACCGCACGCTGAAGTTGCTCAACCTGGTGGAGGACTTCGAGCTGGTGCGCCGTGCGTACGACGACGCCGCGCGTCTGGTGGCGGACAACCTCGAGTTCGCCCGCGCCGCCACTGCGGATTTCATTCCAGAGGACTTCGAGTATTTGGACAAGAGCTAGGGCGTTAGAGTTGTGGCCATGAACCGCATCATTTCCGGCGAGGCCCGCGGCCGCAAGATCAAGGTGCCGCCAGAGGGCACACGTCCCACCTCAGACCGAGCGCGCGAGGGCCTGTTTTCCTCCCTGCAGGTCCGATTCGGGTTCGTGGATATGAACGTGCTTGACCTGTTCGCCGGTTCCGGTGCGCTGGGGCTGGAGGCGGCCTCCCGCGGCGCTGCCGAGGTGGTGCTGGTGGAAAACAACCCGGAGGCCGTGCGCGTCATCGAATACAACTCCGGTGTGGTCGGCCACCCGAATGTGACCGTCGAGCCAGTGAAGGCGTCGACGTATCTCGCCCGCGCGCCGCGCAACCACTTCGACATCGTACTCGCGGATCCGCCGTACGAGCTCGCGGATGAGGCCGTCGCGGAAATGGTGGAGGCGCTTAAGCCCGTGCTTCACGACGGCGCCGTGGTCGTCGTCGAGCGCCACCGCGAAAGCCCCGAAACGGACTGGCCGAAGGAGTTCACCCCGACTGGCCAGAAGCTGAAGAAGCGCCTGTACGGCATCGCGCGCATGGACATGGCCGTGTACTCGAATCCGGAAACTGAAGCAGAGGTGGAGGAGTAAATGACTACCGCAGTGTGCCCGGGCTCGTTCGACCCGATCACGAACGGCCATCTGGACATTGTCACCCGCGCTTCGCGGCATTTCGACGAGGTGGTGGTCCTGGTTACCGGTAACCCGACGAAGACCTCGGGACTGTTTTCCATCGACGAGCGCGTCGAGTTGATCCGCGAGGTTATCGCGCACCTGCCCAACGTGCGCGTGGACAGCTGGGGTGGGCTGCTGGTGGACTACACTTCCGCCCACCACATCACCGCCCTGGTCAAGGGCCTGCGTTCCTCGTTGGACTACGAGTACGAGCTGCCGATGGCGCAGATGAACCGACGCCTGACCGGCGTGGATACCTACTTCCTGCTCACGGACGAGAAGTACGGCTACATTTCCTCCTCGCTGACAAAGGAAGTGGCGAAGTTCGGCGGCGACGTCACTGGCCTGGTGCCGGACACCGTGCGCGAGGCGATGGCGGAGAAGTACCGCTAGTGCTCGTCGCGTTGGGCGTCGGCATTGCCGTCGCGGTGGGCGCGTGCATGCAGCGCATCTCCGGCATGGGCGTGGGGCTGATCGCCGCGCCTGTGCTCTCGCTGTTGCTCGGGCCTGTCGACGGCATCCTGCTGGTCAACCTCCTCGCCGTGATCAACGCTGCGACGAACACCTGGGGCATGCGCGCAGACGTGGACTGGAAAAAGTTCGCTCCGATCGCGCTCGCGCTAGTCTTTGGCGTGGTCCCGGGCACCTGGGTGGTGGCGAACGCGCCGACCAACGTGTTGCTCGTGCTGGTCGGCGCTTTGCTGCTGCTGGCTTTGTCTGTGGTCACGCTGGGCAAACGATACGTGCCGCGCGTGGAGGGTGCGGTGCCGGCGGCGCTGTCAGGTGTGATCGGCGGGTTCATGAACACCCTGGCCGGGGTGGCAGGCCCGGCGATCACGGTCTACGCGGAGGCCGCGCGCTGGCCGCAGCGGGTCTACGCCGCCACGCTGCAGCCGATTTTCTTGGTTGCTGGCACGCTGTCGTTCACGGTGAAGGTGGTCGCCGGCGCCGCGGACGTCGCCGGCATCGAGCCTGCGCTGTGGGTCGCCACGCTGGCCGCTTTGGCGGTGGGCATTGGCGCGGGCAAGCGGCTGGCCCCGCGGGTGCCGTCTACAACCGCGCACCGCATAGCGCTGGGTTTAGCTTTCGCCGGCGGGGCCACAGCGCTGGTGCGGGGGCTTATTTAAAACAGGGTGGACACGAACGCCTTGGTGCGCTCGTGCTGCGGGTTGTCCAGGACCTGCTCCGGGGTGCCGTACTCGATGATCCGGCCGCCGTCCATGAACGCGACCTTGTCGGCCACCTCGCGGGCGAACGCCAGCTCGTGGGTGACCACCAGCATGGTCATGCCCTGCTCGGCGAGCTCGTGCATCACGCGCAGCACTTCGCCGACGAGTTCGGGGTCGAGGGCGGACGTGGGTTCGTCGAAAAGCATGAGCTTCGGATCCATCGCCACCGCACGCGCGATGGCCACGCGCTGCTGCTGGCCGCCGGAAAGCTGGATCGGGTAGGCGTCCGCCTTGCTGGCTAGGCCGACCATCTCCAAAAGCTCCATGGCGCGCGCCTTGGCCTCGTCCACTGGCTGGCCCTTGACGTGCACGGGCGCCTCGATGATGTTGTCCAGCACGGTGCGGTGGCCGAAGAGGTTGAAGCTCTGGAACACCATGCCGATGTCGCGGCGCTGCTTGGCGGCGTCCTTCTCGCTCATCTCGTGCAGCACGCCGCCGCGCTCGTTGTAGCCGATGAGCTCGCCGTCGACGTAGAGGCGGCCGGCGTTGACCTTCTCCAGGTGGTTGACGCAGCGCAGCAGGGTGGACTTGCCGGAGCCGGACGGGCCGATCAGGCAGGCGACCTCGCCGGGGTAGACCTCCAGATCGATGCCTTTGAGCACGTCGAGGTTGCCGAAGGACTTCCACACGTCCACGGCCTGGATCATTGGCTTTTGCTTGACGGTCATTAGCGCTGCCCCTTCTTCTGCGGTTCTTCCACGATTTCAACGTTGTTGGGGATGGTGCCCTCGGCGTCGGCCAGGCTGGCCAGTTGGCGGGAGGTGAGCTGGCGGGTGGCACCCCGGTCGAAGTAGCGCTCCAGGTAGTGCTGCGCCACCATGAGCAGCGAGGTGATCACCAGGTACCAGGTGGCGGCGACCAAAAGCATCGGCACCGGCTCAAACAGCGCGGCGGCGATGTCCATGGAACGGCCGTAGAGCTCCAACGAGTAGGGGATAGCCACCACGAGCGAGGAGGTTTTCAGCAGCGAGATGAACTCGTTGCCGGTGGGCGGGATGATGATGCGCATCGCCTGCGGCAACACGGTGCGGCGCATGGTCTGACTCCAGCTCATACCCAGCGCCTTGGATGCCTCCACCTGGCCCTCCGGCACCGCGGAGATGCCGGAGCGGACGATCTCGGCCATGTAGGCGGCCTCGTTTAAGCCCAGGCCCACCACGGCGAGTGCGAACGCCGAGGAGGTGAACGGGTCCAGCGGGATCTCGGTGAAACCGAGGTTGATCGTGTCGTAGATCGCGCCGATTAGGCCCCAGAACATCAGCTGGACGTAGACCGGGGTGCCGCGGAAGATCCACAGGAAGATCCAGCCGACGGTTTTGAACACCGGGTTCGGGCTCATGCGCATCACCGCCAGCAGCACGCCGCCGACCACGCCGAGGAGCATGGCCAGCACTGTGATGGCGATGGTGTGCAGCGCCGCGGTGGCGATGCGGGTGTCCAGAAGGTAGGAGAAGTAGGTGTCCCAGCCGTAGGCGTCGTTACGCGCGGCGCCGATGACAAACCAGACCACCAGCACCACGAGCAGAGCGGCGATCGCCCAGCGGCCCGGGTGGCGCAGCGGCTTGGCCTGGATGCGCTCGGGGCGGGTGCGCTCTTTCTGGCTCGCGGCGTACTTGGAATAGGGGGTGCTCATGCTCACTGTCCTCCCAGAGGTTGTTCATTTTTCAGGGCCTGGTCCAAAAGGCCGGTATCGATGTTCCACTGCTCGAGAATCCGCTCGTAGTCGCCAGTGTCGATGAGGTGCTGCATCGCCGCCGCCATCGCGTCGGCAAGCGGCGAGCCTTTCGGCACCGTGAAGCCGTAGGGGGCTGCGTCGAACATCTCGCCGATCATCTCCATCTCGCCGTCGGAGCGCTCCACGGCCCACGCAGAGACAGGGGAGTCGGCGCTGTAGGCGTCTGCGCGGCCCACCAGCGCGGCCAGGGCGGCGTTATCGGCGGTGTCGAACGCGAGCACCGTGATCGGGTCCTTGCCGGCGGCCTCGCAGGCCTCGGACTTCGGGCGCACGTCGTCGGTGTCCGACACCGTTGTGCGCTGCACCGACACGGTGAGCCCGCAGGCGTTATCCGGGTCCACGCCCGAGCCCGGCTGGGCGGCCCACTGCACGCCGGCGTAGAGGAAGTTGACAAAGTCGAAGGACTGGCGGCGTTCCTCGTTGTCCGTGAAACCGGACGCGCCGGCATCCAGGCTGCCTGCCGACACGGCGGGCAGGATCATGGCGAAGTCCATGTCGTCGGCCTGGAAATCCATGCCCATGACGCTGGCGACGGCGCGCGCGAGGTCCAGTTCCACGCCGATGAGCTCGCCTTGCGAGTCCTTGAACTGGAAGGGGGCGAACGGCGGGTTCGTGCCCACGTTGAGCACGCCGTCTGCGGCAACCTCTGGCGGCACCATGGCCGCGATTTCGGGCACAGCGTCCGGGACGATTGGTTCCCAGCCGTCGGGGGTGCCGCCCTCCTCGTTGGTCACGCAACCCGCGAGCAGCGCTGTCGCGCCCAGGCACGCGGCAACGCGTAGGAAGGTGGTGTGTTGCATACCGGCTCCAATACACGATGAATATTTACAATGAATCGTATATTACACCCGGATGCAAATGCTTATCGACGGCCCCAAGGTCACCCCTGGGGCCGTCGAAAAGCAAAGGTTTTTGGCTAGCGCTGCGCCATGCGAACGCCGCGCATGACCAGCTCAATCAGCGAGCCGATGACCAGCAGGCCGAGGAATACTGGGATGAGCACCGAGGTGGCCTGGCTGGAACCTGCGGAGGACTGCGCGAAATCGCCGGTGAAGAAACCGGACGACATCATCGCGGAGCCCTGGGCCTCCTGCTTCCACAGCTCCGCAGGGTTGGCGGTGTCCGGGACGGAGGAATTGCGCGCCCATGCTTGGACGAAATCCTTGCCGTCGCCCTCTTCCATGCCGTCGGTCCACTCGAGGAACATGTCGGAGGAGGAGACCTCCTTCAGCGGGTTCTTCTCCGGGTCGAGGTAGAGCGGATCATTCTCCGGATCGTGGTCCAGCGCCTCGAGTCCCGGCGACGGGTCGCCCGGCTTCCGCGGGCCCTTCTTCTTGTTGTCGGTCTTGCTCGAGGAACTTTCCTCGCTGCTAGACGAGTTGCCCTCGGCCGAGAGTTTTTCAAACGCGTCCGCGGTGTTGCGGAGAGCCTCGGCATCTTCGGTGGTGATGCCGGTGCCTGCTGGCTTCGTCTGCGAGGTGGCAGACGGCGCGTTCAGGCCTGCAAGGACGAGTGCTCCGGCGGTTACGCCGGCGATGAGAGACTTGCGCATGGGGCGTATCTTAACCAATCCGTTAGAGAATGCGATTCAGAGTCTTGCGGCCTGCAAAGAGGATCAAGAGCGAAACTAGGAGTGAGCCTGCGCCGAACCAGTACGGCACGCCGGCACCGAGAGACGCAGCCAGCGGGCCAGAAGCGGCCGGCGCCACCGCACCGCCGAGGAAGCGCATACCCGAATAGCTCGACGACGCCACGTTTCGCGGCATCTCCGTGGCCTCCATGACAGCTTCAGTCAGCACCGTGTTGAACACGCCGCTGAAGAAACCCGCGAGGATGACCAGGACCACAACGACTCCCAACCGGTGAGCGCCGAAGCCAGTCGAGGCGCGATGAACACCGAAGAGACAGCCAACGCCAGGCCCCAGCCGAAGAAGACGTAGCCCAGCTCAGTCGCGCCGAAGTTGCGCCCGCTTAGCGCGGCAGCTTCCTCAATGGGGTAGGGCGAGTAGGCGAGCAGGGTGAAAAATCCGAAGTTGTAGAAAAACGCCACCAAGCCGAGCGTGAGCAGAGCCGGATCCTTGGCTGCGGCGAGCCCCGCCGTCAGCGCGACGGGCTCCGGTTTGCGCTGCGTCTTGGCCAGCGGCGTCGCAATCGCGATAAAGCCGGCCGCCATGAGCACCGCCGTGCCGTAGAAGGGTGCGCGCCAGCTGATCTCGCCCAGCACGCCGCCGACGAGGGGGCCGATGGCCATACCGACGCCGATCGCGGCCTCTTACAGGATCACTGCCTGGCCCGCGTGCCCGGCCTCCGCGCCGACGATGGCCGCCAGCGCCGTCGAGATAAACAGTGCGCTTCCTAGACCCCAGCCAGTGCGGAACCCGACGATTGCGTCGACCGAACCCGCAGCACCAGACAGGGCAGAGAAGGCGACAATCAGCGCCAAACCGATCAACAGGGTGGTCTTGACACCGACGCGCGAAGAGATGAACGCGCTGAAGAACATGGCCAGCGCGGTAATAAGCAGGTAGCTGGTAAACAGCAGCATCGTTTGCGTCGGGGAGGCGTCAAGCTCCCGGCTAATCGCCGGCAGGATCGGGTCCACCAACCCGATGCCCATGAATGACACCGCGCAGGCAAAGGCCAGCGCCCACACAGCGACGGGCTGTTTAAGGATTTAATGGTTTTCCGGTGTGTGCTGCGAGTCTGTCACTCGCAACCTCCTTTACGTTGTTTCAACTCTGCGGTCAGCTCCGGCAGAAGCTCCGCCGCACGCTTGAGCGTCGCGACATCCTCCGGCTTCAACGGCTCGAACACAGGCGCCACCGCCTCGGCTGCTGCTGTCCTGTAGCTGCGTAGCACCTCGCGTCCGGCGTCGGTGATGGTCAGCGCTGTTGCGCGGGCATCGTCGTCGGCGGTGTGTCTGGCGGCGTAACCGTCGTTCACAAGCCGCTTCATGGCCTGGCTCATGGAGGGCTGGCGGATGCCTTCCCGCGCTGCAAGCTGTCCAATCCGGAGCCCCGGCTCGCGCTCGAGGGCCGCAAGCGCGCGCATGGAAACGTTGGAAAGCTCCATGCCCGACGCCTGGTACGCGGCGCGTGTGAAGTGGCTGCCTGCTGCAATGAGCTCAACAGCGAGCGCGGCGAGTTCCTCGTTGGAGTGCATAGGAGAACTATATAGGTTGCCAATGTATAGCAAAACCCCGCAGGCCAGCGAGGCGTGCGGGGTGTGTTCGTGGCGGAGGAGGGGCTAGTCCTCGGCCTCCGCGTCGAGGCGGGCCTGGTCGCGCTGGCGGCGCTTCTTGCTGATCTGGTGGCTGGTCACTCCGGCCACTACAGCGCCCACGACGGCACCGACGATTGCACCGGTAGCGCCTGCGCTGTCAAAGCTGCCCGAGGGGTCGAAGCCGCCAGTGACGATGAGGCCTGCTAACCAGACCGCGCACAATGCGAAGTAGGTGATGAGCACGCCACGGGGAGTATCACGCAGGCGGATGACTGGTGAGGCAACGTAGTTACGCATCCACTGCGAGCTTGCCGCGCTGCTGATGATGGGGATGAGTAGCACGACGACGGTCCACAGGGACTGCTGTCCTGGAAGTACCCACGCGAGGATCGCGCCGACGAGCGCCATGCCGATCAGCGAGGTGTAAAAGCCCACCGAGTTGGCCTTGTGGTACGTCGCGGCCTCGAACTCGTCGGTGGCAGTGCCGTCGACGTAATTGACGATGGAGTCTCCGAAATTCTTGAACATCATTCCTCCTTGGTCTGGCCAAAGATTTCTTCAACGGACTTTTCAAACTGACGGCAGATGTCGAGCGCTAAGTAGACGGAAGGCGAGTAGTTGCCCCGCTCGATGTTGGCGATGGTCTGCCGGGAAACGCCGACGCGGTCAGCGAGCTCCTGCTGCGACAACTCGTGCCAGCGCCGCCATTTGCGAACTGTGTTGGTGTGGTCGCCCATGTGGCCTCCTTCCATTTACACAATGTAAAAGGAACGACCCGTAGTGTCAAGGGAACTTTACATTTGGGTGATGGGTTAGGAAAACTCCTGACCACTGTCAACGCGGGCAAGTTGCGGGCCCAGTTCCATGGTCTTGCGTGTTTGGTTCCAAACTGACAACGTGAGTGGAAAACAGGGGTGAAAGCGAAACACCGGTCCACTCAGCTGCTAGAGAGACCACTTTGAGTCGCGCAGCGGCGATACTCGGGCTACCCTTGCCCCGTTGCGTCTGCGCCTGACGAGTAGCTGGAGGTGCAAATTGTGAATCTACAAAAATTCTTGTGGATTTGCGCAGGCATGGGGACTCTGCTTGCGGGGTATTCAAGCGGGGCCCCTCCTCTTTTGCTAATCACTCTTCTTTTCATCGCTTCCATCCCGACGGCACTACTAGTTACGTCATCTTTAGAGCCGCAAGGTGGACTTAAGGTCGTAGGTTTGCTTGCGATCTGTATTGCTTTAGGTACCTTCGTTCCGCTCGTTCTCGTCTTCGCTTATGCCGTTTATATGTCTGTGAGCTGGTATTCGGTTACCCCAGCCGAGTCACTTTAGAATTCTGTCTCACGGAAAGACCGGCTGGAGCAAAGGCGAGCACCCATGAACAGTAGATTCCCCTGCCCGGGTCTCAGGTAAGGGCACCGCCCCACCTCCCAGCGACCACCGTCGCGATCGCTGCGTCCGCCGTCGCGGCATGGCCAGCGGCGGTGGAGTGCACCGGCAGGGCCTCGTCACCCGTTACAGGTCTCAGTGCCGAGAACCTCCGCTCACCCCACGCCGCGCACACGCCCCGGCCGTCGTTTGGAGGGGCGATGTGGCCTCTCCGCCTGTAAAGCCGCCGCAATCGTACCGTTGAGCGAATCCACGAACCGGGACAACACTGCGACGGCCCGGCCATCGGCTCGTTCGCGCACCGGATAGCTCACCCCACCCCGCGGAGCTAACGGGGACGCAGCCTCCCAAAGATGCGCACCCGTGGTGCCCGCTCCTTCGCGTCCGCCACGGTCCCCACAATTGTTCTTTGGCAGCAGCGGTGTCCACCCCCGCACCAGCGGCTTCACACAGCCCCCGAAGGCAGCGGGGAAACTAGATTGCGCGAGACAACGTTCCGTACCACGGTGGTAAGGCCTTGAGCGGGAACGGAGAGCTCGTCGATAAGCAAAAGGCTTCTGCCTGCGCTTCCCTGGGTCGCAACGCAACGCCATAACGGGCTCATGCCGCATCACCGCATCTCGGATGCAGCCCCAATGCGTCTGGGGCAATCAGCTGTCCGCCCAAGCCGGCCAGGATGAAGCGCTGAAAAGCTCGCAGAACCCGCTGTACACCCCATCTCGGGGCAGGGTTAAGGGTCAAAATGTGTGTCCGGAATCGCCGATTTTCATGGGGTGACCTGTAGGTTTCAGGAAAGTATATGCTTCCGGGGCATATATCTGGGTCTCGAGCGTTCAATCCTCGGTGTGGCAGCGTTGGTGTGCTATGTGCGGCGTGGTGTGGTGTCGCAATGTCAAAGAACTGAAGCGTCCTGGGTTTAGTTCCGCTTCTTTTACGGCCCTGTGTTGATGGGCTGGGTGAGATAGTACTCGGTTTCTACTTCCTGTGGGGTGGCGTAGTCCAAAGCTTCATGAAGCCGCTTGGTGTTCCACCAATGCACCCACCGCAAGGTGGCCAGTTCGACTTCTCCGACCGACGTCCACGGACCTTGGGCATGAATCAGTTCCGCCTTGTAGAGACCATTGACTGTTTCGGCTAGAGCATTGTCATAAGAATCGCCGACTGTTCCCACACTCGGACGGATTCCGGATTCCGCTAGCGCAGTGGAATACTTCAGTGACACGTACTGGCTGCCCCGATCACTATGGTGAATTAACTGGTTTCCATGAATTCGCCCTGCAGTCGTTAACGCATGCTCCAAAGCCTCCATCGGCAGCGCATCGGTACGCATCGTCGAGCGTGTAGCAACACCAACAATTTTCCGACTGAAGACATCAACTACAAATGCGGTGTAGGCGAATCCCGACGAAGTGCGAACATAGGTAATGTCGGCAACCCACAACCTGCCTGGTGCTTGTGCACGAAAGTTTCGCTGTACTAGGTCTGGGCGATGATCCGGTGCCTTCGGGCTAATCGTTGTCACAGGGGTTCGTCCACGTCTGCGGCCAGAAACACCTGCTAGCTTCATCAGTCGTGCAGCCTTGTCACGACCGATATGAAAACCTTCACGGTTCATCGCGTGCCACATTTTGCGGATACCGTAGACCGAGAAGTTCTCCGCATGCACACGCTGTATTTCTGGGATGAGAAGGCTATCGCTTAAGGCCCTTGCACTGGGAACGCGTGTGGTGGCTTTGCGGTAGCCGCGTGAAGTAATGAATCCACGATCTGCTTGTTTCAGGACTCGGCAGATGGCCTCGACCCCAAACTGATCTTTATACGTGTCGATGTAAGAGATCATTTGGTCGTGGGTCGGTCGAGTTCCGCTGCGAAAAAAGCCGAAGCTGTCTTAAGAATCCCGTTTGCTCGCTTCAGTTCACGGTTCTCTCGGCGCAAACGCTTGAGTTCTTCTTCCATTGTTTCGCTATCCGGCGTTGTGCGGCCATCTCGTGTGGAGGCGCTGTCGCGGTACCACGCCCGCAATGTGTGGCGTGATACGCCGAGGAGCTCTCCGACCTGTTCGTAGGCACGCTGCAATGAGCAGGACTCCAAGCGGACCATTTCGATGATCTGATGGACCGCCTTCTCCTTGAACTCGACGGAATACTTTCTAGGCATAGTTCAATCCTTCCTTAGCTGAGGTAGGAACTAAACCCAGGACGCTTCAGAACCAACCCCCCGCACACAAAGAATCGGACACTCTCCGCCGAGCTAGTAAGCATAAATTCCATTCAGCTCGACAGTCTTGACTCAACACCTGCATGCACATGTCGGTGTAGCGCGCGTTCTCTAGGGGATATTTTGCGGGATCTCCCAATCCTCTATGGGAGATCGGCGTGCGCCCCAATAGTCAATTCCCCACTCTTGAGAGGGGGGAATTGACTCAACTCTCCCGCCGTAGATAAATGTCTTGGGCATGTAATCGCTCTGAGGGATCTTCTCCTGATTTACACGCTGCTCGGGGAGCCACTCAAATGCTCCGATTTGATGCCAGATTTTGTACTGTTTGACGAAGGAAGAGAAATCGCTATAACCGTATAGATGTACTAACTCATTTACGGTAAATTCTGCAAAACTATCTTTGTCCTCAAAGCAGCGGATTCGTAGCAGAAGATTCCCGATTGAAGTACGCGGTTGTGACTCGACTAGCTCGTCCAGGCGCCAAATAGGCAGTTCACTTACCGCTAAAATAGTCAAGAATGTCTTCCTTTCACGCTGTCGGTTATCTAAAAATCGGAGCTTCCCCCAGCTCCCGCAAACCCCGAAGAGCTTGTTCTACGAAGCTCAGCCGCTCCACCCGGCGTCGCGTTCAACCCTAACAGCACTGCACGCCTTGCGCAGCACAACTCGTGTTCGAACTCCGCACCTGGGCCCACTGCGAACAGGCTAGGTTTATTTTTGCCCCTGAGCGTGGTTAATGTGCTGGTAGGGGCGTTGTGAAGAGTGCTGCGGTTTATATCGAACGTTCGATATGGTGGGGGTATGATTTCTCGCGAATTCGAACTGAAGTACGGCTCTCCCGCCGAGTCGTCAACGCTCGACTTGTCCCGCGAGACCCTGCTAAATGACGCGCAGGAAGCGAATGTGCTGATGAAAAGCGCGGCGAGATTCCTTCGCGTACTCGACGCTGCGGACGGCTGGGATGATCACGATTGGCTGGCGGCGGCGGACGCGCTCGACAACGCTGCCGACGATTGCAGCGACGCTGCGGACGTAGAGCAGGCCGCATTGGGCAGCGAGCAGGCGTGACGGGCGGGCGCACCGCGACACAGCCGTCAACGTCGCCGCTTTCGTGCCAATAGCGACAGGTCGCGAAGCGCGGAAAATAGACTTTTACCGTTCATTCGGTAAAGCCTGCGCCGCGCCGCAACTGTTCGGAACGGGCACGCGTTGGCGGCGGGTGCCGCAGAGAGCATTATAACCAAGGCTGCCAGAGGGCCATTACAAATTTCTTACTGAGACTCATCATGAGACCATGATGCCCCGTTCTGGTTCACACCCCGAGAACTTAACCTAATGTTCACAGCTTTTTCATCCCCCATTCCCATCCCCCACGATCAGCATCAGGAGAGGGGGGAGCGTAGCAATGGGAAATCTTTGAAGCGTGAAAGTAGTCCGTGAACGGCTTTTGCTCAAGATGCACACATTCCTCAGAGTCCCATTCGAACGATGCCAATTCATGCCAGACCTCAAATTGTAGCCGCAAACAATGCAGATCCTTAAGGCCAAAAAAGCTGCATAGCTCTGAAATCGTAAACTCCGCAACGACTTCATCTTTGTACAGCTTAATCCGAACAACATGATGGTCAACGTCTGCCGGTTCGCCACCCTCTAGGTTCCAGAGTGGGGTTTTTAACAATTTCATTAGAGCTTCCTTAATTGGACTCCCCTGTAAAGTCTCCCTGGCACCGTTCCAGTTAAAGGAATGGGGATGGTGGTGCCACGTTCTATCCAGCGCAACCTCTTGTGGCCAACACACTTCACTCACGTTCCCTTTCAATTAGGGTACAGCCAAATGAGACGCGGACAGTAGTGCCCGAGAACGGGTAACACCCCGCCACCTTGGTTTTTGTTGGTGGCGGGGTGTTGCGGGGGGTTTCGGAAAACCCCCTGACCACCACCAACGCGGCGCAGTTCCAGACTTAGTTCCACGACGATTTTGGTTTAGTTCCAAACTTCAGCGTAGTCGGACGAATTTGCCACGCATTAGACGTGGGCCATCTTCCACCTGTCGTCCTAAAATATTAGAAAGATCACGTAACTCACGGAATATCGAAGGAGACACCATGAACCTCGGAATCGGTGAAGTTTTTATCATCCTGCTAATCATCGCCCTGTTCGCCGCGCTGGGCTACGCCCTCTGGAGGATTGTGCGTTCCGCAAGTCAGAAATAGCCCGCCGGCACCACGGAGCCCGTTTGCCCACCGGAATCTCTGCGCTCGCTATTTTGTTCCCCGCCGTCCAACGACTGGCGGGGTTTCGCGCCAGCGTGGCCTTCGCTGACGGCCCTTTTCAATGCGCCTCTTAAGACCGTTCTCTCCTGTGCTTCTGCAACTCGGCTTCCAGCACGTCGCCCGCGCCGACAAACTTCTCGGTGAACGATTCGACAAGTCCTAACGAAACGGACTGCGCGCTCAAAATGTCGGCCTGGTCAAGGTTGCCCCGCTTTTTCCACTTCGCAACTTTCTTTTCGAAGTCGTTGTCACGCATCGGCTTGCGTTTGATGACAAGCGAGTGCGGAAGCATAAACCGAAGCATCGAGTATCGTGCCGCCTCCTTTTCACTGGCAATGTCTTTGCCGATAGTCCAGTCGCCATGGACTAACATGTTGCGGATTTTCAGAGCCTCTTCGAGGCCACGCGCCGTTTCTCGGCATGTTTCACACTCAGACCTTTTCGCTATAGCCTCTCGCATGGTGCTGACCTTTTGCTGGGCTTCAATAGTTGCCCCGAAGTGCTCATCTCTGCTGAACTCCACGTCGCAGAGGTCAGCAAGCAGGTTTTCCACTCGTCCTGAGGCAAGGAAAAACGAACCGTAGGCGACAAGGAAGTCGTTATGAAACCGTTCGAGAAATGGCAGCGGGTCGTCAAGTTTGAATGCCTTTCCGATGTAAGACTCGGCTGACGAGGTCGCGGCATCGAGAACATCGCCCAAGTCGAGTGTTGCTTCGACTTTCTTGGCAACGCTGCGCATGGTGGCGGCAAGTTTCGAGTTGACAGCTTCAGCAAGTGACGGAGTGCCGGGTATCGAAGCGAGAATCGACGCGTTAATTGTCGGGTCCATGTCAGGAAGAATTGATTTCGCGTCGAAACCGAGGTTCGGTTTGGGCACCGACGCGAACACGCTGGGGTCATAGGAATTCCAGACGATGTCCCGTAGCCACTGCTCAAGACGAGCACTGCGGGCGTGGTCGGTACCGGGCTGCGGTTGTGACGGCTGATTGTGGTCGTATTCCTGCTCATCGTTGTGGTCGGTCATGGTTCGAAACGTACCCATACCCGTAGGCCACGTCACTCGATACTGAAAAAGAGACTGCCTCAAACGCGAAACCTGCCCAGCCAAGGTGTGTGCCTTAGGCCAGGCGGGTGAAAAGCGAAGAACTGCTAGACGGTGTGGAACGAGCGGGCTGTCTTGGTGAGCACGGCGTTCATGCCATCGCCTCGAAGCCGGAGCACAATGTGCTTGCCCGTCTCATACGACTTGGCGCGGCCCAGCAGTTCGGTGCCGGTACAGTCCCAGACTTCCCATACGTCCTCTGTGAACAGCGTGTCGTTTGTGGCCCGGTACCCGTCCTCCGAAGGCGCGTCGGTCGCTAAACAGCGGCTTGAACTAACCATTTCTGACGTGTCCGGTTTCTCTGCTGCGCCACCCGCGATTTGCCGTCAGGCGTCGGTGACTATCAAAAACTCCATCGAGGACGGCGCTAGGTGGCTCCAGCAAGGGCCAGCGTACGGCACCCCGGAGTGGCAGGAAGTCTACGGCCAGCGAAATATGATTAAGTCTCGCAACGACAAGTTGAAGAACTCACGAGGTATCGGAATCGGCGACTCCACGGTTCGTCTCACGCGAGGCTGGGTCGGCCAGCTGCTGGCGACTGTAATGTGGAGGTCAAAGCACACACTGGACGCAACAAGGTGAGATTGCAGATGTTACGGGGGCACAGCACCGCCACATCCGCTAGGGGAGGGCAGCGGCCTAGAAGTCGTGTTCGAGCAGAGAAAAACGCTCCCAAATTGACGAATCGTTGTCGTTTTCAGGGCATTTTCGCATTGGCGGCAGAAGGGAATGGGTGCGTGGCCGGGACGTGGTGTAGCGGCGCACCACCCGTTGGGCATGCACGAGGCAGCGTTGGATCTTGGTTGTGGGCCAGCACTATTTAATCGCGCTCAATGCTCCTTGGCCGCCGTCGATGACGGTGATGAGTGGGGCTTCGATGCGTTCGAGCAGTCGTTGGTAGTCGCGGGTGGTTTCGTGTTTGCACCAGTGCCAGGCAATGACGTGGTCGATCGTCGCCGCGACGATTAAGCAGCCGCCGGCGGTGTAGGTGCCGTCGAGAAACACCTGGTCGTAGACCCGCCCGACGTGCCCGGTGGTGGGATCCGGCACATCGACGAGCCAGCACGGTTCAAAGCGGCGTTGCAATGTTCGCGGCGAGCATCCCAGACGGCGGGCAGCAGTATCGAGGTTGACGCCAGTGGTGAGGTGATCGATGAAGGCGCTGAATACTGCTGCGTTGGTGATGTCGCTGCGGCGCTTGACGCTGGAGGCACCGCATTGTTTGCAGCGCCACCTAGTGGTGCCTTTGCTAGTAGTGCCGTTGCGTTTCATTTCGCCGTCGCAGAAGCAGCGTGGTCGGTTCTTTGGCATTGCGACACCACACCACGCCGCGTGTAGCACACCACGGCAACCACACCGTGGATTTCCCGTCCGGGAGCCAGATATATGCTCCTGGAGCATATATATTCCTAAAACCCAGAGGTCAACCTCTGAAAATCAGCGATTCCGGACACACTTTTTGTCGTTTAACCCCCAAGGCACGCATTCTTCGCTACCCTAAAAAGGGGTGGAAACGAAAGTGCCTAACATGTGGCAATGAGCTGTGCACAGTTCGTTTCAAAGCTAGCGTCTGGCATGCGCACTAACAGCGCCCCCATCATAAGAAAGGTTCCATCATATGCAGAATCCCACTCGTAAATGGTCGAGGGATGCACGCCTTGCAGCTTCGGTGGCTCTCGCCGCTGGCCTATCACTTTCGGCAATAACCAGCCCTGCCCAAGCGGCCGAAACACCCCAAACAGGCGCCTACGTGGTAGGAGCAGAAACGCGACAGAAGTTGTCGCCTGAAGATGTCCAGTTCGTAAAGAATGTGTCGAAAGCCGGACCGACATTCGTCGACGAAGAGGGCAAGATTGCAACCACCGCTTCAGATCGCGAGCTGTCGGACAACTACGGCTTCAGTGACCAAGACCTGGAACGTTTGCATGAGTCCGTTCTGGGGAAGCCAATGAACTTGAGTAGCTCTTCCAACGACGCGCCCATCAGTTCAAGTAGCTCGACCACCCCCGTTGAGTACGCTTATCGTGACGGCTCATCAGTTTGCTTCACCCACAATGACCTGTTAGTCGGTGCTGGGGCAGCAATCGTCGCCGCTGCTGACGCAGGACCGGTTGCCCTTGCCGCAGCTTTTGAGGCCGCAGCCACCGCGTTCGGAGGACCTGTAGGTACAGCGATTGGTTTCGTGCTTGCCGCAGCCAGCGCACCTAGCCTGGTCGAGCTCGGCGGACGTGCGGTCACTGCGGTTGCCACCAATCGTGGCCTCAAGATAGGAGTTCAGGCGGACTACCCGCCCGTGTACTCAGACTACTGCTGAGAGGAGATCCCATGAATCAGCGAGTAGCTTTACTCCAAGTCGTTTTCCACATCCTCACCCTCACGGGATGTACTCTTTTGTCGACCCACTTCGAAGCTGGGAGCACCAGGCCAGGGGATCAATTAGCCCTTGGATTAATTCCGCTCATTCTGGGAGTCGGCGGAACGGCTTACCTTGCAATCGTGAAGAAGCATCGCGACAGCTGGCGTTATGGAATTCCGACTATCGTTTTCGGCGTAGTCATATCGGTATTCTTTCCGTCTTTCTTCTCTCGTATAGTAGTTCTGATCCTCTTCCTACTGCTTATCGGCGCTACTGCATTGAAGACGCAGCGGACCCCAGTTAGGGCATAGATCTCTTACGACTTGGGTACACGACGCCAGCAAGTAAAGACGCGGCCCTGGACTTACCTCGGGCGGCGTCTTTACTTGCTGGACATAAACACATTGTGCGGGAGTTTTTAGGGGGTAGCCATGGGTGACGCAGCGACGTCCTCCCACCGCACACCTGCCCGCACGGCCCGGCAGAACGTGCGGACGTATGTACGGGTAGCACTCGCTCCGGTCTCGCCACGCTCGCCGGATTGCTCGTAGGCACGAATCTGGCCACATCGCTCCGCAGCGGCCTGCTCCGCGTCGCGTGCGACGTGCTCCATCCACGCGAGCGGGTCTTAATGATCTCTTCTTCGACATATGCCGTCACAACCGGGATGGATAGATCGCGCTCAAGGTGCATGTAGTTCGCCAAAGACAACGGAAATGCGTTAGTGAAAATGTTCTTGCTGTTTAGACCACGTGTTTAGTAACGGTGTGGTGAGTATCGGGTAACGCCCGGGTGAGTATCGAGTAACACCCGGGCGTTTTGGGGTTTCGGTGGGGTTATTAGTCCAGTCGCATGTTGGTGCCTTCGAGTGTGATGATTTCGGCGCCGGCGACGAGTCGGTTGAGGATGGATTCGGCGATGACGGCATCCGGGATGGATTTGTACCACTCGTCGGGTGTGTACTGGGATGTCACGATGGTGGATCCGCGGGGTTCGCGCTCTGCGAGGATGTTGAGCAGTTGGTGTGCGGTAGCGGCATCGATTGGGGTGGTCAGGAAGTCGTCGAGGACTAACACGTCTGTGTGGTGGAGGTCTTCGAGGAATGTGATGCGGGCTGGGTCGTCGTGTTTGAGCACGGCGAGGTGGTTGGCGAGTGTGTCGGTGCGGAAGAAGCGTGCGGAGTAGTCGTTTCGGCACGCCGCTGTGAGCAGTGCTTGGGCGAGGTAGGTCTTGCCGACGGAGGATTTGCCCAGGATGACAATGTTTTGTGCGCTTTGGCACCATTGGCAGTGAGCGAGTCGGGTGATTTGTTCTTTGTTGATGGTGCGGCCGGGCGTGTAAGTGATGTCTTCGATACAAGCATCGGGGTTTGGCGATCGGGATGCTTTGAGCAGTTTGTTGACTCGCCTCTCACGCTTGGCCGCTACCTCTTTATCGAGTGCGTAGAGCACTTTGTCTTAAGAAGCTCCAGTCGTCGAATGCGGGATCGGTGGCGATGTCGATGACGCTTTGTCCGAAGGCGGTCATGCGCAGGTCGGTAAAGATCGGCAGGACTGATTCGTCGAGGAAGCGAGCAGATGCTGATGCTGGTTGTGGGTGGGGCATGGGTTATGCAGATCCCTTCTTGGTGAGGTTTTCGAGGCTGAACTGGGCAGCACCACCGAGGTAGGCGCCGCGGGTGTCACGCGCTGTCGGGGCAGGCGCGCCGTCAGCGGGTCTGCCGGTTGGTTGATCGGTTGGCAGGTCAGTGCCGGTAGGTCGTGTGGAGGTGTCTTTGCGCACGGCGGCCATCATGTTCTTCACCGCGGTATACGACACAGCACGCCTGGCGCCGTCGGTGGACACCAACCGCCTGCAGGCTTCTTCGAGGATTGGCTTGTTGGTGTGTTTGCCCATGTTGAGCACGTTGCGGCACGCTTGGTACGCCTGGGCAGGGATCGCTTTGGCTTCGATGAGCTCAGCAATCACCTGGCGGGTGGCCGGCCCGATCTTGGCGGCTTCGCGCAGGAAGTACTCGCTTGTCCATAACCCACGGGTGTCACCTATATTCGCCGGGATGTGGTCGGTGTCGGTGACATACACCCCGCGGGCACGTGCGAGTTGGTGGGTGGCCACACGTTGCCCTGCGTTGAAGACGGCGAGGCTGTCACCGGTGATACGCACGTCCACGGTGCGGCCCACCAGCTGGTTGGGCACCGAGTAATGCGCGTTGTGCACTCTGCTGTGGAAATTGGGCGCGACTTTGGCGCGTTTCCATTCGGTGCGCTGCCACGGTGTTTCAGGCAGCGCGGTGAGCACGTCGCGTTTGAACTGATCGAACAATGCGCGTCTGCTCGTCGCATTGCCGCGAAACGGTTCGGCAGCGTTGATCCCATCGACCAGGACGGTGATTTTTGCGTTGAGCTCGTCTATTCCGGCGCACTGGTGTCCATCGAGTGCGTGGATGACGTGCTGGGTGACAATCTTGACTGCAGCTTCAACGCTGGCCTTATCCTTGGCGTTTCGCCCGAGCCGGCAACGCGGCGGTGTTGTAGTGCTCCAAAAACTCCTCGTAGGTGGAGTTGACCCGGCGATTCCTGTCCGCGGCACTGATCGCATTCGAAGCCGTTGAGGCATTATCGGGCACGATGACCTCGGCAACCCCGCCGAAGTACTCGAACGCGCGGATATGAGCTGCAAGCCACGCGTCCTGGCGCTCATCCGCGCACGCGCAGGCGAACACCATGCCCGAATACGGCAGCGAGGCGACAAAGATGCTGACCTTCGAGCCTTGTCCGCCGGTGGGGTCAAACAACCGCATCGTCGTGCCTGCCCGGTCCACCTGCATCGTATGGCCCGGGGCATGGGTGATCCTGGCGGTCAGCCCGGCTGCATCAACGTGTTGAGCCACAAGTTGGCGAAACCGCTCGTAGCTGTAGTACCGCTGGCCTGTGCCCGCAGGCTGTGCGGTGTAGCGGCCCCACAGCACCTGCAGGGTCACCTTGTTGCGCCCGGTGCGCGCTTTGGCGACAGCGTCGAAATCGATCGGGACGAAATCCCCCTGAGCATGGCTGCGCCCGTCGACGAACCAGTCCGCCAGCTCATGATCCACAACCCCACGAAGTTGCTCACGGGTTGTGATGTTGTGTTCCACCAGCGCATCACGAGCCTTTTGCACCGTGGTGTGCGAGCACCGCGAACTCGAACAGCTTTGGCGGACAGACCAGCCTTTCAGCACTTGATCCATTACCGCCCGGTAGTCAGTCACAATCAGACTCCTCTGGTAACGCCGCGTGCCCTGAAGTCACGCGGTCACCAGAATCCTCCCCCGGACTGTTACTGGATGCTCACCAATGCGTTACTCGATACTCACCACGGTGTTACTAGATACGACCGCACAACAGCTGCCACCGCAGCACTCGTGGAATGAGAGGTTGCCCTGTTGGTGATGAAAAGCGAGGCAGCGCGCGCGACGGTGCCTCGTGAAAATCCAGTGGGTCTCAGATGAGCCTCGAAATTGAAACTAGTTCACTATCCAGCATCACGAGCGAGCTGCCGAATGGGGCTTTTGTGCAGTTGCGAGGACCGAGTCCGCAGCAAGAACCGCTTCAATAATGTGTTTTTGTGTGAGTAGGCTAAATGTACACAAAATCCGCGAACTGTTGCACCGTTTTAACGGATCCTTGTTGACACTGGTGTAGGTGGCAGAAAAATTTTAGTGCACTGCTCATCTGCTTCGACGGCTTAAACGCGAACCAAATTTGGAGCAGACACTTGGGTGGTCCTGCTTGGTAGTCTTTACTAAAAATGCCCAAGGACTCAAGTGGAAATTCAACCCTGAGACGGATTTGTTTATTGAACAACGACGATATTGAGGACGCAGCTGTCGCTTACATCAAGCATATCGTGCGGCAGAATCAGACCCTCGAAGCAGATTTGCAAACAAATGACAAAACTCCTTTAGTCGACGGAGAGTTTCGTCATTACCTACCCGACAAATCGAAAAAGGTAGACAATTTTAAATGGGCGGTACGAGCCCAAGTTAAGGGGCATGAACTGAAACAGAAAGAACGGTTCGCAAACCGGGCAAAGTTCAAGATGAAGAAGAAGTATTTGCGAGCGTTCGAAGGTTATAATGGTGTGATTTTCGTCGTTGTGCACATGAAAAACGAAGAGTGCAGGGCATATTTTCGGATATACGGTCCGTTTGATATTCAAGAAGAACTAAAAAGAATGGGTGGGAGAAAATCCATGCAGGTAGTCATGGATCCTTTTCCTACAGATCACATAGCCCAAAACCGAATTCTCTCTCTAGCAAGTAAAAAATGTCAACGGTTCGATATCGTCCTTACTGACGAGATGGTAGCGTCAGCAACCGGTTTGGAGATTAATACCGTAGACCCAATCGATTTTTCGAAACCAGGAATGGTCGGTATAGGCACCAGCACGCCATCGCACATCCAGATTGAGTTAGACGACGGAAACAAGATTCCAGTTCCAGGCGTGGTTGAATACTGGCCGGAGGATTACCTTCCACAAGAAATGGCAGTGTCCCTTAAAACCGGGGACATTGTTGTCACCGATGCGCACCGCCACTTTATAAATAACGAGCTATTGGAAATCGCGATTACACCGACGCTCCGCGTTGAAGTGACTAAGGGAAAACGAACGGGCAATGTACGGCTAAGTTTCGAATCTAGCTTCAAAGAAACGCTGACTAACCTCGAGTTCTTAAGCAACTGGGTCCAAACCGGTGTCGTTGAAATTGGTGGGAAGAAGGTTTCGAGCAGTCTGAACTCAAAGTCACTCGAAGGACTGACTGGAACTTTAGAGTTTGCGCGAAAGGCCAACCAGTTTTTTCGTAAATTGGAAGTAGATACTTCGTTAATGTCTGCTCAAGACGTGCTAGAGCCGTCTGTACTGCTCAGGCACCTGATCGAGCATTTCGTGGACTCTCAAAATTTGCAAATGTCTTACGCTCCGCCTCAACAATTTGTTGTTGAGGTGGGGGAGAAACAATTAAGGCTTATCGCCCATGACACCGATGAACGCGGGCAATTGAAGGTTTGTGGAATTAACGATTTGGGGCCTGGGCAGCTCTGGTGGATACCTAGCGACGGATCTGAAGACTATCTGCGAGTATCGGTATTCGAAATCCTCGACGTGGAAGCCATCGGCAAAACTTTGAACTTGGGGCTTTCCGACATTCAAGATAAGTACCTTACGTATGTAGACGAATGCAACAGATCGTCATGGGCGAACGATACGGTGCTCAAATTGATCGAAGCTGCCGATTTCTATGCGGATAGACGAATGGAATTCCTTGAGGCTGCGCTTGAGCTATCCGAATTGGTGGCTAGCGATCCTGGCATGAAAGACATTGCACAGATCAATAAGTGGCAGATCCAAGCGAGGCTTAATGAACTCGGGGACGTTGACTATAAGAAAATTAGAGAGTTTCGCGAAATGCTGCCGTCCGATGGGCAATTCTCGTCAGCTTTGAAGGCTGGTGCATCTGTACTTTTGGGCCAATCAGGAGAAGTGGATTTCTGGCTTTCCCGTACTGAAGATGGGGATAGATCTCGATTCAAAGAGACCCCCATCTACCGGTTCCACACCAACCGATCTGACGTGATCGCGGATCGTAAGCGAGGCTCGGAACCGGACAAGTGGGAGGAATATCGGCAGCGTTGTATGTTGAGATCTACTCTCTAACGGTAAACGACTTCTATTCCGCGTCAGGAGACTGGGAGAGACGGAGCTTCGTAAGTGGGAGCGGGCCGAAGTCGACCCCGTGAAGTTCATGGGTAAAGAGGATGAACTGCCATCGGGGTGGAAATTACAGACGATTTAACTCCGAGCGTAATTCGTCAGAAGAGTCCCAGAAGTGCAGTTGCGACTGGACCGAGAATGGCTGTGGCACTGCCGGCGTCACCGAGCACTGAAAGCCCCTTTCGAAGCGCGGTTGGAAGATTGTTTGTTCGAGTGCCGCCTTCGGTTTCTTGGTCGATGATCTCGGCGACTTGACCGTGTCCGCTTTCGCGCAGGGCGTCGATGAGGTGTTGGATCTGAGCGGTGCTGACGTTGATCGTTACGCTGTGCTCATTGTTGATTCCAACCTGTCCGCCGTGGACATCACCATGGACATTTACAGCGGTGTTCTGTTGTCCCCGGTTAATTCCGTAGTCCGCTACAGATGTTCCAGAGAAAACCAGGTGTTGGCCTGTGCCGGTGAGTCGCCCGTAGAAGAGGTCTTGATTCCAGCCCGTTTTGCATGTTAGAAGTTCGAGGCTTTCAAGCATCTTCGCTGAACGGTGTAGGTCTTCGTTCGAGAAGCCGGACTCGGTCGATAGATGTTGAAAACTGGTTGGACTCATGGGGTTTTCATCCACCCAGCGGAGCAGCCAGTCTGCTACTTCGAATCTGTTTGTTGTCATTTTTCCTCTATTTCGTTGGCATCCAGGTTGACCTGCATAGCCACGTTCCGCATCGGTCGTCGCGGCCACGCCGCCTCACGCCCCGGGGTTCGACTTCCGCTTGAGGTCTTCCCACGACTCAGACGCTCGAATATCGGACTCGTAGGCAATGACGTAGCCCCACTTCTGGCCGACGAAGTCCTCTTCGCCAAGCAGTTCCCGGACGAGCACCCGAGCCGCGGCTCGTTTCGCTTGTACCGTTTCGTCATCTCGCCCCTTGTCGGACTTGCCCTCGATAATCCACATCGTGCCGTCGGAGTCCTGGGCGACGAAGTCGGGGTAGTAGGTGTCGCGGGTGGTGTACATGATCGACGCACCGTCAGTTGAGTAGAGGCGCTTCCACCACACGATGTCCGAGGTGTAGTTCAACAGCAGCGCGAGGAGATACTCTCCGCCCCACGAGTCGAAGCTCGCTGCGGGGAACAGTCCGCGGTTCCAGCCGTCGTAGAACTCGCGAGGCTTGAACTTCGCCTGCTGGTCTTTAGAGAGTTGCTGGAGCACCTCTTTGCCAAACGGCAAGGTCACGACCTCGTCAATTGGCAGTTCGACCGGAACGATGGTCGTTTCGGTTTGCAGGCTGCTGGCGTGCTGTTGTGCCTTGTCGTTTACAAGTGCGACGAGCTCGTCTACTGCGGACTGCTTCGCCTTCTCCGTCCAGTGGTCGATACCGGCGTTCGCCATGAAGGTCGGAAGGACGTATTGCGCCAGTGTGATCGCGTTCTTTTTGTCCTGGGTGACGACCCCAAGACCGAATACGCGGCGGGTAAGTTCGCCGATGACATCGTCTTCCGCTACGGGTGCCGATTCGACTTCCGCGTCGGTGGTACGTTTCGTGTCGAGTTTCGACCTTCGCACCACGATTTCTTCGCGCGTGAGTGCTTCTTTCGAGTCGGCGACGCGGCGGGCTGCCCGGATAATGTCCTCCTCGTGGATGTGGGTGAGAAGGAACGGCGTGGTTGATTTCGCCATGACCGCGGACGGAAACAGGAAGGTCTTTCCTGCGAAGTGTTCGTTGACCCTGATTTCCGTTGCCGGGATGTAGTCGGCGCGCTGCATGGTCTCGTTGTCACCGACTCGTCGGAATGAGACACCTCCGGCGTTGCCACCAGTGACCTGGGTAGTTTCGCCGGCCTTGGTGCCGATGTCGCTCGCGCCGTCCGTCGCTTCGGCTGTCGGAGTGTCAGGCCACGCGGTTGAGCCTGAGCCCGAACTCGTTTCAGCCTCGGATGAAAGACCGTTCGGGTTTGGCTGTACCTGCCCTTCGCCCTGGCGGAAGCTTTCTTCAACGTCCATGCCGGAGATAGCGCCCTGGGCGGCATCTCCGAGACCGAAGGAACGGAGCACGTCCTCGTCCTTGAGGAGAGACTTGAACGACTTGTGGCTCAAGATGTCCAACTGGTCCAGCTCAGCCACACCAGTGCGGGCACCAAAAGGCAGACGCAGGCCGCGGCCCATGGTCTGCTGGGTGAGAATGTCCGACGACATAGCGCGCAGCGCACACATCACCGCGACTCGTTTGGTGTCCCAGCCTTCTTTGAGACGGTCAACGGAAACAATGGCTCGCACCGTCGAGGCAGGGCTATCGAGCTCGTCTAATCGGCTCAGCGTGACCGCGTCATTGTGTTTGTTGTCGAACTGGAGCACCGCGTCAGGATCGCCGAAATAGCCTGGCCCCTGGAGGATCTTGGTGACTTCTCCGGCATGCGCGACGCTTTCGCAAACGACGAACAGCAGAGGCTTCGTCCGCTTTTTCTCGCCTGCTTCTCCGGGGAAGTTCGCTTGGCCGTACGCCTCGTAGGCCGCCTCTTTGTTCCGCAACAGTGAGACCGCGTCGAGCAGTTGCCTTTCCTCAGCTGAGTCCTTGGGGTAGCCGTTCTCGCGGTAGACCAGCATCGGCGACTTCACGTAGCCGTCTTCAATCGCGCTATACAGCGGGTAGTGGAAGATGACGTGGTCCGTATCGGATGCCGAAGCGGTAAGCCCAATCGTGGCAGCGGGACGGAGATCCTTCAGCGCCTGGTTAAACGCCTTAGCCGAGGTGCCAAACAGGTGAGACTCGTCCGCGATAACCACGAGGTCATCGAGGTTGACCAGGTAATCGTAGAGCGAGCCGGACTCTTCCTGGTGGTCGCGAATCTTTCGGCGCATGCCCTCTTCGGTGCCAGCGCGAGCATTGACTTTCTTCGGCTCGATAAGTTGCGACACGTTAAAGACGTAGACCATCGGACCGTCTGCGGCATTGCGGAAAAGCTCAGACTGGCCGGAACGCCACGCGCCGTAATTGCCAGGCGAAACCACCTGGGGAGCAGAGGAGAAGCCGTCAACGTAGCGACGCGACCCCTGGGTGAAGTTTTGGACAGTCTTGTTTTCCAATACCGTCGAGGGTGGGACGACCACCATGACGTTTTTCACCCCGAAGCGCGAGAGGTACTCAATGAGCGCGGCCATGAGGTAGGTCTTGCCCGCACCTGTGGCCATGTGCATGACCATCGGCTCTAGCGGGTTAAAGTCGCCCGTGAGGTGGTAGATGAGCTTGCGCAGCGCACGCTTATTGGGATCTCGTAGCTGGAACTCTGTCGCAATGCTGTCGATGAGTCCTTGGTCAAGTGCGATTGGAAGTGCCATGTCTACTTGCCCTCCTGCGTTGCCGAGTAGGTGAAGATGTCGTTCGGAATGTGGACAATCTGGCACGGCTTGCCCGTTGTCCTCGCGAACTGCCTGATTCCCGGTTCGAGCTCCGTTGCGGCGAGCGTGACACCTTCGCCGTCGTCGAGATGTGCGAGAAGCTCTTCGGTCTTGTCTCTATCGAGTCGGCCTTCGACTACTTTGATGAACATCGAGCCTCGTTTGCCGTCGAAATGGCGGTTGTCCGGGGTGAGCGAGAAGTTGAGGTTCGCTGCGACAGAGTTGGCGAGCGCCGCACCGGTTGCCGCTTCGGTAAGCGTGACGAGACCCAATTCGGGGACGTAGTCGAAACACTGCGGTGCAAGGTGGGCGACTGCAAAACCGCCGCCTCCGCGCCAGTTGACGACGCCTTTCTGGTTCTTGGTCTTCGTCGCAGTCTTGAGCGCTTTGACTACCGCTTCGGTTTTCAATTCGGCGTTCGCTGCGAGCACCTTATTGAGAGCGCTGTTGAACTTCTGGGCGTCTTCCGGTGAGAGCCCCTCGGGCAGACCTTCCTCGGTCGCGTCAACGCGCTCTTGCTTCTGGATGCTGATTCCGCCCTGGTCTTCGTTATTGATGACCTTCTCAAGGCGGGGGCGAGTAAAGCGCGTGAAAGTGTCTTCGACTAATTCGCAAGTAACCCAGCGACGTCCCATTTTATGGGCTACCGCGGCGGTTGTTCCCGAACCGGCGAACACATCGATGACGACGTCTCCAGGGTTCGTGGCGATGTGGATGATGCGCTCTAGCAGGCGTTCGGGTTTGGGGGTGGAGAACGCCGAAGTTCCCGGGAAGAGAGCTCGAATTTCCTTGGCCGCAGTGTCCGTGTGACCCACGTCTTCGTAGGGGAGCAGGCTGACTGGGACTTTGCCCGGCTTCTCATCGAGGTAGGACTTGTAACGGAAGCGCCCTTCACCGCCCTGGGTGAGCCAGAAACGGGGCCAGTTCCCTTGCGTGTAACGCTTCTTGCCATCCTGAAGGGCTCGACCCACATCGCCAGTTAATACGATGGCTTTGACGCCCCTCCGGACCTCATCAACCTCAATTCCGCAAAGTTGGGCTCTTGTTTCTTCATCTCCAATGTCTACCAGAGCATATTGAGTTGAGTAGTGCTTCATCTCCTCCAGTACGTCTTCTTGACCTTGTGCCCAGTGACGTCCGCGCGTCGGGTACAACAGTTCCCCGTTAATTGGGTGCTGGATAGCGTAAACCATTCCCTGGTGGGTGCTGGCGCCGGAAGCGGTTGCATCGGAGTTTGCCCATACCCCTCGGTGGTCCCCATCGGGATTTGAGTATCTAGAGTCCATGTCGGCAGTTCGTGGGAGCCGATTAGGAATGAACGCCGAAGACTTCCGGTAGACCAAAATCACATCTGTCACACTCGGGATACCCTTTGAATCATTACGAGGAGAGTATGTCTTCTCCCAGGTCATCTCCGTGACGAAGTTCCCGCTGCCGAATACCTCATCCATAAGAACTCTCATCCGGTGGTTCTCAACGTCGTCCAGGTGAACCCAGATCGAACCGTCATCGCTAAGAAGCTTGCGTAGGTGAACCAGGCGGTCACGCATCATGGTGAGCCATACGGAATGTTCGAGGTTGTCCTCGTAGTTAGCGAAGGTTTGCGCGGTGTTAAAAGGAGGGTCGATGTAAATGCACTTCACCTTGCCGAGGTACTTCTCGCGTAACTCCGGCACGCGAGTGAGGGCTTCAAGCACGTCGCCGGACTCACCGAGGATCAGCAAATTGTCCTCAGTCGGGGCTAGATCTGCCCGCTCCGAGTATTGCGTGTCCTCGTCCTTTGGCGATTGCTCGCCCGTGACTACTTCGTCAACAACGAGTGCCCGAGTCTCGCAGTACCGCGGGTCTTTCGGGTCAACCCACTCGTATGCGTAGCGTCCTTCTTCACTGGGAATGAGCGCCTTTTCCTTGTTGTACCAGGTCAATTCAAGTAGTTGCTTCGCTCCGGCCACCGTTTCGCTGCCTCGTTTCGTCTGTCGGGGCTGTCCAATAATTCGCACTTTATGGTAGCCGGGGCAGCGACAGGCACGGAAGAAAATACGTCCAGAGACGAACATATTCTTGGATCGCGAGTGTGGTGGGCGCGTCACCGATCGAAACGGTGTACCGGATTATTTCGACTAAGCGGTCCAAGACGACTCGTCGCCCCGTTAAATTTGAGCGAGAGCTCCGGAAAAAGTTTCCGAAACCCTCGAGAAAAGCGTGCCCCAGGTGAGACTCGAACTCACACTGGACGGGTTTTGAATCCGTTGCCTCTGCCAATTGGGCTACTGGGGCATCGCCGGAAAGTATAAAGCAGCGTCGCCCCTGAGCGTGAATCGCCCTGTGGGACAAGCCCACAGGCAGCGAAATCAGAACGGAAGCTGGCCGCGGACCTGATTAAGTGCAGACTTTGCGGCCGGCGGCAGCGGCAGAGAGTCCGCGTTGAGAACTGCGAAACCGAGCGCGCCTAGCAGTGCGGCCAGGACGCCGATTGCAACGGCGATAATGCCACCGGTCGAAGAACCCTGGTTGTCCGTTTCGGACGATGCCGAGCTCGAGTCACTCGGAGTCTCATCCGGCACCGGATCGCACTCGGCGTCGCGTTTAGCCGGGGTCCCGTCCTTGGTCAGCAAGATCTCCTGCACGTCGTTGTACACGCGGCGCTCGACCTTGACTAGCTCGTAGTCAGAGTCGAGGACCGGGAACAGGTACACCGGCGAGGTGGTCAGCTTCGCCGCGATGTCGTTGGAGCACTTCAGCGGCTCGAGATCCATCTGCAGGTGTCCGTAGTGCTTGCCACCGTCCTTGAGCTGGCGGACGCCGTTCTCGTCGTCGACCCACATCTCCGGTTCGTTCGCCTGGGCCATCCACTCGCGGTAGGTGTTGAAGTTGATTGGGGAGTAGGTGCCGTCCTCGTTCTTCACCCGGTAGTCGCCACGCAGGCCGTCGGCTGCAACGCCGACGTCGAAGTTATGGAAGCCTACGCCGTCACCGTTGTCGTCGATGAAAGAACGCTCGAACATCTCGTCGTGGCCCGAGATCACGGTAGCTACGCCGTACTTTTCAAACAGCGGGGTGTACACGCGCATCGGCGTGCCCGGCTGTGCATCCGGGTTGGCGGATGCCGTAGCGGTGCCGTGCACTCCGGAGGAGTATGGGGTGTGGTGGAACTGGACGATGATGAACTGCCCCTTTGCGCGGGCATCAGCTAGCTGCTTTTCCACCCACTTCCATTGCTCCGAGCCCTCGCCGAAGTCGGGCTGGCTGGTGGCCCCAGCTTTGTGCATCCCGTCCAACGTGAACGACGTGTTTGTGTCCGTGCCCCAATCGCCCTTGGTATCGAAGAACTCATTATCAGTGCCCGGGATCGCCTTTTCCTTCTCTACGGCTGCGTTCTCGTCAGGCAGGCCATTGGTGGAATCCAGGGTGAGGACGGTCACCGGACCGTGGTCCACCCGGTAGTACGAATCCTGATGGTCTGGGTTGTCGGATCCGAAGGTGTCGAAGTAGGTCATGTACGCATTGCGACCCTTCGCGGCACCCCATGCGACGCCGTCTTCGTCCTGGTAGGAACCGTTGGATGCGCCGAACGTCTCCCAGTTGCCCAGGGCTGTCAGCATTGGGGTGGAGCCCGCGATATCGCCGTGCTCGCCGGCGACATAGCCGAAGTATTCGTCCCAGCCCGGTTGGTAGCCGCCGCCCTGGCCGAGGTCACCCGCCACAAGGAGCAGGTCCGGGTTTTGCTTCGTAATCTCCCGGATGTTGTGCTTCATCGCTTCGTCCTGGGTGAGCGGGTAACGCGGCTCGAGGACCTCCTGGCGCTTGTTGCTGCCGAACTTCTCAAACCACTTCGAGCCTTCGCTCGGGCGGTCCAGGGAGCCCTCGGCGAACGTGCGGTTGCGCTCCCACTCGCGTGCGCCGTTCTTTTTGGGGCGGCCCGCAGGTTCGGTCTCGGTGTCCGAGAACGCCACGATGCGGATGTTGCCCCAGTCGTCGGCGGTGGGGGCGGTGGTGAAGGAATTCGTTTTCGCTTCACCGTCGAGTGTCGCGGTGTACTTGTACGTCGTTGCGGGCTTCAGGCCAGAGAACGTCACCGAGTACTTGTAGTTGTTGTTGGACTTCAGCCAGGACCCCTGCTCCAGGCCATCGATCTCTTGGGCGCGCTCGCCCTCGGTGTAACGCAGGTTATCTTGCAGCTTGCCTTTGACGGTCTCTTTTGCAAGCTCCTTGCCGGATTCCTCGAGAGTCACTGTCGCGTCGGTGCCCAGTTCGCCGAAGAAGTTCAGAGTCATCTGATTGGCCGCCGGCATTTGCAGATAGGGCAGCACGCGGAACCCCGGCTGCGGTTCCTTCGGGTGTTCATTGATGTCCAGGTAGGTGAAGTTCGGGGCCTCTGCGGCGGTAGCGCCGGGTGTAGCAACCGGAGCGAGAAGCGCCGCGGCCGCGATGACGGTGGCAGGAATGCGGTGGCGGAACATGAAAGGATCCTTTCCTTAACAATGGCTGGGAAACTTCATTGAATCTCAGGGACGTGAACTGCAGGTGATTTCCATGGGAAAAGTAGGTGAACCACGGCCACCTAGATGGTTGCGGAGGGTGGCAGGTAGCTTTGATTCCGTGAGCGATACACCCGAGAACACGAAGCGACTGTTGCTTATCGACGGCCACTCGATGGCCTTCCGCGCCTTTTACGCGCTGCCCGCGGAGAACTTCTCCACCTCAGGTGGCCAGCACACGAATGCGGTCTACGGGTTTCTATCCATGTTCGCCAATATCTTGGCGGACGAGAAGCCGACGCACGCCGCCGTCGCCTTCGATGTGGGCCGTAAGACGTTCCGCACGGAGCGTTTCCCGGAGTACAAGGCGCAGCGCGAGGCCGCGCCGCCGGAGTTCAAGGGCCAGGTGCCGATCATCGAAGACGTGCTGGGCGACCTCGGCATCACCACCTTGAGCAAGGAGAACTTCGAGGCGGACGACATCGTCGCCACGCTGGTGACCCAGGCGCGTGCCGAGGGCGACTTCGAGATCGTGCTGGTCAGCGGCGACCGTGACTACATCCAGCTTGTGGACGGCATCACCACGCTGATGTATCCCACCCGCGGCGTGTCCACCATGACCCGTTTCACCCCGGAGGAGGTGGAGCACAAGTACGGCCTGACGCCTGCGCAGTACCCGGACTTCGCGGCGCTGCGCGGGGATCCGTCGGACAACCTGCCCAGCGTGCCGAAAGTGGGGGAGAAGACCGCCACCAAGTGGATCACGCAGTACGGCAGCCTCGAAGGGCTCATCGAAAACGCCGACGAGCTCAAGGGCGTCGCCGCCAACAACTTCCGTGAGCGCATCGACCAGGTGCGCCTCAACCGCGAGCTCACGCAGATGGTCACCGACGTCGAGCTGCCCGTCGCCCCGAACGATCTGGAGCTCAAGCCGGCGGACGTCACCCAAGTCGCCTCCCGCTTCGACGACCTCGAATTCGGCGTTAATCTCCGCGAGCGCGTCCTCGCCGCCGTTCCTACCGACGGCACCGCGCCCGAGACAGAGACCGTCGAACTTGAAGACGTCACTATCGACGACGAACCGCTGGACACCTGGCTCAGTAGCCGTCAGGACGACGGTCTTGCCGTCTACGTCTCTGGCAATGCCACGCCCGGACAGGGCGATGTGGTGGCGCTGGCGATCGTCGATAAGCAAAGGCACGGTGTGTCCAAGCTCGCCGCAGACTTGAGTGCCGCGGAGGACGCCGCGGTGAAGCAGTGGCTCGAGTCGGACGCGCCGAAGTACATGCACGAGGCGAAGGCCGCCTACCACATGCTGCGCGGCCGCGGCATCGAGCTCGCCGGCATCGCGCACGACACCGCGATTGCCGCGTATCTGCTGCGCCCGGGCCAGCGCACGTATGCATTGGAGGATATTTACCAGCGCCACCTGCAACGCCAGCTCAACGTCGGCTCGGACCAGATGAGCCTGCTCGGCGATACTGCGGACGTGGATGCGGCCGCTGCGATCCTGGAGCTGTCAGCGGAGCTGACGAAGGAGCTGCGCGAGATCGACTCCTACGAGCTCTACGCGGACCTGGAGCTGCCGCTGGTCACCGTGCTTGCGGAAATGGAGCACACCGGCATCGCCGTGGATCTGGACGTGCTGGAAAACCAGCGCAAGGAGCTCACGCTGAAGGTGGAGCAGATTGAACAGGAGGCGCGCCAGCTTGTGGACGAGCCTTCGCTAAACCTGTCTTCGCCGAAGCAGTTGTCCGCAGTGCTCTTTGACAAACTCGAGCTGCCGAAGACGAAGAAAACCAAGACTGGGTACTCGACGGCCGCGGGCGAAATCGAGGCGTTGGCGGAGAAGAACCCGCACCCGTTTTTGGACCACCTGCTGGCGCACCGCGAGCACCAGAAACTCAAGTCCACCATCGAGGGCCTGATTAAAACGGTGCAGCCGGACGAGCGCATCCACACCACGTTCAACCAGACCGTGGCATCCACAGGCCGCTTAAGCTCCGCGGAGCCGAACTTGCAGAACATCCCGGTGCGCACCGAAGCCGGCCGCGTCATCCGCTCCGCGTTCGTGGTGGGCGAGGGCTACGAGTGCCTGCTCACGGCGGACTACTCGCAGATTGAGATGCGCGTGATGGCGCACTTAAGCCAGGACGAGGGGCTGATTGAGGCCTACCGCGCGGGCGAGGACCTGCACAACTTTGTGGGCTCGCGCGTGTTCGACGTGCCCATCGACCAGGTCACCCCGGAGCTGCGCCGCCGCGTCAAAGCGATGTCCTACGGGCTGGTCTACGGACTGTCGGCGTACGGGTTGTCCAACCAGTTGTCTATCTCCGCCGGCGAAGCAAAAGACATTATGGCCAGCTACTTCGAACGCTTCGGCGGCGTGAAGCGCTACCTGGATGAGGTGGTGGAGCAGGCGCGTCGCGACGGCTTCACGTCCACCGTGTTCGGCCGCCGCCGCTACCTGCCGGAGCTGAACAGCGACAACCGGGTCGCGCGCGAGAACGCAGAGCGCGCCGCCTTGAACGCGCCGATCCAGGGCACGGCCGCGGACATCATCAAGGTGGCCATGCTGCGTGTGGCCGCGGCGTTGGAAGGCAAGAAGTCCCGCGTGTTGCTCCAGGTTCACGACGAGCTTGTTGTCGAGATCGCCCCGGGCGAGCTGGACGAGGTCCGCGAGATCCTCGAGCGGGAGATGGACGGCGCCATCGAGCTGCTCGTCCCGTTGGAGGTCTCCGCTGGTACGGGCGGCAACTGGGACGCGGCCGCGCACTAGGCATTCCGAGGGAGCAACACGAAGGCGGGTAGGAACGCATCGGTTCCTACCCGCCACGCGCACGGCACCCCTCCCACCGCCGTGATCCCCCGTGGAGCCTCCCCCAGCAGCTCCGAGTGTGTATTCAATTGTGGACCTCCCCTTGGGGGAAGGGGCCGCCGGGAGTGGCCGAGACCGGGCTGGGGCTTAGATTTCACCCCTGGCCAGGTCGTCCCCCGAAAGCCAAGCGCGACCTTACCGGCAGGTAAGGAAACGCTCAACGGTTCCACAGGATCTACTCAGTATCGAACGTCCGGTGAACTTGAGCACCTGAATAGTTGGACGGCTGGCCAGCATAAAATAGCGCTCAGTTACGTGGAGTTCACTTCCGCGTAACTGAGCGTTTCGCCCCCGGTTTGTACCCCCGTGGCGCTAAAGCAGGTCGTTGAGTGACCGTCGCCCGTTGTCGTCTTCGGACGACTCGATCTCCTCCTCGAGTGCTTCCTTGAACTCGTCCTCTTCCAGGTTCGATTCGCTGGCGAGATCGTCGACTTCCTTACCGTCCCCGGCCTCGACCGCATCGGCGCGGCGCTCGCCTTCGTCCTTCAACTCACTGCGGTGGCGCAGATAGGTCACCGTCATCACTGCCATCACGAACAAGCCAAGGTAGCCCAGGATCGGATACAAGCTGCTCACCAGCGGCTGGAAGCCGGCGAAGGAAAGGCCGAAGCCGACGATGCAGGCAATGGCGTACACGGGGTAGAAGCGCTCCGGCTTCTTGCGGGTGAGGCGCTTTGCCAACGCGTAGAACATGCCCAGGCAGGTGTTGAAGACCATGAGGAAGATCACCCAGGTCATGATGAAGCCGAGCACCGGATCCACGTTGTCGATCACGGCGAGCAGCGGCATGTCGTTGCCATTGACGGACTCCACTTGGATCAGCAGCGATGCCACCAGGAGGGCCAACATCACCGCGTAAATCACGCCGCCGAGGATGCCGCCGAGACGGGTGCTTTTCGTGTCGAACTCGTCGCCTGCCATCACCAGCGCCATGGATACGCCGCACAGCGCGTTAAGGCCTGTGTGGTTGAGCGCTCCCAGCCACCAGTATGGGGTGCCGTCTGCGCGGGAGACCTCCTGCTGGGCGTAGCTGCCCACCTCACTCCAGCTCACGTCCACCTGGGTGAAGGAGTAGATGCTGCCAATCAGCACGAACACCACAAGTAGTGGGGTGGCCCAGCCGATCACCGAGGAGACCTTGTCCACGTCGAACCGGCCGACAATCAGCATGAGCGCAAGCATTGCCACAGCACCCACCCAGATAGGCCACCCAAACGACTGCCTCAGGTTCGACCCGGCGCCGGCGAACATGACAAACCCGACGGAGAACATGCACGCCACCGCGGACCAGTCCATGATGAAGGCTGCGGGCTTAGAGGTGACGTTGTAGAAGACCTCGTTGTGCTCACGCGCCAGGAAATATGAGCCGAAGGTCATGAACGCTGTCGCAGCGAACAGCATGGTGACACTAGCTAAAATCACGCCGTAGAACCCGTTGGTGCCGTAGGCGACGAAGTACTGTAGCGCCTCCATGCCGGAGGCGAAGCCAGCACCGACAACGATGCCGACAAATGATGCAGCGACTGCGAGGCTGCGTTTCCACATAAAAACTGCTCCAATTGCGTTACTTATGGCAAGTATTGGTGTCTGTTAATGCTAGCGGTCGGGGCAAACCGGAGGGGCGTCGGAAAGCACCTGCGAATTATTTGCTCTAGCTGGGCAAAGTGTCTACACTCGTGCGGGCGTGTCTACGCGTGAGCGCGGTGCCCACCGTAATAGGAGGGTGAGGTGGCCGTTGCGGCGCGAGATCGGCGCACGCGAGCTTACGGCTTCTAGCTGCGGGTTTACGTGGTCGAGAGAGGCGCTCCTGTCCAATCACGATCTCCTATTTTTTTCGGAGCACATAGAACTTATGCGCACTTCCAACGCACCCCAGGTAGCCATCAACGACATCGGTGGCCCTGAGGAATTCCTCGCCGCAGTCGACGAGACCATCAAGTACTTCAACGATGGCGACATCGTCACCGGCACCGTGGTCAAGGTCGACCACGACGAGGTCCTGCTCGACATCGGCTACAAGACCGAGGGCATCATCCTCACCCGCGAGCTTTCCATCAAGCACGACGTCGACCCGGAAGACGTGGTCGAGGTCGGCGATGAGATCGACGCACTTGTCCTGACCAAGGAGGACAAGGAAGGCCGCCTGATGCTGTCCAAGAAGCGCGCTCAGTACGAGCGCGCTTGGGGCACCATCGAGGAGCTGCAGGCCAACGACCAGCCGGTTACCGGTACCGTCATCGAGGTTGTCAAGGGCGGCCTCATCCTCGACATCGGCCTGCGCGGCTTCCTGCCGGCATCGCTGGTGGAGATGCGTCGCGTCCGCGACCTGGATCCGTACATCGGCCAGGAGCTCGAGGCGAAGATCATCGAGCTGGACAAGCACCGCAACAACGTGGTCCTGTCCCGCCGTGCCTACCTGGAGGAGACCCAGTCCGCGGTCCGCTCCGACTTCCTGCACCAGCTGCAGAAGGGCCAGGTCCGCAAGGGCGTCGTGTCCTCCATCGTCAACTTCGGTGCGTTCGTCGATCTCGGCGGCGTCGACGGCCTGGTGCACGTCTCCGAGCTGTCCTGGAAGCACATCGACCACCCGTCCGAGGTTGTCGCAGTGGGCGACGAGGTCACCGTCGAGGTGCTCGACGTCGATCTCGACCGCGAGCGTGTCTCCCTGTCGCTGAAGGCGACCCAGGAGGATCCGTGGCGCGTGTTCGCCCGCACCCACGCTGTGGGCCAGATCGTCCCGGGCAAGGTCACCAAGCTCGTCCCGTTCGGCGCGTTCGTCCGCGTCGAGGAGGGCATTGAGGGCCTCGTCCACATCTCCGAGCTGGCTCAGCGCCACGTGGAGGTCCCGGACCAGGTTGTCAACGTCGGCGAAGAGGTCATGGTCAAGGTCATCGACATCGACCTGGACCGTCGCCGCATCTCCCTGTCCCTCAAGCAGGCTGACGAGGACTACGTCGAAGAGTTCGATCCGTCCCGCTACGGCATGGCCGACTCCTACGACGAGCAGGGCAACTACATCTTCCCGGAGGGCTTCGACCCGGAGACCAACGAGTGGATGGAAGGCTACGACGAGGCTCGTCAGGCATGGGAGGCACGCTACGCCGAGGCAGAGCGTCGCCACCAGGCCCACACCGCTCAGATCGAGCGTCACCGCGCCGCTGCCGCCGAGGCTGCGGAGCAGGAGGGCGAGCAGGCCAACTACTCCTCCGAGTCTGCAGCTGCAGCTCCGGCAGCTGACCAGGCTGAGGAGAACATCGGCTCCCTCGCCTCCGACGAGCAGCTCGCGGCTCTGCGCGACAAGCTCGCCGGCAACTAAGCACTCGCAGGCTCGTGCTTAGGAGAAACTCTTAAGCATCTCGCTTAGCGACGAGCGCTCCGCACACCACCTCGGTGGGCGGGGCGCTTTGCTATGTTCGGCCCCATGGAGAAAGTTGGGCTGACAGGCGGTATCGGCAGCGGTAAATCCACGGTGGCGCGAATGCTTGGCGGCGCCGCCTTTGCCGTGGTTGACGCCGACCAAGTCGCGCGCGACATCATGGAACCCGGCTCACCGGTACTGGAGGAGGTCGCCGCTGCGTTCGGCGCGGACCTCATCGGCGACGACGGTGCACTGGACCGAGGGGAGCTCGCGCGGCGCGCGTTCGCCACCACGGAGGACACGCAGCGCCTCAACGCTATTACGCACCCTGCTATCCGTGCTGAGTCCGAACGTCGCTTCGCTGCCGCCGAGGAAGCGGGGGAGCAGGCCGTCATCTACGACATGCCGCTCCTCGTGGACCTCGGGCTGAATCAGGACATGGATCTCACCGTTGTCGTGGATGTGGACAAGGAGGAGAGGATCCGGAGGCTCGTCGATAAGCGAGGGCTCGACGAGGCCGACGCGAGGGCACGCATGGCGCAGCAGATCGACGATGCGACAAGGCTCGCGGCTGCAGACGTCGTGATCGACAACAACGGCCCGCTTGACACGCTCGAACCGCAGGTGGCTGCGCTTATTAAGAAAATCAAAGATTAGTGAATTGTACTGTCGAATTTAACCGTTGTGACATGTTTCATTTACCTTTCTGTCTTAACTTGCTGTGCATGGGAACGTGGAACACGGGGCCGTTCGACAACGACTCGGCCAATGATGCCGTTAACGCACTGGTTAACGGCACGTTCTGTATGGCCCAGTTCCGCTTCGAATGCGGGCTCGGATCCTTAGGCACGGACGAGGCGGAATCCGTGATCGCGCTCGCCGCCCTCATCAACGGCCACCTGCCGGAGGGGTTCGAGGACACGATCGACTACCCGTTTACCTTGGATGACAAACAGTGGATCCGCCGCCGCGCGCAAGCAGTGTTACGGCCCGGCGGATCCGCGTTGTACTCCATGTGGGAAGAGACCGGCGAGCTGCAGGAGTGGCTGGAGGCTTCCCGCAAGTACGCCGCGTAGGCTCTCGTAAAAGTTAACGAGGTGGGGGTTCACAGCCCGAAAATCGTCCTCTTGTCAACCTTTACGAATCCGGGAGCCATTGCCTATCGACGAGCAATGCCTCGACCGACGCACTTGGCGATACACTGACCGCTATGGCTTTTGCTGCTGAACATCCCGTCCTTGCGCAGTCCGAATTCCGCCCAGTGGGGAAGATTGAGCGGCGCGAAAAACCCTTCGAGGTCGTCTCCGAGTTTGAGCCCTCCGGCGACCAGCCCACGGCGATCGCGCAGCTGGACGAGCGGCTCAACCGCGGCGAGCGCGACGTCGTGCTAATGGGCGCGACCGGTACCGGTAAGTCAGCCACCGCCGCGTGGTTAATTGAGAAGCAGCAGCGACCCACGCTGGTGATGGCACCGAACAAGACGCTGGCGGCGCAGCTGGCCAACGAGCTGCGCCAGCTGCTGCCGAACAACGCGGTGGAGTACTTCGTGTCGTACTACGACTACTACCAACCAGAGGCCTACATCGCGCAGACGGACACCTACATCGAGAAGGATTCGTCTATCAACGACGACGTGGAGCGCCTGCGCCACTCCGCCACTTCCGCGCTGCTGAGCCGGCGCGACGTGGTTGTGGTCTCGTCGGTGTCCTGCATCTACGGCCTCGGCACGCCGCAGTCCTACCTGGACCGCTCCATTGTGCTGCGCGTGGGCGAGGAGGTGGAGCGCGACCGCTTCCTGCGCCTGCTAGTGGACGTGCAGTACGAGCGCAACGACATCGACTTCAAGCGCGGCACCTTCCGCGTCAAGGGCGACACCGTGGACATTATCCCGGCCTACGAAGAGGTGGCGGTGCGCGTGGAGTTCTTCGGTGACGAGGTGGACTCGCTGTACTACATCCACCCCCTCACCGGCGATGTGATCAGCCAGGAAGATGAAGTGCGCATCTTCCCGGCTACGCACTACGTGGCCACGGACGAGCGCATGGAAAAGGCTATCGAGGCCATTAAGGAAGAGCTCGCGGACAGGCTCGAGGAGCTGGAGAACAAGGGCAAGCTGCTCGAGGCGCAGCGCCTGCGCATGCGCACTGAGTACGACCTGGAGATGATCCAGCAGGTCGGGTTCTGCTCCGGCATCGAGAACTACTCGCGGCACATGGACGGCCGCCCGGCAGGGTCCGCGCCGGCGACGTTGATCGACTACTTCCCGGAGGACTTCCTGACCATCATCGACGAGTCCCACGTCACCGTGCCGCAGATCGGCGGCATGTTTGAAGGCGATATGTCGCGAAAGCGCAACCTGGTGGAATTCGGCTTCCGCCTGCCGTCCGCGGTGGACAACCGCCCGCTGACCTTCGACGAGTTCGAGGCCCGCGTGGGGCAGACCGTGTACATGTCCGCCACTCCCGGCGACTACGAGCTCGAGGCCACCCAGGGCGAGTTTGTGGAGCAGGTGATTCGCCCGACCGGCCTGGTGGATCCGAAGGTCACCGTCAAACCCACGAAGGGCCAGATCGACGACCTGATCGACGAGATCCGCACCCGCACCGCCAAGGACGAGCGTGTCCTAGTGACCACCCTGACCAAGCGCATGGCCGAGGACCTCACGGACTACCTGCTGGACAACGGCATCAAGGTGCGTTACCTGCACTCGGACATCGACACCCTGCAGCGCGTGGAGCTGCTGCGCCAGCTGCGCCTGGGCGAGTACGACGTGCTCGTGGGCATCAACCTGCTGCGCGAGGGACTGGACCTGCCAGAGGTCTCCCTGGTTGCGATCCTGGATGCGGACAAGGAGGGCTTCTTGCGCTCGACCAAGTCGCTGATTCAGACGATCGGCCGCGCGGCGCGAAACGTCTCCGGTGAGGTGATCATGTACGCCGACCAGGTCACCGAGTCCATGCAGGAGGCCATCGACGAAACCGAGCGCCGCCGCGAGAAGCAGATCGCCTACAACGAAGAACACGGCATTGACCCGCAGCCGCTGCGCAAGGCGATCGCGGACATTTTGGACCAGGTGTACGAAGATGCGGACGCGGATGCGTCGGCAAGCTTGAGCTCCGATACGGCCGTTGCGGAGCGCGCGGACGTGTCCAACATGGCCTCCGACGAGGTGCAAAAGCTTATCGACGACCTGACGGTCCAAATGCGCGACGCCGCCGGCGAACTCAAATTTGAGCTTGCCGGAAGACTTAGGGACGAGATTGCGGATCTCAAACGAGAGCTGCGTGGTATTAAAGACACAGGCAATTAGCGAAAGGAACCTGCTTTGCACACCTACAAGTCGATCGCTGTCGGCACCGACGGCTCCGCCACCTCCATGGTCGCAGTGCGCGCCGCAGCCAGCCTCGCCCGCGTTTACGGCGCTGAGCTGACCATCATCTGCGCCCACTACACCGCGTCCGGCTCGATGCTGAACTCCACCAACGCGGAATTGTCCCGCGTGGACATCGTCACCGCCACCAACGCGCGCGACATTCTGCGCAAGGCGGACGAGATTGCCAAGGAGGAGCAGGCCGAAAAAATCAACCTTGTGTCCAAGGGAGGACAGCCCGCAAACGTACTGGTGGAGGCCGTCGGCGAGTACGACGTCGACCTGCTCGTGGTGGGCAACAAGGGCATGCGCTCGATGGCCGGCCGCATCTTCGGCAACATCCCCGGCAACGTGGCCAAGAAGGCCCCGGTGGACGTCATGCTCGTGGATACCCGGGCAGAGGGACACGATTAAACCGCCAAGGGGTACACTAACCACGCTAACCGCGTCGCATTTTTGAAAGGTGATTTCACATGGCCGATAACTACAAGACCATCGTCGTCGGCTCCGACGGTTCCAAGTCCTCTCTGCTGGCCGTTGAGCGCGCCGCGAAGATTGCCGCAGCGTTCGGTTCCACCCTCGTCATCGGCACCGCCTACTACGAGAACGAAGAAGAGGCCGCGAAGACGCTGCGCCAGGATTCCGTGACCATTCTGGGCGACGACAAGGCGCTGGAGAACCTCGAGGGCGCAGCTGAGCACGCCCGCGCCGCAGGCGCACCGGACGTGCAGACCGCAACCCGCCCGGGCACCCCGGTGCAGGCCTTGATGGCCATCGTCAACGACAACAAGGCTGACCTGCTCGTGGTGGGCAACCGCGGCATCAACTCCCTGACCGGCCGCCTGCTGGGTTCCGTGCCGGCGGACGTCGCGCGTCAGTCCGACTGCGACGTCATGATCGTTCACACCGTGAACTAGCAGTTATTCGCCGACCACCGTCAGCGTCTGCGTGGCGCGGGTGACGGCGACGTAGAGGTCTTGCCACCCTTGTGGCGAGGCCTCTTTAATTTTGCTCGGCTCCACCACCACGACGTTGTCGAACTCCAGGCCCTTCATCTCGCCTACGTTGTCCGCATCAATGACGGCGGTCAAGCCGTCGCGCTTTTCGACGTCCTCCGGTCTGCCCACAAACTGCACCGGCACACCGGATTCGCGGATCGCCTCCGGGACAGCGGCGTCCGGGTCGATCTCGGCCAAGAGCTCGGCGGCGTAGTCCGCGATCTCCTTCGGCGTGCGGTAGTTCACGGTGAGCTCGTGGAGGCGGAAGCGGTGGCCCACGAAGGGCGCCAGCGCGTTCGTCCAATCGTCCACGCCGGCGGGGGAGGACGTCTGGGCAGTATCTCCCACGAGCGTCATCCACCGCGACGGGCAGCGGCGGAACACCATGCGCCACTCCATAGGGGACAGCTCCTGGGCCTCGTCGACGATGATGTGCCCGTACGCCCACGTCTGATCCGCCCGTGCGCGCTGTGCGGTTGAGCGGGTGTCAGTCTCGCGCTGGCGGCTGGCGAGTGTCTCCGCATCGATGACATCCGCGGCGGAGAGGATCTCGGCCTCGAACTGGTCGTCGTCATTGTCCGTGGATTCAGAGGAGGACAGCACGTCGAGCGCGCCCTCAGCCTCGGCGACGAGCTCGCGCCATTCCTCTTCTTCCTTCCGGCGCTGCTCTTCGGGGTCGACGGTACCGATGAGCACGGCCAGCTCGTCCACGAGCGCGGTGTCCGCGCGGGTAAACGGGGAGTCCGGCGCACGGTACAAAGCGTCGCGGGTGTAGTCGTCGTAGTCGTGCGCTACCTCGGCGATGGCGTCCTTGTCGGTCAGCAGCGCGCCCAGCACCTCGACGGGGTCTAGCTCCGGGAAGTGCGTGTCGATGAGTTGCTCTACCTGGGGGTCGTCCGCGAGGTCGTCGTGAAGCTGGTCCACATCCGCGTCCGAGAGCAAGTTCGCACCGCCGAGCGGGTCCTCGCCGATGCGCTTCGCCAGCGCCTCCGCGAGTAGTTGCGTTAAGCGCTCCGCGAAGTAGGCGCGCGCCTGGTTATGCGGGCGGCGGGAGCGCCGCGCCCGCGTGCGGGCGGCCTTGACCATCTGCGGGGTGGCATCCACCGGCACCGAATCGAAGGTGAGGCGCACCGGCTCCTCCGGCACCGTCTCGTAGGCATGTACAGCTCGCTTCAGGATGGACACCATCTCCTCGGAGCCCTTCACCTCGCGCGCAGCGATGGAGTCCTCGCCGGTGGGGGCAAAACCCGGCACCAGCTGCTCGGCGGTGGCCAGCACCACGCCAGTTTCGCCCAGCTCCGGCAGCACGCGGGAGATGTACTCGAGGAACGTCGGGTTCGGGCCGACCACCAGGACACCAGTGCGGGTGAGCTGCTCGCGCCATGTGTAGAGCAAATACGCGATCCGGTGCAGCGCCACCGCCGTCTTCCCGGTGCCCGGTCCGCCCTGGACCACCATGACGCCGCGGGTGGTGTCGCGGATGATCTCGTCCTGCTCGCGCTGGATCGTTTCCACGATGGAGCGCATGTGGCCAGTGCGGGCCTCGTTCATTGCTCGGCGCAGCGCCGCCTCGGAGCCGACGCCGGCGTTGGAGGTTTCCGCGCCGTCGCCGGAGAGCGCCTCGTCATCAACCGCCGTGACTGTGCGCCCCCGCATGCGGATGTTGCGGCGCGTTTCCACGCCCTCCGGGTTCGCGGTGGTCGCCAGGTAGAACGGGCGCGCGAGGGGAGCGCGCCAGTCCAGCAGGAGGGTGCGGTAATTGTCCTGCCTGTCATCGATGCCCATGCGGCCGATGTAACGCCGCTCCAGATCCGGCCGGCCCGGCACCGGGTTCTCCGGGTCGTCGTCGGCGACGTCGATACGGCCGAAGACTAAGCCGGTCTCGGCCACGTTAAGCGCATCCAGCTTCGCGTTGAGCCCGTGGTACTCCGTTTCGCGGCGCACCAGCGCGTCCGAATCCGGGTTGTCCGGGTCCACGTCGCGCTGTACTTCTTCAAGGCGCGCTTGCGCTCGCGCCACCTCGCCATCCAGGTGCGCGAAAAGCTGATCCACGTACGTCTGTTCTGTTTCCTGCATCCTCACAACAAACGGCCCCGGGACTGGGAATATTCCCAGCCTCAGGGCCGCCAAGTAATTGAAGTAGTTACGGGTCTTAGGCGAACTTCTTCTGCGCCTTCTTCACCAGCTTCTGCGCCTTCTTCTCGGCCTTCTTCGCCTTGCGCTTCCACTTGAGCTTGGTAATCCAGGACGGGTTAGCGTCCAGCTTGTCCCAAGCGTTCTGTAGGGCATCGACCGCGTTCTGCGCCTTGTCCTGGGCCTTGGCGGAAGCCTTGTTCACCTTGCGCTTCGCCTTGAATTTGTCGAGGGCGGACGGCTGCAGGTCGTCCAGCTGGTCCTGCAGGTCGCCGACGACGCTGTTGACTTTGCGCTTCGCCTTGAACTGCTGGATCTTGGACGGCTTGATGTCGCCGTACGCGTCTTCGGCCTTGTCGGTGGCCTTCTCAGCAGCGTCGTCCAGCCAATCGCCCGCGTCGGACAGGAAGCTGGACGCCTGCTTCTTGGCGTCGCCGAGCCAGTCGTTGGCAGCGTCGCCCGCCTTGGATGCCTTCTTCTTCCAGTCGCCCTTGTTATCGTCGACGTAGTCGGTGACCTGGTCGGTCGCGTCGGAGAACCAGTCGGACGCCTTGTCCCACGCCTTCTCGGTCTCAGACTTGGTCGGCAGCGCCTGCTTGACGTTCTTCTGCGCGGCCTCAGCAGCGTGCTGCGCGCGCCACTTCAGGTCCGGCTTGCCGTTGTTGTCCACGGTGGCCAGCAGCACACCGCCAGCAAGCCCAAGGTCTGTCAGGGCACCGGTGCGGAGGCGTGCCTTCTCGTCATCGTCCTCAGCCTCCCAGAATGCGTGGCGGCCCATAACGGTCGGCAGCGCAGTGGCGGCGAGCAGGGTGGCGGACAGGCGCGGGAACTTGCCGATGGCGAAGGACGCGCCAGCGCCAGCCTTGGTAGCGCCGATGATCTGCGCGGCAGTCTCCGGGCTCTTCGGCAGGAAACCGCGGTACTCGCGCGGGGTCAGGGCGCGCAGCTTCTTCAATACGCTGTCCGCGCTGTCCTTGTGGCCAGCCGGGTTCAGCAGGGTCTCGACACCGTCGATCACGTAGACCGAAGCCAGCATCGGGCGTGCGATTTTCCGGATCATACTTTTACCCAATCCTTACTTTTTGTAGCTGAATGTGCTCCCGTCGAGTGTAGCGATTTTGTGCCACCCCGGTAGCGGGTTTTGTCCTTACCAGCGGCGATCCCACCAGTCATCCAGGTGCGGACGCTCTTCGCCGAGCGTGGTGGGTTTACCGTGGCCCGGCCAAACGATGGCCTCGTCCGGGTAGACGTCGAAGACCTTCTCTTTGACGTCGTTGAACAGGCGGACAAAGTCGCCCTCGGACTGGGTTTTGCCCAGCCCGCCTGGAAACAGCGAGTCGCCGACGAACAGGTTGACGGTGCCGTCGATCTCTGCCGCCACGCAGGCGCCGCCCGGGGTGTGACCACGCAGGATGGTCACGGGGAGGCGGTGGCCGGCGAACTCGATCCTGTCGCCGTCGTTGAGCTCCACATCCGCCGGGGCAGGAATTGCCGGGGCGTCCAAAAAAGGCGCGTAGTGGGTCGCGCCAGTGGCCTCGAGCACGTCCTTGAGGGCCCGGGTGTGGTCGTAGTGCCGGTGCGTGGTCAGCACCGCGGTGATCTTCACGCCGGCGTCGTCGGCCATGGCCAGAAGCTCGGGGGCGTGCGAAGCTGCGTCGATAAGCAACCCTTGCCCCTCGCTGCAGAGGAGGTAGCAGTTGTTGTCCATGTCGGAGACAGAAATATGGCGAAGAGAAAGCATGCGGCCAAGACTAGTGAGGAATGTTTAATCGCACCGGTGCGTTGGTAGCGTCTTGGGAGTACTAATCGACGAAAGCGAGAGTGACGTGGCCGAAAAGCTGACAGTGCGCGGCGCGCGCGAACACAACCTCAAGGGCGTGGATATTGAGCTGCCCCGCGACAAGATGGCGGTGTTTACCGGCCTGTCCGGCTCCGGCAAGTCCTCGCTCGCCTTCGACACAATCTTCGCCGAAGGGCAGCGCCGCTACGTGGAATCGCTGTCCTCCTACGCCCGCATGTTCTTAGGCCAGATGGACAAGCCGGACGTGGACTACATCGACGGGTTGAGCCCGGCGGTGTCTATCGACCAGAAGTCCACCAACCGCAACCCGCGCTCCACCGTGGGCACCATCACGGAAATCTACGACTACCTGCGCCTTTTGTACTCGCGCGCCGGCACCCCGCACTGCCCGGTGTGTGACGCGGTGATTGAGCGCCAGACCCCGCAGCAAATTGTCGACCGTGTGCTCGAGTTGGAAGAGCGCACCAAGTTCCAGGTACTCGCGCCGATTGTGCGCAAGCGCAAGGGCGAGTTTCAGGACCTTTTCGCCGACCTGTCGTCGCAGGGCTACTCGCGCGTGAACGTGGACGGGGAGACCTACCAGCTTTCGGACCCGCCGAAGCTGGAAAAGCAGATCAAGCACAACATCGACGTGGTGGTGGACCGCCTCACCGTCAAGGCCAGCCAGAAGCAGCGCCTGACGGATTCCGTGGAAACGGCGCTCAAGCTTGCCGACGGCCTAGTCGGCTTCGATTTTGTCGAACTGGAGGCCAACGACCCGGAGCGCGTGCAGATCTTCTCTGAGAAGATGGCCTGCCCGAACGGCCACAAGCTCAACGTGGAGGAGTACGAGCCGCGCGCGTTTTCCTTCAACTCGCCGTTCGGCGCTTGCCCGGCCTGCGACGGCCTGGGCGTGCGCAAGGAGATCGACGTGGACCTGGTCATCCCGGATCCGGACGCACCTGCGGTGGATGCGTTCCAGCCGTGGAACTCCAGCCCGAACAAGAAGTACTTCACCAAACTCATTGAGGCGCTGGCGAAAGAAGAGAACTTTGACGCCAATGCGCCGTTGAGCTCGCTGACCAAGACGCAGCAGAAGCACCTGATCCACGGCTCGTCCACGAAGGTGAACGTGCGCTACAAGAACCGCTACGGGCGCCAGCGCTCCTACACGGCAGCCTACGAGGGCATCGTGGGCTACCTGGAGCGCAAACTGGAGCAGACCGAGTCCGAAACGCAGAAGGAACGCCTGCTCGCCTACACCCGCGAGGTGCCATGCCCGACCTGCAACGGCGCGCGCTTGAAGCCGGAGATCCTGGCGGTGCGCCTGGCATCGACCACGCACGGGGAGCGCTCCATCGCAGGCCTGACTGAACTGTCGATCGAGGACGCCTCCGAATACCTGGACAACCTGGTGCTGGGGTACCGCGAAGAAATGATCGCCGGTGCCGTGCTGCGCGAAATCCAGGCTCGCCTGCACTTCCTTTTGGACGTGGGGCTGAACTACCTCACCCTGGCCCGCTCCGCCGGCACGCTGTCCGGCGGCGAGGCGCAGCGCATCCGCCTGGCCACCCAGATCGGCTCCGGCCTGGCTGGTGTGCTCTACGTGCTGGACGAGCCGTCCATCGGCCTGCACCAGCGCGACAACCAGCGCTTGATCACCACCTTGAAGAAGCTGCGCGACCTGGGCAACACTCTGGTCGTGGTGGAGCACGACGAGGACACCATCCGCGAGGCCGACTGGCTCATCGACATCGGCCCGCGCGCCGGCGAGTACGGCGGGGAAGTGGTCTACCAGGGCAAGCCGGAAGGCATTCTCAAGTCCAAGGACTCCATCACGGGCGACTACCTGTCCGGCCGCAAGGTTATTGAGGTGCCGGAGCACCGGAGGGACGTCGATAAGCAAAAGCAACTGAAGATTATCGGCGCGCGGGAGAACAACCTCGACAACGTCAGCGTGGACATTCCGCTCGGCGTACTGGTGGCCGTGACCGGCGTTTCCGGCTCCGGCAAGTCCACGCTGGTGAACCAGATTCTGGCGAAGACGCTGCAGAATCAGCTCAACGGCGCGCGCCAGGTTCCCGGCCGTGTGAAGAAGGTCGAGGGGCTGGAGCACCTGGACAAACTCGTGCAGGTGGACCAAAGCCCGATCGGGCGCACCCCGCGCTCCAACCCGGCGACGTACACCGGCGTGTTCGACAAGATCCGCAACCTGTTCGCCGAGACCCAGGAGGCAAAAGTGCGCGGCTACAAGGCCGGGCGCTTCTCCTTCAACGTCAAGGGCGGGCGCTGCGAAGCCTGCCACGGCGACGGCACCATCAAAATCGAGATGAACTTCCTGCCGGACGTGTACGTGCCGTGCGAGGTGTGCGAAGGCGCGCGCTACAACCGCGAGACGCTCGAAGTGCTCTACAAGGGCAAGAACATCGCTGAGGTGCTGGAGATGCCCATCTCGGAGGCCGCTGAGTTCTTCGAGCCGATCAACTCCATCCACCGCTACCTGCAGACGCTTGTAGACGTCGGGCTGGGCTACGTCCGCCTCGGCCAGAGCGCTACCACGCTGTCCGGCGGCGAGGCGCAGCGCGTGAAGCTCGCCGCGGAGCTGCAGAAACGCTCCAACGGCCGCACGATCTACATCTTGGACGAGCCGACGACGGGCCTGCACTTCGAGGACATCCGCAAGCTCATGCTGGTGCTCAACGGCCTGGTGGAGAAGGGCAACACCGTGCTGGTGATCGAGCACAACCTGGACGTGATCAAGTCCGCGGACTGGATCGTGGACATGGGGCCCGAGGGCGGCTCGGGCGGCGGCACTGTGGTCGCACAGGGCACACCGGAGGACGTCGCAAAGGTGCAAGGCTCCTTCACTGGACAGTTCCTGCAGGACGTTTTAGCGAAGGGGTAGCGCGCCCGATTTGGTTTGTGCAGGCATGAGCATGTATATTGCTGCCTACACCGCCCAGCGCGCCCGTGTCATGCGGGTGCGGGGGCCGCAAGAGGAGTGAATCCCACCCCAAGCCGCTCAGTCAACTGAGTTGGATACGGGTCAAACGGTGCGCCAGGCGAGACAACTGTCTTGGCGTGCTTTGGACGAACTCCCGCCACCCGTCAGGGTGAGCGGGTTTTTCGCGTGGGATGAGTCTGATTGCGGTTCAAGTGCGGCACGCATTGTTTCTTTAAGTCTCTAGGAGTTCTCATCAGCGCTGAAGCTCGGATCAATGAACGAATCCGCGTCCCTGAAGTTCGCCTCGTCGGCCCGTCCGGCGAGCAGGTGGGCATCGTCCGCACGGACGACGCCCGCAAGCTGGCGTACGAGGCGGACCTCGACCTGGTTGAGGTAGCCCCGAAGGCCAAGCCGCCCGTGGCCAAGATCATGGACTACGGCAAGTTCAAGTACGAGCAGGATCAGAAGGCCCGCGAGGCCCGCAAGAACCAGCAGCAGACCGTGGTCAAGGAACAGAAGTTCCGCCCCAAGATTGATGAGCACGACTACCAGACCAAGAAGGGCAATGTTGAGCGCTTCCTGGAGAAGGGCAACAAGGTCAAGGTCACCATCATGTTCCGCGGCCGCGAGCAGGCCCGCCCCGAGCTGGGGTACCGCCTGCTGGAGCGTCTGGCTGAGGACATCGGGGAGCTCGGCGTTGTCGAGTCCCGTCCGAAGCAGGATGGCCGAAACATGACGATGGTCTTCGGACCGGCTCGCAAGGGCAAAAAGTAGTTCCAACAATCGACACTCTGAAGGGCTTTCACCATGAAGCAGAAGACCCACAAGGGCACCGCAAAGCGCATCAAGGTCAACGGCAAGGGCAAGCTGCGCCGCGAGCAGGCTGGTAAGCGCCACCTGAACGAGAAGCTCTCCTCGAAGCGCCGTCGCAAGCTGTCCGGCTCCACCGACGTCGCTAAGGCTGACGTCAAGCGCGCAAAGCGCCTCCTCGGCATGTCCTAAGCACTGCCCGTTCAATCAACCGATTACGAGAAAAGAAAAGGAAGTTTGACTCATGGCACGTGTGAAGCGTTCAGTCAATGCTAAGAAGAAGCGCCGCGCAATCCTCAAGTCTGCGAAGGGCTACCGCGGCCAGCGATCCCGCCTGTACCGCAAGGCGAAGGAGCAGTGGCTGCACTCCCAGACCTACGCGTACCGCGACCGCCGCAAGCGTAAGAGCGAGTTCCGCAAGCTGTGGATCCAGCGCATCAACGCCGCTGCCCGCATGAACGACATCACCTACAACCGCCTCATCCACGGCCTGAAGCTGGCCGAGGTCGAGGTCGACCGCAAGATCCTGGCCGAGCTGGCTGTCAGCGACTTCGCTGCATTCTCTGCTCTGTGCGAGGTTGCGAAGAACGCGCTGCCGGAGGACGTCAACGCTCCGAAGGCTGCATAAGCACTTTCGCTTAACGACGAAGCTCCCGCCCACCCCCGAACAATCGGGACGGGCGGGAGCTTTTTCGTGCGTGGTAACGAAAAGGCGCACCCACCACGGGGGTGGGCACGCCATTCGTGGTTGTTGGGGCTGTTTTAGAAGATGCCCTCGTTCTCGATGGCCTTCTTGGAGCCGTTCACGGAAGCGGAGATGGTCTGGGTGCGTGAGAGATCCTGCTGCAGCGGGATTGCCTCGTCGGAAAGGTTCGTGGTGGAGATGGTGACCACCGGTAGGAAGTAGTCCTTCACCTTGTACACGACGGTGCGGTACTCGGGTGCTATCGCGGAAAATTGCAGCAGAAAGCCGTATCCCAACCCGGCGGTGACCGGGGCGAAGAACGCGGCGAAGATGAGAAAGACCGCGTAGAGCGCCACCACAAATCGGGACCACTCAACGGCAATAGGAGCCCCGAGCATAGTTAGCAGCCCAAGAGCGAAAAGGAGAACTGCGAGCGCAAAACCGATGCGCCAAGGGCGCGCCGCCGGTGAAAGAAGGCGGGCGCTCACGAGCTCCTGAAACGTAGGTACGGCTAACAGCGTAGCGCCCGCAACGTAGTCTGGAGCTATGCCATTGGATTTCCAGCAGCCGTTCACAGAACGCACTCCGCGTGTGGTTAATGCGGGGAAGTTAAAGAGGGCGCAAGCTCGTCGTAAAGCGAAGGCTTTCTTAGCGGAAGGCGAAAACGCTGTGGAAGCCGCCGTGGCAACGGGGGCGGCAACCGACCTTTTTGTCACCGAAGATGCCGCCGAGCGCTTCGAGGAAATCGTGCGGGCGGCGGGCTACATGGATGTGTACACGCACGCGATCACGGACAAAGCTGCGGATGCGCTCGCGGACGCGGTGACCTCGACCGGCATCTTCGCCGTGTGCCGCCCGGTGCTGTGGACCGTGCCGAAGATCATGAAGGGCCGTCCGAAGCTGGTGGCGGTGTGCGTGGAAACCAACGACCCTGGCAACGCTGGCACCATCATCCGCATTGCAGACGCCGTGGGCGCAGACGCGGTAATTTTTGCGGGCGACACCGTGGACCCAGAGTCGCCGAAGGTGGTGCGATCGACCGCGGGCACGCTGTTTCACATCCCCGTGGCGCGCGACCGCGACGTGCGTCGCGTCATCGGGCAGCTCGAAGACGCCGGGCTGTCCACCTTCGCCACCACCATGAACGGCGAGGTGAACCTGGCGGCCCCGGGGGAGACGCTCGCGCAGCCAACTGCGTGGCTGTTCGGCAACGAGGCGCATGGGCTTAGCGACGACATCCTCGCGGCCGCCGACCACCGCGTTTCCATCCCCATCCAGGGCAGCGCGGAGTCGCTGAACCTGGCCACCGCAGCGAGTATCTGCCTGTGGGAGTCGTCGAAGACGCTCTCTGAGGAATAGCTGCGACTGATAGATTTTGCGCGCCCGCCCTCGCGCGGGCGCTGTGTCGAACGATAGGTAGAGTAGTGGACGCTTTTGAACCGACACTGCTGCGGTCTGTATGAACAGCGCAGCGCACTTGTGGAAAGGTGCGGGTGAACACAAGCGTGGCCGACAACGCAAACCCAACTCCGGAAATTGAACTGACCGAGGACGCCCTGAACAAGGCGGCGGACGAGGCGATCGCTGCCTTTGAGGCGGCCGAGGACCTCGCTGCGCTGGAGGAGGCGCACCGCGCGCACCTGGGGGAGAAGGCCCCGATCCTGCAGGCCCGCCGTGCACTCGGGACGCTGCCGAAGGATCAGCGCAAAGATGCCGGCCGGTTCGTGAACATGGCCCGCGGCCGCGCAGAAAAGGCCTACGCCCAGTTGCGCGTGCAGCGCGAGGCGGAGCACCGCGAGCGTCAGCTGCGCGAGGAGAAGGTGGACGTCACCCTGCCCACCTCCCGCACGCAGGCTGGCGCGATGCACCCGATCACCACGCTGTCCGAGCACATCGCGGACATCTTCATCGGCATGGGCTGGGAAGTTGCGGAAGGCCCGGAGGTGGAAGCGGAGTACTTCAACTTCGACGCGCTGAACTTCATCCCGGACCACCCGGCCCGCACGCTGCAGGACACTTTCTACATCGGCGAGGAGGACTCGAAGCAGGTCATGCGCACCCACACGTCGCCGGTGCAGGTGCGCACCATGCTTGAGCGCGACGTGCCCATCTACATCGCATGCCCAGGGCGCGTGTTCCGCACCGACGAGCTAGACGCCACCCACACCCCGGTGTTCCACCAGGTGGAGGGTTTGGCCGTGGACAAGGGTCTGACCATGGCGCACCTGCGCGGCACCCTCGACCACCTGGCCAAGGTGCTGTTCGGACCGGAGACGAAGACGCGCATGCGCACGAACTACTTCCCGTTCACCGAGCCGTCCGCAGAGGTGGACGTGTGGTTCCCCAACAAGAAAGGCGGCGCGGGCTGGATCGAGTGGGGCGGCTGCGGCATGGTCAACCCGAACGTGCTCCGTGCCGTCGGCATCGACCCGGAGGTCTACTCCGGCTTCGCATTCGGCATGGGCTTGGAGCGCACCCTGCAGTTCCGCAATGGCCTGTCGGACATGCGCGACATGGTCGAAGGCGACGTCCGTTTCACCATCCCGTTCGGCGTGCAGGCGTAAAGGAGACACTGATAATGCTCATTTCCAAAAATTGGATCGTCCGCCTGCTGCAGAACGCAGGTAACAAGGACTTCAATCCCACCGACGAGGAGCTCGACGCGGGCTTCGTGCGCGTCGGCTTCGAAACAGAGGGCTACGAACCGCTTCCAGAAGTCACCGGCCCGCTGGTCATCGGCCGCGTCGCCGAGATTGAGGAGCTGACCGGTTTTAAGAAGCCGATCCGCTACTGCCAGGTGGACGTGGGCCAGGCCAATGGCACCGGCGAGCCGCAGGGCATCATCTGTGGTGCCCGCAACTTTAAGCAGGGCGACCTGGTCGTCGTGTCGCTTCCGGGCGCGGTGCTGCCGGGCGGATTCGAGATCTCGGCGCGTAAGACCTACGACCACATCTCCGCCGGCATGATGGCGTCTGCGGCTGAGCTTGGGCTCGCCGCAAAGAGCGAGGGCATCATCACGCTTCACGACGGCTCCGCCACCCCCGGCCAGGACGCGCGCGAGATTCTGGGCTCGGACGACACCGTCTTTGAGGTCAACGTCACCCCGGACCGCGGCTACGCCCTGTCCGCCCGCGGCCTAACCCGCGAGATCGCCTCCGCCTTCGACCTCGAGTTCGCAGACGTGGCGCAGAATCCCGCGATCGCCGGCATCGACCTCTCTGGTGTTCCAGCCCCGGCAGGTGAGACCATCCCGGTGACCGTGGAGGAATCCACCAAGGCGAAGCGTTTCGGCGTGCGCACTGTCGCAGGCATCGATGCGAACGCGACGGCACCGTTCTGGATGCAGCGCGAGCTCATGCTCGCCGGCGTGCGCTCGGTCAACGCCGCAACGGACGTGACCAACTACGTCATGCTGCTTACCGGCCAGCCGATGCACGCCTTCGACGCCGACAGAATTGCCGGCGGACTGCGTGTGCACAACGCCGCCGACGGCGAGAAGTTTGAAACGCTCGACCACGTCGAGCGCACCTTGACCGCTGAAGACGTGGTGATCAGCGACGACAACGGCATTCAGTCGCTCGCTGGCGTCATGGGTGGGACCACCTCCGAGATTTCGGACGAAACGGTCAACGTCCACTTCGAGGCCGCAACCTGGGATCCGCTGACCGTGGCGCGCACTGCGCGCCGGCTGAAGCTGAGCTCAGAGGCGTCGCGCCGATTCGAGCGCGGCGTGGACCCGCAGCTGGTGGAAAACGCCCTGGACATCGCGTGCGCGCTGCTGGTGGAGATCGCTGGCGGCACGATTCATGCGGGCAGGACGCTGGTCGGTGACGTCGAGAAGCGTGACGCCATTGCGATGCGCGCCGCGCGGCCGGCTGAGCTGATCGGTGTGGATTACGCGCGCGAGACCGTGGTCCGCCGCCTGCAGGAGGTCGGCTGCGAGGTCGCTGGCGACGGCGACGAGCTTCAGGTCACCCCGCCGACTTGGCGCACCGACATCACCGTGCCGGTGGAGCTGGTCGAAGAGGTCGTGCGCCTGGAGGGGCTGGACGACATCCCGTCGATCCTGCCCACGCCCCGTGGAGGCCGTGGTTTGAGCCCGCTGCAGCGCCGCCGTCGTGCGGTGACCCACGCGCTGGCGTACTCCGGCTACGCGGAGATCATCCCTACGCCGTTTATCGCCAACGACACCTTCGACACCTGGGGCCTGGACGCAGAGGATCCGCGCCGCAACACCGTCAAGGTGCAGAACCCGTTGGATGCGGACTACAGCATCCTGGGCACTACGCTGCTGCCGCCGATGCTGGAGGCCGCCGGCCGAAACGTCGCGCGCGGTCGCGGTGATTTGGCGATCTACTCCGTGGCGCAGACCTCGGAAAAGCGCGCTGATGTCTCGCCGCTGCCGGACGTGTCCGAGCGCCCGGCGGATGAGGTCGTCGCGGAGCTCGTCGAGTCGCTGCCGAAGCAGCACCTCCACGCCGCGACCGTGGCACTGGGCAACACGGAGCTGGAAGGCCCGTGGGGCGCCGGCCGCGCCTACGAGTGGTCGGACGCCATCGAGGCAGCCCAGCTCGTTGCCCGTGTCTGCGGTGTTGAGCTGGACGTCCAGGCGGCCGAGTACCTGCCGTGGCACCCAGGCCGCTGCGCTGAGCTGCAAGTCGACGGTGAGGTTGTCGGCCACGCCGGCGAGCTGCACCCGCAGATCCTTGAAAAGCTGAATCTGCCGGCGCGCACCTGCGCGATGGAGATCGATCTGACCGCGATCCCGCTGGCAGAGCGCCTGCCGGCACCCCGGCTGTCGGCGTTCCCGCTGCTCAACCAGGACATCGCCCTGGTCGTCGACGAGGCTGTGGCAGCCGAGGATGTGCGCCGAGCCGTCGAGGAAGGCGCGGGCGAGCTCGTCGAGGCAGTCACGCTTTTCGACGTCTACCGTTCCGAGAGCCTCGGCGAGGGCAAGAAGTCGCTCGCATTCGGCCTGGCGTTCCGCGCCCCGGACCGCACGCTGACCGAGGAGGATGCCTCCGAGGCGCGTCTGAAGGCGGCCGAGTTGGCCAAGGAGCGCTACGGCGCGGAAATGCGTGGCTAAATTTCTTCCGTGAATAACTTCCACGCGACTGCATAACTGTTACACTGACGGCCATGTCAGAAAGCAAGGTTGTCAAAGTAGCGGTCGCGGGGGCCACGGGCTATGCGGGCGGTGAGATTCTCCGCCTGCTGCTGGGCCACCCGGCGTATCTCGCGGGGAGGCTAAAGATCGGCGCGCTCACCGGGGCGTCCAGCGCCGGCCAGAGCGTCGGCGAGCTCATGCCGCATCTGCCGGAGCTTGCAGACCGGATCATTGAAGAGACGACCGTCGAGGTGCTTTCCGGCCACGACGTGGTCTTTTTGGGGCTCCCGCACGGCCACTCCGCTGCCATCGGCGCCGCACTGGGCGAGGACGTCATGGTCATCGACTGCGCGGCCGACTTCCGCTTGCGCGACGCTAGGGCGTGGCGTGCCTATTACGGCTCGGAACACGCAGGCTCCTGGCCCTACGGTCTGCCGGAGTTGCCGGGGCACCGTGAGGACGTCGCAAAGGCAACGCGCATCGCTGTCCCCGGGTGCTTTCCCACGGGTGCCACGCTCGCCGCATGGCCGGCGGTGCAGGCTGGGTTGGTCGAGCCGGACCTGACGGTTGTGGCCGTCACCGGCGTTTCCGGGGCCGGCAAAAAGGCCAAGGTGGACATGCTCGGCGCCGAGACGATGGGCTCGCTGAAGGCATACAGCGTCGCAGGCGCACACAGGCACACTCCAGAAATCGCGCAAAACCTCGAGGAAGTCGCGGGCGGCCAGGTCGCGGTAAGTTTCACCCCCGTGCTCGCGCCGCTGCCGCGCGGGATCCTCACCACCGTCACCGCGCCGCTGGCGCAGGGCACGGACGTGGAGACGGTGCGCGCTGCCTACGAAAGCGCCTACGCCGAGGAACCGTTCGTGCACCTGCTGCCCGCCGGCCAGCAGCCGCAAACGCAGCACGTGGTGGGTTCCAACATGTGCCACGTCCAGGTTGAGGTGGACCAGGCAGCCAGCAAGCTTGTTGTCACCAGCGCCATTGACAACCTGACCAAGGGCACCGGGGGAGCGGCGGTGCAGTGCATGAACCTCGCGCTCGGGTTCGAGGAGGGGGCGGGTCTGTCGCGAGCCGCGGTGGCTCCGTAACCGCCGACGAGACCCCCAAACTAGCTTCCTCATTTCCCGAAAGGATCCCTCCATCATGAGTGCTCTTGGAGTCACCGCACCTCAAGGCTTTTCCGCCGCCGCCACAGGCGCGGGCCTGAAAGCATCCGGCAGCCCGGACATCGCCGTCGTGGTCAGCGAAGGCCCCGAGTTCGCCGCCGCCGCCGTATTCACCCGCAACAAGGTCTTCGCCGCGCCCGTGAAGGTCAGCCGCGCGGCCGTGGCCGCAGGCGAGCTGAAAGCGGTGGTGTTTAACTCCGGCAACGCCAACGCCTGCACTGGAGAGCAGGGGCTGCATGACGCGCAAATTATGCAGCAACTCACGGCCGAAGGTGTGGGCGCGGAGCCCACGCAAGTCGCTGTTTGTTCGACCGGCATCATCGGCGATCTGCTGCCGATGGAAAAGGTGGAAAGCGGCATCGCAGCCGTCGTCACGCAGCTCGGCGACCACGGGGCAGACGCCGCCGATGCCATCCGCACCACCGACACCATCGCCAAGGAAGTCTTGGTCAAGGGCGACGGCTGGACTGTCGGAGGCATGGGTAAAGGTGCCGGCATGATGGCGCCGTCGCTGGCGACGATGCTGGTGTGCCTGACCACCGACGCGAAGGTAGATGCCCAGGCGCTGCAGACAGCGCTAGAGCGCGCCAACTCAACCACCTTCAACACCCTGGACATCGACGGCTCCACCTCCACCAACGACACCGTTATCGCGATGGCTAGCGGTGCAAGCGGGGTGGCCCCGGACCAGGACGAGCTGGACGCTGCGGTACACGAAGCATGCGCGCAGCTAGCCGGGATGATGCAGTCCGACGCCGAGGGCGTGACCAAACGGGTGAGCATCACCGTCGAAGGCGCCGCGGACGACGAGCAAGCGCTGGATGCCGCGCGCGCCATCGGGCGCGACAGCCTGGTCAAGACCGCCATGTTCGGTTCGGACCCGAACTGGGGCCGCGTGCTTGCCGCCGTCGGCATGGCTGACGCGGAAATGGACGCGGACAACATCTCGGTGACCTTCAACGGGCACACCGTCTGCGAATACTCCACCGGTGCCCCCGGCGCGCGAGACGTGGACCTAAGTGGTGCGGACATCGCGGTTGTGGTGGACCTGGGCACTGGCGGCGAGGGCCGCGCGACGGTGCGCACGACGGACTTGTCGCACGCCTACGTTGAGATCAACTCGGCCTACACCAGCTAAGGAGTGCGCGAGATGATGCCGAATTTGTCCAACGAACAGCGCGCCACCGTGCTGGCGGAGGCGCTGCCGTGGCTGCAGCACTACCGCGACAAGATTGTCGTGGTCAAATACGGCGGCAACGCCATGATCGATGAGGACTTAAAGGCCGCGTTCGCCGCCGACATGGTGTTCCTGCGCACCGTGGGCGCGAAACCCGTGGTGGTGCACGGAGGCGGTCCGCAGATCACCCAGATGCTCGCCCGCCTGGGCTTGGACGGCGGAGAGTTCATCGGCGGGTTCCGCGTGACTACTCCGGAGATCCTGGACGTGGTGCGTATGGTGCTCTTCGGCCAGGTGGGCCGGGACCTTTTGGGCAAGATCAACTCGCACGGGCCCTACGCAGTAGGCACGTCGGGCGAGGACGCCGGGTTGTTTACTGCGAAGCAGCGCAAGGTGGTAGTCGACGGCGAGCCGCAGGACATTGGCCTGGTGGGCACAATCACGGATGTGAACCCGGAAGCGGTGATGGACATCATCGAGGCCGGCCGAATCCCGGTGGTCTCCGGAATCGCCCCGGGGGAAAACGGCGAGGTCTACAACATCAACGCTGACGAAGCCGCCGGCGCGCTCGCCGCCGCAATCGGTGCCGAGCGCCTCGTGGTGCTCACCAATGTTGAAGGGCTGTACACGGACTGGCCGAACAAGGACTCGCTGCTGTCCAAGATCGAGGCGGGGGAGCTGGCCAAGATGCTCCCTGGCTTAGACACCGGCATGATCCCCAAGATGGAGGCCTGTCTCAACGCGGTCAAGGGTGGGGTGAAGGCAGCGCACGTCATCGACGGCCGCGTGGCGCACTCTGTGCTGCTGGAGCTTCTGACCATGGGAGGCGTTGGCACCATGGTGCTGCCGGACGATTACGACCGAGCGCACTACCCGGACGGCACGATCTTTAGAAAGGACGATGCATGAGTGAGTTTTCGTCGCGCTGGACTTCCGCGCTGTTAGATACCTACCCGACGCCGCCCGTGGAGCTTGTCTCCGGCGAAGGCGCCACCGTCACTGACGCGGACGGCAACACCTACATCGACATGCTCGCAGGCATTGCCGTCAACGCGCTCGGCCACGCGCATCCGGCGATAGTGGACGCCGTCAGCGCGCAGGTGGCGCGCTTGGGGCACGTGTCCAACCTCTTCGGCTCCCAGCCGGTGGTGGAGGTCGCCGAAGCGCTGCGCGCCCGGGTTGGCGACGACACTGCGCGGGTATTTTTCTGCAACTCCGGCGCCGAGGCCAACGAGGCCGCCTTCAAGCTGGCACGTCTGACCGGCCGCCGCCGCATCCTCGCCGCGGAGCGCGGCTTCCACGGCCGCACCATGGGCTCGCTGGCGCTGACCGGCCAGCCGGATAAGCGGGCCCCGTTCGAGCCGATGCCGGCAGGCGTGGAATTCTTCACCTACGGCGACATCGAGGCGCTGGAAGCACTGGTGCAGCAAGACCCGGGCAACACCGCCGCGATCATCCTGGAGCCCATCCAGGGCGAAACGGGAGTCATCCCCGCACCGGAGGGCTTTCTCACAAAGGTGCGCGAGATTTGCGACGCCCACGGGATCCTCTTCATCACCGACGAGGTGCAAACCGGCGTCGGCCGCACCGGCGACTTCTTCGCCTTCCAACACGACGGCATCGCGCCGGACGTGATCACCATGGCGAAAGGCTTGGGCGGCGGACTGCCCATCGGAGCGACCATCGCCCGCGGCAGGGCGGCGACGCTTTTTACCCCGGGCTCGCACGGCACCACCTTCGGCGGCAACCCGGTGGCTTGTGCTGCAGCAAAAGCAGTGCTGGGCGTTATCGACGAAGCCTTCCTCGCGGAAGTTCGCCGTAAGGGGCAACTGCTTATCAGCGCCGCTTCGCAGGTCCCTGGTGTCGCCCAGGTCCGCGGGCGCGGGCTGATGCTCGGGGTGGTGCTGGATGAGGCGGTGGCGAAGCTCGTCGTCAAGCATGGGCTTGAAGAAGGCCTGATTTTGAACGCACCGGGCAGCGACGTCATCCGCCTGACACCGCCCCTGGTGATTACCGACGATGAAATTGCTGAGGCGATGAAGCGCCTCGCCCGCGCAATCGATGCAGCGAAAGAAAGGAGCTAGACCGATGGTCAGACACTTCCTGTCAGACGACGATCTGACACCCAACGAGCAAGCCGAGGTGCTCGCGCTTGCCGCGGAGCTGAAGCGCGACCCCTTCTCGCGCCGGCCGCTGGAAGGGCCGAAATCCGTCGCCGTGCTGTTCGACAAGACGTCTACCCGCACGCGCTACTCCTTCGACGCCGGCATCGCGCAGCTCGGCGGACACGCGATTGTCACCGAAAGCGGCAACTCGCAGATGGGCACGAAGGAGAACTACCAGGACACCGGCGCGGTGCTTTCACGGTTTGTCGAGGCGATTGTGTGGCGCACATACTCCCACAACAACCTGCGGGAAATGGCGGAAACCGCCACCGTGCCAATCATCAACGCCCTGTCCGACGACCTGCACCCGTGCCAGATCCTCGCCGACCTGCAAACGGTGGTGGAAAACTTCTGCCCGGACCAGGGCCCGGCGGGGTTGAAGGGGCTGAAGGCCGTCTACCTGGGAGACGGCGACAACAACATGGCAAACTCCTACCTCATCGGTTTTGCCACTGCCGGCGTGGACATCACCGTCATCGCGCCGGAAGGCTTCCAGCCGCGCGAAGAATTCGTTGCCCGCGCACGGCGCCGCGGTGAGGAAACCGGTGCTGCAGTGGCATTGACCTCCGATATCGCCGCTGCGGAGGGCGCGCAGGTGGTCATCACGGACACGTGGGTATCCATGGGCATGGAGGAGGACAGCAAGGACCGTCGCACCCCGTTTTTGCCGTACCAGGTGGATGCTGCCCTGATGTCGCGCGCGGCCGAGGATGCAATATTCTTGCATTGCCTTCCCGCGTACCGCGGGAGCGAAGTCGCCGCGGAGGTCATCGACGGGCCGCAATCGCGCGTCTTCGATGAAGCGGAAAACCGCCTGCACGCCCAAAAGGCGCTGCTGGCCTGGCTATTGGAGCACCAAGTATGACCCAACCTGTATCCCGCACCGCGCGGCAGGCGAGAATCCTCGAGCTGCTCGAATCAACCCGCGTGTCCTCCCAGGTGCAGCTGTCCGAGCTGCTGCTGGACGAGGGCATCGACATCACCCAAGCCACCCTCTCGCGCGACCTGGACGAGCTCGGCGCGAAGAAGGTGCGCCCCCGTGCGGGCGGCCGCGCCTACTACACCGTGGGCTCGGAGGCGGACTCGCTGGAAACGGCGCACTCCGGCCCGCGCGAAAAGCTGCGTCGCATGATCGAGGAGCTGGTCGTCTCCGTCGACTACTCCGGGCAGATCGCCGTGGCGCGCACGCCACCCGGGGCGGCCCAGTACCTGGCCAGCTATATCGACCGCGTGGGGCTCGACCAAGTGGTCGGCTCCATCGCTGGCGACGACACGGTCTTCGTGGTCGGGCGCGAGCCACTCACCGGAAAAGAGCTGGCGCAGCAGCTGTTCGGGCTGAAAGAAAGCGTCGGCGAGTAGACATCGCCACACCGATCGCATAATTTTACGTACACTGTATAATACTGAATAACTCTGAATCATCCTGGACTTCGAAGGAGATCTTTCACTATGACTAACCGCGTTGTGCTCGCGTACTCGGGCGGCCTGGACACCTCTGTCGCCATCCCTTACCTCGCCGAGATGACCGACGGCGAGGTCATCGCCGTCTCTCTGGACCTGGGGCAGGGCGGCGAGGACATGGAGTCCGTTCGCCAGCGCGCGCTGGACTGCGGCGCTGTGGAGTCCATCGTGGTGGATGCCAAGGACGAGTTCGCTGAGGAATACTGCCTGCCCACCATCAAAGCCAACGGCATGTACCAGGGCGAATACCCGCTGGTCTCCGCCATTTCCCGCCCGCTGATTGTCAAGCACTTGGTGGAGGCCGGCCACAAGTACGGCGGCACCCACGTCGCCCACGGCTGCACCGGCAAGGGCAACGACCAGGTCCGCTTCGAGGTCGGCTTCCTCAACCAGGACCCGGACTTGGAGATCATCGCCCCGGCCCGCGACTACGCCTGGACCCGCGACAAGGCTATCGAGTACGCCGAGGGCAAGGACCTGCCGATTGAGCAGTCCGCCGCGTCTCCGTTCTCCATCGACCAGAACGTCTGGGGCCGCGCAGTCGAGACCGGCTTCCTGGAGGACCTGTGGAACCCGCCGACAAAGGACCTCTACGCCTACACGGAGGATCCGGCGCTGGGCAACGCCCCGGACGAGGTGATCATCTCCTTCGAGGCCGGTAAGCCGGTGGCTATCGACGGCCGCAAGGTCACCGTCCTCGAGGCCATCGAGGAGATGAACCGTCGCGCCGGCGCCCAGGGCATCGGCCGCCTGGACATGGTGGAGGACCGCCTGGTGGGCATCAAGTCCCGCGAGGTCTACGAAGCACCGGGTGCTGTTGCGCTGATCACCGCGCACAAGGCGCTTGAAGACGTCACGGTCGAGCGCGAGCTGGCCCGCTACAAGCGCCTCATCGACGCCCGCTGGTCTGAGGAGGTCTACGACGGCCTCTGGTTCGGCCCGCTGAAGCGCTCCCTGGACGCGTTCATCGAGTCCACCCAGGAGCACGTCACCGGCGACATCCGCATGGTGCTGCACGCCGGCACCTGCACCGTCAACGGCCGCCGCTCCAACCACTCCCTGTACGACTTCAACCTGGCCACCTACGACACCGGCGATTCCTTCGACCAGACCCTGGCCAAGGGCTTTGTGCGCCTGCACGGTCTGTCCTCCCAGATCGCCAACAAGCGCGATCGTGCCGCTGGCGCCGACCAGGAGAAGTAGTTGATGCAGCAGCACAAGACCAATGAGGGCGCACTGTGGGGCGGCCGTTTCTCCGGCGGCCCCTCTGAGGCGATGTTCGCCCTGTCCGTGTCCACCCACTTCGACTGGGTGCTCGCACCCTACGACGTGCTCGCGTCCAAGGCGCACGCGAAGGTGCTCAACAAGGCAGGTTTGCTTAGCGACGACAACCTCGCGGTCATGCTCGACGGCCTCGACCAGCTTGGACGCGACGTCGCCGACGGCTCGTTCGGCCCGCTGCCCACGGACGAAGACGTGCACGGCGCGATGGAGCGGGGCCTGATCGAACGCGTCGGACCCGAGATAGGCGGACGCCTGCGCGCGGGCCGGTCCCGCAACGACCAGGTTGCGGCGATGTTCCGCATGTGGCTGCGCGACGCACTGCGTGGTGTGGCCCAGGACGTCTCGGACCTGGTCGACGCAATCGTCGAGCAGGCCGAGGCCCACCCGGACGCGATCATGCCCGGCAAGACCCACTTCCAGGCCGCGCAGCCGATCCTGCTGGCGCACTCGCTCCTGGCGCATGCCCAGCCGCTGCTACGCGACTTAGAGCGCATCCAGGACGCGGACAAGCGGCTGGCGGTCTCGCCGTACGGCTCCGGTGCGCTGGCGGGTTCCTCGCTGCACCTGGATCCGGAGGCGATCGCCGCAGAGCTCGGCTTCGATTCCGCCACGGACAACTCGCTCGACGGCACCGCCTCGCGCGATTTCGCCGCCGAGTCCGCCTACGTGCTGGCCCAGATCGCCATCGACGTCTCCCGCTTCGCCGAGGAGATCATCGCCTGGTCCACCCCGGAGTTCGGCTACGTCACGCTGCACGACGCGTGGTCCACAGGCTCATCGATCATGCCGCAGAAGAAGAACCCGGACGTGCCGGAGCTCGCCCGCGGCAAGGCTGGCCGCTTGATTGGCAACCTCACCGGCCTTCTGTCCACGCTGAAAGCGATGCCGCTGGCGTACAACCGCGACCTGCAGGAGGACAAGGAGCCGCTGGTGGATTCGGTGACCCAGCTGTCCATTCTCTTGCCGGCGTTTACCGGCCTGGTGTCCACCCTGACGTTCCACGAAGACCGTATGCGCGAGCTGGCCCCGGCAGGGTTCACGCTGGCGACGGATCTGGCCGAGTGGATGGTGCGCCAGGGCGTGCCGTTCCGCGAGGCCCACGAGGCGTCCGGTGCCTGCGTGCGCATCGCGGAGTCCCGCGGCGTGGATCTGGTCGACCTGACGGATGAGGAACTGCAAAGCGTCGATAAGCGACTGCTTCCGGAGGTCCGGGAGGTGCTCACCGTTGACGGTGCGGTGGCATCCCGCGACACCCGCGGCGGCACCGCGCGCCCGCGAGTGGAGGAGCAGCGCGAGCGTGTGCGCGAGGCGAACAAGGCTGCGCGCGAGTGGGCGAAAACACCGGTGCGCTCGCAATAGTTGTTCGATTGTGGCGCGCATCTCGGCCCGGCCATTTAGCATGTGAGGCATGAATGTGCCGAGCAGCCATGACGCCAAGCCCCGGGGACGGAAAGTCTCCGTGGTGCTTGGCGTCATTTTAGTTGGGGTGGTCATCGCCGCCGTCGCGCTGGGTCGGGGGGCTGCTGCCCTTCGGCGACGGGGATGAGGGGGAAACAACCGGCGGGCCCGGCGGCAAGCTGACGCAGCTGCACGGCGTGATCGGCTAGGAAAAGCGGGCCTACTTCGAAGATCCCGACGTGGTGGCCCGGCTGGAGGAGCTGGGGTATAGCGTCAGCGTCACCACCGCCGGCTCGCGCCAGATCGCCACCACCACGGACATTGCGGAGCAGGACTTCGTCTTCCCGTCCTCGGCGCCGGCGACGCAGAAGGTGCGCGAGCAGGGCAGCGGCTACTCCGTGGACTTCCCGTTCTTCACGCCGATGGCGGTGGCGAGCTGGAAGCCGATCGCTGACCTCCTCGTCGCAGAAGGCGTGGTCAGGGAAGAAAACGGCGCCTACACCCTGGATGTGAACAAGTACATGGACTTGGCCCGCTCCGGCAAGCGTTGGCGGGACCTGGGTGAGGCGTACCCGTCGCCACGCAATGTGCAGATCCGCTCCACGGACATCCGCACCTCTAACTCTGCGGCGATGTACCTGTCGCTTCTGGCGTGGGAGGTGGCCGAGCGTGACCCGGAGCGCAGGGACGACGTCGGCTTTCCGGCGGAGCCCACACCGGTGGTGCTAGACCGCTCGCTGCGGGAGACGTCCAAGCGCCTCGGCGGTGCCCGTCCGCCGCGCCAGGTGATGGCCCAGGCGCGTGCGCTCGAAGACACTGTCCGGTTTGTGCTCTCCGAGTGGGAGCATTTGGAACCCACCCCGGAGCACCGCCAAACGATATGGGATGTGGTGAAGGTGTAATACCCGGAGGTCGTCGACACGTATCTCGATGCTCCGCAGTACCGCGACGCCTCTGCGGTGTGGGTGGTTGTGGACTCTTTGACCACGCTTACGCGCGCGGCAGGACGGGTGCGGCAGGGCATATTGGACGACAACCTGCGGGCGATGGACTCCCAGGCGCAGTTTTTACGAGAGGAGCTCGGCGAGTTGCCCGGACTCGACGACAGCTACCACGGTGGCGACGGGTACGATCCGAAACCATGAGTCTGGATCCGAAGCTTCTCAGCGTCCTCGCGTGCCCCAAGGACAAGGGCCCGCTGGAATATAACCAAGAACAGCAGCTCTTGGTCAACGAACGCCTCGGAATTGCCTATCGTATTGATGACGGCATCCCGGTTCTGCTCATCGACGAAGCAGAGCCCTACACCCCAGCGAACTAGAAGAAAGCGACCATGACTTCCACCAACATCATTGATGAGCTGACCTGGCGCGGCCTGATCAACCAGTCCACCGACCTGGATAACTTGCGCGAGGCAACCGAAACGCCGATCACCCTGTACTGCGGCTTCGACCCGACGGGTCCGTCGCTGCACGCCGGCCACCTCGTGCCGCTGTTGATGCTGCGGCGCTTTCAGGAGGCTGGCCACACCCCAATCGTGCTCGCCGGCGGCGCCACGGGCATGATCGGCGATCCGCGCGACGTGGGGGAGCGCTCCATGAACTCCGCGGACACCGTTAAGGACTGGGCGGGGCGCATCTCCGGCCAGCTTCAGCGCTTCGTGCATTTCGACGGCGACAACGCAGCAAAGCTGGTCAACAACAACGACTGGACCAAGGATCTCGGCGTGATCGAGTTCCTGCGCGACATTGGCAAGCACTTCTCCCTGTCCACAATGCTTGGACGCGAGACGGTGAAGCGTCGCCTGGAAAACGACGGCATCTCCTACACCGAGTTCTCCTACATGTTGCTGCAGGCCAACGACTTTGTGCAGCTGCGCCGCGAGCACGATTGCATCCTGCAGATCGGCGGCGGCGACCAGTGGGGCAACCTCGTTGCTGGCGTAGACCTGAACCGCCGCATCGACGGCGCACAGACCCACGCGCTGACCGTTCCGCTGGTCACCGACTCCGAGGGCAAGAAGTTTGGCAAGTCCACAGGCGGCGGATCGCTGTGGCTCGACCCGGAGATGACCAGCCCGTACACCTGGTACCAGTACTTCGTGAACACCGCGGACGCCGACGTGATCCGTTACCTGCGCTGGTTCACCTTCCTGGACCAGGAGGAACTCGCCCGCCTCGAGGTGGAGGTTGCGGAGCGTCCCTTCAAGCGCGAGGCGCAGCGCCGCCTTGCCCAGGAGATGACGGATCTGGTCCACGGCGTGAAAGCGCGCGAGGCCGTCGAGCTCGCCTCCCAGGCGTTGTTCGGTCGCGCGGAGCTTTCGGATCTGGATGAGGCGACTCTTGCCGCCTCCGTTTCCGAGACCGACGTCTTCGAGTTCTCCGGCGAAACCACCATCGTGGATCTACTCGTCGGTGCCGGGCTGGCGGATTCCAAGGGCGCCGCCCGCCGCTCCATCAAGGAGGGCGGCGCGTACGTGAACAACGTCCGCATCGAAGACGAGGCGTGGGCGCCCACCGAGGACGACTTCCTCCACGGTTCCTGGCTCGTGCTGCGGCGCGGCAAGAAGAACTTCGCGGGCGCGAAGCGCGTGTAGCACCCAGCTTTACGACGAGCTATCGGCCAGGCCAGTTTTACCCTCTGGCCTGGGCGTTTTGTGTTGTGTTTGCGTTCGTGGTTATATTTCCCTCCGTTGCTTCCGAGCGGTTCGGCCGGTTGGGAGGGACGAGTTAATTTGAATAGGGGTTACGTTCTGGTTAACCGGGGTTTAACGTGAGTTTGACTTGTGGTTGGTTGGTTGTGTAGCTTCTGACGAAGCCGCTTTTTCCGGCTGGGGCCGTGTTTGGTTCTGGTTGGTGGGTGTGCTGGTGTTGTTTGAGAACTCGATAGTGTGCCAATGTACTTTTGTTGCGTGGGTGTGTTTGCCTGTCTCTTTTTGTGCACTGTGTGGTGGACGCCTTTTTGGGTGTGTGCCGGTGGTGGCGTGGTTGAATTCCAATGATGGATCGCGTCATCTTTTTTGGTTCATAGTGTGCGTGGGGTGTGGTTGAACATGTTTCACGTATTTTTGGCCGACCCCTGTTTTGCCCCGTCGGGTTGGGGTCGGTTGTTGAACCTTGTAATTTTTGGATTTTTGCCAGTCCGGCGCCTGTTTGGGTGTTGGTTGGTTTGTTTTTGGTTGGGTATTGGGCTTTTCACGGCCTGTTTCTGCTGAAACATATTTTGTGGAGAGTTTGATCCTGGCTCAGGATGAACGCTGGCGGCGTGCTTAACACATGCAAGTCGAACGGAAAGGCCAGTGCTTGCACTGGTACTCGAGTGGCGAACGGGTGAGTAACACGTGGGTGATCTGCCCTGCACTTCGGGATAAGCCTGGGAAACTGGGTCTAATACCGGATAGGACCACATTTTGGATGGTGTGGTGGAAAGTTTTTCGGTGTGGGATGAGCTCGCGGCCTATCAGCTTGTTGGTGGGGTAATGGCCTACCAAGGCGTCGACGGGTAGCCGGCCTGAGAGGGTGTACGGCCACATTGGGACTGAGATACGGCCCAGACTCCTACGGGAGGCAGCAGTGGGGAATATTGCACAATGGGCGCAAGCCTGATGCAGCGACGCCGCGTGGGGGATGACGGCCTTCGGGTTGTAAACTCCTTTCGCTAGGGACGAAGCGTATTTGTGACGGTACCTGGAGAAGAAGCACCGGCTAACTACGTGCCAGCAGCCGCGGTAATACGTAGGGTGCGAGCGTTGTCCGGAATTACTGGGCGTAAAGAGCTCGTAGGTGGTTTGTCGCGTCGTTTGTGTAAGCCCGCAGCTTAACTGCGGGACTGCAGGCGATACGGGCATAACTTGAGTGCTGTAGGGGAGACTGGAATTCCTGGTGTAGCGGTGGAATGCGCAGATATCAGGAGGAACACCGATGGCGAAGGCAGGTCTCTGGGCAGTAACTGACGCTGAGGAGCGAAAGCATGGGTAGCGAACAGGATTAGATACCCTGGTAGTCCATGCCGTAAACGGTGGGCGCTAGGTGTGAGTCCCTTCCACGGGGTTCGTGCCGTAGCTAACGCATTAAGCGCCCCGCCTGGGGAGTACGGCCGCAAGGCTAAAACTCAAAGGAATTGACGGGGGCCCGCACAAGCGGCGGAGCATGTGGATTAATTCGATGCAACGCGAAGAACCTTACCTGGGCTTGACATACACCAGATCGCCGTAGAGATACGGTTTCCCTTTGTGGTTGGTGTACAGGTGGTGCATGGTTGTCGTCAGCTCGTGTCGTGAGATGTTGGGTTAAGTCCCGCAACGAGCGCAACCCTTGTCTTATGTTGCCAGCAATTCGGTTGGGGACTCGTGAGAGACTGCCGGGGTTAACTCGGAGGAAGGTGGGGATGACGTCAAATCATCATGCCCCTTATGTCCAGGGCTTCACACATGCTACAATGGTCGGTACAACGCGTTTGCGAGCCTGTGAGGGTGTGCTAATCGCTGAAAGCCGGTCGTAGTTCGGATTGGGGTCTGCAACTCGACCCCATGAAGTCGGAGTCGCTAGTAATCGCAGATCAGCAACGCTGCGGTGAATACGTTCCCGGGCCTTGTACACACCGCCCGTCACGTCATGAAAGTTGGTAACACCCGAAGCCAGTGGCCTGTTAAAGGGAGCTGTCGAAGGTGGGATCGGCGATTGGGACGAAGTCGTAACAAGGTAGCCGTACCGGAAGGTGCGGCTGGATCACCTCCTTTCTAAGGAGCTTTTATTTTGTGTGCCCACAGTTGTGGGTGTGTGGTTGAGTCGCCGAGTGTGTGACTGCCACTGTGTTGTTTTTGCCGGGTGGAGGCATACCCGTAGGTCGCCGTGTCACCGAAGAAGGTGGTGATGGTGGTGCCTGGTTGGGGTGTGTGCTGCGTGGTGTTGGGTTGGTGGATACACCATATTGCGTGACAAAAGGGTTTTTCGTTGGTGCACTGTTGGGTGTCTGGGGCAGCATTGGTTGTTCCTGTTGGGCCCTGCGTACACGGCTGCAGTGTTGTGGTTGGTTGTGTGTGGGGTTGTGTTGTGTGAGAACTGTATAGTGGACGCGAGTATCTTTCTTTTTTGTGTTTTGGTGTTTATACCTGTTTGTTTGTGTGTCCGTGTGTTTTGTTACGGGCGTATGGTGGATGCCTTGGCATGCTGAGCCGATGAAGGACGTGTGAGGCTGCGTTATGCCTCGGGGAGTTGCCAACAAAGCGTTGATCCGAGGATGTCCGAATGGGGAAACCCAGCACCGGTTGTGTGGTGTTACCCGCAGGTGAATTCATAGTCTGTGTGGGGGTTGACGCGGGGAAGTGAAACATCTCAGTACCCGTAGGAGAAGAAAACAATTGTGATTCCGTGTGTAGTGGCGAGCGATAGCGGATGAGGCTAAACCGTGTGCGTGTGATACCTGGCAGGGGTTGCGTGTGCGGTGTTGTGGGGCGCAAATGTTGCAGGCTGCCGACTGCAAGCGCAATTTGCATGCATCAGCGGAAGCATCTGGGATGGTGCGCCGGAGTAGGTGAATAGTCCTGTACGTGAAGGTGTGTGTGGTTGTGTTGTTTGTGTTCCCGAGTAGCAGCGGGCTCGTGGAATCTGCTGTGAATCTGCCGGGACCACCCGGTAAGCCTAAATACTCAGTGTGACCGATAGTGGATGAAGTACCGTGAGGGAATGGTGAAAAGTACCCCGGGAGGGGAGTGAAAGAGTTCCTGAAACCATGCGCTTACAATCCGTCAGAGCATGTTTTTGTGTGTGATGGCGTGCCTTTTGAAGAATGAGCCTGCGAGTCAGCGGCATGTCGCGAGGTTAACCCGTTTGTGTGGGGTAGTCGTAGCGAAAGCGAATCCGAATAGGGTGGCAAGTGGCATGTCCTGGACCCGAAGCGGGGTGATCTACCCATGGCCAGTGTGAAGCAGCTGTAAGAGGTTGTGGAGGCGCGAACCCACTTAGGTTGAAAACTGAGGGGATGAGTTGTGGGTAGGGGTGAAAGGCCAATCAAACTCCGTGATAGCTGGTTCTCCCCGAAATGCATTTAGGTGCAGCGTGATGTGAGCTTGCCGGAGGTAGAGCTACTGGTTGGTTGAGCGGGACTATCATCTTAGCGACGTCAGCCAAACTCCGAATACCGGTTGAAGTGGTGCATTGCAGTGAGACTGTGGGGGATAAGCTTCATAGTCGAGAGGGAAACAGCCCAGATCGCCGGTTAAGGCCCCTAAGGGTGTGCTAAGTGGAAAAGGATGTGGGATCGCGAAGACAGCCAGGAGGTTGGCTTAGAAGCAGCCATCCTTGAAAGAGTGCGTAATAGCTCACTGGTCGAGTGGTTCCGCGCCGACAATTCAGTGGGGCTCAAGCACACCGCCGAAGCCGCGGCAAACTTTTTTGTTTGGGTAGGGGAGCGTCGTGTGTGGGGTGAAGCCGTATCGGAAGGAGCGGTGGACTGCATGCGAGTGAGAATGCAGGCATGAGTAACGAATGGCAAGTGAGAATCTTGCCCGCCGGATGACTAAGGGTTCCTGGGTCAAGTTCGTCTTCCCAGGGTGAGTCGGGTCCTAAGGCGAGGCCGACAGGCGTAGTCGATGGTTAACGGGTTGATATTCCCGTACCCGTATGTGCGCGCCCAGTATCGAAGCGGTGAGACTAACCACCCTGATCTGCCGATCGTTGCCATCCCTTCGGGGATGGTTGGTTGGTGGTGATGCGTGGGGCCTGATCCGTGGTAGGTCAGTGATGGGGTGACGCAGTGAGGTAGCTAAGCCGCTTATTGGATTGCGGTGCAAGCGTGTGGCACGACAACATTGGTCAAATCCGGTTGTCATGAGTGTGAGGCGTGATGCGTAGCCCTTATGTGGGTGATGTTGGTGATCCTGTACTGCCGAGAAAAGCCTCTAGCGATGTGCATGTACGGCCCGTACCCATAACCGACACAGGTGGTCAGGTAGAAAATACTAAGGCGAGCGGGTGAACTGTGGTTAAGGAACTCGGCAAAATGCCCCCGTAACTTCGGGAGAAGGGGGACCACAACCGGTGACACACATTCGTGTTGAGCTGGTTGGGGTCGCAGAGAGGAGAGGGGAGCGACTGTTTATCAAAAACACAGGTCCGTGCGAAGACGGTTAAGTTGATGTATACGGACTGACGCCTGCCCGGTGCTGGAAGGTTAAGAGGACCCGTTAGGACATTGTCCGAAGCGGAGAATTTAAGCCCCAGTAAACGGCGGTGGTAACTATAACCATCCTAAGGTAGCGAAATTCCTTGTCGGGTAAGTTCCGACCTGCACGAATGGCGTAACGACTCCCCTGCTGTCTCAACCACAGGCCCGGTGAAATTGCAGTACGAGTAAAGATGCTCGTTTCGCGCGGCAGGACGAAAAGACCCCGGGACCTTCACTATAGCTTGGTATTGGCATTCGGTGCGGTTTGTGTAGGATAGGTGGGAGACGTTGATGCATGCACGCCAGTGTGTGTGGAGTCGTTGTTGAAATACCACTCTGACCGTAGTGGATATCTAACCTTGGCCCATGATCTGGGTTGGGGACAGTGCCTGGTGGGTAGTTTAACTGGGGCGGTTGCCTCCCAAAATGTAACGGAGGCGCCCAAAGGTTCCCTCAGCCTGGTTGGCAATCAGGTGTGTAGAGTGTAAGTGCACAAGGGAGCTTGACTGCGAGACTTGCAAGTCGAGCAGGGACGAAAGTCGGGACTAGTGATCCGGCACCTACTTGTGGATGTGGTGTCGCTCAACGGATAAAAGGTACCCCGGGGATAACAGGCTGATCTTCCCCAAGAGTCCATATCGACGGGATGGTTTGGCACCTCGATGTCGGCTCGTCGCATCCTGGGGCTGGAGTAGGTCCCAAGGGTTGGGCTGTTCGCCCATTAAAGCGGCACGCGAGCTGGGTTCAGAACGTCGTGAGACAGTTCGGTCTCTATCCGCCGCGCGCGTTGAAACTTGAAGAAGGCTGTCCCTAGTACGAGAGGACCGGGACGGACGTACCTCTAGTGTGCCAGTTGTTCCGCCAGGAGCACGGCTGGTTGGCTACGTACGGGAGGGATAACCGCTGAAAGCATCTAAGCGGGAAGCCTGTTTTAAGATGAGGTTTCATTTGAGGTTCCCAGGAGACTACTGGGTTGATAGGCCGGACCTGGAAGCACAGCAATGTGTGGAGGCGACCGGTACTAATACACCAATAAACACCAACACCAAACAATACGTTTGATGGTGTAAACACCGCGAAGAAACACGAAGAAACGTTTTGCTTGCGCCCACTGTGCAGTCACTGACACAACACACCAACCCGGTTTGCACCGGGATGGCCAACATAATTGCATAACGCTGAATTGTTGATCAGCCGTACATGCCCCTATAGGTGTGTCGGTGGTTGATGGCGGCGGGGAAACGCCCGGTCCCATTCCGAACCCGGAAGCTAAGCCCGCCCGCGCCGATGGTACTGCTCCCGGGAGGGAGTGGGAGAGTAGGTTACCGCCGACCCAACAACTTCACACAAGCACCCGCCGCACCAACACTGATGGTGCGGCGGGTGCTTTGCTATGCCTGGCCCGAACCCACCTGGCTAGACTCCGCATTGCGGACAACCACAGTGGCACCCATCATTGGTGCACACCAACCAATTCCGTGCCCGGGCCTCACTCCGCTTTGCGGACAACCACGACGGCACCCATCATTGGCGCACACCCATGAAATCCCCGGGGCGAAATCACCCGGCGGGACGCGACCTGCCAACTAGGGGCCACATAGGTCGCGGGGACAGCAGCAACGACGATGCCTACTGCGGGACGAAAGTCGAGTACCGGACGTCGAGTACGCCCGGAGTTGTCAGTGGGTGAATGCGCCACCTCGACTTGGAGGTTGTTGTGGCTGGTCGTTGGACTCCGAAGGATGTGAAGGCTGCGTCTGTGGCGCGGCTTGTTGCAGGCGATGATGTCGGCGAGATTGCTCGTGAGGCCGGTGTGGCAGAGGCCACGGTTTATGAATGGGTCAAGCAAGCAGGCGTGCTCCCGCCGAAGAAGGCGTTGGCACGTGCACGCGACCAGCTCATCGACGAGGCGGTGGCGCTGGTGGCTTCAGGTATGTCGGTACCGGATGCGGCTGCGACGTTAGGCATGTCACCAGGGGCGTTGTACCAGCGGTTGGCGAAAGTCGGTGTGCTGACCGAACTGCAGCAAAAGCCCCGCATCACCCCGCAGCAGAAAGCTGACGCGGTCGCACGGGTGCTGGCTGGTGAGCCGGTTGACGAGGTTGCGGCGGCGTTCGACCGGTCTGCGAATTCGGTGTATCGCTGGGTGCAGCAAGCACGCCAGGAGAAGGCGGGCGGAAACCGTGATGCGTCACAGCGCGCGGACACGCCGGAGGCTTGCACGGTAAAACCACCTGCACACAGCAAAGTTGATTCCGTGCCAGCACCAATGAAAACACAGGCAGGCCACGCGCCTGCCGACTATGCCGAGGACCGTGTGAAAGTCGGCCGCGGGGTCCGACTGTCGTATGAAGACCGCCTGACGATCCAACATGGGTGCAACCAGGGAATGTCAGCCAGGCAGATCGGAGCACTTCTGGGGCGCCACCATAGCGTGATCAGCCGGGAAATCGCCCGCAACGGGTGGGAAGTTCCCGGCGAAGACGGTGAGGCCACGGTGTACTACAACGCCCGGCAAGCCGGCCTGGGCGCCAAGGCGCGTGCGCACCGGCCGAAGGTGCGCAAGCTCGACGACAACCCGGCACTTCGTGCTGTGGTGGTGACGTGTCTTGCCCGCCGGTGGTCGCCCGGGCGCATCAGTGTGTGGCTTCAGCATGCTTTCGCCGATGATGAAAGCATGCGTATTTCCCACGAAGCGATCTACAGTGCCTTGTACATCCAGGGCAAAGGCAGCTTGCGCGCCGAGCTTGAAGCGGTGATGAAGACCCAAGATGTGCTCATCCGCGGCGGCAAGCGGCGAAAAGCTCGGCCCCGTAATGCCGGTGTGCTCACCGGTAAGCCGTGGATCAAAGGTGCTGAAATCACCAAGCGCAGCCCAGAGGCTGACGACCGGGCAATCCCCGGGCACTGGGAAGGCGATCTTGTTATCGGCACCGGCGGCAAAAGCGCGCTGATTACCCTGGTGGAGCGCACCAGCCGCTACACCCTGCTTGGTCATCTGCCCACCGAACACACATCGATGACGGTGATTGCAACGATCCAGCAGATGGTCAAAGACCTCAACGCTGAACAGCTCAAGACCATCACCTGGGATCAAGGCGTGGAAATGGCTGAAACCGCAAGTGTGCGCATCAAAGACGGCTGCGAGGTGTACTTTTGCGATCCGCACGCGCCGTGGCAGCGACCGACCAACGAGAACACCAACGGTGAGATCCGCCGCCGGTTCTACAAGAAAGGCACCGACTTCGCCGAAGTAACCCCCGAGCACGTCGCCTGGGTACAAGACGAACTCAACGACACACCACGACAAGTCCTCGGCGGAGCAACCCCACGTGAGATACTCCAGCAAATATTCAATCGTGGCGCATTAACCGCTTGATCCCGCCCCCGCATACACCGACAGACTCGACCTCCACTACTCGACCAACAACGCACCCACAACAACCCAGGTACGGTCCACACTCCGCATTGCGGACAACACCGGGAACACCAACAATGGGTGCCTACCCACGGACAATGTAGCTGGCGGTCTCGTAAAGGTTAACGCCGGCGATTTCCCATCTGGGTAAACACCGGTCGAAAACGGCTGGACCGTCAACGTTTGCGAAAGCCGCCCCCGCGAACTCCGCATTGCGGACAACAAGAGCCGGCCCCATCATTGGTATGCACCCACGAACTGCAGATCGGGGCGATACTCCGCAATGCGGACAACCCCAGATACACCCATCATTGGTGCACCCCCACAAATATTTCCGAGTGGCACCCCCACAAACCGACAATCCACCAGGGCAAACACGGCGCGACGTGTACGACCAGTGCGATAGCCCTTAGGTAGGTTCTGGTTGCGGGGGCTGCGAGCGCGGGAGCGCGCGGCGGATCCTGCAGGTGGTGGGAGCAGTATGTGCCCGAGTGCCCAGCTTTCCTATAATGGTCGAGATTAGAAACGGAGGTCCCCTATGGCAGATGTGGACGAGGGAAGAGGGCAGGAGCGCTCTTTCGGTGACAAGGGTCGCGAGGACCGTCGGCGCGGGGAACGCGGTGGCCGCGATGCCCGTAACCGTGATGGTCAGGGCGGATCCCGTGGTGGTCGGTCCCATCGGGGTGAAGGCCGTGGTCGAGACGGTGAGCGTCGCCAAGACGGAGGACGCAACGGCCGGCGCGGCGACGCCCGTCGTGGAGAAGGCCGTGGCCGGGATGGCGACCGCCGCCGGGGTCGTGGCGGCGTGCGCCACGACCGATCCAACCCGCGCCGTGAGGGCTTCCGCGAGGATCGCATGGCGCAGAAGGAGCAGGAGCCCGATCTGCCGCAGGGCCTGGAAATCTCCGACCTGGATCCTTCTGTACTGCAGGATTTGAAGGTGTTGTCGAAGGATAATGCGGAGCGTGTCGCAAAGCATATGCTCATGGCGACCGACCTGCTTTACGACGACCCGAAGCTCGCGCTTCAGCACGCGCGCGCGGCGAAGAACCGCGCGGGGCGCGTCGGTGTGGTGCGCGAGACCAACGGTGTCGTCGCGTACCACGCCGGCGAGTGGAAGGAGGCGCTGTCTGAGCTGCGCGCCGCTCGTCGTATCTCCGGTGGTCCTGGCTTGCTGGCTGTGATGGCGGACGCTGAGCGCGGCCTTGGGCGCCCGGAGAAGGCGCTGGAGCTTGGCCGCAGCCCGGAGGCGCGCGAGTTGGACGAGGCCGGCCACATTGAGTTGGCGATCGTCCTGGCTGGTGCTCGTCATGATCTCGGCCAGCATGAGTCTGCTGTTGCGCAGCTGCAGCGGTTGAACCCGTCGCTGGGTTCCCAAGGCTTTGAACAGGCCCGCCTGAGCTACGCCTACGCGGACGCGCTTCTGGCTACTGGTGAGAAGGCTGAGGCGAAGCGGTGGTTCGAGCACGTGGCCAAGATTGACGTCGACGGCATGACTGACGCGTCCGAGCGTGTGGCGGAACTGGGCTAGGCATATGACGCTTGCGGCGAACCACGACGGCCTGCTGCTGGACCTCGATGGCACCGTCTGGTCTGGCGGTGAGGCGATTGAGCACGCTGTCGAGGCGATTAACGCCTCGGGCCTGCCGGCGATGTGTGTGACCAACAACGCCTCTCGTAGTGCCAAAGATGTCGCGGAGATGCTCCGGGCCATTGGCCTTGATGCGGCTGAGGGGGACGTGCTTACGTCCGCGATGGCGGCGGTGACCATGGCGGCGCGCTACCTCGATCAGGGCGATGCGGTTTATGTCGTGGGCGCGCCGTCGCTGCGCCAGCTCGTTCAAGAGGCCGGCTACCGGATCGTGGACAGCGCCGACGATGCGCCGAAGGTGGTGCTGCACGGCCACAACCCGGACACCGGGTGGCGCCAGCTGTCGGAGGCGGCGCTGAGCCTGCAGCAAGGGGCGAAGTACCTGGCCACGAATCTGGACACCTCGCTGCCGATGGAGCGCGGTTTCATGGTGGGCAACGGGTCCATGGTCGCGGCTGTGACTTCGGCGACTGGGGTTGTGCCGGAGGCGGCGGGCAAGCCGGAGCCGGCGATGTTTATCCAGGCTGCGAAGGCGCGCGGTATGAATAAGCCGCTCGCTGTGGGCGACAGGTTGGACACGGACATTGCTGGCGGCGTCGCCGCGGAGATGCCTGCGCTGCACGTGCTCACCGGCGTTTCCGGCCCGCACGCGCTGCTGCAGGCGCCGCCGGAGCACCGCCCGACCTACATCGCGGCGGACATGCGCGGCCTCAGCGAGTCGCCTGAGCAACTCTCCCCGGGTGTGCAGGAGGGCTTCGAGGCGCGTATCGACGGCTCCGCCATCGTCCTCACCGGCGGCAACGCCAACGCCTCCGGCTTGGCTGCCCTCCGCACCGCACTCGACGTGGCGTGGCAGCAGCCTGACCCGCCGGCTGAGGTGCGTGCGGAGTCTGACGCCGCTGAGGCGGCGCTCGCAGAGTGGTGGTGACGCTGATGAGCCCGGCTCCGATTCCCCGCGACCCGCGGGCACCGAAGGTCAGCGCTGAGGAAGTGACACAGCGCGTTGAGTCGATTCTGGCGGAGGCGACGGATGGCCTCGCAGCGGAGGTGGACGCGCTGACTCGGGCGCACGCGGTGCTGCACGAGGCGCTGTCCGACAATTAGTTAAGAAAGGGGGCCGCTACCGTGGCACCGAAACGCACCCGGCTCGACGCGGAACTGGTCCGCCGTAAGATCGCGCGCTCGCGTGAGCAGGCGCAGAACTGGATCAAGGAAGGTCGCGTCCAGGTTGGTGGGTTCACCGCGACCAAACCCGCGACGGTGGTGGAGCCGGATGCTTCCATCAAGGTCAACACCGCCGATGTGGACGATTGGGCGTCACGTGGTGCGCATAAGCTGCTGGGTGCGCTTGAGGTGTTTGGCGGGGGCGGGCTTGTCGTCGAGAAGCGAAAGGCGTTGGATGCTGGTGCCTCGACCGGTGGGTTTACTGATGTGCTGCTGTCGCGTGGCGTAAGTGAGGTCGTGGCGGTGGACGTGGGCTACGGCCAGCTGGTGTGGCGGCTGCAAAACGACGAGCGCGTGCGTGTGCTTGACCGGACCAACATCCGCAATCTCACCCCGGAGATGATGGGCGGGCCGGCGGATCTCATGGTCGGTGATCTGTCGTTCATCTCCCTGAAGCTGGTGCTGCCGGCGCTGGTGGAGTGCATGGTCGACGGCGCGGACATGCTGACCATGGTCAAACCGCAGTTCGAGGTGGGCAAGGACCGCCTCGGCAGCGGCGGCGTCGTGCGTTCGCCGGAGCTGCGCGCGGAGGTCACGCTGGACGTCGCGCGTTTCGCACAATCGCTGGGATTGTCGGTGCGCGGGGCGACGGCATCCCCGCTGCCGGGGCCGAGCGGCAACGTGGAATACTTTTTGTGGTTGGTGAAAGACGGGGGCGAGCAGCAGCTTGACGACGACGCACTGACCGCGCTGGTCAATCGCGCGATCGAGGAAGGACCGAAGTAGATGGGTGACGCAACACGCCGCGAGATCCTGCTGGTGCCGCACCTGTTCAGGGCCTCCAACATTGATTCGGCGGCCCGGGCAGCGCAGCTTTTGCAGCAGGCGGGCATTGAGGTCCGCCTGCTCGAACAGGAGCAGATGGACGTCATTGAGACCAACCCGGTGCTGTGCGGGGTGACCCGCGCGAAGGCGGACGACTCCGCGGCTGCGGGGTGCGAGCTGGTGCTGGTGCTCGGCGGCGACGGGACGTTTCTGCGGGCGGCGAGCTACGCGCGTGCGCAGGACATTCCGGTGCTGGGCATCAACCTGGGCCACGTGGGGTTCCTCGCGGAAGGGGAAGCGTCGAGTTTGGAAAAAGTCGTCGGCCAGGTGATCGACCGCTCGTACCGCGTGGTGGAGCGGATGACGTTAGACGTTTCTGTGCTTGGCGAGGGCGGCGAGGTGCTCGGCCGCAGCTGGGCGCTCAACGAGTGCAGTATTGAGAACTCGGACCGCACCCGCGTGCTGGACGCGACGCTGGAGGTGGATTTCCGCCCCGTGTCCTCATTCGGCTGCGACGGCGTGCTCATTTCCACGCCGACGGGCTCGACCGCGTACGCGTTTTCCGCCGGCGGGCCGGTGATGTGGCCACAGCTGGAGGCGATCCTGGTGGTGCCGAACAACGCCCACGCGCTGTTTGCCAAGCCCCTGGTGGTCGCGCCGACGTCGACTGTGGCGGTGGAATCGGAGCGGCAGACCACGCAGGCCACCGCGGTGATGGACGGCCAGCGCCGCCTGACGGTGCCCGCCGGTTCGCGCGTTGAAGTGGTGCGGGGCGAGCGCGGGGTGCGCTGGGTACGCTTGGACGACAGACCGTTCACGGACAAGCTCGTGGACAAGTTCCAGCTCCCGGTTTCCGGGTGGCGCGGCCCGCGCGGGGCGTAAATCTGACAGGGAGGCACGTTTTTGCTCGCTGAGATCGCTATCTCCAACCTTGGCGTGATTAGCCACGCCTCGTCCGAGCTTTCGCCGGGGTTGACTGTGCTCACGGGCGAGACGGGCGCGGGTAAGACGATGGTGGTCACAGGTCTGCGCCTGCTCACCGGCGGGCGTGCGGACGCCTCCCGCGTGCGCACCGGCGCCGACGGCGCGGTGGTGGAGGGCGCGTTTGGCACCCAATGCCTGCCGGATGAAGTGCGCGAGGCTATCGACGCTATTGCGGCCGGTGCCGGAGCCGAACCGGACGAGAACGGTGAGTACCTGGTGTCGCGCTCTGTGAAGGCCTCGGGGCGCTCCAGCGCGCACCTCGGCGGGCGCAAGGTGCCGGCGGCGACGCTAAGCGAGCTAGCGGGCCACCTGCTTACCATCCACGGCCAGAACGACCAACTGCGGCTGATGGCGCCGGAACAGCAGTTGGCGGCCCTCGACCGCTTCGACCCGGCCATCCAGGCCAAGCTGGACGCGTACCGCGAGGCGTACACCGCGTGGCGCAGCGCCGCGAAGGAGCTGAAGGAGCGCACGGAAAAACGCCTGGAGCTGGCGCAGGAGGTGGACCGCCTCCAGTTCGCCATCGACGAGATCGATGCGGTAGCACCGCAGGCCGGCGAGGACGAGGAACTGGTGGCCACCATCAACCGTCTCCAAGACGTGGACGCGTTGCGCGAGGCCGCCGAGACCGCGCTTGTGGCTATCGACGGCGCGGACGCCGTCGGCGGTGTCGGCGGGGAAGAAGAGCCAGCCTCCGACCTGATCGGCCGCGCCCAGGCCGCGCTCGAAGGCGCAAGTGACCAAGAGCTGCGGGACCTGGGGGCCAGGCTGGGCGAGGTCGCTGGCGTGCTCTCGGACGTCTCGGCGGAGCTGGGCAGCTACACCAGTAGGCTGCCGTCCGACCCAGAGGAGCTGGAGAAGCTCCTGCAGCGCCAGCAGGAGATCAAGGGCTTGACCCGCAAGTACGCTCCGGACGCGGCAGGTGTGGTGGCGTGGCGTGACAAGGCGGGGGAGCGGCTGGCCAAGATCGATACGTCGGAAGGTGCCGTCGAAAAGCTCAAGGCGAAGGTGGCCGAGCTCGAGCGGTCGATGAGAAAGCATGCAGCCGCGCTGACGAAGGCGCGCACCAAGGCCGCGGGCAAGCTGGGCGCGGCGGTGACCGAGGAGCTGCACGGGTTGGCGATGCCGAAGGCGCAGCTTTCCGTCAACGTCACTCAGGCACAGTACGGCCGCGACGGCGCCGACGCGGTGGAGATCCTCCTCGCGCCGAACAGCGCGCTTGAGCCGAAGCCGCTGGCAACGAGCGCGTCCGGCGGCGAGCTGTCGCGCGTGATGCTCGCGCTGGAGGTCATCTTGTCTGAATCCTCCAGTGGCGCAACACTCGTTTTCGATGAGGTGGACGCGGGCGTGGGCGGGCGCGCAGCAGTGGAGATTGGCCGGCGCCTTGCGCGTCTGGCCCGCGGCAACCAGGTCATCGTGGTCACGCACCTGCCGCAGGTCGCAGCCTATGCTGACACGCACCTGCACGTGTCCAAGGACATCGGTGACGTGGCCGTGACCTCCGGTGTTGCTGCGTTGCAAAAGGAAGAACGCATCGAGGAGTTGGCCCGCATGATGGCCGGGATGGACGATTCGGACACCGGCCGCGCCCATGCCGCCGAGCTGTTCGAGCGCGCACAGGGTGAGGTGGCGCAGTTGCGCGGTTAGTTCCCCGCGCGCCTCCCCGGTTCAGGCAGGTCATCGTTGCACAATGGTGCGCATGACTGTTGCACCCTCCGCTCAAGAACCGACCAAGGAACCGCCCGCGTCCGAGCTGCGCGGCACCTTGCGCGACTGCACCCCGCAGGGCAAGGGACTGGGCAAGCTTAGCGAGGGCGACATCGTATTCGTGGACGCACCCGACATGCAGCGACGCTTGGCTGAGCAAATCATCGCGCGTCGCCCGGCGGCGGTGGTCAACCTCGCGCCGTACTCCACCGGCACGCTGCCTACGTTCGGTCCGCACTTGCTTCTCGACGCTGGCGTTCCACTGTTCGAGGCAGCTGGCACGGACCTGCGCGGGAAGATCCGCGACGGCAAGAAAGCTACTGTCTCGCCCACAGGCCAGATCACCGTGGGGCGCAAGGCTGCGGGCCAAGCGCAGCCGGTGACCCGCACCGAGGTCGACGCCACGTTCTCCCAGGCCCAGCGCGGCCTAGTGGAGAACATGGAGGCATACTTCGGCAACACCATCGAGTTCATCCACTCGGAGGCGGCGCTGCTTATCGACGGCGTCGGTGCCCCGGAACTCGGCGACATCATGACAGAGCGCAAGGTGTTGGTGGTGTCGCCGGCTCCCGACACTCGCCAGCGCATGGAGGAACTGAAGAACTTCATGCAGGAATACACGCCGGTTGTCATCGGCGTTGGTGCTGCCGCGGACACGCTTGCGTCCATGGGCTACGCGCCGGACATCATCGTGGGCGACCCGAAAAACGTGGCGTCCGAGAACCTGCGCTCGGATGCGAAGGTGATTTTGCCCGCGGAGCCGGACGGCTACGCGCCTGGTTTGGAACGCATTCAGGATCTGGGCGTGGGGGCCATGACGTTCCCAGCCGCGACGGATTCCCCGACGGACCTTGCGATTTTGCTGGCGACGTTCCACGACGCCGAGATGATCGTCACTGTGGGCCAGCCGGTGGAGCTGGACCGTATCTTCGCAGATTCGGCTACCACCGCGGGCACCCCGGCCACGGAACCGGCGGCGCTGCTCGCGCGGCTGAAGGCGGGGCGCAAGGTCGTGGATTCCTCCGTGATTACCAACCTGTACGCTGTCGAGTCCGGCGCAGGTGTGGCATGGGCGTGGGCGATCCTCGGCGTGCTGGTCGCCGCCGCGGTGGCGATCCTGATCGCCGGGCTGGGCGGCAACGGCAACTTCGCCGACAACCTCGTGGACACCTGGAACACCATCGCGCTGACGGTGCGCGGCTGGTTCGATGGCTGGACTAACTAGGAGGGCAGTGTCTGATGGCGAAGACTCAAGGCAGGGTAGGCCTCATCGCAGCTGGCCTGGGCTGGGGCGCAGCGCTTGGAATCGCGCTGGGCGCTTTAGTGCTGGCACCAGCGATGCCGGGAAAGGTGGACCTCGGCTTCTCCCAGTACAAGGCTGACGCCCCCGCGAAGCCAGCCGTAGATAATTCGGAACTTGAGGCGGCGCAGGCGCGAGCAGAGGAGGCGAACGACCTGTTGGCGCAGGAATCCGGCTCCATCGTCTCGGGTGCGCTGAAGGACGTGCCGGTGACCATCGTGCGCACGGCCGCGGCGGACTCGGAAGATGTCGAGTCCGTGCGCTGGCTGCTCAACGCCGCCGGAGCGTCCGACTCCGGCGAGCTGACACTGACGGAGCGTTTCTCCGACCAGGCGGGCGCGGACGAGCTGTCCAGCATCGTCGCAAACACGCTGCCCTCGGGTGCGAAGCTGTCGGTGGAGGACCGTTCCCCGGGACTTCACGCAGGTCAGTCTCTCGCGACCGTGCTGTTCGACGACGGCACTTCCGGCGAATCCAAAACTTTGCCGGATGACCGCACGCTTGTGCTGGACTCGCTGCAGCAGGCCGGGTTTATCGAATTCAGCGGTTCCATCGTGCCCGCCGGCGCGGTGGTGATCGTGGATGGGCCGGCGCGAAGCAGCGACTTCAGCGCACAAGTCATCGGCGACTTTGCCAAGGCGCTCGGGGCGGAAGGCAAGACCGCGCTGGCTACCCAGGGCGCTGAGCCCGATGCGATCAGCGGGGTAAAGACTGTCGGCGGTGTGGACGCGGAAGCTGGGCGCATCAAGTCCGTGCTTGCGGTGTCCAGTGGTGGCGGCGAGGCCTAAGGCTCGTAGGCTTGTGCCCATGAGCCACGAATTCACTGTCACTGGGTCCGAAGTCGTCCTTGACGCGCCGATCATCGCGGTGCGCCGCGACCAGGTGGTTATGCCGGGAGGCAACGAGGCTGCGCGCGAAATTGTGGAGCACTTCGGCGCCGTCGCCGTGGTCGCGCTGGACGATCAGGGACGTGTGGCGCTGGTGGAGCAGTACCGCCACAGCGTGGGTGAGCGTCTGCTGGAGCTTCCCGCCGGGCTGTTGGACATTCACGCGGAGGACGAGCTGAGCTGCGCGAAGCGCGAGCTGCAGGAGGAGGCGGGCCTGGCTGCCAACGAGTGGGGCGTGCTGGTGGACTTAGCCACCTCCCCAGGGTTCGCGGAGGAAGCAGTACGGGTGTTCATCGCCCGCGGCCTGCACGAAGTGGAACGTCCCGAGGCCGAAAACGAGGAGGCCGACATGGACTTTGCGTGGGTGGACCTGGAGGAGGCCGCCGATAAGGCGCTGCGCGGCGAAGTGGTCAACTCGATTGCGGTCTCCGGCATCCTCGCGGCCGCGCGTCTGGTCGCCCGGGGCGAAAAGCCCAGGCCTGTCGACGAGCCCTTCCACCTGCGCCCGACTTCGTTGGCCTACCGCCGCGCGGAAAAAGGCATCGTGCCGGACATGAAACGGGTCTAGCCGGTGGACGCGGAGGCGCTGGCGCAGCGCTGGCTGACGCATCTTGCCGTCGAAAGGGGTGTGTCACCCCACACGCTGAGCAATTACACCCGCGATGTGCACCGATACACTGCGTGGCTGGCCGCGGCTGGCAAAACGGATTTGAGTCAGGTTAGCGCCACCGACATCGAGGCGTATGTCGCGGACCTGCGCCGGGGTGTGGACGGGGCGAAGCCCTTGGCCGCGTCCTCGGCGGGGCGGGCGCTGACCGTCGCACGCGGTCTGCATAAGTTCGGCGTGGGCGAGGGGGTTCTGCCAGCTGACGCAGCCGTTGAGGTCTCGCCGCCGCGGACCGGCGAGCGGCTGCCAGACACGTTGAGCATCGAAGAGGTGGCCAAGCTTCTCGACGCATGCCCGACCGAAACCCCATCCGGACTGCGCGACAAAGCACTGCTGGAGACGCTCTACGCCACCGGCGCCCGTGTCTCGGAGGTGCTGGGCTTAAGCGTCGACGACGCCAGCGCCGCCTTAGACGGCGAGTACGGCGGCGTGCTCGCGGTAACCGGCAAGGGCAACAAGCAACGTTTGGTGCCGCTGGGATCCAAGGCGCAGGAGGCGCTGGAGGCGTACTTGGTGCGCGGGCGTCCGGCGTTTGCCAACGGCACCTCGCACGCGCTGCTGCTAAACAAGCGCGGCGGAGCGTTGTCCCGCCAAAGCGCGTGGAACGCGATCAAGGCTGCGGCGGCCCGGGCGGGGATTGATAAGGACATCTCGCCGCACACCCTGCGGCATTCGTTTGCCACGCACCTGCTGGAAGGCGGGGCGGACGTGCGAAGCGTTCAGGAACTCCTCGGGCACGCCTCAGTGACCACCACGCAGATTTACACCCACATCACAGCCGATAACCTGCGCGAAGTTTGGCGCAGCACGCACCCACGTGCGTAGACTCGGCTGCTTGATTGACCCACACAATTAACGGGAGAACTATCTATGCGACCCGCACCTTTTTCACCGCGCACCTCGCGCCGCGCTGCGCTGCTCGCCGTGCCTGCGGCTCTGCTTCTTGCGGCTCCGATCGCTCCGGTGGCGCACGCGCAGCTTCCAGACGGCATGAGCCCGGAGGAGGTGCAGTCCATGATCCCCGGGGAGATCTCTGTTCCAGCGGGCGAGAGCACGACCGTGGATGTGGGCGTTCCGGTGGACGTGAACTACTCCTCGGGCGGATGGACGGTCACGTCCTCGGGCACGTCCGTGACCGTGAGCGCGCCGAACCAGCCGGGTGTTACGGCGGCGGTGCCAGCTAGCGCGGGCGGCTACTCGGCGACGGTAAACCTGGTCGCTGTCGGCGATGGTTCCGCGGATGTCGGCGGGGACTCCGGCGAGTCCGGCGGTTCCAGCGGGGGAGGCAGCGGTGCCGCTGCTGACGGTGAAGCCGCGGGTAGTGAGGCTGACGGCGGCGCGTCCCGCGGGGAGGGTAGTGACACTAGCTCCGGCGGCGGGGCCAGCGACGGTCGAGATGGCCGAGGTGGCCAGCCCGGCGAAGTCAGCGCAGACGACAACCGTGACGGCAGCGCCCCGGCGGTGTCGCACCCGTCGCGGTCCAAGGCGGAGCCCGCTGACGATACTGCCGCGACCAAGCTGTACTTCGACGGCGAAATTCGAGACAACACGATCGTGGTGAAGGTACCGCTGAGCCGTGTCAAGGACCTGATGAAGTACGCCAGCTACGACACGGAGGGCGCCACGCTGCGGTACCTGGACGTCAACGGACAGGTCATTGAGGGCGTGGAGCGCGAGATTGATAAGGGCAAACGCACGATCACACTGACCTATCCGGAGGGGGAGACGCCGGACAACCCGTTCATCATGGAAATGGTGCGCGACGGCAAGGCGGATTTCGTCGCGGTGATCACCTCGACCAACGTCCCTGTGGAGCAGGCCGGCGACAGCAACGAGGACAACCAGTACGGCAACTACGCGAACCAGGATGGTCAAGGTCGTGGGTTTGACGAGACGTCGTCGTTAAGCGATGTTGTGCCCCTTGTGATCGCTGGAGCTGCGTTGCTGGCAGCAATCGCGGTGTTGATTGTGTTCCTGCGCCGGAGGCGCGCGCAGGCGTAATGACAACGTTGTAAGATGGCGGAAGTCAAGGGTTTGGACGTGATTGAGGGAAGGACCGGCCATGGCGGACGAGGCGCTGTTTGACGCTGCGGACCAGAAAACGTTTCTGACCGGGCGGCCGTGGCGCGAATTTGCCCAGCCGAAGGAGCTGGACAAGCACGGGCCTGCCACGGTGATCTCCATGGTCAACCAGAAGGGTGGTGTGGGCAAAACCACCTCGACGATCAATCTCGGCGCTTGCCTGGCGGAACAGGGCCGCAAGGTACTTCTCGTGGACCTGGACCCGCAGGGCGCGCTCTCAGCGGGGCTCGGCGTTTCCTACGAAGAGGAGCAGGTCACCGTCTACGACCTGTTGTTCGACAACACCGCAAGCATCCACGCCGCGATTAACACGACCAACGTCTCCGGCCTGGATGTGGTGCCCGCCAACATCGACCTGTCGGCGGCGGAGATTCAGCTGGTCAACGAGGTTGGTCGCGAGCACACGCTCGCCCGCGCTCTGCGTCCGGTGCGAAACGAGTACGACTTCATCATCCTCGACTGCGGGCCGTCCCTCGGCCTGCTCACCGTCAACGCGCTCGCCTGCTCCCACGGCGTGATCATCCCAATGGAGTGCGAGTACTTCTCCCTGCGCGGCTTGGCGCTGCTCACGGACACGGTGGAGAAGGTGCGCGACCGCATCAACTTCGACCTGGACATCGTGGGCATCCTGGTGACCATGTTTGACCGCCGCACCACCCACGCCCGCGAGGTGATGGACCGGGTGGTGGAGGTCTTCGGCGAGCGCGTCTTTGACACCGTGATCACCCGCACCGTGCGTTTCCCGGAGACGTCTGTGGCCGGCGAGCCGATCATCACCTGGGCGCCGAACTCCCAGGGCGCGGACCAGTACCGCAACCTTGCGCTCGAGGTGCTGGAGCGCACCAGCTAGTGGCGGCGGCAGCGCCCGAGCAGTACCCCCAGCCGGAGATCACCGGGTTCACCCTGGCTCTGCAGAACTTCGAGGGGCCGTTCGACCTGCTGCTCACGCTGATCCAGTCGAAGAAGCTGGACGTGACAGAGGTGGCGTTGGCAGAGGTGACCGACGAGTTCATCGCGTATACGCGCGCGCTCGGGGAGACGGAGGCGCTGGACGAGGTCACCGAGTTCCTCGTCGTTGCGGCGACCCTGCTGGACCTGAAGACCGCGCGCCTGCTTCCGGGAAACGACGGCGAAAACATCGAAGACCTCGAGCTTTTGGAGGCACGCGACCTGTTGTTCGCCCGCCTGCTGCAGTACCGCGCCTACCAACGCGTGGCCGACCAGTTCGCCGAGTGGCAAAAACTCGCGCTGCGGCGCTACCCGCGCGCGGTGTCCATGGAGCCTAGGTTCGTGGACCTGCTGCCGCCGGTGGATCTCGGGCACACAGCTGCGAGTTTCGCCGAACTTGCCGCCAGCGTGTTCCGCCCCCGGCCGCCGGAGGAGGTGCGCACAGACCACCTGCACGCACAGGCGGTGTCCGTGCCAGAACAGGCGGGCAAGATCCTGGACACGCTGAGACTGGCGGGTACCGGCTCCTGGCTGACGTTTGCGGCGCTCACGCGCGATTGCACCCGTTCAATGGAGGTGGTGGGCAGGTTCCTGGCACTGTTGGAGCTGTATAAGGCCAAGGCCGTGGAGACGGAGCAGCCGGAAGCGCTGGGACGCCTGGACGTGTCCTGGACCGGGCTTGAGGTGGATCCAGCGGTCGTTGCCGCCTCGAACTGGACGTAACCGCCGGGCCGGCGCACGGTACCCGATACACTGCCGAATCATGGATAGCTTGCCCATGGTCTCCCAGCTGCGCTCCCGAATTGAGTCGGTGCTGCTGGTCATCGACGCGCCCGTCGCCGTGGAGCAGCTGGCAAGTGCACTCGGTGCAACTTCCGAGGAGGTCTCTGACATACTGCGGGAATTTGCCCGCGAGCTGGACGAGCGCGGCTCCGGCATGGACCTGCGCGAAACCGCGGAGGGCTGGCGCCTGTACACCCGCACTGACAACGCCGACGCGGTCGAGGCGTTCCTGCTGGACGGCACGCAAAAGAAGCTGTCTCGCGCGGCGATGGAAACACTCGCGGTGGTGGCCTACCGTCAGCCGGTCACCCGCGCGCAGGTCGCGGGTGTGCGCGGCGTGAACGTGGACGGCGTGGTGCGTACGCTCACACTGCGAGGCCTGATCGCCGAGGTGGACCCGGGCGAGGCCGGGGAGGACGTGCCGGATCACGGCGCGCACCGCTACGTCACCACCGAGCTGTTTTTGGAGCTTTTAGGCATCGATTCCTTGGAGCGCCTGCCGGAGCTTGCGCCGCTGCTTCCGGACATCGATTCCATCGAGGATGCCTGGTAAACTCCCGGGGCATGACACCACCCGCTCGCCGAGATGGCACACCGGATAAGCGTGGGAAGGACGATACGTTCTACATCTCCTACGCCAAGCCGGCTAAGAAACAGAATGTCCGCCTGAACAAGAGGCGCCAAAACGCCGCGAAGAATCAACCGAACCCGCTGGACGATAACTGGTGGGACGAAGACCCAGCAGCGGCGAAGGCCGCGGCTGAAGGCGTTCGACTGCAGAAGGTGCTCGCGCAAGCGGGCGTAGCTTCCCGTCGTCACGCAGAAGCGATGATCGAGCAGGGCCGCGTCGAGGTCAACGGCGAAATCGTGATGCGCCAGGGCATGCGCGTGAACCCGAACGTGGACATCATCCGCGTCGACGGCGCGCGCATCAACGTCAACGAGGAGCACGAGTACTTCGTCTTCAACAAGCCCCGTGGCGTGCACTCGACCATGAAGGACGAGATGGACCGCGTCTCGGTGGGTTCCTACCTAGCGGAGCGCACCGCGTCCGGCCAGCGCCTGTTCCACGTCGGCCGCCTCGATGCGGACACCGAGGGCCTGCTGTTGCTCACGAACGACGGCGAAATGGCCAACCGCCTGACCCACCCGAAGTACGAGGTGGCCAAGACCTACTTGGCCACGGTGCTCGGCGAGGCCAACAATGCGGTGGTCAAGCAGCTCAAGGGGGGCATCGAGCTTGACGACGGCCCCGCGAAGGTGGACTACGCGCAAATCGTGGACGTGCACAACGGCCAGTCCATCATCCGCGTGGAGCTGCACGAAGGCCGCAAGCACATTGTGCGCCGCATGCTGAAACAGGCCGGGTTCCCGGTGCAGCGCCTCGTTCGCACTAAGTTCCACACGGTACAGCTCGGCGACATGAAGCCGGGCTCCATGCGCGCGCTGAACTCTTCTGAGCTGGCATCGCTGTACAAGGCGGTGGGGATGTAAATGGCGGACACACTTTCCAATATGGATAACGGCGGGCTCATCGTGGCTGTGGACGGGCCTTCGGGCACCGGCAAGTCCACAATGTGCCGCGCGCTGGCGAAACGCCTGGACGCGAAGTACGTGGACACTGGGGCGATGTACCGCGTTGCCACCTTGGCTGTGCTGCGCGCGGGAGTAGACCCGGCCGACACGGCGAAGGTAATTGAGGCGACCGCGGACTTGCCGTTGGAGGTCTCCGACGATCCGGATTCCACCGAGGTGCTTTTTGCTGGCGAGGACGTCAAGGCGGAAATCCGCGGCGCCGAGGTGACCAAGCACGTCTCCGCCGTCTCCGCCATCCCCGAGGTGCGCGTGAACCTGGTGGAGTTGCAGCGCAAGCTCGCCCGCGAGTCCGGGCGCGCGATCGTGGAAGGCCGCGACATCGGCACCGTCGTTTTGCCGGATGCACCCGCGAAGGTGTTCATGACGGCGAGCGCAGAGGTGCGTGCGAAGCGTCGCTACGACCAGGACGTTGCGGCGGGGCGCGAGGCGGACTTCGACGCGGTGCTTGCGGACGTGCAGCGCCGCGACGAGGCAGATTCCTCGCGAGCGACCAGCCCGCTCAAGCCCGCGGACGATGCGGTGCTTGTGGACACCTCCGAGATGACCCCGGACGAGGTCCTGGCGGCACTGACCGAGGTCGTGGAAAGGAGCGCGCGATGAGCGAGCGCAACAACAACCCCAGTTCCAACGACGGGCACCTCGAGCCGGAGACGCAGTTCATCCAGCCCGGCATCGACCGTTCCGGCTACACCGACGTGGACGCCTACGTGGTCGGCGCCGATAGCGCCGAGTACTACGAGAACAAGGACTTCAACGCGGAGGAGGACCTGCAGGGCTTCGAAGACGCCGGCATCGACGAGTCCGAGTTCGGCGAGGCCGACTTTGGCGAGGGCTACGACTCCGACGACGAACTGACCGAGGAGGAGTGGGCCGAGCTCGAGGCGGAGTACGGCATTGCCCAGCCTGACGTGGTCACCGAGGCGCTGCCGACGGTCTCTATCGTGGGCCGTCCGAACGTGGGCAAGTCCTCGCTGGTCAACCGCTTCATCGGCCGCCGCGAGGCCGTGGTGGAGGACCACCCGGGCGTCACGCGCGACCGTGTCAGCTACATCACGGACTGGGGCGGGCGCCGCTTCTGGGTGCAGGACACCGGCGGCTGGGACCCGGACGCGAAGGGGATCCACGCCGCGATCGCCCGCCAGGCGGAGGCCGCGATGGCCACCTCCGATGTCATTGTCATGGTTGTGGACGCGAAAACCGCCATCACGGAGACGGACGCGGTGATGGCCCGCAACCTGCAGCGCTCCGAGGTTCCCGTGATCCTGGTGGCGAACAAGTTTGAGTCCGACAGCCAGTGGGGCGACGTGGCCGAGTTCTACGCGCTCGGCTTGGGCGACCCCTGGCCGGTCTCCGCGCTGCACGGCCGCGGCGGTGCGGATGTGTTGGACGAGATCATGCGCCTGTTCCCGGATGAGCCGCGGGTGAAGGAATCCATCACCGGCGGCCCGCGCCGCGTCGCGCTGGTGGGCCGTCCTAACGTGGGCAAGTCCAGCCTGCTGAACAAGCTGACTAAGTCCAACCGCTCAGTGGTGGACAACGTTGCCGGCACCACCGTGGACCCGGTGGATGAGCTCGTGCAGCTGGACGAGGATCTGTGGACCTTCATCGACACCGCCGGCCTGCGCAAGAAGGTCAAAAACGCCCAGGGCCACGAGTACTACGCGTCGCTTCGCACCCGCGGCACTATCGAGGCCGCTGAGGTGTGCATCGTGCTCATCGACGCCTCGGAGGAGATCTCTGAGCAGGACCAGCGCGTGATCTCCATGGTGTTGGAAGCCGGTAAGGCGATGGTCATCTGCTTTAACAAGTGGGACCTGATGGATGAGGACCGTCGCTACGACTTCGACCGCGAATTCGACGAGACGATGGGTCAGCTCAAGTGGGTGACCAAGCTCAACATCTCCGCCGACACCGGCCGCGGCCTGCACCGCCTGGAGCCGGCGATGAAGGAGGCGTTGGAGAACTGGGATAAGCGCATTTCCACCGGTCAGCTGAACAATTGGCTGCGCGAGGCGATCGCGGCGAACCCGCCGCCGATGAAGAACAACCGACTGCCCAAGTTGCTGTTTGCCACCATGGCCAGCACCCGTCCGCCGACAATCGTGCTGTTTACCACCGGGTTCCTCGACGGCGGGTACCGCCGCTACCTGGAGCGGAAGTTCCGCGAGCAGTTCGGCTACCACGGCACCCCGGTGCGCATCGCGGTGCGCGTGCGCGAGCGGCGCGGCAAGAAGGGCTAGACCGATGCGGCAGCGCACACTCAACGTTGGTGGCGTGGAGCGCAGTTACCACGTCAGCGTTCCCGCAGGTCACACTGGCGCGTTGCCGGTGATCGTCGCGCTGCACGGCAAGGGCGACAATGGCCGCGATTTCCTTGCCGGCACGGGCCTGCACCGGGCGCGCGCCATCGTCGCCGCGCCAACGGGTGCGGGCCTTGCATGGTCGCCTGCGCCGTACGCGCGCACCACCTTCGATGAAGATGCGGCGTTTGTGCGTGCGCTTATCGACGACCTCCGGTCCACCTTCGCCACCACCAACACCTACCTTGTCGGCTTTTCCAACGGCGGGGGACTGGCGGTGCACCTGAGCCTGACCGACCTCGACCTCGCTGGCGTCGCCACTGTTGCAGCGGCTGTGCGTGCAACCCCGGACGAGCTGGCTGCAGCAGCACAGCCGCTGGATTACCTGAACATTCACGGCACCTTCGACGACGTGGTGCCGTTTGCCGGCGAGAAGCGCTCCCCGTACAGCGGGGGAGAAGACGACACCACTTACGGCGCACCCGACGTGGTGGCGGCGTTTGAGCGCCGCAACGGCGACCGCGCCAGCGCCGATCTGATTGCGGTGGAGGGCATGGGGCACGAGTGGCCCACTGGGCCGTGGGCTGCCCGGCGCGGCCTGGACGCCACCGAGGCGATTGTTGAGTTCTTCGGGCTGGAGTTCAACCGCGCCGGCTAGGCGCGCTCGTAGACGAACGCGTCGGTGCGGTACGGCAGCGGGATGGTGTCGCCGGGGTCGAAGCCGAGGCGCTCGTAGAGGTACCAGGCGAGGTTCGCCTCCATCTTGGCGCGAGTGCGCTCGTTCGCTTTCAGCCAGTAGGAGCGGGTAGCCATGAGCTCGAAGCAGCCCTCGACGGCGATGGGGTGGAGCCACTCCCGGCGCAGCTCGTCTGTCAGCTGCCAAGGGGAGGCGACCTCCGGGTAGAAGCCCTCGCGCTGTACGTCTCCGGAATGCATGATGCGGCTGAGCCTGAGCACCCAGGGGTGGCGCACGGCCAGGGTGTTCCAGCACAGCACCAGGCGCCCGCCGGGCCGGATCACGCGGTCCGCCTCCGCGCTAGCGGCGTGTACATCCACCCAGTGCCAGGTCTGCGCGCACGTCAATGCATCGACCGCGTCATCGACCAAGCCGGTCGCCTCGGCGGTGGCGCGCCACACGGGCACTTCGGGAAGCACCGTGTGGAACACGCGGGTCATGCCTCCGCTGGGATCGCAGGCGAACACGGAACGTGAATCGTCGCAAAGCAATTGTGTGAACTTGCCGGTACCTGCGCCAATGTCGCAGACAGTGCCGGGGCCGACGAGCTTACCTAATGCGTCGGGGTAGGTGGGGCGGGCGGTGTCGTAGCGATTTGCGTCGCGGGTGAACGCCTCGGCGGCGCCGCTGCGGTGCGCGGAGTTTCTGAACGTGGGGCCAGCTTTCCTGCTGGGGCCTGGCTGTGTTCTGCTCGCGTGCACAATGGTCTAATCTACCTTGCGTGTTTCTCCGCCAAAAGATCCGCGCCGCGGCCGCCATCGGCTTGGCCGTCACCTGTTTTAGCGTCGCAGGGTGCGCGGGGGATACGGCACGGCTGCGTACTGCGATAACCACGCAGCCGGATCCTCCCCGGGACGTCGTGCGCGAGGTGGAGCCGTGGTCCGACCCGGCGATAGAACACCGGCAGATGACGTCCGCCGGGCTCAAGCGCGACTACATCCTGTCGGTGCCGAGGGGCGCGAAGCAGCGCGACAGGCTGCCGCTGATCCTGGTGTTCCACGGCTACATGGAAGACGCGGAGCGGATCCGCCAGCACTCGCAGCTGGACAAGGCGGACGCCGTTGTGGCGTTCATGGACGGAGTGGGCAAAGCCTGGGCGCCTGCCCCGTACGCGGAAACGACCGGAGAGCAGGACCTGGCGTTCGTCGACGATGTGCTTGGTCAGGTGGAGGGCGAATACTCCATCGACCGCACCCGCATCTTCGCCGCCGGTTTTTCCAACGGCGGCGGGTTCGCGACGTTTGTGGGCTGCCAGCGACCGCAGGAGTTCAGCGGCGTGGCCACTGTGGCCGGCGCGTTTTACCAGCGCGTTTCCTCCGGGTGCTCCAGTATCCCGATGAAGCACGTGGACATCCACGGCACCGCCGACCCGATCATCTCCTACGACGGCGGCGAGCGACACGAGACGGTGTACAACTCCACACCCGAGATGCTCGAGGAAGCGGCGGTGCGCAACCACTGCGCGGGGCGCAGGGAAGACGTTGCGCTGTCGCCCACGGTGACGAAGCTGAGCTGGGAGGACTGCGATGCCGCGCTGTCGCACTACCGCATTGAGGGCGGGCCGCACGTGTGGCCCGGCGGCACCTCCGACAAGACCGGCCTGGTGTCCGACGGGTTTGCCGCCCGCACGCTGCTGGAATTTTTCGGCGTCGGGTTGTCGTAGCCGCGCGGTGTGACGCGGTTGTGCCCAGGCACCGCTACGATGAGTCGCGTGAATGTCGCGTCTAGTTCCCGGGTAACAGTGGTGTTCAACCCTGTGAAGGTCCACCTGGGAAGGCTGCGCCGCGCCGTGGAGCGCTACGCCTGGGAGGGTGCGGATATCGAGTGGGCAGAAACGACCGCGGAGGGGCCCGGGTTTTCCCAGGCCGTCCGCGCGCTCGAGCACGGCACCGACTTGATCATCGCCGCTGGTGGTGACGGCACGGTGCGCATGGTCGCGCTGGCCGTGTCCGGTTCCAAAACTCCCATGGCGATCGTGCCGGCGGGCACAGGCAACATGCTCGCGCGCAACCTCGGGGTGCCGCTTGTGCTGGAAGCGGCGGTGCGCCGGGCGTTTTCCCGCACCGACCGGCTCATCGACCTCTGCCGCGCCGAGATGGTCTACTCCGACGGCCGCACTGAGCACTCCGGCTTCGCCGTCATGGCCGGTGTCGGTGCGGACGCTGGCATGATCCACCGCACCCGCGACGGCCTCAAGGCTGCGGTCGGGCCGCTCGCGTACGTTCCGGCCGTGCTCCAATCGCTCGGCGGCGGCAATAGCGTGGACGTGAGCATCACAGTCGATGGCGATCCTTCGGTCACCACCTCCCTGCACACGTGCATCGTGGGCAACTGCAGTGACCTGGTGGGCGGGGTCCCGCTGCTGCCGGACGCGCTGCCTGACGACGGGGTCCTCGACGCCGTGGTTCTGCGTGCCGAAGACGTCGCCGACTGGGCAGGTATCGGTGGCAAGATCGCGCTGGACACCGTCCGCGACGGCATCAACGCGCTGCTGCCTGGCGAGGCGCAACCGCGCCCGCCAGCGTCGTTGCCTCCGACCATGGAATACCTCGCGGGCCGGCGGATCACGCTCGAGTTTTCAGAACCCGAGCAACTCGAGCTTGACGGCGATGCCGCCGGTACCGTCAGCGCTGTCAGCTTTAGCGTGATGCCTGGCACCCTGCGCGTGGTGAGCTGAAACCTTCTGCCGTCGCTTTGGCGTACAGACACAATGGTGCGCATGATCTACAGCTTTGAGGGCAAAACCCCGCGGATCCATCCCTCGGTGTTTATCGCCGATGAGGCCACCATCATCGGCGACGTGAGCATCGGCGAAGACGCGAACATCTGGCCCGGCGTGGTCATTCGCGGCGACGTGGGCGCGATCCACAACGGACGGTCAAACGGTGCTAGAAGACGACGTGACCATTGGGCATCTGGCCATGGTACACGGCTGCCACATCGAACCCGGTTGCCTGATCGGCATGAGCGCGACGGTGCTGTCGCGCTCGCGCGTGGGCAAGGGCTCCATCGTCGGTGGCGGGGCAGTGGTGCTCGAAGGCCAGCAGTTGCCGGAGTTCTCGCTTGCCGCCGGTGTGCCAGCAAAGGTCAAGCGCACACTGGAGCCGGACACCTTTGAGGCGCGGTTGAGGCACGCGGCTTACTACGTGGAGCTGGGCCGGCGGGCAGCGAGCGGTCTCGTGGCGGTGGACCGGGCGTCGCTTGCGTAAAAGTTCACCATAGAACTGACGTCGAAGTCACATCAGCAGGAGTAACGTGACGGGCATGACATTCAAGAACGTAACAGTACTTGGTGCAGGCGTCCTGGGCGCGCAGATCGCTTTCTGCTCTGCGTTCGCGGGCAAGAAGGTAGTGTCCTACGGAGGCCCTCGCGGCCGGCAAACAGCGTTTCGACGCTATCGGTGAACAAATGAAGGCGGAGCTCGAATCCGCCAACGACGAAACCATCGCGGCGGCGCACGAAAACCTCACCCAGACCTCGGACCTCAAGGAAGCGGTAGCGAACGCGGACCTGGTCATCGAGGCGATCCCGGAAAACCTCGAGCTCAAGCGCAAGGTCTGGGCCGAAGTGGGGCAGTACGCCCCGGAGACCACCGTCTTTGCCACCAACACGTCCACGCTCATGCCGAGCAAGTTCGCGGACGCGACGGGTGCGCCGGAGCGCTTCTTAGCACTGCACTTTGCCAACCACATCTGGATCCAGAACACCGCCGAGGTGATGCCGCACGAGGGCACCGACCCGAAGTATGTGGACCAGCTCGTGGAGTTTGCGGAGCAGATCAACATGGTGCCGGTCCCGCTCAAGCGCGAGCAGCCCGGCTACGTGCTAAACACGCTGCTGGTGCCGCTGCTCAGTGCTGGCATGTACCTGCTGCACCACGACATCGCTGAACCTGCGGACATCGACCGCGACTGGTGCAACTCCACCGGCTCACCGCGCGGCCCGTTCGAGATCATGGACCTTATCGGCGTGCGCACCTTGGTCGCCGTGATCGAGTCCAACGAAAACGCCCCGCAGTGGCAGAAGGACTTCCTTGAGACGACGCTCAAGCCGATGGTCGCAGAAGGCAGGATCGGCCTGGAAGCTGGGCAGGGCTTCTACACCTACGACGCGAACGGCAAGATCGTTTCCTAAGCGCGTTGCTCGCGGATAAGCACTTGAGCTCGCTGCAGATGCCCTCCGTCAAAACTGGGCGCAACCTGTTTGTCCTCGGCGACGGCGATTTGGTTTCTGCGTGCGAGCTCTTTCCATTGTTTCACTGCGTCGACTGCGCGGCTGAGTCGTTCGATGGCTTGATTGTCATTGAGACCAAACCAGCCCGCGGCACCCATGAGTGTGTCTACTGAATCGTCGCCGACAACGTCCACGGAAGTGGCAAAATTGGTTTTAGTGGTGGCGGGCGTGATATCGAATACGGGGGAGAGTCGCCACGCGCCATCTACGCGAATGAATCCGTGGTTTCGCAGGTGGTTGTCGGTGTTGCCCACCAGGAGGTTGATCGCCGTCCTGCTGAAAAGCTCAGCCGCGGAATCGCCATTGATGCTCAGCAGCCGAAGCTCCTCAGCGATCTCGACCATGGATGCACGGTCACCGTCCGTACGATTGAGCAGAGTCATTGCGGACATGTAGGGGATACGGGCTTCGCTTCCATCCTCACCGTAGGCTCGGTCGAACCTTTCCAGAAGCAATACGGACCGCCCGTTAATCTCCAAAAGTCTCGAACTCGGTGTGGAGATGCCCGCAAGTTCTGCGATATCCAAACAAACCTTTTCCCAGGCAACCGCGTCGATAGTGTCTGCGGATGAGGAGAACTTCGCCATCATCAGTTTGCCTTCGTCATCAATGACTGTGGCTTTCGGGCGGGCGCCACCCAGAGAGGATCCGGCAACAGCGATGCGTTTCAGGGCATCCACTGCATCATCGTCTTCCTCAACGGCGCGCGAGGCACGCTCAATGTCAGCGAGGTTCACAAGTTTGGGCACCCGGCTGCTCGGCGATTGGGTCACCCCGTTCACTTCGAAACGCAACGCTCCTAGGCGAAGGCGATCATCAACACCGAGGAGGTAGTCGACTTCTGTCGGCTGTTCACCCTGCCGCGCAAACTGCTTTTGAATCAGCATTCGCCCCCAGCGATCCGGAGCAGAATCAGAAAGAGCGGTGGGCAGATGCCCGCGATCAGAGACGAGAGGTTGCTTTCCGCCGTGAAGGGGAAGCGCAGGGCTGATCGCGTACGCGCCTGGAAGTTGTATCCACTCCTTTTCGTACTCGAGCGTCCCACCGTGCTGGTGCGGAAAATAGGTTGCGACAGAGAGCTTGCGGTCTTCGACCTCCGTCCAGATGCGTATAGACGTGGGTGCCATCGCTAAATCATCTGCTCAATCAAAGCCCGACCGCGATCGTGCTCCATCGGATCAACCGCGTCTCTCACCCGGTCAAGCAGTTGAAACGCACGGCACACCCGGAGGAAGTTTTCCAGTGTTGCGCCGTGGCCTTGCTCTAAGCGCCGCAGCGTGGACACGCTCACGTCAGCGCGGTACGCAGCCTGCTCGATCGTGAGACGGTTGAGGCGGCGCCAGCGCTGTAGATCTTCGCCGATCTCTATGAGCCCACCTGCGACCGCGCGAGGGGTTCGACGGCTACCCATTTGTGACGTACTCATGCCCATATTCTTTCATATTTGAGTAGTCTGTGGGATGACAGTTCATTCAGAAGGAGAAGGGTGCCCAAATGAACCGCGAAATCGTCTTCATCGTTTACGTGACCGACATTGATAGATCGGTCGAGTTCTACTCAGACCTCCTGGAGCTGGAAACTGACTTTGTTTCACCCCGCTATGTGACGTTCGCTTTGGCGGACGGTGTGGCTCTCGCACTGTGGACTGGGAACTCCGAAGTGCTTGCAGACGCTCCCGCACGCACCACCGAAGTGTGCCTCAACGTCAACGGGGACGAAGTCATGGACGTGTTCCAGGCCTGGACTGGCAAGGGGGTCGACGTCATCAAAGAACCCCACCAGGACGTCTTCGGAACGACGTTCGTGGTTGCCGATCCCGACGGGAACCAGATCCGAGTGGCACCTATCGACTAGGCAAAGAGAAACCCCGACCCCGAAAGAAAACTTTGTCGGACTGACAGGATTTGAACCTGCGACCCCCACACCCCCAGTGTGGTGCGCTACCAAACTGCGCCACAGCCCGATCCGCTACCTAAACGGTAACTGCGCAAATATTACAGCACTGTCATACGGACCCAAAACCGGCAGGTCACCAGACAGTCACTGCTGACACCCCAGGGTTAGCGGACCACGCCGTCGACGTACACCCACCGCCCGGCGCGGCGCTCGAAGCGGGAGCGCTCCCGCATCACGCCGCCGGGGTGGTGCGCGGCGAACTCGACTACGCCCTCGGCGTCGAAGGGCCCGCCGCCGGAGGTGCCCAGCACTTCCAGGCGAGTAAACGGCTCGCCAGACGGGTCCACAGCCAGATCCGCCGGCCGCGTCTCATCCGCCCAAGTCTCCGCGACGTAGGAGCCCGCGCCGCGCACGTAGGCGGTGTAGCGCGAGCGCATCAGCGCCTCAGCGGTGGGCGCCGCGGCAGCGCCGTCGATGTAACGCCCGCAGCACGCCTCGTACGGCAGACCCTGCCCGCAGGGGCACAAACCCCGCACGTCCGCCCACAACCCGGATTCAGCCATTACTTGCCCAGGCGCTCCGCGCGGTGGAGCTTGTTCTGGCGGCGTCGGCGCTCAAGCGAGGCGGTCTCCGCAGTCGTTTCGATTTCGCCCTTGGCCACGTAGCCGTCCACGGTGGAGGAGGCACCCGCGGCGCGCAGGGTCTCCACCTCGTCGTCGGTCAGGTCGCCGTAGAGGGTGATCAGGCGGGTGAAGGTGCCGTCGCCGTTGTGGTTGACTTCCACGCGGACGTCGTCAAGCTGCATGCCCTTGGCCGCCTCACGCACCGCCTGCGAGCAGCTGACCGCGAGCGCGGACATGTACAGGCCGGTGGAGGTGACACCCTGGCCCTTGCCACCGGTGTTCTTGGAACGGTCGGTGGTGATCGCGCGGTCGGAGGTGCGCACCACGTCGCCGTACTTCGTGCCGCGCGCGGAGTAGGACACGGCGTTGGTGTCCGTGGTCTTCGCGGGGACGAACAGCGGCTGGATGTATTGCTGCGCCCAGGAGCCGATGATGTCCGCGGCGCGCTGCGCGGTGCCCTGGCGGGTGAGCAGGTGGTCCGCCTTGTCCAGCGCCATCAGGGACTTGGGGTAGCGAGCCAAGGAGAAGATGTTCTGGGCGTTGTCGATGCCGACGGTGACGTCGATAGGCGAGTGCACGACAAGCAGGGGCTTGCGCAGCTTCGGCAGGTACTCCTCCGGGTTGGTCTCAGCCAGATCTTCGAGGAACTCGCGCGAGATGGTCAGCTCGCGGCCGCCGAGCACCACGCCGACGGAGCCGTTCGCATCCGCCTCACCGATGGCGTGGGCGTAGTGCAGTACCGAGTGCGCTGGGTCGAACGGCGCGCCGACGGTGGCCACCGCCTTGATCATCTTCTTCAGCTCGGGGCGGGTGGCGGCCTTCAGGGTGGCGGCGCCGCCGAGTGAGTGGCCCATGAGCAGCTGCGGGGCCTTGTAGTTCTCCTCCAGCCACAGGGCAGCGGCGACGATGTCGTCCACATTCTCAGAAAACGAGGTGTCCTTGAACTCTCCCTCGGACTGGCCCAGGCCGGGGAAGTCGAAGCGCAGGGTAGCAATGCCGTGCTCGGTCAGGCGTTTGGCGATGCGGGAGGCACCGGGCGTGTGGCGGGAGCCGGCGAAGCAGTGGGCGAAAATGGCGTAGGCCTGCGCGGGTCCGTCGGGGCGGTCGATGGTCGCAGCCATCATGTGGCCCTTGGACGACGGGACTTTCACGTTCATAGACAGCATGGGTAGCCGTTTCCTCCTGCGGCTCGGCGGTTCAACGCAACGGTTACTTTCGCTGCAAGACTAATCGTCGCACCAACTGTTTGGCACGTTGGCGTTATTCTTAGCCCTTATGGGCAAGTTTGACTGGTTCTGGAAGGCCATGGGCTCCACCACGGAGCGCAACAACAAGAAGTCGAAAGCCGTTGTCGCCAACGCGCACGGGTTAATCGAGGAGCTATCGCTTCTCGACGATGCTTCGCTCGCCTCCGCAGTCGCCTCCACCGTGTGCGACGGGGCCATCGCTGACAAGCCGCGCTTTCTCGCCGGGCTGTCCGTCGCCTCCCAGCGCACCCTGGGCATGACGCCGTTCGAGGTGCAGAATCAGGCCGTGCTGCGCCTGCTGGAGGGCGACGTGATCCAGATGGCTACCGGCGAGGGCAAAACGCTCGTCGGCGCGATGGCTGCCACCGGGTTCGCGCTGCAGGGCAAGCGCGTCCATCTGATCACGGTGAACAACTACCTAGCCGCGCGCGATGCAGAGTGGATGCGCCCGCTCGTGGAGTTCTTCGGGTTGACGGTGGCGGCGGTCACGGAGTCGTCGACACGCGAAGAGCGCGTCACGGCGTACCGCAGCGACGTGATCTACGCGCCGGTGACCGAAATCGGCTTCGACCACCTGCGCGACAACCAGATCACCTCCCGCGAGCAGACGGTGCAGCTGCCTGCAGACGTCGCGCTGGTCGACGAGGCGGACAGCGTGCTTGTGGACGAGGCGCTCGTGCCGCTCGTGCTCGCCGGCTCCGAAGGCTCCAAGCAGGCGACCGGCCAGATCACCGAGGCCGTTTCGAAGCTGGACGAGGACACCGACTACACCATCGACGCGGACGGGCGAAACGCCTTCCTCACCGACGACGGGGCGAAGAAGGTGGAGCGCCTGCTGGGGATTGACTCGCTGTACTCCGACGAGCACATCGGCACCACTCTCGTTCGTGTGAACCTGGCGCTGCACGCGAAGGCGCTGCTGATCCGGGACGTGCACTACATCGTCGACGACGGCAAGGTCGCGCTCGTGGACGCCTCCCGCGGGCGCGTGGCGGAGTTGCAGCGCTGGCCCGACGGCCTGCAGGCGGCGGTGGAGTCCAAGGAGGGGCTGGACGTGTCCGAAGGCGGGCGCATCCTGGACTCCATCACCCTGCAGGCGCTCATGCGCCGCTACCCGCTGGTGTGCGGCATGACCGGTACCGCCGTGGAGGCGACCGACCAGCTGCGCAGCTTCTACGGCCTGCACGTGTCTGTGATCGACCGCGCCAACGAGCTGCAGCGTTTCGACGAAGCCGACCGGATCTACGCGACGATGGAGGAGAAGAACTCGGCAATCGTCGACGAAATCGCGCGCATCAACTCCACCGGCCAGCCGGTACTCGTGGGGACCCACGATGTGGCGGAATCCGAAGCTTTGGCAGAGGCATTGGAGGCCCGCGGCATCGCGGTCAACGTGCTCAACGCTAAAAACGACGCGGAAGAAGCCCGCATTGTCGCGGAGGCCGGCGACGTGGGGCGTGTGACCGTCTCTACGCAGATGGCGGGCCGCGGCACCGATATCCGCCTGGGTGGTGCAGATGAGCGCGACCACGACAAGGTTGCCTCGCTCGGCGGCTTGGCCGTCATCGGCACCGCGCGGCACCGCACCGCCCGCCTGGACAACCAGCTGCGCGGCCGTGCTGGCCGCCAGGGCGATCCCGGATTGAGCGTCTTCTTCGTCTCCCTCGACGACGACATTGTCACCTCCGGCGGCGACGGCGAGCAGTTTTCCGCCCAGCCGGAACCGGACGGCCGCATCTCGGGCAACCGCGCGCAGCACTTCATCGAGCACTGTCAGCGCGTCACCGAAGGCCAGCTTTTGGAGATCCACTCACAGACCTGGAAGTACAACAAGCTGCTGGCGGACCACCGAGACATCCTGGACGAGCGCCGCGCCGCCCTGCTGGACACCGACACCGCCTGGCGCGAGCTGTCGGAGCGCTCCCCGCAACGCGCCGCCGAGCTTTCGCGCCTGCCACAGGACGTGCTCGAGCAGGCCGCGCGGGAGATCATGCTGTTCCACCTGGACGCGGAGTGGTCCGAGCACTTGGCGCTGATGGACGACGTCCGCGAATCCATCCACCTGCGCGCCATCGCCCGCGAAACGCCGATCGACGAATACCACCGCATCGCCGTGCGCGAGTTCAAGGATTTGGCTAACCGCGCGGTCGCCGCGGCGGTGGAAACATTCAACTCGGTGGACATCGACGCCGACGGCGCGCACCTGGCAGATGCAGGGTGGAAGCGTCCGAGCGCGACGTGGACATACATGGTGTCCGATAACCCGTTGGCGGGTTCCGGCAACTCCGTGATTTCCGGAATCGGCAACATTTTCCGCTAAGCATTCTTCGGTAGCCGCCCCTTCGGGCGGGCCGGACGCTATTATGGCGAGAGATCTCAACCACGACTCGAAAGTCAGGAGTTACCCATGAGCGACAACATGCCGCAGAACCAGGTCGAAACCACCTCGGTATTCCGCGCAGACCTGCTCAAGGAGATGGAGTCCGGAGCTGCGACGTCTGCGGACACCGCCGCCGGTGCGGACCAGCTGTCGGATGGGGAGGCGCTCCTCGTAGTCAAGCGCGGCCCGAACGCAGGTGCGCGCTTCCTGCTGGACCAGGATTCCACCACCGCAGGCCGCCACCCGGAGGCGGACATCTTCCTCGACGACGTGACCGTGTCGCGTCGTCACGCAGAGTTCCGCCGCAACGACGACGGCTACGAAGTCGTGGACGTGGGCTCGCTCAACGGCACCTACGTCAACCGCGAGCCGCGTAACTCCCAGGAGCTGACCAACGGCGACGAAATCCAGATTGGTAAATTCCGTCTGGTCTTCATCACCGCCGGCAACTAGTTAGAGAAGAGTTCGATCACGTGAGCGCAATCCGTCAGACGGCACCTGCCGCTACCCCCGCGAAGCCGGCAAAGGCTGCCAAGGCAACCAAGACCGCGAAGACCATGTCCATCGGCGTGGTGCTTGAACGTCTGCGCACCGAGTTTCCGGACGTGACCGTCTCCAAGATCCGCTTCCTCGAGTCCGAAGGGCTCATCACTCCGCAGCGCACCGCCTCCGGCTACCGCCGCTTCACCGAGGAAGACGTGGAGCGTCTGCGCTACATCCTGGTCACGCAGCGAGACAACTACCTGCCGCTGAAGGTCATCCGCGAGCAGCTCGAGGCGATGGATTCGGGCCACGTCACCGCGATCCTTTCCGCGGGCGAGTCCGAGCCGATGATCTCCCCGGAGAACTTCCGCGCGCCGGCGGCGACGCAGCTGACCGACATGGACGTGGCGGAGCAGGCCCAGGCGGATCCGTCCACTGTGGAGGAGTACATCAAGGTCGGCCTGATCACCCCGGATGCTGCCGGGCTGTTCACGGCCGACGACGTTCGCACCGTCACCACCGCGCTGTCGCTGTCCGAGTTCGGCTTCGACGCCCGCCACCTGAAAACTCTGCGCACCGCGGCGGCCCGCCAGGCCGACATGATCAACCAGGTTGCGGAGCCGGTGTCGAAGTCCGGCAAGGTCACCGCGAAGCAGAAGGCTGAGGAGATTGGCCAGCAGATGTCCGCGCTGGTGGTGTCCCTGCACGCGTCGCTGGTGAAAAACGAGCTGCGCAAGCAGCTGGGGAGCTAATGGAGGCTGTCAACCTCATTGGCGTGTTTCCGGTCGGCCCGGAAGATTTTCTGTGCGCGTTGCTGCAGCGCCCCACGAACGGGCGGTGCATCCCCGTGTGGCTTCCGCCGATGGAGGGCGCTGAGCTGGCCGCACGCTTGGACGGGTGGGCCCCGAACCGCCCGCGCCCCGTCGACGCGATGGCAGAGATCATCCGAACGTCCACAAGCGGCGCCGAGGGGCTTGAGCTGTCCAGCTATGTCGACGGCACGTTCATGGCCACGTTGACGCTTTACGGCGGCACCGAGATTGATCTGCGTGCCTCAGATGCGCTGCTTTTAGCCAGCGAGCTGGACATGGAGCTGACTGTCGACGACACGGTCGCCTCCCAAGCCTCAGTATTTTTGTCGCAGGAGGACGCCGAGCGCTACCTGCAGGCGGAGATCGAAGTTGAGGGCTTCACCGATGAGCCCGCATCCGCCAGCGGCGACGCCCAAGCGGACGCGGATTTCGAGGCGTTGATGCGCAGCCTCGGCGTGGAGGACTCGGATTTGGGGGAGGATAACCCCGAAGAGGAGTAAAACCCTCAAGTATTCCTTGAGAGTTTCGGCGTGTTACGCATGTGACTATTGACCAGCTACGTATACTTACCCTTTAATAGTCATTAGGCTTCGAGCTAACTTTCATGGGAGTAATTACGTGAGCATCATCGAGGAAAATCAGGACGGCCTGTTCGACGCTGTGCAGGAGTCGCTTTTCGACGTCGGCCCGTCCGACGAAGTCGGCTACCGCGTGCCGATCGCCTGCCAGGTCGCCGGCATCACCTACCGCCAGCTCGACTACTGGGCACGCACCGGCCTGGTGCGCCCGTCCATCCGCGGCGCCAAGGGCTCCGGCTCCCAGCGCCTGTACTCGTTCAAGGACATCCTGGTTCTGAAGATTGTCAAGGGCCTGCTCGACACTGGCATCTCGCTGCAGAACATCCGCCTCGCAGTGGATAAGCTGCGCGACCGCGGCGTCTCCGACATCGCCGAGATCACCCTCGTCTCGGACGGCGTGACCGTCTACGAGTGCCGCTCCAACGAGGAGATCATCGACCTACTCGGCGGCGGGCAGGGCGTGTTCGGCATCGCCGTGCCGCAGATCATGAAGGAACTGACCGGCACCATCTCCGCATTCCCGTCGGAGCGCGTGATCGACGACGGTGCAGACAACGTCATCGGCTTCGACGAGCTGGCGGACCGCCGCCGTCGCAAGACCTCCTAAGAGGCACACAGACCTTCAAGGCCCGGGCTGGGATCACTCCCACCAGCCCGGGCCTTCTTCTGTGCTCTCGCCCCCCACAAACCCTGGGAGGCAGAGCCTGGGTTCGCTCGGCGGGATCAAGCGGTTAATGCGCCACGATTGAATATTTGCTGGAGTATCTCACGTGGGGTTGCTCCGCCGAGGACTTGTCGTGGTGTGTCGTTGAGTTCGTCTTGTACCCAGGCGACGTGCTCGGGGGTTACTTCGGCGAAGTCGGTGCCCTTTTTGTAGAAGCGGCGGCGGATCTCACCGTTGGTGTTCTCGTTGGTCGGCCGCTGCCACGGCGCGTGCGGATCGCAAAAGTACACCTCGCAGCCGTCTTTGATGCGCACACGTGCGGTTTCAGCCATTTCCACGCCTTGATCCCAGGTGATGGTCTTGAGCTGTTCAGCGTTGAGGTCTTTGACCATCTGCTGGATCGTTGCAATCACCGTCATCGATGTGTGTTCGGTGGGCAGATGACCAAGCAGGGTGTAGCGGCTGGTGCGCTCCACCAGGGTAATCAGCGCGCTTTTGCCGCCGGTGCCGATAACAAGATCGCCTTCCCAGTGCCCGGGGATTGCCCGGTCGTCAGCCTCTGGGCTGCGCTTGGTGATTTCAGCACCTTTGATCCACGGCTTACCGGTGAGCACACCGGCATTACGGGGCCGAGCTTTTCGCCGCTTGCCGCCGCGGATGAGCACATCTTGGGTCTTCATCACCGCTTCAAGCTCGGCGCGCAAGCTGCCTTTGCCCTGGATGTACAAGGCACTGTAGATCGCTTCGTGGGAAATACGCATGCTTTCATCATCGGCGAAAGCATGCTGAAGCCACACACTGATGCGCCCGGGCGACCACCGGCGGGCAAGACACGTCACCACCACAGCACGAAGTGCCGGGTTGTCGTCAAGCTTGCGCACCTTCGGCCGGTGCGCACGCGCCTTGGCGCCCAGGCCGGCTTGCCGGGCGTTGTAGTACACCGTGGCCTCACCGTCTTCGCCGGGAACTTCCCACCCGTTGCGGGCGATTTCCCGGCTGATCACGCTATGGTGGCGCCCCAGAAGTGCTCCGATCTGCCTGGCTGACATTCCCTGGCTGCACCCATGTTGGATCGTCAGGCGGTCTTCATACGACAGTCGGACCCCGCGGCCGACTTTCACACGGTCCTCGGCATAGTCGGCAGGCGCGTGGCCTGCCTGTGTTTTCATTGGTGCTGGCACGGAATCAACTTTGCTGTGTGCAGGTGGTTTTACCGTGCAAGCCTCCGGCGTGTCCGCGCGCTGTGACGCATCACGGTTTCCGCCCGCCTTCTCCTGGCGTGCTTGCTGCACCCAGCGATACACCGAATTCGCAGACCGGTCGAACGCCGCCGCAACCTCGTCAACCGGCTCACCAGCCAGCACCCGTGCGACCGCGTCAGCTTTCTGCTGCGGGGTGATGCGGGGCTTTTGCTGCAGTTCGGTGAGCACACCGACTTTCGCCAACCGCTGGTACAACGCCCCTGGTGACATGCCTAACGTCGCAGCCGCATCCGGTACCGACATACCTGAAGCCACCAGCGCCACCGCCTCGTCGATGAGCTGGTCACGTGCACGTGCCAACGCCTTCTTCGGCGGGAGCACGCCTGCTTGCTTGACCCATTCATAAACCGTGGCCTCTGCCACACCGGCCTCACGAGCAATCTCGCCGACATCATCGCCTGCAACAAGCCGCGCCACAGACGCAGCCTTCACATCCTTCGGAGTCCAACGACCAGCCACAACAACCTCCAAGTCGAGGTGGCGCATTCACCCACTGACAACTCCCTCGATTCTGACACGCTCCCAGGATGAGCCTCCCAGGGTCTGTGAGGCAGGCCAGCCGGGGGGAGCCGGGCAGCCGGGGCAGCCGAGGAGCTTACAGGCCGGAAGCCTGCTTCACGGCACCCTCGATGGCGTCGGCCTGCGCAGCGTCGACAGCCTTGGCGGAAAGGGCCTCGACCGCCTGGTCCGCCTCACCCTCGCCGACGCGGACAACGGTGATCTCCACCTTGTCGCCGGCGGCACCGCGAACTGCATTTTCGAAGGCATTGTCGTCGCCGGCGTCTGCCGTGCCAGTGGTAACCAGGACGATGCGGGTTTTCGCATCCCCGGTGCCATAGGCACCCGCGGCGGCTTCAACTGCCTGGCGGGTCTGGGGCACACCACCGGTGAGGAAGCGGCGCACTGCCACGGCAACGGAGTCGGCATCGGGGGAGACCGTGATGTTCTGGCGATAGCCCACCACAACACCCGGGTTTAGCGGCGAAGAGTAGTTCCACAGTCCGACCTGCTTGCCCTGGGCGCCGAGCTCGAGCGCGGCGTTCGCGATTGCGTCCTTCGCTGGCTGGATGTACGGGCTCATCGCGTCGGAGGTGTCCAGGAGGAACAGGGTGTTCTCGGGCTGCAGGGCGGCGGCGTTGGAACCGGCTTCGTCCGCCGCCTTGTCCGCATCCGCGGCGTTTTGGGGGTCGCTGTCCTCCTTTTCGTCCGCGGTGATGGCCTCGCCGCCAGCGGGCAGGGCTGCGGCCCAGACCAGGTCGGAGACGGCCGGCTGGTCCTTAGCAGAGCCGTCGAAGTGCTCGGAGGCGAATCGGGCGAAGTCCTGGCCGGCGCGGGCCTGGTTCTCGTCGACCTTGTCGTTCTGGTTCAGCGGGAACGCGGTGTAGACAGCGTCAGCGCCGACCGGGGTGAACTTCAGGCCCTCCGGCACGGCATCCTCGGCGGTGGCGAGGTACTCGCCGGCGTCGGCGTTGAGCTCTGATGCGCTGGCGATGCGCTGGTCGGTCAGTGCCTGCACGGCGTCGTTGCCGTTGCCGACCACCTGAGACGCCACCAGCGCCGAGGCGGCGGATTCCTCGGCGACGGCGAAGCGGAGTTTATCCGCAGTCAGGTCCTCGAACTTGATTTCGTCCTTGCCTGCCACGCCGACGGCTTCGCTGTACGCGGGCTGCGCATCTGACACGGCGGGGGTGCGGCCGGCGCTATCCAACGACTGGTGCGTCACCGCCGTGTTCGGCGCGACAAAAACTGCGGCGTCAGCGACGGAATCCACCAGCTGGGGCTTCACGCAGTAGTCGCGGACGACGGGGGAGGACGCACCGTAGGCGTCGACAAGCGATTGGCCCGCCCCCTTGTCGGAGGCCGCAACAGGAAGCATCAGCTCGCCCGCAACGCAGTCCTCCGGCTGCGCCGCAGCACTGTCGGCGTCATCCCCGCGCGTAGACAGCCACCAGATAACGGCCGCTGCGATCAGGGCCAGCACCACCAGTAAGGCAATGAGCTCTCCGGATAGCCTGTAGTTGTTTTTGCCGCTTGCGTGCTTCGCCACCGGAATCGCCGCCTTTATCGATCGAACGAGTGAAAATCGTCTTCGAGTCTAGCCGTCATAGGCGGCGTCGATGACCGCGACAAGCCGCTGGCGCAGCGGTTGTGTGCGGCGGCTGAGTTCGCGCTGGCGGGCGACGTACTCGGCCTTGCCCTCAGGCGTTTCCACGGCCACAACACCGAAGCCCAAACCCCGGCAGTCGTACGGGGAGGCCTCCATGTCCAGCCTGCGGGCGTCGGCAGCGAGCTCGAAACAATCCATGAGCAGCTCGCCTGGAACTAAAGGTCCGAGCTTCATCGCCCACTTGTACAGGTCCATGCTCACGTGCACGCATCCTGCCTGGTCGTTGTCCGCCTGCCCTTCGCGGGTGAGCACGGTGAGGTTCAGCGGCCGCGCTGCGGGGGTGAAAAAGCGGAAAGCGTCGAAATGGGTGCACTTCACGTTGTGCGACTCGACTACCTTGTTCGTGCCCTCAGCCCCGAGCCGCAACGGCAGGCTGTGGCGTGGGTTGTCGGTGCGGTACACCATTGCCCATTCATGCATGCCGAAGCAGTCGAAATGGGCTTCTCGCTTATCGACGGACCGAAGGATCGCCGCCGCCTCCTCCACGTCGTGGCGGCGGTGGGAGAGAAACCTTTGGACGTCGACAAGCACTGTGTCTTCGTCGCAGACGTAATCGCGCCAACCGGCGTGGGGGAGCGAGGAGGCGTCTTCGAGCGCGACACCGACACCCGGGTGCCACCGCTTCAGGTGGGCGGGGCGCTGCGGGTAATAGTCGAAGAGGAAGTCCCACACGGGGTGGTACTGGCCGCGCGCCCGGCGCGCCACCCTCGGTGCGGTCCACCGCTCGGCGCGGGCGGCGTGTGCCTTCATGCGAGGCAGGTATTCCTCGGGCGCGAGCACCTGCATTATTCGCCCTCGTGCGTCCAGTCGGAGACCGTGCCCACGTACTCCTCGATGAGGTCCTCCAGGGCGACCACGCCGACAAGCTTGCCGTTGTCGTGCACCTCTGCCATGTGCGCGGAGCGGCGGTGCAGCTGGGCGAGGGCGTCGTCCATGGACTGGGTGGCCTCGACAGTGCTCAGCGGACGGATGCGCTTAAGTGAGACCCGCGGGTCGCCCTGCGGGAACTCCATGAGGTCGAGGATGTCTTTGACGTGGACGTAGCCCGCCAGCGAGCTGGCGTCGATGCGGACGGGGAAGCGGGAATAGCCGGTGTCTTGCACCGCTTGTTCGATGACGGAGAGGCGGATGCCGCGTGGGTCGTACGGGATGGCGGTGACCTGTGCGAGGGGAATCATGGCTTCCTTCAGCTGGCGGGAATCCTGGCGCAGCGCCTTGGCCAGGCGCACCGTCTCTTCGGCATCCAGGAGGCCCTCCTCGCGCGATTCCTGAATCATGGTGGCCAGCTGCTCCTGATCCACGGTGGACTCCAGCTCATCGCGCTGCTCGATGCCGAACAGCTGCAGGGTTTTGCGCGCAACCCAGTTGAGGAACTCCAGCAGGGGTCGCGTGAGCTTCATCCACAGCGTCATCGCCGGCGTCAGCCACATGGCCATGCTCTCCGGGCCCGCAATAGCCAAGTTTTTCGGCACCATCTCACCGAAGAGGATGTGCAGAAACGAAATGATAAGCAGGGCGATGACGAAGGCGACCGGGTGCAGCAGGTCAGCGGGCATGCCCAGGGCCGTAAAGGGAGCCTCGATGTAGGAAGCGATGGCGGGCTCGGCCACCTTGCCCAGAATCAGCGACGCCACGGTGATGCCGAACTGCGCGCCGGCGAGGTAGATCGAAAGGTGCTCGGTAGCGTAGAGCACGCCCTCAGCCTTGGTTTTGCCCTGCGCAACCAGGGACTCCAGGCGGTCCTTTCGCGAGGAGACTAGCGCGAACTCGACGGCCACGAAAAACGCGTTGGCGGCGAGCAGCGCGACGATCAGTAGGACAGCTAACCAGATACTCACTTGGTATCCACCGCCTCTCCTGCATCTTGCTCTGGAGGAATAGGTCGCAGCAGTGCGCGGTCGATGCGGCGGCCGTCCATCTCGGAGACCTGCGCGAGCCAGTTGCCGGCGCCGCCGGACTGCAGCTCCTCCTTGAAGTTCGCCGCGGAAGCAGTGCGCAGCACAACCTCGTCACCAAGCTCGGGGATGCGCCCCAGCGTGGCCATGATCAGCCCGCCGAGGGTTTCGTAGGGGCCGTCCACGGCTGCGAAACCGGTGCGTTCCTCCAACTCGTCCAAGCGCACCAATCCTGCGACCTCCCAGGACGTGCCGAAGCGGGTGAAGTCCTTTTCGCTTTCCCGGTCGTCGTACTCGTCGTAGACCTCACCAAGGATTTCCTCGACGAGGTCCTCGATGGTCACCAACCCCTGGGTACCGCCGTACTCGTCCGCCACCAGCACTACCTGGGATCCGGCGGAGCGGACGCGGTTGAGCACGGAGTCGCCGTCGAGTGTGCCCGGCACGAACGGCACACGACGGGCAAGGGAGGCCAGCCTCGTTGTGGAACGCAACTCGTGCGGAACCGAAAAGGCGTCTTTGATGTGGACCACGCCGAGGGTGTCGTCCAAGTCGCCGCGGCGTACCGGGAAGCGGGAGTGGCCGGTTTCGCGCGCGAGGGTGATCAGGTCCGCGACCGTCTCGTCCGCATCCAAGGAGTCGATGGTGGAGCGCGGCGTCATCACCTCTTCGGCGGTGGTCTCGCCGAAGCGAAGCGAGCGGTCGATCACCGCCGCTGTCGCCGCGTCCAGGCCACCCGCCTCAGCGGAGTTGCGCACCATCGCCCCCAACTCCTGGGAGGAACGGGCGGAGGCGAGCTCGTCGGCAGGCTCGATGCCCATCTTGCGCACGACCCAGTTCGCGGCGGTGTTGAGAAACAGGATGAACGGCTTGGTTGCCGTGTTGAAGTAGTGCACCGGGCGCACCACACCGCGGGCCGTGTTCAGCGGGTCCGTGATAGCGACGTTTTTCGGCACCAACTCGCCGAAGACCATGGACAAAAACGTCGCCACAACCAGAGCGAGGACGAGCGCGACGGTGGTGGATGCGTTCGCGGAAAGACCGACAAGTTCCAGCGCCGGAGTAAAGAACTTGCCCAGCACCGGCTCCGCCAGGAAACCGGCGGCGAGGGTGGTCACCGTAATACCCAGCTGCGCGCCGGAAAGGACGAACGAGAGATTTGCATGGTCGCGCGCAATCGCACGCGCCGTGCCGTCGCCGCGCTCTTTGACGTGAGTTTCAATCGTGGACCGCTCTAGGCCGGTCATGGCAAATTCGATTGCGACGAAAAGCCCGGTCGACGCCGTGAGCACCACGAACGCCAGCAGGGCGAGAATGGATAAGAATATGTCCATGGATGGTGGTCTGTGCCTTAGCGGCCGTTGCTCCTTCGACTTCGGTCTGAGCGGCGAGTGCGGCTGCGGTTGTTTCCGCCGCCGCGGTTAGCATTGCGGCTCCGGTTGCCGGAGGCAGCGGGCTTGTTGGTCCGCCGGGGCTGGCCCGGCGGAGGAAGTGGCGCGCCTTCCGGTTTGCGTGCACCGGTGATTGTAACCAAGGAATCCGACAGCGGAGCCACCCGAACCTCGGGTGCGTTAACGCCAGCCTTGCGCAAAAGCTGCGCAACTTCCTTGGTTTGGTCGTCCATCACGAGTGTGACCACGGTGCCGGACGTGCCCGCGCGCGCCGTGCGGCCGGCTCGGTGCAGGTACGCCTTGTGCTCCGCGGGCGGGTCAACGTGCACGACCAGGGAGACGTCGTCGACGTCGATGCCGCGCGCGGCGATATCTGTCGCAACCAACACCGCGGTGGAGCCGTCGGCGAAGCCCTCCAGTGCGCGGGTACGCGCACCCTGGCCCTTGTCGCCGTGCAGGCCCTGGGCCTGGATGCCAGCGCGGCGCAGTTTCTTCACCTGGCGGTCCACACCGTGCTTCGTGCGCATAAACATGATCGTCTTGCCCTCACGCGCGGCGATCTGCAGGGCGATCTCGTTGCGCTCCTCGCGGCCGCCCACCAGGAGGCGGTAGTGGTCCATCGTGTCCACCGCGGCCTGCACTGGGGCGGTGGAGTGGGTCACGGGATCGTGCATGTAGCGGGTGATGAGCTTTTCCACGTCCCCGTCGAGGGTGGCGGAAAACAGCAGTCGCTGGCCGTCTTTCGGTGTGCGGTCCAAAAGCTTGCGCACCTGCGGCAAAAAGCCCATGTCCGCCATCTGATCTGCCTCGTCGAGCGCGGTGATCTCCACGGCGTCGAAGAAGAGTTTTTTCTGGTTGATCAGGTCCTCGGCCCGGCCGGGGGTGGCCACCAGCAGGTCCACCGGAGAGGCAAGGGCGCGGATGTGGTGGTTGATGTTCACTCCGCCCACGACGTCGAGCACGCGCAGACCCAGCGCGGCCGCCGGGTCGTCGAGGCGCTCGCGGATCTGGGCGGCAAGCTCACGCGTCGGCGCCAGCACCAGCCCGCGCGGGTGGCCCGGGGAGCTCGGCGCGCTGGCGAGGCGCGCCAGCATGGGCAGGCCGAACGTGAAGGTCTTGCCGGAGCCTGTCGGTCCGCGGCCGAGCACGTCCTGGCCGGCGAGCGCGTCGGGGATCGCCGCCTTTTGGATGGGGAAGGGCTCGGTGATGCCCTGCTTGCTCAAGACGTTGACAATGGCCCGGGGCAAACCGAGGTCGGCGAAAGTAGTCATTCGGTGCAGTCTACGCGGTCAGGGGTACCCGGGAAAAGCCGAGCTAATAGCTGAGTTCCTCGCGCTCGCCGGACCAGGTGGTGTGGAACGTGCCCTCCATGTCCACGCGCTTGTACGTGTGGGCGCCGAAGAAGTCGCGCTGGCCCTGAATCAGGGCGGCCGGCAGGCGCTTGGTGCGCAGCGAGTCGTAGTAGGACAGCGAGGAAGCGAACACCGGCACAGGCAGGCCCAGCTGGGTCGCGGCGACGACGACGCGGCGCCAGGAATCCACCAGCCCCTTTTCCAGCTCGCCCTTGAAATACGGGTCCAGCAGCAGCGACGGCAGCTCCGGGTCCTTTTCGTAGGCATCGGTGATGCGGTCCAGGAACTTCGCGCGGATGATGCAGCCGCCGCGCCAAATACGCGCCAGATCACCCGGCTTGATGTCCCAGTTGTGTTCCTGGGAGCCGGCGTTGATCTCGTCGAAGCCCTGTGCGTACGCCACCAGCTTGGAGGCGTAGAGCGCGCGTCGTACGTCTTCAATGAACGATTGCTTATCGACGCCTACGGTGTCCAACGTCGCCGTCTCACCCGCCGGCAAACCGATTTCCTGGGCCGCTTCGCGCTGCGCAAGGGCAGAAGACAACGCGCGGGCGAAGACGGCCTCGCCGATGGCCGTGGTGGGCACGCCGAGGTCCAGGGCCTCCTTGACCGTCCAGCGGCCGGTGCCCTTCTGGCCGGCGGCGTCCACGATGATGTCGATGAACGGCTTGCCGGTGCGCGCGTCCACCTGGCGCAGCACCTCAGCGGTGATTTCGATGAGGTAGGAATCCAGGTCGCCCTTGTTCCACTCCGTGAAGATGTCGGCGATCTCTGCGGGCTCAAGGCCCGCCGCATAACGCAGTAGGTGGTAGGCCTCTCCGATGACCTGCATGTCGGCGTACTCGATGCCGTTGTGCACCATTTTGACAAAGTGCCCGGCGCCGTCAGGGCCGATGTGGGTCACGCACGGGGTGCCGTCCACCTTCGCGGAGATGTCCTCCAGCAGCGGCCCGAGGGTCTCCCAGGACTCCGCCGGACCACCGGGCATGATGGACGGCCCGCGCAGCGCGCCCTCCTCGCCGCCGGAGATGCCAGCGCCGACGAAGTGGCGGCCGGCAGCGGCGACCTCGCGTTCGCGGCGGATGGTGTCGGTGAACAGGGCATTGCCGCCGTCGATAATGATGTCGCCCTCATCCATCGCCTTCACGAGCTGGGCGATCACCGCATCCGTGGCGGCGCCGGCCTGAACCATGATCACGGCCTTGCGCGGGCGCTCCAGCGACGCGACAAACTCCTCGATCGTCTCGGCGGGAATAAAGTCGCCCTCGTGGCCGAACTCGTCGATCACGGCACGGGTCTTTTCCGGGGAGCGGTTGAAAATCGCCACCGTGTGGCCCTTGGAGGCGAAGTTACGGGCGAGGTTGGAGCCCATCACCGCCATACCGACAACACCGATTTGAGCAAGCTGGTCACCGTTGCGTGTAGCAGTCATACGCCGGATTCTACGCGGGGTGCATCCGCTCGCGCCCGTATGATTGGCCGGCATGGAGATGGAGAAGAATCTGCGCCTGTACCAAGAGGTCATCGAGGTTCCGCTGAGCAGCGAAGAGCTCGAGTACATCAACTCCGTAGAGTTCGACTTCGCCCAAACCCTCGGGCTGAAGCTGACCTACTGCTCCAAGGACCGCCTGGAAGGCGAACTTGAGGTGGAACAGCGCCACCTGCAGCCCACCGGCATCGTCAACGGCGGGCTCTACTGCGTGATCGGGGAGACGCTGGCATCTATCGCAGGGGTGGCTGCGAGCGGAAAGCCCGCGGTGGGGATGAGCAACTACACTGACCTGCTCGGCAGCGTGCGGGGAGGCCAGACGATTCGTGCGGTGGCCGAGCCCGTGCACGTCGGTAAGCGAACGCATCTTTGGCGAGTGGAGATGACCGCCGACGGCAAGCTGGCCGCCGTGACCAACCTGAAGCTGATGGTGCTAGAGGTCTAACTACAGCCAGTTGTTCTTGCGGAACCACCACCAGATCGCCGTGATCGCCGCGAACATAACCAGCAGCGCGGCCGGGTAGCCGTAGCGCCAACCCAGCTCCGGCATGACTTCGAAGTTCATGCCGTAGATACCGGCGATCAGCGTCGGCACGGCAGCCATCCCGACCACCGCAGAGATCGTGCGCATGTCCGAGTTCTGCTGCATGGTGATCTTTGCTACCGACGCATCAAGAAGCGACGTGAGACGCTCATCGAAGCCGGACAGGCGGTCGCTGACGATAGTGGAGTTGTCCTGCACGTCGCGGAAGTAGGTGCGCAACACCTTTCGCATGAAGTCCTTGTTGTTGGTCAAGCCATTGCGCAAGGCGGGAGCGAGTGGGTCGATGGCGTGGCGCATCTCCAAAATCTCACGCTTGTAGGTGTAGATCTTGTCGATGTTGATGTCCCGGCGCGGGGTGAACACCTCGTTTTCCAGCTCGTCCACGTCGTTTTCCAACAGGTCGGTGACCTTGAGGTAGTTGTCCACCAAGTAGTCCGACACCGCCCAAGCAACAGCCGTGGGGCCGAGCACGGCCAGATCCTCCTCATCCTCGATCTTTGGGGTCAGATCTGGCAGGTGTGCGCCGTGGCGAATGGTGATGGCGAACTTCTCGCTGACAATCATCTGCACCTCGCCGGTGGAAATGATCTCGCGGGCGTCCGCGACCTCTTCATCGTCGCGGTAGGACACCGAACGCACGACCATGAATAGCTGCTCGTCGTGGCGCTCGATTTTCGGGCGCTGGTGAGCGTCCACAACGTCGTCGACCACGAGGTCTTCGATGTCGAAGATCTCCGCGATCTTTTCCATCTGCTCCGTAGACGGCTCTTTCAGGCTGAGCCACACGAAGGCATTTTCGTAGCGCTCTACAACCTCCAGCGCATGCGCCATGCGCACATTGCCAGGCTGGCGCTTGCCGTCCACGAACACGCGGCAGAAGTCGATTTGGCGTTCGAGGGGGACCGGAATGCTGCGCGTGGGGGGCTGTACCTTCTTTGGACGTTGCCCCGGCATTGGGATACGAGGCGGCATAGCTTCAAGCCCCCTTTCACTGGTACGAGGGGCTCGAGGCTTGAAGCGTTCGCCCCTGTGCGGCGGGAGAGCGCGCTGCGGGGCGCGCCGGTCAACTTAGGTGATATTACGCGCTAACGGGCGGTTGTCTAACGGGGGTGCAAAACTGCACAACCCCGTTTCCGACAACCGCCCTTAATGCGAGTTAGCGCCAGGTAAGAACCTCGCTAGAACACGTTCAGACCGCGACTGCGGAAGATCTCGCGGACGTGTTCCACGGACTCCGGCGACGGAGGAGAGACCCCCTTGAGCTCGTAGTCCATGCCAATGCGGTTCCATTTGTCCTCGCCCATGTTGTGGAAGGGGAGGACCTCAACGCGCTCCACGGTGCCCTTCCAGCGTGCGACAATGTCGGCCACGGCCTGCACATTGTCCTCGCTGTCCGTCAGGCCGGGCACAAGCACGAAGCGGATCCACACCGATTTGCCCTTTTCGTGCAGCCGGTCGCCGAAGTCGATCGTCGGCTGCAGCTGGCGCGCGGTGACATTCTCGTACGTATCGGGCAGACCCGACTTCACGTCCAGCAGGAACAGATCGATGTTGTCCAGGTCCTCGTCCGTCAGGCGGGAGCCGAGGAATCCGGAGGTGTCGATCGTGGTGTGCACACCAGCGTCGTGGACTGCCTTGAGCAGGCGACGAGTGAACGCGATCTGGAATAGCGGCTCACCGCCGGAGAGGGTCAGTCCGCCACCAGAGGCGTTGAACACCGGCTTGTAGCGAAGCACGCGGCGCACGACATCGTCGATTTGCTCGAGCGTGCCGTCCTTCATTTCCATCGTGTCCGGGTTGTGGCAGTACTTGCACCGCAGCGGGCAACCGGACAAGAAGATGGTCATCCGGGTGCCGGGGCCGTCGACAGCTGTGACCAGCTCCCACGAGTGGATAAGACCAATCTCGCCTGTGCGGCGGGCCTCAAACAGCTCGGGGCGGGTGATCTCAAGGTCGTCGGTGGACAGTCCGCCTAAACCGGCAGCGACGCCGCGCACGCGCTCGCCCTGTTCGGGCGCAAGCGTGACGACGCCGCTAGTTCCGTCCTGCGCCATATGTTAAGCGCCCTGGTGGAAGGTACGGGAGATGACGTCGCGCTGCTGCTCCTTCGTCAGCTTGACGAAGTTGACGGCGTAGCCGGAGACACGAACGGTGAGGTTCGGGTAGTTCTCCGGGTGCTCCATAGCGTCCTCCAGCGTGGACTCGTCCAGCACGTTGATGTTGGCGTGGTACAGGCCGGAGTCCATGTTGTTAGCGGAGCGGGAAGCCTTCATGGAAGCGAGGCGCTCGTCGAAAGTAGGGGTGGTCATGATGTTTTCTCCTTCAGAGTGAAAAGGTGGATGGGGAAGTCTGAGTTAGGCGGGGTTGATGACCGTGTCGGCGTTGTCCATGATGAAGCCGGCGTCCAAGACACCGACCAGGTTGGTCACCTGCTCGTCCTTGTTTCGGCCCAGGCCCGACGGGGTGATGGTGTTGGTCAGCGAGATACCGTCCAGCGCATCGTTGTAGTCGAGCTTGCCCACGGAGAGCATGGACGCGACCATGCCGTGGTTGTCCGCGCCGTTCTCCGGGTTAGCGCCCGGTGCGAACGGGGTACCAGCCTTGTGGCCGGAGGGGAACGAACCGGTTGCCTTGCCGTAGACCACGTTGGAGGTAATCGTCAGCACCGACTGGGTCGGGATGGCGTCGCGGTACAGCGGGATCGCCTTGATCTTCTGCATCACCGTGTGCACCACCGTGGCCGCGATGTCGTCCGCGCGGTCGTCGTCGTTGCCGTAGAACGGGAACTCGCCCTCGGTGACGTAGTCGACGATCAGGCCGGTCTCGTCGCGGACCGGGGTGACCTTCGCGTACTTAATAGCCGACAGGGAGTCCGCCACGATGGACAGGCCGGCAATACCGCAGCCCATGGTGCGAACGATATCGGAGTCGTGCAGCGCCAACTCGATGGACTCGTAGGCGTAGCGGTCGTGGCAGTAGTGGATGATGTTCAGGGCCTCGACGTAGGTGCCGACAACCCAGTCAAGCATCTCCTCGTACTTCTGCCAGACCTCGTCGAAGTCCAGCGGACCGTCGCCCTGAATCGGGGTGTGGTCGCCGTCGGTGACCTGCTTGCCGGTGACTTCGTCGCGGCCGCCGTTCATGGCGTACAGCAGAGCCTTCGCGGCATTGACACGGGCGCCGAAGAACTGCATCTGCTTGCCCACCTGCATCGGGGACACGCAGCAGGCGATGGCGGCATCGTCGCCCCACTTGTCGCGGATCTGCTTGTCGGACTCGTACTGCAGCGACGAGGTCTCGATGGAGATCGCGGCGCAGAATTCCTTGTAGCCCTCCGGAAGCGCCGGGTCCCAGAAGATGGTGATGTTCGGCTCCGGAGCCGGACCTAGGTTGCGCAGCGTCTGCAGTAGACGGAACGCGGTCTTGGTCACCTGGTGGCGGCCGTCCTCGGAGAAGCCGGCATCAGTCCAGGTTGCCCAGTACGGGTCGCCGGAGAAGATCTGGTCGTAGGCCTCGGTGCGCAGGAAGCGGACGATGCGCAGCTTGATCACCAGTGCGTCGATGATCTCCTGAGCCTCGACCTCGGTCAGGGTGCCGTTGGCCAAGTCGCGCTCGAAGTACGCATCCAGGAAGGGGGAGAGGCGACCAATGGACATGGCGGCGCCGTCCTGGCTCTTCACGGAGGCGAGGTAGCCGAAGTAGGTCCACTGCACGGCTTCCTTGGCGTTGGTTGCCGGGCCGGAGATGTCGAAGCCGTAGTCCTCAGCCATCTTCTTCAGCTTCTTCAGCGCCTTGATCTGCTCGGCGTGCTCCTCACGGTAGCGAGCCCAGTGCTCGGAGAAGCCCTTCTCCAAGGAAGCGTCCTTCGCCTGCTGCTTCTCCTCGATGAGGAAATCCACACCGTAGAGAGCCACACGGCGGTAGTCACCGATGATGCGGCCACGGCCGTAAGCATCCGGCAGGCCCGTCACGATGTGGGAGGAGCGCGCCGCGCGGATGCGCGGGGTGTAGATGTCAAAGACGGCGTCGTTGTGGGTCTTGCGGTACTGCGTGAAGATCTTCTTCACGTCCGGGTTGACCTCTTTGCCGGCCTCCTTGATGGCCTGCTCAACCATGCGCCAGCCACCGTTCGGCATCATTGCGCGCTTGGTCGGAGTGTCCGTCTGCAGACCAACAACGACGTCGTCGTCCTCCGAGATGTATCCCGGCTTGAAGGCGTCGATGTCGGCGGGTGTTTCCGTGTCCACGTCGTAGACACGGCGCTCACGCTCGACGGCGAGGTAGTTCTTGTCCAGGTAGTCCCAGAGGCGCAAGGTCTTTTCCGTGGCACCTTCAAGGAACGATGCATCCCCGTCGTACGGGGTGTAGTTGCGCTGGACGAAATCGCGGACGTCGATGCGTTCCATCCACGGGCCTGGCTTGAAGCCGTCCCACGCGCGGTTTTCAATTTGCGGCTCTGTCGAAACAGTCACAGTTGCACAGTCCTTCTTTAGAGCATTTGAGGATCTCGCGGCTGCGCTTGCCCATTTACTTACCCATGTACTTTCAAAGCGCGGGCCGCTCAAGAACCATTGTAAGCGATGATTCAGGGCTAATGGTAATACGATTGTTGTGACATTGTGC